>NZ_JBFNGQ010000008.1:0-204086 GCF_040784015.1 Lentilitoribacter sp. EG35
CCGTAGCCGCAGCATTTGAACCTCAGTTAACCAGTAAAGATTGCTCATTATAAACTCCATCTTAGTCAATAAAATGAATCAGAGCTGATGTAACTTTGCAAGATAATTAATGGGTCCTGAGCCTAGGGTAAATCCAACCAATACCTTGTATACCGCCGCTCTCCTGTTCGCTTGAGCGCACCTTTTTCGATGAGGTTTGCCAGATCGCGTGTCGCTGTAGCGCGCGCGGCTCCAGTGATTGAGATATAATTTTCCGCGCTTAGACCACCTTTGAAACCATCGGGGCCTTCTTTAAACATACGCGCTATAACTTTATCCTGGCGTTCGTTCAACTGATCTCTGAGAGCATCATATAGCTTTGTTTTAGCAATCAGGAACTCGATCAAGCGAAGCGAATAGTTTTGGGCATCAAGAATTGTTTGTGCAAAGTATTCAAGCCATCCCGTAATCTCGATCCCTTTATTGAATTCTTCAAGCTTTTGATAATAGGCTTTCTTATTTGATTGGATAGTAGCAGATAAAGAAAGCAATGTTGGTTGCTTTAGGCTTTGGGAAAGTGCTTTTTCGGCGATTGCACGTCCAATACGTCCATTTCCATCTTCAAAGGGATGAATACATTCAAAATATAAATGTGCAATCCCCGCGCGTGTTAGCGGCGATAATTTAGTGCTGTTGTTAAACCAATCAATAAATTTGATCATTTCAGCTTTAACTGAATTCGATGGTGGGGCTTCAAAATGAACTTTTGCAGTATAATCTGCGCCGGAAACAATCTGCATTGGCTCCTTATGGGTGCGGTACTGACCAATATCAGTTAGATCATTGCGACCACTTGTGAGCATCTTATGCCAGTCATACATCATTTTGTCAGATAAAGGCTCTTCATAAGTTCGATAGAGAACGGTCATCATTTCCGCAATACCTTGTTCAGCGGGTGCCACGCGACCTAATTTCGTTTCTAGTCCGAAATTACGCTTGATAGATGATTGAACCGAATCTCGATTAAGGTATTCGCCTTCAATCTCAGATGTCTTTATGGCCTCTGTGCTGATTAGATCAACGACCAATTCATCATATTGGTCAGTGCTGACATGTTTAAGCGCTCCAATAACGATACCGCTTTGGCGCAGAAACGATGCTTCCAGCTCTGATAGTTTATTGCTATCATAGCTGAAATACGGCCATTCTTCGTGTTGCCAGTTCCATCTCATGAGTTATAAGATTCCTTTCTATAACTCACAATATCATCATTTCATGAGTTATAGAAGCAAATTCTATAACTCATAACCTATGGCCCAAATGGCGGATTCACTGCGTTAAATGAAGACTTGGGTCGATATCTACCGCGAGGATATTGCCAAGTTGTTTCAGGTCTCCGCATCTTGTAGTCAAATGCGATGAATAATTTTGCAGTCTTGCCCAGCATCAAGGGCTTCCGTTTTCCGCGAGCGATCATATTATACGCTGTTTGGACGTAATACCGCTTTAATTTGAGCACCGCCGATGTCGAAGATCTTTTGGCAGAACGCGGAATCATTGTTAGCCATGAAGCGATCCGTCTTTGTGTCAATCGCTTTGGCCGGCATTACGCAGATTGCATTAGGCGCGATCGTCCGCGGCCGAACGACAAGCGGTATATAGACGAGGTCGTGATTACGATCCGTGGCAAGAAGCTCTGGTTGTGGCGTGCGATCGACGCGGATGGTGACGTGCTAGACATTCTGGTGCAAACACGCCGTAATGCCATGGCAGCAAAGCGCTTTTTCCCAAGACTGGTTGCCCAGTTTGGCGAACTAAGGGTCGTCATCACCGACAAATTACGCAGTTACATCAAGCCTATCAAAACACTGGCACCGGACGCGGAGCACCGCGCCCACAAAGGCCTAAACAACGCGATCGAAGTATCACACAGGCCAACCCACAAACGAGAGAAAATAATTGGTCGATTCAAGTCTCATCGACAGGCTCAGGGGTTTCTGTCTGCACATGACCAGATCAATCTAATCTTCCGACCCGCCGTTACCAACTCACCGCGAGGTCATACCGTCACGCCCGCAACGATGCATTCAGCCTCTGGGCCGACTATACCGCTGAAATGGAGGCATGAAATTGCCTTTGCCCACTCTTTACAATTGACCGTCAACAACCTGGCAATACCACTCTGAGAATTACGCCATCCTGGACTGTTTAAAGATCGCTATGTTCATTACTGTTCAACGTTGCTGTTTTCTGGCTAAACTCATAATTGACAAATCCAATTGTCCGTGTTTTCTCACCATTTTTTCAAGTTTTCTATATATTTGTTACCGATAACATTCTATAATAATTCCAACTACACGACGTCGAAATTAAAAACGACTTATCAATATGGTACGCAAGTTTTGCATGCCTAATTGGATGGGAGAAACAATATGACAAGAATAGCACTTATCACTGGTGGTGGCTCAGGTATCGGCTTTGCATGCGCCAGAACATTGGCTCAGAGTGGGTACCATACCATATTAACAGGCCGCAGAGAGCAGGCGTTGATTGAAGCATGTGAGATGATCGGAACTGATAGAAGCTCTGCAATTGCCTGCGATGTTACGTCAGAAGAAGATGTTGATGCATTATTTGCTCAGATCGAAAAGGATCATAACCGCCTGGATGTGTTGTTTAACAATGCTGGTAACAATGTGCCCGCTGCACCAATTGGTGATGTGCCTGTTGCCGACTTTAAAACCGTTATCAACGTCAACCTTATAGGTGCATTTACAATGGCTCGCGGCGCATTTAATCTTATGCGTAAACAAACACCGCAAGGTGGCCGTATTATTAATAACGGTTCTATCTCTGCATCAATGCCGCGTCCAGGTTCTTCTCCATACACAGCATCAAAACACGCTATCACTGGATTAACGCGGACAATTTCATTAGATGGTCGGCCTTACAATATCGCTTGTGGCCAGATAGACATTGGTAATGCCGCCTCTGATATGACAGCCAAGATGGGTGCTGGCGTGCCTCAAGCCGACTTATCCATTAAACCAGAACCAGTTATGGACGTTCAACACGTCGCAGATTCTGTTCTGCATATGGCTAACCTTCCACTTAATGCAAATGTTCAGTTTATGACTGTTATGGCAACGACAATGCCATTTATAGGCCGCGGTTGAATGCTGTAATTAAAACACTTGCCAAGTGGCACATGTGGAAGAAAGTGAAGCTTTTATTGTAGCCAATGGATTTCTAACTCATTCTACAGTTTTAAAATAAACATCTAAAACCGGGTCACACTATAGGGCGAAAGATCAATATCAGGACGCTCACCGCATATTAGCTGCCCCATCAACTTTGCCGTGGTTGCTGCATAAGTCATTCCAAGATGACCATGACCGGTGGCGTAGAAGACACCGGGTGTTTTGGCTGATGGTGACATGACTGGAATGGTGTCCGGCAATGCCGGGCGATGACCCATCCACTCGGAAATGTTCTGAATTTTCAGGTTTGGCAACGCTTTGCGAGCATGCTTAACTGTGATTTTAGCGCGTTTATAGTTAGGTGTTGCATTCAAACCTGCCAATTCGACAGTACCTCCGACACGAATGCCTCCCGCCGTTGGACTAACCATAAATGCTTTGGCTGGCCAAATAATCGAATGTTTGATTGTGATGTCCGGAGCCATGATCTGAGTGTGGTAGCCGCGTTCCGTTTCCAGTGGTATAGGCTCTCCCAACAACCTTGAGAGGCCGCCGGTGAATGCACCAGCACAAAGCACCACATTATCAGCTTCTAAAATAGTTCCACCTTGTAAATGCACCCCGGAAATACGTGCTCCACGTTTAAAACCAGTAACTTTTGATTGTTGTACTTGACCTCCAAGAGCCTTGAATCTTGCGACAAGCTGAACAACCATTTGGTATGGATCCGTGAGTGTACGGTTGTCTGGCAATAAAACTGCTTTAGTGATTTTATCGGATATTTCCGGCTCCAGATCACGAATTTTGCTATGCTCAATTATCTCGTAGTCAAACCCATGACGATGAAGCATTTCAATACGTTCACGGTCCCCCGCAAACTCACGATCATTTGCATATAGTGACAAGCAGCCTTGTTTTGATACCCGCACACCGCCATCAATCTCAGCTAATAGTTCCTCTGTATCAGCCAGCGATCTTTGACAAAGCTCGGCTCCCGCACACTCTAACTTTTGAACCGTCGATGGATTGCTGGCAAGAATAAAACGAGAGAACCAAGGGATCAGGCGGGGGAAATATTTTGGGCTGACACTTACCGGTCCCTCCGGATCGATTAGCCAACCAGGCATATGCCTCCAGGTCGACATGCGAGCCAATGGCATAAATTCAGTCACGGCAACAGATGCCATATTTCCAAACGATGCTCCCTGACCTGGAGCATTGCCATCAACCATCACAACATTTCGACCACGTTTTTGCAGCTCATATGCAATCGATGCGCCGATAATTCCAGCGCCGACGACAACAGTGGTTTTTGAACTCATTTAAACTCTCACAACTTAGAGTGATAACCTCAGCATATTCACCAACGCTCAAGTGGATCTTACCTATCTAGATGATTTATACGATTTGTCCATCCTGCCTGATCCGATCAAGCAAGATACAACTTTTACAACCTGAAACAGCTATATTTAGGCATAGCGGGTTAGGGTAAGTAAACCATGCTCTGCGCACTTCTAAAAACTGACAACCACAATCGTACTATTAGGCACTTTGACGTTTAATTAGGCGCGGTTTGGTTTGAACAACCTTGTTACTCTCACGTCTGCTGTCAGACAGAAGATCAACGATCTTTTCAGCAGCTAACTGTCCAATTAATGCAGCACCAACATCAATTGTTGTAATTGATGGATTTGAAAATAGACCAAGCTCATAGGCACCAAACCCTCCGATTGCTATAGTATCAGGTACTGATAGATCAAGTCTCTTACATTCGGTTACCGCACCAAATGCGACGGGATCTGAAACACACATAATCGCATGAGTATCGGGCCATTCTTTCAGGATATGTTTTAGGCCGTTAACACCCGGTTCCATAGAAAATGGGGACTGTTCCTGAAACGATATTCTGCTCGCATCTAAACCGTGTTTTTCGAGCGTTTTACAAAACCCTTCATAACGATCACGTCCGCGGCTATCTCGAGAATTATCACCACCAATAAAACCAATCTTTGTATGACCTTGCTTGATGAAATGTTCGATCATCAATTCTGCAGCATATGCGTTTGAAAAACCCACAACCTGGTCGACTGGATTCTCAGGAATATCCCAAGTTTCTACGACCGGTATGCCCGAATTCTCAAGTAAATTTCTGCATCTGTCTGTATGAACACCACCCGTTACGATAATCGCTTCCGGGCGCTTTTTTAGAAGCTGAGTGATAAGCTGTTCTTCACGATCCACATGATAATTTGAGTAACCCAACAAGACCTGAAGGTCATTTTTTGCTAAAACGTCAGAGAGCGCTTTTACTGTGTCGGCAAAATTTCCATTGTTTATCGATGGTATCGTAACAGCAACGAAACCAGAGCGACCTGAGGAAAATTCAGAGGCCCTTGTATCAAGAACATAGCCCAGATCGTCAGCTGCTTTTTGAATTTTGTCTCGTGTCGCTTTACTAACGGACGTTTCAGGCTTTAAGGCGCGCGAAACAGTCATGCTAGAAACGCCAGCAAGTTTTGCAACATCCGCCATAGTGGCTAGTTTTGGTTTATCCTTCACAACTTTTCCTCTACCCCGCCTGAACCAACTTTGACCGATCCTCTTTGCAAGCTATTTCCATTTACTTAAAGTTTGCCTTATCAGGCCCTTTGAAATATTCCATTAAAACAGGCAAATCTTCTTCACCCAGTCCTGACGCAACCAACATTTTATAAATCTCCATACATGCCGCTGTCACAGGCATAGATGTATTTGTTTCCAATGCCAAATTCTGGGCAAAATTTAGATCCTTGACCATATTAGCCAGGCGACCTTGACGGTCATAATCTTTAATAGCATAGCGCGGCATATATTCTTGCAAAACGGCACTATCTGCGCGACCTCCTGCAAGGGCTGCCGGAATTTTAGTCGCATCAACACCGGCATCCAGGGCCAATTGAGTGGCCTCAGCGACCGCAACAAAATTAAGTCCACATAGCACTTGATTGATAATCTTCGTTGTTTGGCCAGCGCCACTTGGGCCCATGTGAGACATATTGGATGCAAGAAGCTTAAGGCATTCCATTGCCTTCTTGACATGGCCACCTTCTCCACCCAGCATTAATGTCAGTTCACCGATAAGGGCCTTTGGTGCTCCGCCGGATAAAGGTGCATCCACCCAGCCAATATTATGCTCTGCCGCCTTTTCAGCAAATCTGCGGGTTTCAGTGGGATCAATTGAGGACATATCAATAAACAAAGTTTCAGGGCCTGCGCCTTCAACTGCACCGCCATTGCCAAAAGCAGCAACTTCAACAATTCTCGACGCATTCAAACTGAAAATTACAAATTCTGAAGCTTGTGCAGCATCAGCTGCTGAGTTTGACGAGATTGCACCCTTGGCAACAAGTTCGGCTACCCGTTCTTTATCAAGATCAAAGACAAACAGCTCACAACCTTCAGATAGAAGACGAGTTCCTATTGCTCCACCCATAGCACCAGCGCCGATTAATCCAACTTTATATGCCATCTAATTGCCTTTGTTCTGATCTGTTATTAAACTTAAAATTTGATCCAAAATCCGCTGCTGTGAGAAGGAGATATCAACAGTAATAGAAGTTTCTTCGTTTGATAAAGGTTCAAGCGCTGCAAACTGGCTATCCAGTAGATCTGTCGGCATAAAATGACCTGCTCTCCTCTTCATACGATCGGCGATGACCTCTTTGGATCCAGACAAATGAATAAAAGTAATTCCTTCGCCAGCTTCCCGACGCAACAAATCTCTATATGAACGCTTAAGAGCAGAGCATCCTGTAAAAGCAAGACCCTCTGTTTTTGACATTTCCTGAGCTATTATTTTTAGCCATGGCCAACGATCTTCATCTGTTAGCGGTTCGCCATTGCTCATCTTCTTGATATTGACCATAGGATGGAACTCATCTCCTTCTAGATAAGTTCCTCCAAGTTGGCCAACAAGAGCATTTCCAACTGTGGACTTACCACAACCTGCAACTCCCATAACCACAAAGAGACGTTTATTGTTATTGATCTCAATCATACAAAAATGCTTATAAGCTAGCCGTGATTCCACCATCCACGTAAAGCGTATGGCCATTTACAAAGCTGGATGCGGCAGAACTTAGGAAAACGCACGCGCCAACAAGCTCATCTACATTTCCCCACCTACCCGCAGGTGTTCGCTTTTCAAGCCAGGCACTGAATTCAGGGTCAGCCACTAATGCTGCATTTAGCGGCGTATCAAAATAACCCGGTGCAATCGCATTGCACTGCAGACCATATTTCGCCCAGTCTGTTGCCATGCCTTTTGTTAAGTTTCCAACGGCACCCTTTGTGGCGGTATAAGGAGCAATACCAGGCCGAGCGAGCATGGTTTGGACTGATGCGATATTGATGATCTTTCCAGCCTTACGCCCTATCATATGACGCGCAACTGCTTGCCCAACACTGAACACAGAAGCGACATTTGTAGTCAGCAATTTTTGGAACATATCTGCGGGGTAGTCTTCCAGTGCAGTTCTGAATTGCATACCGGCATTATTGACCAAAATATCAATGGCTCCGTGTTCTTTTTCAAATCCGTCGACTACGTCTCGCACGCCGTCATGATCTGTTGCATCAAAAGCCAGTTCAGTAACATTAATACCCTCAGACCTTAGTTGATCAGCGGCATTTTTTAGTTTTTCGACATCTCGACCATTTAAAATGATCTTGGCACCTGATGCCGCCAAACCTTTTGCAAGCGCGTATCCAATCCCTTGAGATGAGCCTGTGATCAATGCAGTTTTTCCATTAAGGTCAAATAAGTTCTGTGTCATCGTTTAACTTTCGAATTCTGTTGGCAAATTTTACTGGACAGTGTTTAGCTCCACGTCTATATGTTATCGATAACAATTACAAGCAATATCGGAACATTGAATGGCAAAAGTTGAAATTCTCCAAATCGGCCCTTATTCGGAGCGAGATGAAAAAATGCTGCGAGAACACTTCCATGTTCATCGATATTTTGAGGTTGATGACAAAGAAAATTTTATAAAAATGCATAGCTCATCAATTAAAGCGATCGCGACACGTGGTGACCTCGGCGCGGATCGTGAATTAATCCATTCATTTCCAAATCTGGAGATTATCAGCGTTTACGGTGTTGGTTTTGATGCCGTTGATATTGAGGCGGCAAAAGAAAAGAATATCCATGTAACGAACACACCGGATGTTCTGACAAAGGATGTGGCGGATCTAGCCGTCGCAATGATGTTAGCTCTTGGCCGAAACGTTGCAGGTGCCGAAACCTTCGTAAAATCGGGAGAATGGGTGCGCAAAGGCATGCTCCCTCTTACCCGGCGTGTTCATGGAAAACGTGTCGGCATTCTAGGTCTGGGGCGAATTGGTTATGAGATCGCGCGTCGGCTTACCGGTTTTGACATGGATATTTCCTACAGCGCCCGTGCACCGCATAATCTTAAAGAAGATTGGCCGTTTATCGCTAACACCATAGAATTAGCAAAGAACAGCGACATTCTCTTTGTATCGCTCTCGGCCTCGGCAGAAACAAAACATATTATCAACAAAGACGTGCTCAATGCGCTTGGACCGGATGGGATGGTAATCAATGTTTCTCGTGCTGCAAATATAGATGAAACTGCACTTCTGGACGCGCTAGAGGCGGGCACTGTCGGGTCAGCCGCGCTTGATGTGTTTGAAGGTGAACCTCATCTCAACCCACGATTTCTTGAGCTTGATAATGTGTTATTACAACCTCACCATGGCTCTGGTACAGTCGAAACACGCGAGGCAATGGGTGACCTTGTTCTTGCAAATCTCATAGCTCAATTTGATGGTAAACCACTACTATCTCCGGTTACATAAGGTAATTTTATGCGTTCGATTGTAATTCACAAAGCTAAAGATCTTCGAATTGAAGAGACTCAACTTGATACGCTAAAGGCAGGTGAAGTTTTAATTCGCATCGCAACAGGCGGTATCTGCGGCTCCGATCTCCATTACTACAATCATGGCGGAATTGGCGATACAATTAAAGTCAAAGAACCAATGATTCTGGGCCACGAAGTTTCCGGTTACATCGAGGAACTAGGTGAAGGTGTTAGTGGGTTTGCCGTTGGTGACCTTATTGCTCTGTCACCATCACGACCTTGCAATAACTGCCAATATTGCGCCGAAGGTTTACAAAATCATTGTGAAAATATGCGGTTTTATGGATCAGCAATGCCGTTCCCACATATTCAAGGCGCATTCCGGGAGAAGATTGTCGCCAATGCAAACCAATGCGTCAAAGCGAATGGGCTAACTGCTGGAGAAGCTGCGATGGGTGAGCCATTGTCAGTTTGCCTACATGGTGTCCGTCGCGCTGGAGAAATGCTAGGAAAGAAAGTACTGATCACGGGGTCAGGTCCCATTGGCACATTATGTGTACTGGCAGCGCGTGCAGCGGGTGCTGCAGAAATTATAGTCACAGATCTCGAAGATGCAGCTCTTGCCTATGCTACAAAAGTTGGCGCAGATAAAGTTATTAATATGGCCAAAGCAAGCGCAGACCTTGATCAGTACAAAGCTGGCAAAGGATATTTTGATGTCTTGTTTGAATGCTCGGGCGCAGCTCCGGCTCTCGCTGCTGGAATTTCGACCATGCGTCCTCGTGGCCTGGTAATGCAACTCGGCCTTGGCGGGGATATGACAGTTCCAATGCAGGCACTTACTGCCAAAGAGCTAGATTTACGCGGCTCATTCCGTTTTCATGAGGAATTTGAAATTGCTGTTCGCCTTATGCAGCAAAAACAAATTGATGTACGCCCTTTAATTTCCCACACAGTGAAACTGGATGACGCCATCAAAGGTTTTGAAATCGCCGGAGACCGCACCCAAGCAATGAAGGCCCAAATAGAGTTCTCCACTTAACCAAGTGGAGACAAGCTCTTTAGCTGAAATCTACCTGTGCGCCGACAGCCTCAAGCGCTGTGAGCGCAACCTCAATATCTTGTTCGCCAGAACCTGATCCCACTCCGATACCACCTACACAAACACCATCTTTGATGATAGGTAAACCGCCTGCTAAGCCAGTAACATTACCAGATGTTGCTGCAGAGATTGCAGGCCTTACAGCTTCTGGGACATTTGAACTTGGTCCACGAATGGATGCCGCCGTTAATGCTTTCGACAGGGCACTTTTGCGACTTAAGAACTTTGCGCCAGTCATTCTGATTTCGCCAAGAAGCTCGCCGCTTGCATCAACAATGACGACACATTGCGGCTGATCCAGAGCTTCTGCTTTATTAACAGCAGCCTGAAGCATTGCCAAAGTTGCGCTGTGAGTTAGGATGAGACTTGTTTTAAAATTCATGTGGGTTTTCCACTTGTTGTTTACAAAATATATGTTATCGATAACAAAAATTGATGCGGAGATAAATAGATGTCGTTCTATGAAGCAGCGGATCCACTCTTTTCTACCTATGTGCTGGGAAATGCGCCTGTTAAACAATTAGCAACTGGTTTTGACTGGGTAGAAGGCCCTGTCTGGTTCGGAGATGCAAATTGCCTTCTGTTCTCTGACATTCCAAATAATCGAATCATGAGATGGACCCCGGGTGATGGTATTTCTATCTATCGCGAACCATCAAACTACACCAATGGCCATACGCGGGATCTGCAAGGGCGGCTTGTTTCGTGTGAACATGGCACACGTAGAGTAACGCGAACCGAGCATGATGGATCAATCACCATTATTGCCGACAGTTTCGAAGGAAAACCGCTAAACTCGCCAAATGATGTTATCGTAAAATCAGATGGTTCAATTTGGTTCTCCGATCCGCATTATGGCATCATGACCAATTATGAAGGCTTCAAGTCCAAACAAGAACTCCCGTGTCAGGTTTATCGGATTAATCCCGATACCAAAGAGATTTCGGCTGTTGTTACCGATCTTGACTGTCCCAACGGGCTCGCCTTTTCTCATGATGAGACGAAATTATATGTGGCTGACACGGGAAAGATATTTGACGAGAATGCCAATCGCCTTATTCGCTGTTATGCCGTTGAGGGAAACAATGTCGATGACGGCACAGACTTTCATACAGTAGCGCCTGGGTGTGCCGATGGTTTCCGGCTAGATGAAGACGGAAATGTATGGACATCTGCAGGAGATGGCGTACATTGCATCAGCCCGACTGGTAAATTTCTGGGTAAAATCCTTGTTCCTGAAACTGTCTCGAACATATGTTTTGGTGGTAGAGCAAAGCATCAATTGTTCATCACAGCGACAACCAGCCTCTACACCATTACTTTAAACAGAAGCGGTATTCAGAAACCCTAGATTGCACCTAGTTAAACAGTTTCACCAGGAATAAGGCGCGTTTCAACAACGGTTACGTCTTTTGTCGGCTCATTCCGAATTCGGGCAACAAGCGCCTCGGCTGCCGCCTTTCCTAAAGTCTGGGTTGCCACTGTTGTGGTCGTCAGTTTCCGTGGGAGTACAGAGGTAACCTCCATCCCGCCCCAACCGGCAATCGCGATATCGGCAGGAACATCTATGCCAAGTTTTTGACAATAGAATAGGCCACCTACAGCCATCGTATCATCTTGATAATAAATAGCATCGATGTCACTTGTGCGGCTAAGTACATTTTCGGTTCCGTAATAACCTGAATAAAAACCTGCATGATCAACCAAAATCTCTTTGGATACCAAGCCAAGCGACATATCACTTAATGCTGCCTCAAACCCATCAAGTCTCGTCTCATTGGTACCACCCTCATTTCGATTAGCCCCAACGTAGGCGATTTTCTGATAGCCTTTAGACAGCATATATCTAGCCATCTCGTGCCCGCAATCGAAATGATTGAAACCCACGGAAACATCTAATGGGCTGGTATTTAAGTTCCAAATCTCAACAATTGGTATAGCTTGTGCTTTTAAAATATCGAGCGTCGCTGGCGTATGTTTTCGACCGCTCAGAATAACACCTGCCGGGCGCCATGCCAAAATGGCGCGTAACCATTCTTCCTCAGTGTCAGACGATCTCTCGTGCGCACCAATCATCGTCTGATAACCGTACTTTAGAAATGTACGATCTATTGAATCCAACACCGGGCCATAAAGGCCACTGGTTAAACTAGGAACGGAAACACCAATGAGAGTTGATGTTTCAAATGAGCCAAATGCGGCTGCAATCCGATTAGGCACATAGCCCAAACGATCAACCTGCTGCATAACCTTGTTGCGCGTTTCTTCTGTGAAACCATCAGCATTTCTTAACACGCGTGAAGCGGTCATCTTGGAAACTCCTGCAGCAGCAGCCACTTCACTTAATGTTGCCCCTCGTTTTCTCGTTGATTTTTTTGCCAATTTCGCGCCGCTCTAAAAAAGTAAGTTATCGGTAACATTTTGCTTGACTCTGATAATATTTGCAAGACATTATAGGCGCATGTTACCGGTAACATGCAAATTGAGGTACTGTTAACTGGGTGGTGGAGGAGAATAAAATGCCAAAGTCAGCGCAAAATGGCTTGTTTTTCGATGATATCGTCAAATCATTTGGCGGTACGCTTGCACTACGTGGCGTATCATTACATGTTGCTCGCGGTGAAATCGTTGCGCTTTTGGGAGAAAATGGCGCTGGCAAGTCAACACTTATCAAGGTTCTTGGCGGTATTCACAATCCAGATTCAGGCCATGTCTCTATTGATGGAACACGCTATACTCACTCTCCTTCACGACTGGATGAACGGCAAGCGGTAGCATTTATCCACCAAGATTTAGGTTTGGTGGAATGGATGACTGTTGCTGAAAACATGGCTTTAGCACAAGGTTTTGCACGTAGACTTGGTTTAATCGATTGGAAGAACGCTGAAGATAATGCAGCGCGTGCACTTAGAAAAGTTAATTGTGATTTTGACCCAACAACCCGAGTGTCTGACCTTAGCCGAACAGAAAAATCACTTGTAGCAATTGCAAGAGCTTTATCTGTTGAATGCGATTTTTTAGTTTTGGATGAACCAACAGCCTCTCTCCCTGCGGACGAAGTGGAACGCTTGTTCAATGCGCTTCGTCCGTTAAAGGAAGCAGGCGTGGGGATGATATATGTTTCTCATCGCCTTGATGAAGTCTTCAAAATTGCTGATCGCGTTGCTGTTTTGCGGGATGGAATGATGGTCGGGATGCGTGACATTGCTCATACGAACCCTCCAGAATTGGTTAACCTTATCGTGGGTAAGAAAACCCGGGAGATTGATCGTCCAGGGGTTAATCTTGGCGCACCTGTTATTCAAACTCGTGCCTTATGCTCAGGTATTGCCGGCCCGCTTGATATGAAAATCAATCATGGTGAAATCGTAGGGTTGGTTGGACTACGCGGCGCAGGCCACGAGGAAATTGGGCGCAGTTTTTACGGTGCCAGTCCATTTACCGGCGAAATTATTCTTGATGGAGAGAAGCCCGATCTAAGCACACCAAGAGCGGCAATGAAATCAGGGGTCGGTCTTGTTGCACGTGATCGTGTTGTTGAATCTATCGCACCAAGTCTAACCATTCGCGAGAATGCTTATTTGAACCCTGAAGCTACCGGACGCGGGTTATTCTCATTCATGTCGTCAAAGACCGAAGACAGTAAAGCATATGAATTGGGGCGTGATTTAGGACTTAGCCCAAATGATCCAACACTCGCGATTGAAGCCTTATCGGGCGGAAACCAACAAAAGGTTATTGTCGGGCGCTGGTTAGCGACTAACCGCAAATTATTGATTGCAGAGGACCCTACAGCTGGTGTTGATGTGGGCGCAAAAGCTGAAATCTATGCATTGTTGTTTGAAGCACTATCCACTGGAATGGGCGTGATCGTGGTTTCTACGGATTTTGAAGAAGTCGCCGCGATTTGTCATCGCGCTATTGTCTTTAGTCGGGGACAGGTCGTCGAAGAACTTTCCGGCGTTAGCCTTTCGACCGAAACACTTATTCAAGCAGCTTCCGCTGGGGACGTTGCTCAAAATTCACCCGAACTTGAAGCGGGTAGGAGTTAGTTATGCAATCTATTGAATCTGGCGCTCTTGAGCCAACAAAAGCAGAAGTAAAGGGTTTGAGTTTCGGAGAAAAACTAGTCCGCTATATACCAGTTTATGGTCTGTTAATCCTTACCATCTCTCTGATAATTCTTTTCTCCATCATGTTGCCGGATACTTTTCCGACGATGCTGAATCTTCGCGCCATTTTATCCGACAAAGCCATTATTGCACTACTTAGCCTTGCTGCAATGATCCCCATGGCCGCAGGGCGTATTGATTTAACGGTTGGATATGGAATTGTGCTTTGGCATATTCTAGCGATCTCACTTCAAACACTTTACGGAGTTCCCTGGCCTGCTGCTGTATTGATTGTCATTATACTTGGCGCATTGGTTGGTTTTCTAAATGGTGTTTTGGTTGAGGTTGCAAAAATTGACTCCTTCATCGCAACATTGGGAACAGGCACTGTACTTTATGCATTAGCTTTATGGCACACTGGTGGCCGTCAGGTTGTAGGCGCTTTGCCCGATGGGTTTTATTCCATCAGCGGTACATTCATCTTTGGCTTACCGATCACCGCATATTACGTATTTGTCATTACGATAGCGCTCTGGCTTGTGCTTGAATATACACCCATGGGCCGATATCTTTATGCGATTGGCGCAAATCAAAAAGCTGCCGAACTCAATGGCATTCCAACACGAAAATTTGTTGTTGGCACCTTCGTAGCGTCAGGGATCATGACGGCTCTGGCAGGCGTTATCCTTGCGGCAAAACTAAGAATTGGTCAGGCAAGTGTTGGCCTCGAATATTTACTCCCCGCTCTTGTAGGCGCTTTCTTAGGATCAACGACAATAAAACCCGGCCGCGTAAATGTGTGGGGCACCATTATTGGTGTATCCATTCTTGCTGTGGGCATTTCAGGAATTCAGCAATTTGGCGGCTCGTTCTGGGTTGAGCCGATGTTTAATGGCGCAACATTATTGATCGCCATTGGAATTGCTGGCTATGCGCAAAGACGAAAGGGCGCAGTCAAAAAATAATTAAACTTCATCAGCAACTATGGAGGTAACCATGCTGAAACGTACATTTATGAAAGTCCTGCTAGCAGGCACAATTATTGCAGGTTCAAGCTTTTCGGCTGCGAACGCTCAGATGGCGAAATGGGATGGCCCAACCACCGGACCAAAAGCAGCAGATAATAAGACAATTGTTGTTCTGGCTGGCGATCTAAAAAACGGTGGCATCTTGGGTGTTACCAATGGCGTTGAAGAAGCTGCCGCAAAAATTGGTTGGAACGTACGCGTAATTGATGGCGCTGGTTCAATTTCAGGCCGTACTGCTGCATTTGGACAAGCGATGGCATTGCAACCCGCAGGTATTGTTATCAACGGTTTTGATGCTGTTGAACAACAAGCTGCGCTTGAAACCGTTGCAGCCGCAAAAATCCCTATGGTATCCTGGCACTCAGGTCCAAAAATTGGCTGCGATGCACCGGGCGGCATCTTCGCAAATGTATCAACGGATGCCATGACTGTTTCTGAAACGGCCGCTGAATGGGCAGTTGAAGATGCTGGCGGTAAGCCTGCCGTTGTTATCTTCACAGATTCAACCTACCAGATTGCGATTGATAAAGCAGATCGCATTAAAGAAACCATTGAGAAAATGGGTGGCACCGTTCTTGAGTATGTAGATACGCCTATTGCCGATACATCTGCTCGAATGGGCCCTCTGACGACGTCATTATTGCAGAAATACGGTGCAAAATGGACGCATGCCCTGGCTATTAATGACTTATATTTTGACTTTATGGGCCCTGCACTTGCCGCAGCTGGTATTGCTGGGGATGGGGCACCTAAAGCCGGCTCGGCTGGCGATGGTTCTGAGGCAGCTTTTCAGCGCATTCGCACAAATCAGTATCAAGCGATCACCGTAGCCGAGCCTTTAAATTTACAAGGTTGGCAGCTCGTGGATGAGTTGAACCGTGCAATCCAGGGTGAAGCATGTTCTGGTTACATAACTTCACCTGCACTTGTTACGGAAGAAGGCCTTAAGGCTATGGGTGATAGCAATCAATTTGACCCCCAGTCGCCATACCGTGAAGCATACGCAAAAATCTGGGGCAAATAGGCCATCTAAGCGTTACAAAAGGCGGCCAAGTTGGCCGCCTTTTTACGTGTAATAAATGATATTGCATTCAGTTTCTAACTGCATTTCCATCTCCCCATTAATCAGAACAGATCTGAAATCCCCAAACTTGCGAATTATAACTTGCTCAATCAAAGCGATTCTGCAAAAACAACAGAGATGGTTTTTGAAAGCTAGACAGCGGACGAAAATAAAAGGGAACATAGCAAGGCGTATCCAAAAGGAACCTAATCTATGGCTGCCCCCGCAACTGTATGTGGTTGTTAATCTCGTTATACCACTGGCCAACTTGGCTGGGAAGGTGAGAAAAACATGAAACCATGAGCCAGGAGACCTGCCATCAGCAACCGGCCGAATCGGCCAAAACTTAAACTCGCGCACGGTGGGTGCGAACAAGGAGTAATATAATGCATGTAGAACCTGGCGTCGTTGATGGCGCAAAAATCGCTTTGAGCTATGCAACTGCAGTTGGTGCTGCTGGTCTTTTAGGAAAAATGGCACTTGATACAATTAAACATGATGGTGGTATCTCAGCACTAGCAGTAAGAAGTGTAATTTCAACCATTTTGGTATTTGTTTTCTTTCAAGTACTTCCCCATTATCCAGTTGGCGTTTCGGAAGTTCACTTTATTTTGGGCTCAACCCTTTATCTTTTGTTTGGCGGCGGTGCCGCAGCAATTGGTTTGGCGGCAGGCCTTCTTCTTCAAGGCGTATTGTTCGCGCCAATTGATTTGCCGCAATATGGCATCAACTTAACAACATTGCTTGTTCCGCTTTGGGCTGTTGGTATGCTTGCAAAGCGCATTATTGCGCCAAAAACGGCTTATGTGGATCTATCCTATAAACAAGCACTTGCGCTATCGACAACATACCAAGCCGGCATTGTTGGCTGGGTTGCGTTCTGGGCATTTTATGGCCAAGGCTTCGGCGCAGAAAACCTGTCTAGCGTTGCGTCATTCGGTGCCGCTTATATGCTTGTCATTCTTGTTGAACCAATTGCTGATTTGGCAGTCCTATACGGTGCAAAAACACTTCGCGGGGCTTCAAACTCACCTATATTATACAATCGCCTGCATAATCCTGCGGCATAGTAGTCCTTATTCCCAAATCCAAAAATGATTTGGAGCATTTAAGGAAAGTATCAATAGCAGCATAATTTTGCTGCTATTTTTGTTGGTGCTAGAGAAACTTCTTTGCGGCATCAGATCAAATATTTGCCTGTTTTACCGCAAATTCGCTATGCTATTTCCACAAAAGTTAGAAATGGCGGAGAGGAAGGGATTCGAACCCTCGAGACAGTTGCCCGCCTACACGCTTTCCAAGCGTGCGCCTTCGACCACTCGGCCACCTCTCCGTTCTTATCGCGTTATACGGTGATAAGATTAAACACTAGCTCGGTAGTTCTTGCTAGGATTTCCGCGCAATATAGCCAGAACCAATGTTTTAGCAATCACTTTCTAGTATTTTTGTTGCAAAATTCGACAAGCTGATAGACGCAAGATATCTGGTGGCATTGCACAATCTAGATACGTAAATTAAGTCTATGCCAAGATTTACAATACGACCTTCAGAAAAGTTTAAAACGAATGAGATTTATTTTCCGCTTTATCAGTATCATCTGCCTCATTATTGCAATCATTGTTGGGGTTGTGGATGCACTTCACTCGGTCGTTGTCGGTCAGCTAACGCTTGCTCCTCTCGGTGAATCTTGGGAAGGGTTTAATCCGGAATCTCTGGAACTTGCAACAACGCTCATTCAGACTTATCTTTTAAAAGAAGCGTGGGACCCGGTCGCGCAATGGATATTACTGCAGCCAAGTTCGGTAGTATTTTTAGTGCTGTCATTTTTGTTCTATGCGCTAAGCTATAAACGCGAAAAACCCGAAGATCGTTTTTTTACGCGATAAGTTGCAAAGGATGAATGATGTTGTTTGAGAATTTTTTTTCGAAAAAAACACAAATGCCAACTACGGCAGACGCATTACCTGGTCGCAGTGATGCCATAGCGACATCTGAGTTTCATTTTGTCAATCAGATGTCTTTAAAAGGCCCATGGTCGGATAACCTGGAAACTGCCTATTTTGGGATGGGCTGCTTTTGGGGTGTTGAACGTCTCTATTGGCAAATTGATGGTGTTTTTGTCACGGCAACTGGTTATGCCGGGGGCATTACACCTAACCCTACTTATGAAGAAACGGTCACAGGACAAACAGGACACACAGAGATTGTGCAAGTCGTTTTTGATTCCAGAAAAGTTACATTTGAACAGCTTCTAAAAACATTCTGGGAAGAACACGACCCAACTCAAGGCATGCGCCAAGGCAATGATGTGGGTACAACTTATCGCTCTGCAATATATACGACTACCAGAGCTCAACTAGAAGCCGCCAAATTAAGTTTAAAACAATATCAAAAAAACCTTAGTAAAGCAGGTGTTTCCTCAGAAATTACAACCGAGATTAAGCCGCTTGATACTTTTTATTATGCTGAGGGATATCACCAGCAATATCTGGCAAAAAACCCCGGTGGCTATTGTAACCTTCGAGGAACGGGCGTTACTTGTGTTAAATCCTAAGTAAATTACTCATCAATCACATGATTGAATTGTGAGAAATTGCTTATTACAGTTGTTATTCTCCTGCCAATGTTTAGTGTGAGCAGATGATTTTTCTCTCACGGGCAAACTCCCATCTGTCCGCATTCGCATGAGCCGGCACACATTTTGACTAACAAAAAATCTATTAAAGATCCCCATTTATTAAGTAATCTTGTTAGCCAAGAAAGCCGTGCATCAGCGACGCCGATGATGGAACAATTCATTGAGATCAAAGCGACAAACCCAGACTCACTTTTGTTCTACCGTATGGGCGATTTTTATGAACTATTTTTTGACGATGCTGTGGATGCATCTCGCGCACTGGGCATAACGCTGACTAAGCGCGGTCAACATATGGGCGAAGATATTCCCATGTGTGGCGTGCCCGTTCATGCTGCTGATGATTATTTGCAAAAACTAATTGCTCTAGGTTTCCGTGTATCTGTTTGCGAACAAACAGAAGCTCCAAGCGAGGCAAAAAAACGTGGAGCCAAGTCTGTTGTGCGGCGTGATGTCGTCAGGCTTGTCACACCGGGAACGCTGACAGAGGAAAAACTTCTTACCCCATCGCAATCAAATTATCTGATGACAGCCGCTCGCCTTAAAACAAGTGGTGAGCATGAGTTCGCACTTGCATGGGCAGATATCTCAACAGGGCAATTTCGGGTTTGTACATCAACAAAGACCAGACTCCTAGCTGATATTTTGCGCATTGAACCAAGTGAATTGGTTGTTTCAGAAAACCTTTTTCATGATGAAGATCTTCGCGCAACATTTGATATTTTGGGAACGACAGCTGTCCCTCAACCCGCTGTGATGTTTGATAGTACGGTTGCCGAAGATCGTATAAAGCGGTTCTTTGATATTTCCGCACTTGATGGCATAGGTAATTTTTCTCGGGTAGAATTGGCAGCAATTGCGGCTACCATCGGCTATATCGAAAAAACGCAACTGGATGAACGCCCGCCATTGGAAAAACCTTCTCGGGATGGAGATGGGCAAAATCTGTTTATTGACCCAGCAACACGTGCGAACCTGGAACTTGTCAGGACTTTATCTGGCGAGAAAAACGGAAGTCTGCTTAAAGCAATAGATCGAACTGTAACTGGAGGTGGTGGCCGCCTTTTAGCAGAACGCCTCATGTCACCACTTACTGACCCTGACGAAATTAATACTCGGCTTGATTCGGTGAGTTGGTTTATCAAAGACAATATGCTATCCGAACAACTTGCAGAAGCACTCAAGGCTATGCCAGATATGCTACGTGCATTATCACGTCTTGCTCTCAATCGAGGAGGTCCACGAGACCTCGGTACATTGCGTATGGGCATTAGCACGTCAAGGGAAGTTCTATCCATATTTGGGGATCGGCATATGCCGGTTGAGATCTCAGATGCTGTTACACATCTATCTTCACTACCAGCGGAACTTCTTGATAGCTTAAATAAGACACTTTCTAACGAATTACCGCTGCTTAAACGCGATGGTGGTTTCATAAAGAAAGGCTACCACGAAACATTAGATGAATGCCTAGCTTTGCGTGATCAATCTCGGCAGGTTATTGCCGGGTTGCAACTCAAATATGCAGAAGAAACATCTGTAAAAAACCTTAAGATCAAGCACAATAATATGCTTGGTTACTTCATTGAAGTAACTGCACAAAACGCTAGTGCCTTAACATCAGATGATGAAGCAAAGGCTAAATTTATTCACCGGCAAACGATGGCCAACGCTATGCGTTTTACCACCACAGAGTTGGCGGAACTTGAAAGCAAAATTGCAAACTCTGCCAATGAAGCAATACAAATAGAATTAAGCTTATTCGACGAACTTTGCGAGCTCGTCGTCAAACATGCATCCTTAATCAAAAATATAGCTGATGCGATATCTACAATTGACGTTGCCATCGCAAATGCTGATTTGGCCCAAGAGCAGGGATATTGCCGTCCACAAGTGGACCATTCACATGAATTTAACATAGTCGCAGGTCGTCACCCGGTTGTTGAACAAGCACTTCGACTACAATCAGCTGATCCGTTTGTTGCAAATGATTGCAATCTTTCACCGAATGAAACAGAACAAAACGCAGCAATTTGGTTGCTTACTGGTCCTAATATGGGTGGTAAATCAACTTTTCTTCGCCAAAATGCACTTATCGCTATAATGGCACAAATGGGTTCTTATGTTCCCGCGGGGCATGCTCATATTGGTATCGTGGACCGCCTATTTTCTCGCGTGGGAGCTTCCGATGATCTGGCTCGTGGACGCTCGACATTTATGGTCGAGATGGTCGAAACAGCAGCTATCCTTAATCAAGCTACCGAAAAATCACTCGTGATCCTGGATGAAATTGGCCGCGGCACATCAACTTTTGATGGGCTTTCAATTGCGTGGGCTGCCGTTGAACATTTACACGAAGTAAACTGTAGCCGGGGACTATTTGCGACACATTTTCATGAACTTACAGCCTTATCAGATAAATTGGTCCGTCTTTCGACGGCCACCATGAAGGTCAAAGAGTGGGATGGCGATGTAGTTTTTTTGCATGAAGTCGGGCCTGGCACTGCAGATCGATCATATGGAATTCAAGTTGCCCGACTTGCTGGATTGCCAGATATTGTTGTTCATCGCGCGCGCGAAGTTCTAAAACAACTCGAAGAAAATGATAGAGAAAATCCAGCTCAACAACTTATTGATGACTTGCCGCTATTTTCCGTCAAAGCCGATATACCAACGCATCATGGAAAGAATGAACCGAGTGAAGTAGAAAATCTTTTGCAAAGCCTCAATCCAGATGATATGTCGCCACGCGAAGCCCTTGAAAAGCTTTACGAGCTAAAGCGCCATCAAAACAAAAATGAGACTTAAAATGCCATCTATTGATATCCTTTGTATCGGAAATGCTATTGTGGATATTATCGCGCGTTGTGATGATAAATTTCTCGAAGACAATGGCATTATCAAAGGTGCCATGAATCTGATCGATTCTGATCGAGCTAAAACACTATATGCACGCATGGGACCGGCCATTGAAACATCTGGCGGAAGTGCTTGCAACACCGCCGCAGGCGCAGCAGGATTTGGCGCAAAAACAGCTTTGTTTGCAAAAATTTCCAATGATCAACTCGGTGAGATTTTTACCCATGACATTCGTGCCATTGGCACGCAATTTGAAAGTGTGCCATTAGACGGAACACCACCGACTGCTAGATCCATGGTGTTTGTTACACCTGATGCGGAACGAACATTTAACACCTACCTTGGTGCTTGCGTTGAGATCGGGCCAGAAGATATCGATGTGCAAGTCGTAGCTGATTCAAAGGTTACATATTTCGAAGGCTACCTGTGGGATCCGCCGCGTGCAAAAGATGCCATCCGCTTGGCATCAAAGATAGCTCATGAGAATGGCCGATTGGTGGCCGGATCACTCTCTGATTCTTTTTGTGTTGATCGTCATCGCGTAGAGTTTTTGGACCTTATTAGAACAGGTACGATTGACATCGTTTTTGCCAATGAAGATGAAGTAAAATCTCTCTACGAGACCGATAGTTTTGATGTAGCGGTTGAAAATCTGCGCCGCGATTGCAATTTTGCGACCGTGACACGTGGCCCAAAAGGCTCGATCGTTATCAATGGAGATGAAACTATTATCGTAGATGGCCATCATGTCGAAAATATTGTTGATACATCTGGCGCTGGCGATCTTTATGCAGCTGGTTTCTTATATGGCTTTACCCACGATCATGACTTGGAAACATGTGCCAAATTAGGAAACTTTATTGCATCGCAAGTCATTCAGTATATTGGACCAAGACTGCAAGTATCAATTCCAGATCTTGTTAAAGAATCCGGTATTCTGAAATAAACTAACGCACAATAACAGGTTGATCGAAGTATCAATTTTAACAATAAAGCTGCTGGCTACACAATTGCCAGCAGCGTAAGATTAAAGCAACCGAACAGATATTCCGCCATCAATGCTAAGCTGTGCGCCTGTTACAAAACTTGATCGATCAGATAACAAGTATAACGCCGATTGCGCAATCTCTTTTGGGTCAGCCAGGCGTTTCAACGGATGCAAGTTCGCAATAAATTCCTGAGTATCGGGATCATCTCCCGCCATTGCAGTTTTTGTTCCTCCAGGAAGGATAGCGTTTACACGGATACCCTCGCCAGCATGTTCAGATGCAAGCGCCTGCGTTAATCCGGTCATCCCAGCTTTTGAGGCAGCATAAGCGGCCATTCCCGGCATACCGCCATTGCTGGACCCGACAAAAGAACTAGTGAACACAATAGCTCCTTTTCCCTGTGTAATCATTGCTGGTATTTGGGCTTTAGAAGCATAAAATGCGCTGGATAAGTTGGCCGCAATTACAGCATCCCAATTTGCTGAATCCATCTCAGAAACCGGACCCATGTTCCCCATGATTCCCGCGTTATTAAATGCACCATCAAGTTTGCCATACTTTTCTAATGCATGATCCACGAGCTGCTTGGAATAGGCTTCGTCAGTCACATCACCGATAAAGCAGGATGCTTTGCCATTACTAAGAATAATTTGATCAACTACTTTTTTCAATTCGGCTTTACGCCTTGCGCCGAGAACTACGTTAGCGCCTTCCGAGGCAAAAAGCAGAGCGGCGGCAGCGCCGATACCACTGCTTGCGCCAGTAATAATGATTGTTTTGTTTTTTAGTTCCATAATCATGCCTTTCTGTTTTGCACGACTATGCTTTATTAAATTCACCCCTATTCAAACCACCCGATTCTTGCGTTAATCAAAATGCATGGAATCAGTGCGCAAGGGAATACATTTCCAGATGAATCATCACCTGAAAGTAAGGAGCTGAATTGAAAAATTAGACCTATCGATCTTTAAAACCAATAATGTCCAAGTTATTCTTTAGAATCAATATCTTGTTCGACAATTTTAGGTCCACCTTTGGCGACACCAACCATTGCTGGTCGTAAAACACGGGTGCCAATAACGTAACCATCCTGCACCACATTAACCACCGTGTTGTTTGGTGTTTCTGTATCAGGAACTTCGAACATCGCTTGATGGAAATTTGGATCAAATTTCTTACCCATTACGTCAAGCTTCTTAACACCATGTCGTTCCAATGCAGAAAGCATTGAACGCTCAGTCATTTCAACGCCTTCCAATAGCGCTTTCAGATTTTCATCTGCAGCGCCATCTTCTGCTTTTGGAGCAGCTTCAATCGTACGACGTAAATTATCCGCAACACCAAGCATATCTTTTGCAAAACTAGAAACAGAAAATGTTTTAGCATCTTGTATTTCACGCTGCGTGCGTTTCCGCAGGTTTTGCATGTCAGCAACTGCACGAAGCGCATCATCTTTAAGCGTCTGGTTTTCAAGCAAGAGTTTTTCAAGCACTTCATGATCATTAGATTGATCAGCTTCGCCTGCCTCTTCTTCATTCAACGAGGAAGCGTCGATCTTTTCTTCAGCCTTGTTTAACGCCTCAAGAATTTCTTCAAGTTTGTTATCAACGTTTTCAGAACCACTATTTTCGGGGGCTTCCTGACTCATTGTTCGGAATTCTCACTTTTTACAATTTTTGAATTTCCAACTGCATATCGACATTATATGGCAAAAATCAAGAGCTAATCCGTCAAATATGTAAATAACCTCCAATCCAAAACATTGAATTATCTACTCCTAGATACGAAATTTGAGACGAAGAATTGCAAATAACGCATATTTAATGCCGATTTGGTACCATTTTCACACATTGTTGCGTTGCAATACACACGGAGCATGCTAACTTGATCCATCCAAATGCGGAAAACTATAAAGGCGGCTATATATATGTTTTATAACTTTCATGAGCTTAATCATGCGGCTATTGCTCCGATGCGTGCCTATGCAGATGCGCTCCGATTTGCTTACGAGAGCCCTGCCAATCCCTTTTCCAAATCGCCAATGGTACGCTCTCTTTCCGCAGGCCTAGAAGTATTTGAACGCACGACACGTCGTTATGGTAAGCCAGATTTTGGATTGGAAACTACGCAGATCGATGGCAAGACAGTCGCCGTCGAAGAAAATATTATTTGGTCGAAACCTTTTTGTGATCTCCTGCATTTCAAGCGAGACCTTCCAAAAAGCTGCAAGTCACAGCCAAAAATTCTCCTTGTAGCTCCAATGTCCGGTCATTACGCAACACTTTTGCGGGGAACAGTTGAAACACTCCTTCCACATGCTGAAATTTATATAACAGATTGGACGGACGCTCGCATTGTTCCAAAAGCCGTCGGTAGCTTCGATCTTGATGATTATATCGACTACATAATTGATATGTTTGACACATTGGGACCAGATACACATGTCATGTCAGTTTGCCAGCCGTCTGTGCCTGTGTTAGCTGCGGTCTCACTTATGGAAGCACGTAAGAGTAAGAATACGCCTCGCTCCATGACCCTCATGGGTGGCCCCATTGATACGCGTGTGAATCCAACCGGAGTGAATAAACTCGCTCAATCCAAACCATTGTCTTGGTTTGAAGAAAACGTAATCATGTCAGTGCCTTGGCCGCTTAAAGGTTTTGGTCGTCGTGTTTATCCAGGATTTCTTCAACTATCAGGCTTCATGTCTATGAACTTGGATAAGCATGTTGAAGCAAAGAGTAAGTTCTTCATGAATCTGGTCAAGGGTGATGGAGATACAGCAGAAAAACATCGTGAATTTTATGATGAATATATGGCTGTAATGGATTTAACCGAGGAGTTCTATCTTCAAACGGTTGACGTTGTGTTCATTACACATGCGTTGCCGAAAGGTGAAATGATGCATCGCGGCGAACTTGTTGACACAAGAAGCATCAAGAAGTGCGCTCTTTTCACAATCGAAGGCGAAAATGATGATATTACTGGTGTTGGGCAAACCCAAGCAGCACATACTCTTTGCCCTAATATTCCTAAGACTAAACGTGAACACTATATGCAACCAGATGTTGGGCATTATGGTGTGTTTTCCGGCTCCCGATTTAGAAAAGAAATTGCGCCCCGTATTTTAAAGTTTACTGCAAATCTTAATAACAAGGTCGGTTAGAGTTACATTGGTTTTCCGATTTATTGAAAAATTTATCTAAATCTAGAATATGTGTAAGTTATTGATTCTAATTTATTTTCCATTATAATTTTCTGTAATTTATTGCGAATGACCTTCTTACGTGGTTGAATTTATCCATCTGCCTCACAACATCTATATTGTAAGGAGGCACAAATGCCTCACCAACATGAGGATAAAAAATGATACAATCAGCACTAGTACGTCCCGCATGGACGCCTGTAACCATCGCTCTGATGGTATTGGGCTTTATGGTTTTTTGGCCGCTTGGTCTTGCCATGATCGCCTATATTATTTGGGGTGAACGTTTGGATGAATTTAAATCTGAAATGAATAATGCAACAGATGGATTCTTCAGATCTTGTCGTAGATCTGGTTCTGGATTTGGTCGAAGCCGCTCACATTACAATTCGGGCAATATGGCTTTTGACGAATGGCGAGATGAAGAACTTCAACGTTTGGACGAAGAACGTCGTAAGCTTGATGCAATGCGTGAAGAATTTGACGCACATATGCGTGATTTACGCAGAGCGCGTGACAAAGAAGAGTTTGATGCATTTATGCAATCTCGATCCAAGTCAGGCAAAAAAAACAAAAAATCGTCAGTTCCAAAAACAACTGACTGATAGATTAGATGATACGGCGCTTTAGCGCCGTTTTTCTTCGTTAGAATGATTAAATTATTCTACGCAAAACGAATCAGTTAAAATGGTTGCATGCTCTCCTTTTTGAAGAAAACAGCCAATGATAGGCCCCAAGACAGATTTATTGATGTTGGTGATCGATCATTACCACTCAAGATTCGTCCCCACGCGCGCGCGAAGCGCATCACCTTACGCATTGATCCTGGCGGGCGGGGACTAAGCCTTACGATCCCGCGAAAACTTCCCGAACATGAGATTAATGAATTTTTGGAGAAGTACCATGGCTGGATTTTAACAAAGCTAGCCAAGTTTCCCAAAGATGATGAACTCATTGAGGGTGGATATATTAAAATTCGCGGCCAAGATCATCTTATAGAACGCACAGGGAAAATTCGCGGAATAACTGAAACTGTTCAGTTGGATGGAGAATTTATCCTTAGAGTTTCTGGGGATGTGCCACACCTTAAACGACGCATTTCGGATTTTTTAAAATCAGAAGCACGCAAAGATCTCGAAAAATCGACACATTATCACGCTGAAAAAATAGGGCGCTCTTTTAAGTCCATCAGCCTACGCGATACGAAAAGTCGTTGGGGTTCTTGTTCATCAGATGGCAGTCTATCTTACTCATGGCGAATAATCATGGCGCCGCCATTTGTGCTGGATTATCTAGCTGCACACGAGGTATCTCACCTTGTTGAAATGAACCACGAACCACAATTTTGGCAATTATGCGAGAACCTTTGCCCGCATACTCAGGATGCAAAAAAGTGGCTAAAGAAAAATGGTAGTCTTCTTCACGCCATAAATTTCAACTAAATTACGCTGAATCATCTTCAAACCTATCAAAATACTCGACTCTTTGCGCTATTCATGGCACTTGCGGAATTATGAAACTTACGATCAAAACATGTGGTTTGAAATCTGCCGAAATCGTGGCCCATTCTGTTGAAAACGGCGCTGATCAGATCGGATTTATATTCTTTGAAAAAAGCCCGCGACATGTGACGGTTCAGCAAGCCAGTGATGCAGCAGTACCCGCACGCGGCAAGGCTGAGATCGTGGCCGTATCGGTAAATGCGAGTGACGAGTATCTTGATGAAATCGTAACTGGCCTTCAGCCAGATATGTTACAACTACACGGTAAGGAAACACCAGATCGCGTAGCAGAAGTTAAACATCGCTACGGCTTACCAGTTATGAAAGCTTTTTCAATACAGAGCGCTACAGATCTTGACAAAATAAAGCCGTATATTGGTATCGCTGATCGTATGTTGTTTGATGCGAAAGCCCCCAAAAATTCTGAATTACCTGGTGGCAATGGGGTATCATTTGATTGGACTCTGCTTGATACACTTGATCCAGAGATTGAATATATGCTTTCAGGCGGACTAAATGCTGATAATGTTGGCATAGCAATTGAAAGTACAAATGCGTTTGGGCTTGATCTTTCTTCTGGAATTGAAAGCTCGCCGGGCGTAAAAGATAAAACCTTGATGACTAACTTCTTTCAAACCATCAATAAGAATTTGGGGCATCAAGCAGTAAATAAAGCTATTGGGAGAACGGCCTTGAGCGAACAAAATATTCCGAATTCTTATCGGGAAGGTCCTGATGAAGATGGACGTTTTGGCATCTATGGAGGTCGTTTTGTTGCCGAAACATTGATGCCTCTCATTCTTGATTTGCAGGATCACTGGGAAGTGGCAAAATCAGACCCTACATTTAAGGATGAACTTGAAGATCTAAATAAGCATTATACAGGTCGTCCCAGCCCGCTTTATTTTGCAGAGCGCCTGACCGAAGAACTTGGCGGTGCAAAAATCTATTTTAAACGCGACGAGTTAAACCACACAGGTTCTCATAAAATCAACAATTGCCTCGGGCAAATTCTTCTTGCCAAGCGTATGGGAAAGAAGCGCATTATTGCTGAAACAGGTGCTGGTCAACACGGCGTTGCATCGGCCACAGTTGCCGCTCGTTTTGGTCTGCCTTGTGTTGTCTACATGGGTGCAAAAGATATTGAGCGCCAGGCACCAAATGTGTTTCGTATGAAGTTGCTGGGTGCTGAAGTGATTGGCGTTACCGCCGGTAATGGGACGCTCAAAGATGCGATGAATGAAGCTTTGCGTGATTGGGTAACCAATGTCGATGATACCTATTACATTATTGGCACAGCAGCTGGCCCTCACCCATATCCAGAAATGGTGCGTGACTTCCAGTCCGTTATCGGTATGGAAGCTAAAGAGCAAATGATGGAACGTGAAGGTCGCCTGCCGGACATGCTAGTTGCTGCTGTGGGTGGCGGGTCCAATGCTATTGGTCTATTCCATCCATTCCTTGATGATAAAGATGTCAAAATTGTTGGTGTAGAAGCTGGTGGTAAGGGTCTCGATAGTGATGAACATTGTGCGTCACTAACTGCTGGTTCACCCGGCGTTTTGCATGGCAATAGAACATATCTCTTGCAAGATGATGATGGCCAAATTGAAGAAGGTCATTCGATCTCCGCAGGTCTTGATTATCCTGGTATCGGCCCAGAACATTCATGGCTTCGCGATACGGGCCGTGTTGAATATGTGCCTATTATGGATCATGAGGCATTAGAAGCATTCCAACTTCTAACCCGCCTTGAAGGCATTATTCCTGCGCTTGAACCAAGCCATGCTCTTGCGGAAGTAATGAAACGCGCACCTAAAATGGGTAAAGATCAGATCATTGTTATGAACCTTTGCGGACGCGGTGATAAAGACGTGTTCACCGTCGGAAAGCATTTGGGAGTAGAGCTATAATGACTGCACGTATGGATAAAAGATTTGCGGACTTGGCTAAGGAAGACCGTCCTGCGCTTGTCACCTATTTTATGGCAGGAGATCCCGGTTATGATGCATCGCTGGAGATCATGAAAACACTATCTAAATCCGGTGCGGATGTCATTGAACTTGGGATGCCATTTTCTGACCCAATGGCAGATGGTCCGGCTATTCAGATGGCGGCGCGGCGCGCCCTCAAAGGTGGCCAAACATTGCAAAAAACCATCAATATGGCACGGGAATTTCGTAAATTTGACGCTGATACACCGATTGTATTGATGGGGTATTATAATCCGATTTACATCTATGGAGTGGAGCGCTTTTTAGATGCTGCGCTAGAAGCTGGGATCGATGGTCTTATCATTGTCGATCTACCACCTGAAATGGATGATGAATTATGTATTCCAGCTATTGCGAAAGGAATTAATTTCATTCGCTTGGCGACACCAACAACAGATGAGAAACGCTTACCGACTGTTTTGCAAAATACATCTGGCTTTGTTTATTATGTGTCTATGAACGGTATTACCGGGTCAGCGCTAGCAGACACAGTAAAAGTTGGCGATGCGGTAAAGCGCATTAAATCTCACACTGATCTACCGATCTGCGTTGGTTTTGGCGTGAAATCAGCCGAACAAGCAAAGGCAATTGGCCAAGATGCTGATGGTGTTGTAGTTGGTTCAGCAATTGTAAGCACAATTGCTGATTCATTGGATGAAAATGGCCATGCTACTGCGCAAACAAACACCAATGTTGCCAAATTAATTGAGGATTTAGCCGCTGGAGTAGCCTCGGCTCGTTGAAATTGACATCTATCATCGCCAGATAAGTATAAACCTGTTTTGGAGTATTAACACGTGAATTGGATTACTAACTACGTAAGACCTAAAATTAGTTCAATGCTGGGTCGCCGTGACGTTCCTGATAATTTATGGATCAAATGCCCTGAAACGGGTGAGATGGTTTTTCATAAGGATTTGGAAGAAAATCACTTTGTGGTGCCTTCATCTGAATACCATATGAAAATGACTGCCAGTCAAAGACTGACACATCTCTTTGATGGTGACTTTGAAATACTTGAAAATGTTGACGTTACGCAGGATCCACTTAAGTTTAAAGATATCAAACGATATTCTGATAAACTGAAAGATTATCGTGCAAAAACTGGTTTAGAAGATACAATTGTATCAGGTGTTGGACATGTAGATGATGTTAAGCTTGTTGCATGCGTGCATGACTTTAGCTTTGCGGGTGGCTCGCTCGGCATGGCGGCAGGCGAAGCCATAATTAAAGCGTTTGAACGTGCAATTGAAGAAAAATGTCCGCTCGTTCTATTTCCAGCTTCTGGCGGTGCGCGCATGCAGGAGGGTATCCTGTCCCTTATGCAATTGCCGCGTACAACGGTTGCTGTGGAGATGCTCAAAGAAGCTGGCCTTCCATATATTGTTGTTTTGACAAACCCAACAACGGGCGGTGTTTCAGCATCTTATGCCATGCTTGGTGATATTCATATTGCAGAACCGGGCGCCGAAATTGGCTTTGCAGGCAAACGCGTGATTGAGCAAACTATTCGCGAAAAATTGCCAGAGGGTTTTCAAACATCAGAATATCTTTTGGAGCATGGCATGGTTGATATGGTTATTCATCGTCATGAATTACCAAAAATGCTTGCTCGTATATTGCGACTGTTTGCAAATACGCCCGCAAAGCTAGAAGAAGTTCTCGCACTGCCTGCTGAAACTACTCACGATAACGAAGCGGCTGAAACTGAAGTATCTTCAGATGAGAAAGCGCCTGCACAAGATACTCAGGCAGCTGAAACAGACGAAGCTAAGTCCTAAAAACCTTAAGACTGGGATTTAAATGTCTGATAATCTTCCGACTCGTGCTGATCAGCTCATTGACCATCTCATGACATTACACCCCAAGGGATATGATTTATCCCTTGGCCGGATAACAATGTTGCTTGAACGGTTAGGTAACCCTCAAGATAAGCTTCCACCCATCATTCATGTTGCCGGAACAAACGGCAAAGGCTCCTTCACCGCGTTCTCACGCGCATTGCTGGAAGCTGAAGGGTATAAAGTACATGTTCACACTTCACCGCATCTTGTGTCTTGGCACGAGCGCTTTCGCATTGGCAGAGAAGGTGGAGGACAGCTTGTTGACGATGTCATGCTCGCAGATGCTATCTCACGCGTAGCAGAAGCTAATCAAGGCCAATCAATAACCGTATTTGAAATTCTATCTGCCGTAATGTTTCTTCTATTTTCAGAACAACCAGCAGATGTCGTCATCATAGAAGTTGGCCTTGGTGGCAGGTTTGATGCCACCAACGTCATCAAAGAACCCGCGATCAGCGTGATCATGCCCGTATCAATCGATCACCAGTCTCTTTTGGGTGATACGGCTGAAAAAATTGCTTTCGAAAAAGCCGGCATCATTAAAAAACGATGCCCCGTTGTTGTAAGCAAGCAGCCTTTTGATGAGGCATTGCACGTGATTGAAGCCCGCGCCAATGAACTTAGCTGCGCATCATCTATTTTTGGTCAAGATTTTGCCGGTTCTGAAGAGCATGGTCGCTTTGTCTATCAAGATGAAGACGGTTTGATGGACCTTCCAAAACCTGCGCTTATGGGTAAACACCAGTATATAAATGCGGCAACTGCAATCAAGGCTGTAAGAGACGCAGGTTTTCCCATCTCCCAAAAAGCTGCGGAAGAAGCGATGCGCAACGTTTATTGGCCTGGTCGCTTTCAGGCTTTACCGAAGGGTGAATTATTCAAAAACCTTACCGGCTTTAACAAAAACTACATGCCAGAAATTTATGTCGATGGTGGCCATAACGCAGATGCTGCTGGTACGCTTGTCAACATAATCAATCAATTAGATCAGCGCGATCAACGACCTCTCTATCTTATCTCAGCAATGCTCAATACCAAAGATCCAAGCGCTTTCTTTGCGAACTTTAAAGATTTGGCTGAATACGCCGCTATCTTGCCTATCACATCATCGGATGCTGGTATTCCGAACGAAAAACTGGCAACAATTGTAAATGAAGCTGGGATCGCTGCAGAAAGCATTGACAGTATTCGATCCGCTTTTGAGAAAATATCGGCTCTTCATACAGCTAAACATCCCCAAAATGCACCACGCATCCTAATTTGTGGCTCACTTTATCTGGTTGGAGATGTCCTTTTAACAAATGGAACGCCACCAGTATAAGTAAAAGCTCGCATGCCTATCATGCGAGCTCTCTAATCTAATATCACTAAGTTTGATTAGCGCGCTTAAACCGCATCACCAATCCAAGATGACAGGCCTGATTTCGGCAATGCACCAACTTTAATATCCGCAACTTCGCCAGCTTTGAACATGGCCAAAGTTGGAATAGAGCGAACACCATATTGTGCTGCTAAGTCTGGATTCTCATCAATGTTTAACTTTGCAATTTTGACTTTATCGCCCATCTCGTTTGAGATTTCTTCGAGACTAGGTGCAATCATTTTACAAGGTCCACACCATTCAGCCCAAAAATCAACAACAACAGGGCTATCTGAATTCAGGACTTCTTCCTGAAAGTTATCGTTATTTACAGTTACAGTTGCCATTTTGGGCTCCTTTGGAATCGTTTTGTACCCCATATGTGAGGCATATTGAGCGTCGTTTCAAGTAGTTCAAGTTAATTTGAACTCAATCGCGATAGAGCTTGTTCTAGATATTCATCAGAAACCGTAATAAGACGGGGCGCTCGCGTAAATAAAAGGGCAGCTCTGATAGACCTATCAGGATAAAGCGGCTGTAGAACTGCACGATAAATAGCCATCTGATTGATATAAGAAGTTGGCACATCCGCAAGCTCGGTTGGCGGATTACTATTGGTTTTATAATCGATAATTAAAACCTTATCCTCTAGAACAGCGATCCGATCTATCCTGCCAGATACCATCCGCTCTTCACCAGCGACATTAATATTCCCCATAATTGAGAATTCAGATGCACCACCTCCGTGAAATAGCGGTGCAAACTCTACATCATTCAGCAGACCAATCATGTTGTTTATTATTCCACTATAAGCTTCGGCGCTCAAATTAGGTAATGCATTTCTTAAATACCCAAGCGATTGGGTCTCCCAGTCCTCAGGTTTCATTTCGGGCAGGACCTGCAACAAGCGGTGAATCGCTTTTCCATATTCAAGCGCATTAATCGAAGGACTATCTGACTTGTGAAAGGGGGAGTTTAGTGGAGATGTTATATCTTCCTCATCAAGAATTGTATGTGCACCGGATGGGATAAGTGGTCTCGGCAAAGACCGTGATTTCTTAACTAGCATATCAAGGCATTCTGGCCTTTCAATCGCGCTTCTCTTCTCGTTCATAATAGTGGGTAATGTATCAATGGATCGTTCAGCTACGTCACGCGAATAATGTTTTGCTTTCCACTCCAATTGACCGAATTTATTATGTATTTCTTTAACTGTTTCGGATTGAGCACGTTCAAATCCATTACTCACCAACCCATGCCAGGTTAAACTAGATGCTTCTCGTACGCCTCTATAACCACAAACAATCAGTCGATCGGCGGCGCGCGTTAGGCCCACATATAAAAGCCGCCGATACTCCTCCTCAGCGAGTTCTTTTTGTTTGTCTTTGAGTAGAGCGGACTTCGAATTTTCTAGTTTTCCCGTCGGCACCCAAAGAAACCCCTTCGGTAGACTTTGTTGATCAGAATCATCCGAGATAGGGCGCAAGGTTGCAGCATGGGACGTGTGGAACGCAGAACTGCCGGGATCAACTAAAAATACGATTGGTGCTTCCAGACCTTTCGATGCGTGAACCGTCATAATACGAACCGCATCAACACCTTGTTCTTGTTCTCGTTTAATTTCCTGTTTGGACTGGTCAAGCTTTGCCAAAAAGCTTTGCAAACCAGGCAAAGCATTCATATCATGATCAAGTGCGGCATCTAAAAACCCGTCCAACACATCGGACACTTCATGCCCCATGCGATTGAGATAAATTTGTCGTCCACCAATTGGTCCTAAAACGTGCTGATAGAAATCATGAACTGAAAGCCGCTGCGATAATGCATCCACATACTCAATTTTGACTTTTATCTTCTCCCAAACATCGTCCGATAACGCCAAATAGCAAAGGTTTTGCCATACTGAGGTGTTCTGATCACGTTTTGCGCATAGTTCAAATAGTTGATCTTCAGAGATGTTGAAAAATGGACTTTTTAGGACACTTGCAAGAGATAGGTCATCATCCTTGAGTAACAAAGTACGACCAAGTGCAATTAAGTCTTGAACGGCTATATGATCTGTAAGCCGCAATCGATCTGTACCTGCTACTGGTATATCTGTTTGAGATTTTAAAGTACGGATGAGCGTTGGAACGAATGCATCACGTTTTCGTACCAATATAAGAATGTCGCCAGCGGTAATTGGGCGCAACTGGCCGGTTTTCTGATCTTCAATTTGCTCTTTTCCAACCCACATTTCCAGTGTTGTTGAAATTTGCTGCGCTAACAGATTAACCGGGTCTGTTTCTGAAACGGAATCAAATGGCTGAAGCCAATCTTCGCTCTGATCTTTCTTCTGTTTCGCGAGCATCTCCCACAATTCCACTCGACCGGGAGCGTTCTGCCGAACAGTTTCATGGATGATGGCCTCCCCTGAGAAACTCAAACCCTTACTGGCACTATCATCACCAAAAACGAGATCGACCATATCCAATATCTCCGCCGTTGAGCGGAATGACACCCGCAAGGCTATGGAATCAAAATCATTTGCCGAATTTTCTGCCCTTCTTGATGTTTGGCGACGCTCATAATCAAACCGTTCAGGTTGTGCACCTTGGAATGAGTATATCGATTGCTTCTCATCGCCCACCGCGAAGATAGTTCGCTCGACCTCTCTTGCTGAAAGCCCGCTATAAAACTCGCTCGCTAGGGACTGGACAACATTCCACTGACTGGGACTGGTATCTTGCGCCTCATCAATCAATATATGATCAATCCCCTTATCAAGTTTATAGTGCACCCAACTGCCAGCACCGCTTTTTTGAAAAAGATTAGCCGTCTGAATAATGAGATCATCATAATCCAGCATAGCCTGACGACGTTTGAGGCCTTCAAAGGCTTCTATAAAATGTTTTGCAATGACCAGTGCTTGCTCGCTGGCATCAAGACAATAGCGACGTTTTATAAGATCCTCAATATTAAGAATATGTTCCGCGACATCGCTTAGCATCTGCATAAGATCGGGCATCGCATCCAATAAATCTGCATTTACAGCTTTTGACATCGAACGCGGTTTTCCCGCTTTGGTTAAAAAACCGGATTTTAGTATCTCATATCTAAGTGTTGGCGATCTCTCAGATCTCGCAGTTTTCAAACTTTGAGCAAGATCTTTTGGTGTTTTATTTTTCCGTTCATGCGCCAACTCATAGTAAAGGTCAATTTGTTCATCACTCATGGATGGAAGCGGCCATAAGTTCATTATCAATTCATCTTCTGTTTGATCAGGACTAATGTCCAGTTCAGTTGCTAGCTGAATTCTTACACCACCTACTGTCTCAGCTCTTTGCAGAAAACTGGACAACGCGTGTCGAGCGTTTATGAACTGACCAATGAGTTGATCGAATCCATGCTCACCAGCAATTGAAAGTATATTAGAAACAGCTCTTGCCAGATCCGTTTCCTTTTCATTTGCAGAGCTATTTATAATGAGGCGTCTTGCATCTTCTAGCATTTGCTTAGCCGCATCATCATCGAGCACTTGAAAATGACCAGCAACATTTGCCTCAAGCGGAAAACGGTGTAAAATCGCTTCACAGAAGGCATGGATTGTTTGAATCTTTAGACCACCTGGTGTCTCCAATGCAGCGGCAAATAAACGTCTTGCATGCAGCAGTTTATCACGTGATGGTGGCCGACCTTCTAACTCCGTTAGTTTTGCGTTGAGCGAAACATCGTCTAGGCTTGTCCATTCAGATAGTATCTTGAATATCCGCAATGACATTTCAGCAGCGGCAGCCTTTGTATAGGTCAAACACAAAATTGCAGATGGCGCTGTACCGTCCATCAATAGGCGTACAACACGTTGTGATAGAACATGTGTTTTACCTGAGCCGGCATTGGCTGAAACCCATGCCGATAAACCAGGTGTTGCGGCTCGCATTTGACGAGCTGTTGTTTCTCCGATTAGTTTTTTTGTTTCAGGAAGATCACTCATAGCCATCCTCCATATCGGACGTTTCTGCGGCCGACCATTCAGATACCCGAGCAAGATGATCATAATCACCAGACATATCAAATTCAGAAACCGGAATTGCTCTAGATAAGAATCCTATTCGATTATCACCCAACGCACTAATTAAAGATGACAACTCATCTGCCGCACGTTGGCCCAAATCGGATGCAGATTCCGTATCAGGGTTTTGCTTCGTCGGTCTTTGTTCAACTTGATCTATGATAAGATGATCTGATGGTTTAAAACGGACATATTTCAAACTATCAGCCTTTAAACCGCCAAACCCCTTAAAACCACCCTGTTCTAGGGCAAATGCTTCTAATGCCAACTGAGGATCTAGAAGGCTTCTCGCCTCTTTCGCAGATGGTCTCGTTCCTGTTTTAAAATCAATAATATCAACATAAGTTCCGCCAGAATTATCTGTTGTAATATCAATCCGGTCAGCACGACCCGTTAAATGTATTTCACTTATGTTAGGCAATGTGCATCTGGCGGATAATTCAATATGACGTTTGACATTTAGTTGATCACACTCATGCTCCCAATCAACATAATATTTCGAGACCTCCAATAGACGCTGCTTCCATAGAAAAGCTAAATCCGTTGGTAGGTCATGTTTTGAGAATTCGCTGTTCATACAGTTCAAAAATGTTTCATAACGCTTCGAGTTTTGTATATCTGGCAGCTGTTTTGAATAATTTTCTATAATTGCGTGGAATATCGTGCCGCGCAGTCGCAAATCTGGTTCGGATGCAAAATTTTCAAGCAAATCAAGTTTCAAAATCTTTCTTGCATAGATTGCATAAGGATCGCGGCGCAAGGTTGAAACCTCGCTAAATGAATAGCTCTTCGGTTGAAAGCTCTTTTGTGGTTTTGGTTCCGGCCTTTGAGCAGATTTAGCTTGGTCTCGTGCAGGTACAAGCTCCGCATAGTCCACAATATCACGTCCACGTTTTCGAATAGTCTCAACAGTTTCGGGCCGCAAAACAGTTAGTAACCGCTGCACCCAACGTGATGCTACTGTGGGTGCGCCAGATGATTTTAAAGAACGCGTGAAAACAACACGTTTTGTCCCTGCGGCAATTTGGAAATCATGAGCTGCCAAACCTAATCGACGTTCTGGTGGAATGAGACCAATTTCTGATTTCATAGATCGAGAAAGAAACGGGTCATTTGAACTAACACTTGGCCATGTCCCTTCATTTAGTCCAGCCAGTATCATTGTATCAACATTTTGCAGTCGAGCTTCAAGCACACCCCAAATCATCACGCGTGGATGGTTGCCGGTTTTGGGTTTCACCGTCTGTCCGCTAATCAATGGATCGAGCATGTCACACCATTCACGACCTGTAACTTGCAACGATGTAGGGCAGGCCTCAACCTCTTCAAGCAGACGCGCAAGCTGTCCGCCTTCATCGCACTCCCAAACTGCAAACAGACCGTCACCAGAACGGGTTATCGCTTCCAATGCGTCGATCGTACGCCTTGTCCAGTGACCGATAGATAGATTTAGATTGGTAGATGATTGAGAAGCTTGGCCATCGATACCGTGAAATGCCGAATAAATATCCGCAACGGCTTGGGCGAGTAATCCGGTTCGTTGCATATCTTCATTAGAAATGTTCCGTAACCATTTCGGAACATGTTTTTGCGCCAGGAGCGCATCAAAATTATCTGAAAGTAATTTCGGCAAAAAAGCCGGATCTATACAACTCTTCTCCGATCTCAAAACCAGACGCTCTATTACCGATGCCGAACGTAATCTCTCTTCTTCCTCAAGCCCAAAATGCGCAAATGGATGTTTCAACAAAGCTGCCAAAGCCAGGTTATCTTTTGCTTTTAACAATGCATGAAGACAGATGATTGCTAAATTACCAAGTTTGGTTTGTAACAATGAAATGCCGCCGGAATCATCTGCTGTAATTCCAAATTTTAGCAGTTCAATGGATACTTTCCGCGCGAGGTTTCGATCAGGGGTAATGAGTGCAACATCAGGCTCATCGCTGTCTTCATTTGGCTCCAAAGCCAATCGAATGGCCGTTGCAATAGCTGCGGCCTCTTCCCGCTCATTTCCTGCTTCAATTAGAGTAAGATTACGACAAGCCTTTTGTTCGTCATCGATTAAAATGGACGCCCGATCAAACCAATCCTGTGTTTGCGATACTGGCAGCATTGCTTTTGAGATAATTTTTTGCCGAACATCTCGATCATAACTAGGCTTTGCTAGCTGTTTAACAGAGTTAAACTCTTCAACTTTAAGGCCAAGCCGCCATAATAAGCGCGCTAAACCGAATTGCGGATGTCCCTGAACAACAACAGTGGATAGATCAAACCGATGTTTAGCATTACTATTGTTAGATGCAACATTGTATATCGGCTGCCATTGATCAGGTGTCATATTCTGATCTAAACCAGGGAGAATAACAGCGCCATTCTCAAGTTGTGAAACAGTTCTGATAAGCCTCGCTGTAGCCGGCAAAGAGCCAGTAGATCCGGCAACAATAACAGGCTTAGAATGCCTTTTCTTCATTAATTCGTCGGTTTGCTTATCAAGCATGTTGATTTGACGGATTGTTATACTTTGCCGATTAAGTTCTTTAAGACGAGTCGGCCAAAATTCTCGTAGTATCTTTAAAAATTCTAATGTTAATTGCCACCATTTTGCATGATCTTCCGCATCAATCAGATCAATGCCAGCTAAATCTACTTCTTCGCTTTCAGCACTTTCAATTAGACTAAGTAATTCATCAGCCAGCCAGATCGCATCGGTGGGGTTAGCTGGAGCAACCATGGGAACCGATTTTAACTGTTGGTGAAACGCTTTGGGTAAGGCCTGCTTCCATAAAAGGATCAACTCACCCAGAATTAGCTTCGACTGAATTGGCGAAATGGCATCTAAAGTAGAAAGCTCTTCATTAGATGCAATATCAAAAAAACCGAGATCATCTTCGACTTCACCAAGCGGCCTGATATCGGGTAGGATAACCGAACCTTTTCCGATCTGTTCTGCCAATTCTGATCGCAAAGAGCGTACCGCTCGGCGTGTAGGCACATATATGCGAATATCTGCTAAGTGATGTGGTTCACTTGGATCATATTTGAAACCTAGAAACATATCTCCATTAAGGAGAGCTTCCGCAAATGATGGCAAGAAGGCTACGCCCGGGGGGATCGTATAAAGATTGGGGGATTGGTCTTGTGTCATCAATTTCCCTAGCCAATGCGTTTAATTGCTGCTTCCGCTTCATGAATTGCATCCACCGTACCAACGGTCAACCAAGATCCATGCATAATGTGACCAAACAGCCTACCATGCGAAATTGCGGTATCAAAACAACGATTGATAGAGAATTTCTTGTCGGAGATGCCGTCAAATATCCGCCTATGTAAGATAGCGACACCTGCATGAATCAGCGGGTCATTTTCCACGCCTTTATAACGCTCTAACTTACCTTGACTATCTATTTTGAAGTCACCTTTGCCCGTATGTCCAGTTGTACGGGATATCGGTACGCACATGATCAGAATGTCCATTCTGCTCTCGTCAAAAACCGATATTAGTGCCGAGAGATTTGACTGGTTTTCTGCTTGGTCATCCAACCAAAATGTATCTGCATTCAAAAGTACGAATTCATCATCTGAGATAAACGGCAATGCATTAGCGATACCACCGCCAGAATCAAGCAACTCATCACGCTCATCTGAAATGGTAACATTAAAATTGTCTTGATTTTTCAGATAATTTTCAACCTGATCTGCAAGATGGTGTACATTTATGACTAAGCTCTCAATACCCGCTTCTTTCGCTGCATCTAGCGAATATTGCAAAAGGGCTTTTCCATTAACTTCAACAAGTGGCTTTGGGGTCTTATCAGTTAAAGGCCGCATACGGTTCCCCAAACCAGCAGCCAAGATCATTGCAGTTTTCAAAATTGATATCCGTTGTGTTTAGCGTCTGAAGAGATCAGCCTCATCAAACCACTTTTGCAAGGGTTTAAGCACGGAATGTGCCATTGTCCGTATTAAATAACGCTCAATTTGTGGGATAAGCGTAAGATACTCTGATTTTCCGTCGCGTTTATTCATTCGAACGAAAATTCCAAGGATTTTGCAGGCACGTTGGGCTGCCATAATTTTATAAGCTTCATCAAATTGCACGGGATCAAAATTATGCCTTTGGTCCAATCGAAGAGATTTATACCGATCTAGCAATTGTGTCTCTAACTCTTCCGAAACAACGACGCGCGCGTCTTGGGCAAGAGATGCGACATCATAAGCGGCAGGCCCAATTTGTGCGTCTTGAAAATCAATCAACCCAACTTGCGCAAGGCCACTTTCTCCAGATTGCCAAATTATATTAGGCGAATGATAATCTCTAAGAACAAGCGATGTTTCTGCTGATTTCATACGATGAATTAGCTCACGCCAGATTTGAAAATATACATCTGACTGTTGCGGCTCAATGATTGATCCGGTTTTAAATTCCCAATACCAATCAACAAGAAGGCTTATCTCCAATTCCATAACATCCGCATCATATTTCGGAATGGAGTAGGGCTCCATGGCGTCATCTGTTAAAATAGACGGAATGTCCTGCCCGTGAAGATGGGCAAGTACATCTATTGCCGCGATATATCGTTCCGTATACGGAATATTCTGTATATCTACTGGTTTATCATCACCCAGATCCTCAAGGAGAAGAAACCCCTCTTCGAGATCTGTCTCATATAGTTTCGGCGTTCTTAATCCGATGGATTGTAGATAATTTGCGATCCTAATAAACGGAATGATATCCTGCGCAAGATGAGCCAAATCATAATAAGTCAGGCCATCTCTCAAAATTGGGCTACCAGAAATTTTTGGTGAATTCATCAGAATTAAGCTCTCTAACCCATCCACCGAGATCCGCTCATAATGCCTATATGATGCATCTCCTTGAAGATGCGCACGATGCGCCGTTTGATATCCATTATTATCTAAAAACCGGCGGATTTTTTGCGTTCTATCCAAACGCATCATGAAATCTTCCGGTCCAGAAATTTCTATATCTCGAACACTATCCAAGCCGGTTATATTGAAAGAAATTCTACTTTTTGGGAGTTCGTCTTCAACAATTTCAGGCCATTCAATGAATGCTGCACCATTTGTTAGTATCTCATCCAATCCAAATTCAAAAATTTCATCCGGGTCGCTAGCACGATAAAGATCGATATGACCAATAGGTATACGCAAGTCATATTGTTGAACGAGGGTAAAAGTCGGACTAGGGACTTCCAAATTTAGATCATCCGCCACCGCTCGAATGGTAGCTCGCACAAGTGTTGTTTTGCCAGCACCCAAATCACCTGTGAGGCAAATACAGTCCTCTTTTTTGACGATGAGAGCTAAATCTTCGGCAAATCTTTGCGTTGCATCCAAATTTTCAAGTTTTATAGTGAGAGTTTGTGATGACGTAGCCAAATCACCCGCCTACGCAGTTTGGCTCACAACGTTTTCGCAATTAAGCGGCAACGTGCAAATCACCGTCGTACCTTCACCCAAAATGCTGTCAATGTGCACATCTCCGTGATGCAATCCAACAAAACTCTGAACAATTGATAGGCCAAGACCTGCACCACCGCGTTGCCCATTTTGGCCTTTCGATTCAAACCTTGCAAAAATACGCTCTACATCCTCAGCAGGAATACCAGCACCATTATCGGTGACTTTGAAAACAACTCTATCTTCATCGGCATAAACGACCAGGTCAACATTCGATCCTTTCGGAGACGCGCTTGCTGCATTACCTAACAACTTTACGAGGATCTGCTTTAACCGTTGGAAATCACCTCTAACAAGGTCCGGTGCATTGACCAGGTCCACATTAAGCGTAAGTAGGTTTTCCTTCATACGGTCAGCGACTTGGCGCTGCGTTCGCTCCACTAAATCAGTGATCTCAACATTTTGAATATCAAGCTTCATGATACCAGCATCAACCGTTGCAAGATCCAATATATCATTCACAATTGTTAGAAGGACTGATGACGAAGTCGCGATGTGATCAAGATATTCAGACTGGCGTTCATTGAGAACACCAATTTCTGGTGTGCGAACAAGATCTGTAAAGCCCATGATGTTGGTTAACGGTGAACGAAGCTCATAAGATACATGCTGCACGAAATCATTTTTAAGCGATTCAGCCTTTATGAGAGCATCATTTTTTTCTGTTAACATACGTTCAGCGCGGACGCTGTCCGACATGTTAACAAATGTGAGCATAGTAAGACCACCGGTCACGGGAACAAGCGCATAATCAAGAATAAGTCCGGTAGCCAGCTCTAACCGACCTTCAACAATCACTCTCTGATCATCAAGACTGGTAATAATCTCAGCAAAGTGACGCCAGCCATCTGTTCCTTGATAAGATTTTTCACACTCGGGAACAATCGACTTAATATGTGTGCCCTGACTGACTTGATCTTCAGTTAGCGCCCATAGAGCCCGGAAGGCTGGATTTGAAAGGGCAAGTGTACCGTCTGACGCAAATACGCAAACACCTTCAGCTAGATGATCAATCGTTTGGCCCTGAACTTGCTGTAATCTGTTATATCTGGTTTCCAGGTCAACTTTTTCCGTAAGGTTTTCAAATACCCAAATTGTGCCACCTTGCGGATTTGCATTGGCAAGCACATGCACCGTTTGACCGTCTGGTAGATGCCACAAATGTTGTTGTGGGTCTGCAGAATGATAAATAGAAAGCATCTCAGCCTTCCATTCTTTCCATCCCGGCTGATCCGGCAACTTGCTATCTGCGCGTAAACGTTCAAAGAAAGCATTGTTATCAGGATTGTCGGCGAGGAAGTCCGTTCCCAAATCCCATAGTTTTTGGAATGCCTGATTATAAAATTGCAGTTGCTGCTGCCTGTCAAAAATTGCAACTGGTGTCGACAGGTTATTAATTAAATCAACATGACCTTGAAGCGTATTCTCAAGTTCGCTGCGAATATCTTCTTCCGCTGTTATGTCGACAGCAAGACCTGCCGACCCTGATGGGCTTTTTGAATCTGCAACTTCAAAGAAACGGCGCTCGCCACGAACAACAGTTGAAAGCTTATCATAGAACGGACGTTCCGGAGTTGAATTTGATTTAATGTTTTCGCGTGCCTGTACACCTAATAGCTCCAAACCACGATCAAGCACATCTTGTCGGCTTTTAGCTTCTGTTGCATGTGCAAATGCTTCGTTAACCCATTGAAGCTTACCATCGGAACCGCGCATCCAAACAGGCATTTCGATAACATCAAGTAGGTTCTGGAAAGTTTCGAGCGCACCAACCAGGCGATCACGCTCAGACACTAATGATGCTTGTTTTGCGCGAACATCGCCGAGCGGTACAAATCGCAAAAATGCGCACACACCCGACACTCGGCCTTGGACCTCAAGCATATCACCGCGAATGGTTTCAATAACAATATCAAAACTTTCCGCATCATGTCTGAGCTTTTCTAAACTTAGATCAAGTTTCGTCGCCGATTGGACATCGAGCCAACGTTCGAACTTTAAAAATTCTCGCTCAGATGAAGGAATGCTCAACTCAGCTGGTAATGAACCCAGCATTTCCGTTGGTTTGTCTTTTGATTCCCAAATTACAACTTTTTGGCCAGAATCTACAATGAGCGAATTATATCGCCCTTTAATCGCCTGCATATCACGCAGTTTCGCGCGCAATTCTGTGTTTTCAGTGTCTACTTTGCTGCGTTCGCGGATCAACCAAACAGCAGAAATCATCGTTGCCGTAATGGCGCCGATAACCATCGAGAAATAAAGAATATCTTTTGGTGAAGCGCCAAAGCTCATCGCTTGAATAGCTGCGTCCTGCGCACAGGCAATAGTAGGGAGTGAAATTAACGCTGAACAAGAAAGCGAGAGTAATTTCGAAGATCTAAGCACTTTGTGCCCAAACAACTTCAACCCAGACAAATAACATGGGTATATGCCAGTTAATGTTTCCCGTATCGAGTTTTCACCCGGCATGTCCTGATCCTTGTAGCCGCTCAATCTGATAAGACAACGCCGATCCATTTTGCAAACCACCACGACGCAAATCGAATCATCTTTGTAAAATATAACCCTATTGGGAATCAGCGTGAAGGGGAAACCGAGAAAAAAGAAGCCGCGCCCGAAGAGTCAAGAGCGCGGCCACAATATGTTGTGTATACAAAGTTAAAAATTAATATCTGTAGTGTTCTGGCTTGTATGGACCATCTGTTTTGACGCCAATATAATCGGCTTGTTCTTCAGATAGTTCACTTAGTTTTGCATTTAGTTTCGCCAAGTGAAGACGAGCTACATGCTCATCAAGACGTTTTGGAAGAACATAAACTTCGTTCTTATACTCATCACCTTTCGTATAAAGCTCGATTTGAGCTAGTACCTGGTTGGTAAATGAAGCTGACATTACAAATGATGGATGACCCGTTGCATTACCGAGGTTCAAGAGGCGACCTTCTGACAGTAAGATCATACGATTTCCTTTTGGAAATTCGATCATATCGACTTGTGGCTTAACATTGTTCCATTTGAAATTCTTCAGATCAGCAACTTCAATCTCGTTATCAAAGTGACCGATATTACCAACGATGGCCATATCTTTCATCTCACGCATGTGATCAACTTTGATGATATCCTTATTGCCTGTTGTCGTGATGAATATATCCGCTGATGAAACCACATCCTCAAGTTGAACAACTTCAAATCCATCCATTGCGGCTTGCAATGCACAAATTGGGTCAACTTCTGTGACTTTAACACGTGCGCCAGCACCACTTAACGAAGCGGCGGAGCCTTTACCCACATCACCATAGCCACAAACAACAGCAACTTTACCAGCCATCATCACATCTGTTGCTCGACGAATGCCATCAACCAATGATTCTTTACAACCGTATTTGTTATCGAATTTTGATTTTGTCACCGAGTCATTCACGTTAATTGCAGGGAATGGCAATTGATCGGCTTTTTGTAATTGATAAAGACGATTCACACCAGTTGTTGTTTCTTCTGTCACACCTTTGATGGCGTCACGTTGCTTGGCAAAGAAACCAGGTGATTGAGCCATACGTTTTTTGATTTGAGCAAAAAGAACTTCTTCTTCTTCCGAGCCTGGGTTCGACAAGACATCTTCACCAGCTTCTGCACGCGCACCAAGAAGGATGTACATTGTGGCATCACCACCATCATCCAGAATCATGTTGCAAGGTTCGCCATCTGGCCACTGGAACATACGGTCTGTGTATGTCCAATATTCTTCTAGCGTCTCACCTTTAACAGCAAAAACAGGAACACCAGTTGCTGCAATTGCAGCCGCAGCATGATCTTGTGTTGAAAAGATATTACAAGAAACCCAACGAACATCTGCACCTAGCGCTGTTAAAGTTTCAATTAAAACTGCTGTTTGAATGGTCATGTGGAGCGAGCCACAAATACGAGCACCTTTAAGTGGCTGGCTTTCGCCAAACTCTTCACGGGAAGCCATAAGGCCCGGCATTTCGGTTTCTGCGATGTCTATTTCTGTCCGGCCGAAATCGGCTAACGAAATATCTGCTACAATATAATCTGACATGATGGTCTCCAAGGGCTTATCAAATTGCTAAAGGGGAGAAACACTCGCCCTTTTTAAATTCATTTATCAACAATTTGGATTTGTAGCAAGAAACATATAAAGAAATGTTTATATCGTTATGGTAACTATTCAGACTCACCGAATTTACTTGTAACAAGTTCTTCCAGTGCATCAAGGACGTTTACAGCCTCTGGTCCGGAAGCTTCAACAAGGATAGAACATCCTGGGCTGGCAGCTAGCATGAGTAATTCCATAATCTCATCACCGCCAACCTTCATATTATCTTTCGAAACACTCACAGTGGCATCAAATTTTTCAACAACTTGCACAAAACGGTGGGATGCACGTGCATGCAAACCTCGTTTATTCGTAATGTCGAGAATACGAGAAAGTTCAGACGAATTTACAGAAGTCATTTTTTATTGAGCAACCCACTGGCAACATTAATGTATTTACGCCCTGCATCCTGGGCCTCAGAAAGTGATTTTTCCATATCATCATCTTCGCGAATTCGGGCAAGCTTAATCAGCATTGGCAAGTTTACACCTGCAATAACTTCAATTTTCCCACTTTCATCCATGACAGAAATTGAAAGGTTAGATGGAGTTCCACCAAACATATCTGTCAAAATGATAACGCCTTTGCCTTGATCAGCTTTAGCTGTCGCATCGATAATGTCCCGACGGCGCAAATCCATATCGTCATCTGGACCTATACATATGGTTTCAAATGCAGTTTGCCGGCCGACAACATGCTCAAGCGCATTTCGAAATTCATCTGCCAAATTTCCGTGAGTGACAAGCACCAAACCAATCATGCTTTCCCATACTCCTGTGGATAGCAACAGTTTTTCCAATTTAAACCTATCTTCAACAGGTTTGATATAAGTTCAAGCGAAAAAAAGAGTTCAATCCTAAAAACGCTAAGAACCTCTACTATTCGATGCAACTTTACTGAAACTTATCAAAGTTGAGGACGTTACTGCATCAAAGGAAGAGAGATTACGAAACAAGCACCTGATTCTTCATTGTTCGAAGAAGTCGCCAAATTTTCAACATCAATGGTGCCACCATGAGCTTCTATAATTTGCCGACTGATTGACAGACCCAGACCGGAGTTCTGTCCAAAATCTTCATCCGCAGGTCGATCAGTATAAAAACGTTCGAAAACACGATTAATATCTTCGATTTGAATACCTGGCCCATTGTCTTTCACTTTTATAATGCAGGCATCATTCTCTATTGATAATTCAATATGAATGCGGCCATGGTCTTCTGGAACAAAGCTTCGGGCATTTTCAATCAAATTTGTAATCACTTGCCCGAGCCGTAATTCATGACCCAAGACTTTATATTCTGAATCCTTGGCCCCTTCTTTAATATCAAATGTGATATCAACTTTTTTACCTCTGTCCATCTGCAATGACAGATCAACGATATCTGATAGAAGTTTTACTAATTCTACCAACTCTGAATCATCACGAGCAAGCTCAGCATCCAGACGTGACGCATCAGAAATGTCCGTTATCAATCGGTCAAGACGCATAACATCATGCTCGATGACGTCTAGAAGGCGTTTTTGTGATTCTTGTTTTTTTGCCAGCGGTAGTGTTTCAACAGCGCTTCGCAATGACGTGAGTGGATTTTTTAGTTCATGGCTAACATCTGCGGCAAAGCTCTCAATAGCCTCAATACGGTCGTAAAGAGCAGTAGTCATATCTCGTAATGCAGTTGATAGATTACCAATTTCATCTTGCCGTGCAGAAAAATCAGGGATTTCTTCTCTTGCCTTGACACCGCGGCGCACGCGAATTGCAGCTGCCGATAAACGACGTAGTGGTGTTGCAATCGTGCTTGCCAAAATTAAAGACAACACAATTGTTACAAGCGCCGCCACGCCAAATACGCGGAAAATCGCCATCCGTTCAGCATGAACAATTTTATCGATATCGCCCGCTTGTGTTGATAATAAGAGAACGCCTAACACGGCGCGAAATCTCTGAACAGGTACGGCCACTGATACAATAAGCTCGCCCGCTTCGGTAACACGCACCACCGCACTGCGTCCACCAGTTAACGCACTCATTACTTCAGGGTAAATTGTTCCATCGGCACCGGGTGCTTCGCGATAGACGGAAAGTCCGCCAGGTTGAAGTAGCTGATTAAAAAGGCGTGAAATTGAATCATAGATCTGAAAATCATCTGAATCTGGTGCATCGAGGTCAAATTTCAAGACCTGTCCGCTGGTATATAAGAAACGCGAATCTAACAAAAGACTAGCATCTTGATCATAAATACGGGCACGCGTTCTCGTGGGTGATATGACACGACGTAAAACTGGCGCAATCACTTTTGGATCGAATGGAAATGCTAAATCATCTGAAACAGATGGAGATACACTTTGCCCCGCTTGCAATTCCAGAAGCTTTTGCGGATCAATCGTTATGGAATCCGTTTCAACACTTGCAGATGCTGCAATCGCACCAGAGATAATCTCGCCTTGGGTGAGAAGGCTTTCGACGCGCGCATCAATAAGGCCTTCACGGAATTGGTTCAGGTATAATATACCCGATACAAGTACTAAAAGCGCCAAGAGATTTAAGAACAATATTCGACGGGCAATACTTGAAAACAAAATTCCGCCAAAAATACGTCTTAAATAGGTAAAAGGATGCGTAAACCCTCGACTTGAAAACCCTTGGTTCTCTTGGTCTTGGGTAACCTTGGTCTCACCAGCTTGGGTGCGAGCAACCTGCCTACTCAAAGGATTTGACTCGTCCAAATCTTCACTTGGTTTGTTATTATCAGACACGTCACCCAAACTAACGACAGCTTATGCTTCTTTAAAGCGATATCCGACACCATATAGTGTCTCAATCATATTAAAATCATTATCGACCATCTTGAATTTTTTACGTAAACGCTTGATGTGGCTATCAATGGTCCGGTCATCCACATAGACCTGATCATCATAAGCGGCGTCCATCAAAGAGTCACGGCTTTTAACGACACCTGGACGTTGAGCAAGGGACAAGAGGATAAGAAATTCTGTTACCGTGAGCGTAACGACTTGATCTTTCCAAGAGCAAATATGCCGCTCTTGATCCATCGAAAGATGTCCGCGCTCCAAATTCTTCTGCTGAGAACCATCCGCCTTCGCAGACGCGCCAGCTTCTCTATTTGCCGCACGGCGAAGAATGGCTTTAACCCGCTCGACAAGTAGTCTTTGGGAAAATGGCTTCTTTATAAAATCATCTGCACCCATCTTTAAACCGAACAATTCATCAATTTCTTCGTCTTTTGATGTCAAAAAAATAACAGGTACGTCAGATTTTTGACGAAACCGACGTAGAAGCTCCATTCCATCCATTCTTGGCATTTTAATATCAAAAACAGCTAACTGCGGAGGCCTCGCAAGCAACCCATCCAGCGCTGATGCACCATCTGTATATGTTTCAACTTTATAACCTTCTGTTTCCAGCGCGATGGAAACAGAAGTCAAAATATTTTTATCATCATCCACTAAGGCAATGGTTTGCATGGATTTCTCCTGATTTGCTCGTTTTTACCACATACGGTTACGCTTACCATCTCTCTTGCGGATAAAAAGAGAACAAATTGTGGCAAAGCTCAAATTTTATCAAAACAAACATTCATTTAACTTTTAATATTCCTATAAATGGTCCGATAACCATAATCTTTTCAAAGACTAATTTTAAATCGTTTGAAAAATTGTGACAGTTTTTTAAATCGATTAAATATTTGTTTTTATTGATTTTTCAACTTTTTTCACTTGCCAATTTAAAATTTTTAATTATTTATAGCCAAATATTTAAATGTCATTTTATCTCTGGAAAGGCTCCTGCTATGCAACAGGAATTTGGTACTCGCAATAAACAGTTTGGTTTAGATCAGTGTGGATTAACATCCATTTCTTCGATCTATTATAACCTTACTGAGGGCGAGCTTTATGAAAAAGCCCTCCAACGCAAAGAAGCAACTTTGACCGCTCATGGTGCTCTGCGCGCAATCACCGGTCAACATACTGGTCGCTCTGCCGCTGACAAATTTACAGTTCGTGATGCAACAACGGAAGATCAAATCTGGTGGGATAATAACAAAGCCATGTCACCGGAACATTTTGAAAATCTTTATGATGACATGATTTCTCATGCAGAAGGTCGTGATCTGTTCGTTCAGGACCTTGTTGGAGGTGCAGACAAAGAAAATGCATTGCCAACACGTGTGGTGACTGAATTTGCATGGCATTCACTGTTTATCCGTAATCTTCTTATTCGTCCCGAGCGAAGTGAACTTGCAGATTTTACAGCAAAAATGACGGTTATTGACCTTCCAAGTTTCCGTGCGGACAAAGAACGACATGGTTGTCGTTCTGAAACAGTTATAGCGATCAATATTGCCAAAAGGATCGTTCTTATTGGTGGTACATCATATGCTGGCGAGATGAAAAAATCTGTCTTCACAATGCTTAACTACTTGCTTCCACAAAAAGGTGTGATGCCGATGCATTGTTCAGCCAATGTGGGCAAGGATGGCGATGCTGCTGTTTTCTTTGGCCTATCTGGCACAGGTAAAACAACTCTTTCTGCCGACCCTGCGCGCACACTTGTTGGTGACGACGAGCATGGTTGGGGTGAAGATGGTATCTTTAATTTCGAAGGTGGCTGTTATGCAAAAACCATTCGTCTTTCCAAAGAAGCAGAGCCGGAAATTTTCAGCACAACAGAGCGCTTCGGCACTGTGCTTGAAAATGTAGTTTTAGATGAAAATCGCGTCCCCGATTTTGACGATGGATCGCTGACTGAAAACACACGCTGTGCTTACCCGCTACATTTTATTCCAAATGCAAGTGATACAGGCAAAGCAAAACACCCAAAAAACATTATCATGCTAACGGCTGATGCATTTGGTGTTATGCCACCAATTGCGAAATTAACACCAGATCAAGCCATGTATCACTTCCTATCCGGTTACACTGCAAAAGTAGCTGGTACAGAAAAAGGTGTTACGGAACCAGAAGCAACATTCTCAACCTGTTTTGGTGCACCATTTATGCCACGTCACCCAACAGTTTACGGTAATCTTTTGCGCAAACTTATCGCCGAGCATGGTGTAAATTGCTGGTTGGTCAATACAGGCTGGACCGGAGGCGCTTATGGCGTTGGTGAGCGTATGCCGATTAAAGCAACACGTGCCCTTCTAACCGCAGCACTTGATGGGTCATTAAATGAGGCTGACTACCGCCCAGACGACAATTTTGGTTTCCAAGTCCCGGTTTCAGTGGAAGGTGTTGACACTCAAATCCTTGACCCTCGCTCTACATGGAATGACAAAGAAGCATACGATAAAATGGCCTCAGGACTTGTTGATATGTTTGTTTCGAACTTTGACAAATTTGAAGACCATGTCGATGGTACTGTGCGCGATGCTGCCCCGGGCATCCGTATCGCTGCCGAGTAAGCCTCCTCCAGTCAATTGTGTATAATGTTACAAACCCGCCGGTTTTCAATCGGCGGGTTTCGTTTATATTGTATTTAACAATATCACTAAAGGATAGGTTTTGGCGCAACGAGCACTTTATGTCAGCGATAAGATTACCATTGAGCCATGGGAAATAGTTGAGTCTTTCATTCACTCTGCAGGCCCTGGTGGGCAAAATGTCAATAAAGTTGCGACATCCGTTCAGTTGCGCTTTGATCTTAAGAACTCACCCTCTGTACCTCCATTTGTGAAAAATCGTACCGTTAAGATTGCAGGGCGGCGTCTCAATAAAGATGGTGTTCTCGTACTTGAAGCAACAAAACACCGCTCGCAAGAACGAAATCGGGAAGATGCGCGCGAGCGCCTCAAAGAAATCTTGCTAGAAGCCAGCAAACCATTGCCACCACCGCGGCGAAAAACAAAACCCACACGTGGCTCAGTAGAACGACGTCTCAAAGCTAAATCTAACCGTTCTGGCATCAAGAAGATGCGCGGGAGTGTCAGTGATGATTAAACCAAAATCACGCGGGTCACATAAAAGACTTCGCAATCAGTTATAAATCTACTATCAATAGTTAAAATCGTAATAATAGGGGAGAATTCCATGAGCTTTTTTGATTTTGTAAAATCTGCGGGTAAAAAACTAGGCCTTGTTGATGATGAACCACCAGTGGCAGAAGCTGTTGAAAAGGAACTCGCATCGCATAAGTTAGGTACCGATGATGTTAAGGTTGTCGTTAAAGGCGATACTGTTGTGCTTGAAGGCAATGTTGAAGATCAATCTGTTTTCGAAAAAGCCATTCTTGCTGTTGGCAACACTTTAGGTATTTCAAAGGTTGAAGCGGCTGAACTAAAAGTTGCTGATGCACCAGCAGCAGCTGAACCAACTTTTCACACTGTTCAAAAAGGCGACAATCTTTGGAAAGTAGCTGAAGCTGCCTATGGCAAAGGCAAAGGTGGCAAGTACACTGTTATATTTGAAGCTAATAAACCGATGTTATCAGATCCTGATCTTATCTATCCCGGTCAAGTATTGCGCATTCCAGCGCTAGACTAGTCTCTGCGAGACCGGTCATTAAGATTACCGTACCAAATAAACCTTTGGGGAGAAGCCAGTTAAATGCAAGTTCTTCCCAAAGGCTTTTCTCATATTCCAAACCATCTCAATATTTCTACGCAGCGCGAACTTGTTGATGTTATCCGCGAGATCGTCAAACAAGCCCCGTTATATCGGCCAGAAATGCCGAAAACTGGTAAACCCTTCTCTGTTCGCATGACCAATTGTGGAGAGCTGGGTTGGGTTTCTGATGAACAATCTGGCTATCGCTACCAGCCCAATCACCCTAAAACCAGCAAGCCCTGGCCCAAAATACCTGATCAGCTTATGCAAATCTGGCGAGAATTATCTGGCGTTGAATATTCACCTGAAGCTTGTCTTATCAATTTTTACGATACATCAGCGCGCATGGGGCTGCATCAGGACAATGATGAAAATAATCTAGAAGCGCCAGTGCTTTCAATATCATTGGGCGACACATGTCAATTCCGCATCGGTCAAACAACGCGCGGAGGTCAAACCAAAAGCTTTAAGCTCCATAGCGGTGATGTTGTTGTTCTTGGTGGAGAATCTCGTCTTTGTTTCCATGGTGTCGATAAGATTTATCCTGATACATCACCGCTTCTTAAAAACGGTGGCCGGATTAATCTCACCCTGCGGCGGGTAACCCAAACTTAAATAATCAGCCAGATGCTTTCTTCATAAAACGACGTGTTGAATAATAAATTACGGCGACCAAGAGTGCCCCTGCAAGCCCGTCAATTGCATAATGCCATGCCAAGTAAACGGAGCTAACCCAAACAAAGAGCGCATAAATTAGCGCGATAAATCCGAGTTTACGATTGATCTCAAATGCAAAGAAAACATTCATACACACAAGCGAAACATGCATGCTGGGAAATGCGGATATACCTGTACCTAGACTAGGTGTCGTGCTGGCATAAGCACTCCAAAGATAAGCTTGATATCTGATAGCGCTGCTCTGTTCATGCTGAGCAAGTATTGCTAACTGCTCTCCAAAACGCATCTCATCACCGGTAACAAGACCATAAAAAGCAGGTCCCGCAGATATAAATAACCCAGCAAATATTGTTCCCACGATTACCCAAACCCAAACAATGGAAGAAAGATATCTAACCTTCATTTCACTGCGAGAATCTGCATATGCTGCAAGAGCAATGATCGCAAAAACTTGAATATGCCAGTACATATTGTAATTGATTTCAACGAACTTTTGTAGCGCTATACTATGAATTGAATCAAACATAATACGCCAAGGGTCACTACCAAAAAATAGTAATTTATCTAAATCGGCTTGCCAAATATCATGCTGAAAGCCCTGTAAATCTGCAAAACTGGTTTTAATTGCGGTATACATTCCCATAAACATACAAAGCAGGATCATCAAAACGACACCAACAAAGAAATTTGCGATGTTCTGATTGGAAAACGTCCGTTTCAGTGCCCAACGCGAGCGATGTTTACCACGCCTAACGGCACCAAGGGTTGCGCTAAGTATAAAAAAAGTAGGTAGAACAACGACCACTAACGGAAGAAGTGTCTCAAGATAAATAAAGAAATGTTGTCCGGCAAGCTTTTCAAAATAACCTAAATAGACAAACCCAATACCCCAATATGCGAGCATGAGCATAATTACAGGTTTTGTTTTGGAAATACTGGATAAAAAATGCTCTCTGAATTCAAATATTTGCACGCCAAACTCTTCCCGCGTAGGCATATAAATCATTTGAGCTTTATTTTGTAACATCATAAGCAAAACCAACCATTTAGCACTAAGTGCTCACATGGTAGTATCTTGCTCTTAATTATCGATTAAGTCAGATCGAGAACATCTACTACAATCTGCGAAGAAAAACTTCTTCGATGAGATGATCATCACCTTTTCGTAGGATCAAATCCGCACGTGGCCGTGTCGGCAGGATATTTTCATAAAGATTTTTAAGATTGATATTTTGCCACAGATCATTAGCTATTTTCAAAGCGTCTTTATCACCAATTTCAACATAACGGTGAAAGAAAGATTTTGGATCTTTAAATGCTGTGTCTCTTAAACGCATAAAACGTTCGATATACCATTCTTCGATTTTATCCTCTTCAGCGTCGATATAAATCGAGAAATCAAAAAAATCTGAGACAAATGGCACCACTCGCCCGTGAGATGGTAGTTCCCGAACTTGAAGGACATTAATTCCTTCAAATATGAGGATATCCGGCTTTTCTATTAATTGGTATTTATCCGGCAAAACATCATATGACATGTGCGAGTAAAGAGGTGCTTTTACCTTTGGTTTTCCAGACTTAATTGCAGCGAGGAACCGCAAAAGTGCACCGATGTCATAACTATCTGGAAATCCTTTTCTTGCCATCAGATCATGCTCTTTTAAATAGGCATTTGGATAAAGGAACCCATCCGTTGTCACCAAATCAACTTTTGGATGCGATGGCCAACGGCTCAGAAGCTCTCGCAAGACACGCGCGGTTGTAGATTTACCTACCGCGACAGATCCACCAATCCCAATGACAAAAGGAGCCTGAATGGCACCTTCCATATCTAGAAAATGTTGCCGTTGAGCAAATAGACTCTGGGTCTTCTCAACATGAGCAGACAACATGCGCGATAAAGACAGGTAAATTTTTCGGATTTCATTGAGATCAACGGGATCATTAAGCGATCTCAGGCGCCTTACTTCCTCTTCACTTAATGTGAGAGGGGTATCAGCACGAAAATCTGACCATTGGTCAGCACTGAATTTTAAAAAAGGCGAATATTTATCGTGACCCAAATGATCGATATCTACCGACGTATCATCCATTGGCACGCGAAGCTTTTTCATCAATACCCGACTGGCCCGTTCGTTTTGCCAATTCAGCCATAACATCATCCAATGGAATATCGGCAATTTTCAACACAACAAGTAAGTGAAATAGGAGATCGGCAGATTCTGATACCAGTTCACCGCGATCATTTTTCATCGCCGCAATAACAGTTTCAACCGCTTCTTCACCTAGTTTTTTGCTAGCTTTTTCCTGACCTTGGGAAATAAGTTTTGCCGTCCAAGACTCATCCGGCGAAGCCGCAGCGCGACTTGCAACGATCGTTTCGAGATCAGAAAGAACAAAATCTGTCATTTGAACCGCTCCCTTTATTCAAATGTCCCCGTCATCATACCTAAATGGTATGGATTGTTTCATTAGTCAAGATAAGGCTAGTCGAGGCGAACTGCCAAACCGTTGTCAGCCATATATTGTTTTGCCTCACCGATTGTATAGGTACCAAAATGGAATATCGAAGCTGCAAGTACAGCTGTCGCATGCCCATCACGGATACCCTCAACCAAATGATCGAGATTACCTACGCCACCAGATGCAATAACCGGCACTGAGGTCGCATCAGCAATGGTACGGGTTAGACCTAGGTCATACCCGATTTTAGCCCCATCACGATCCATAGATGTCACAAGTAACTCACCTGCACCTAACTCTGTCATCTCAATGGCAAAATCCACCGCATTAATACCGGTTTCATTACGCCCACCATGGGTAAAAATTTCCCATCGGTCTGTTTCACCATCTTTAGAAACACGTTTTGCATCGATGGAAACAACAATACATTGATTACCAAATTTATCGGCAGCTTCTGCTACAAATTCCGGATTATTGACTGCGGCCGTATTGATTGAAACCTTATCCGCACCAGACAAAAGCAATTTGCGAATATCTTTAACCTCTCGCACACCACCGCCAACAGTGAGAGGCATAAAACAATGATCGGCTGTTTTTGCGACCACATCAAAAATTGTGTCGCGATTACCAGATGAGGCAGTAATATCCAGAAAACACAGTTCATCGGCGCCGGCAGCATCGTAAGCTTTTGCGGCTTCCACCGGATCGCCAGCATCAATCAAATCCACAAAGTTGACGCCTTTTACGACGCGTCCGTCTTTAACATCAAGGCACGGAATAATACGTGATTTAAGCATCTGATCCTCTTAAAACCGCAAGCGCTTCATCAGGATCAATACGGCCATCATAAAGCGCACGGCCTGAAATAGCACCCTCGAGTTTTCTCGCCTTATCACTCGCGAGCATTTTAATGTCATCCATCGATGCCAAACCACCAGACGCGATCACAGGAATTGAAATTTCTTCTGCCAAGTGCAGTGTGGAATCCCAATTAATACCCTTTAAAATCCCATCACGATCAATATCCGTGTAGATGATGGCTGCAACACCTGCATCCTCAAATTCTTTTGCCAACTCCACAATACCAAGCTCGGATGCTTCGGCCCAGCCTTCAACAGCAACCTTTCCACCTTTGGCGTCAATTCCAATAGCAATTTGATCTGGGAATTCACGACAGGCTTTTTTTACTAAATCTGGGTCTCGAACTGCTATTGTACCAAGTATGACACGTTTGACACCTTTTTGGAGCCAATTGGAAATGTGATCGAGGTTGCGGATACCTCCACCAAGCTGAACAGGATTACATGTAGATGCCAAAATCTCTTCAACCGCAGCGCCATTTACGGCTTCACCAGCGAATGCGCCATTTAGATCGACAACATGGAGCCAGCTAAATCCCTGATCCTCAAATGCTTTTGCTTGCGCGCCTGGACTGTCATTATAAATAGTTGCCTGATCCATATCGCCAAGTTTAAGACGTACACATTGACCATCTTTAAGATCAATTGCCGGAAATAAAATCATTTATGTTTTCCTAGTTCTATATTTGCCACTTCAAAAAATTCGTAATAAGCGACAAGCCAAGTTCCTGACTTTTTTCAGGATGGAATTGCGTACCCACCATATTATCTTTAGCAATCACTGCAGTAACTTCGCCACCATAATTGGTGGTTGCAAGCACATCGACAGAATTTACCGCCTTAAAATGATAGGAATGAACAAAATAGGCATGTTTACCACCATCACCCGTTTTAATGCCTTCAAACAGCGCATGATCTCGTTTGAGATTAATGGTGTTCCAACCCATCTGCGGAATTTTAAGATCAGGGTCATCAATCTCGATTTCGGTCACGTCACCAGAGATCCAGCCCAATCCTTCTGTCGTCGTTTTTTCCAAGCCGCGATCTGACATGAGTTGCATGCCCACACAAATTCCAAAAAACGGACGTGCTTTTTTGATAACGACTTCATTGAGCACCTCGACCATACCGTCAACTGCACCAAGGCCTTTGCGGCAATCGGCATAAGCCCCCACACCCGGCAAGACAATGCGGTCTGCATGTAAAACATCTTCCGCATGATTAGTCAGTATGACTTCTGCTCTTAGATTAGCTTCACGAACAGCGCGCTCAAATGACTTAACAGCGGATCGTAAATTACCCGACCCATAGTCAATCACTGCAACTTTCATTTATGGTCCTAATTTCTGCCGAAAACCATATCGGCTTGTTGTGGGGACGGTTTTGTCTTTAATATCGGATTTACGACTTTCATATGAGATTTTGGCTGCTCTGCAAGATATATATCTCGTGCCATTTCAGAATTTAATGCCGAAACACGTGCCAAAACAACCAATCCCTGCTTCTGTAAAAATTCTAAATAGAAAAATCGCGCCTCAAAACCCACCCAAAATGCAATCAATAAACTCAAAACTAATTGCAAAGCATCGAGCGGTAAAAGAGAGACGACTAAGAATGCCATTAAGCTTATTCCTGCGTGAAGCCACATGCCTCTCCATAAAAACCACAAAGGCGGCACGATAAAAGCAAAAAAGCTAAACCCATCACGGATGGCAAACAGGTCCTCTTGGCTTTGTATCCCAGGTCGCTGGCCTAAAACGGTAAAATGCTTCATGGATTAATTCCTGAAAATACAACCTAGTTTAATGAACCCTTAGTTGATGGCACACGATCACTTTGCCGTGGGTCAATTTCGCAAGCTGTTCGCAGCACGCGAGCAACTGCTTTAAAGCAAGTTTCTGCAATATGGTGATTATTAACGCCGTAATAGTTGTTAATATGCAACGTCATACCTGAATTTTGTGCAAGAGCCTGAAAAAACTCGCGCACAAGCTCGGTATCAAACGTTCCAATCTTCGGAGATGAAAAATCAACATCCCACACCAGAAATGGACGACCGGAAATATCAATACCGGCTTTGGTCATAGTCTCATCCATAACCAAATCAAGAGATGCATATCGGGTAATACCCTTACGATCGCCAAGTGCTTTTGAGATGGCCTGGCCAATTGCGATGCCTACGTCTTCAACCGTATGGTGATCATCAATATGAAGATCACCATCCGCCTGAATATCCATATCGATCAAAGAATGCCGAGACAATTGTTCAAGCATATGATCGAAAAATCCAACACCAGTTTCGATGTTTGATAGGCCTGTGCCATCTATTTTCACCGTCACTGAGATATCTGTCTCGTTGGTTTTACGATCAACCGAACCTAGCCTGTTACTCATAGTAATTCTCACATCTTATATCGTATGTGCATATATGAAGTTATAAATGCATCTAAAAATCATATTCTTAAGGTGCTAAATAACAGGCAAAGATGTAAATTTCCATACGCATCCGAAGAATAGATGATGTTTAGCTTTTGATTTTTGTTTCTTTTGACCTACATAGAGGCTTAGAAGATCACGAATTTGCCCGATATAGGCGGCACAGCACACTAATTAGGAATGAATATGAGTGAACATAACCCTTTTGGCACAATGCATGCGACAACTATTATTACTGTCAAAAAAGACGGTGTGGCTGTAATGGCAGGCGACGGACAAGTCAGTCTTGGCCAAACGGTGATGAAGGGAAATGCACGAAAAGTGCGCCGTATTGGTAAAAATGGTAATGTTATTGCAGGTTTTGCCGGCGCAACAGCCGATGCATTTACGCTTCTAGAACGCCTAGAAGCAAAATTAGAACAATATCCAGGTCAATTGATGCGCGCCTCCGTGGAGCTTGCCAAAGATTGGCGGACAGATCGATATTTACGCAAACTGGAAGCCATGATGCTGGTAGCAGATAAAGATGTAACACTTGCAATCACAGGTAACGGTGATGTACTTGAACCAGAACATGGAACAATGGCGATTGGCTCTGGTGGTAACTACGCCTATGCGGCCGCCAGGGCATTGATGGACACAGATATGTCAGCAGAAGATATTGCCAGAAAAGCAATGGGAATCGCTGGCGATATCTGTGTATACACAAATCACAATTTTGTCGTTGAAACGCTTAAGACAAGTGATTAGGCAATCCTCAAGACGCATTTATTTATCTTAAGTATTTATATTATTTGGACATTTATTTTATGACAGCTTTTTCCCCACGTGAAACCGTATCAGAACTCGACCGCTATATTATCGGCCAGAAAGATGCAAAACGCGCCGTTGCTATTGCCATGCGTAATCGCTGGCGTCGTCAACAATTGCCTGAAAGCCTTCGTGATGAAGTGATGCCAAAAAATATCCTGATGATTGGACCCACCGGCGTTGGTAAAACTGAAATTTCTCGCCGTTTGGCTAAACTCGCTGGCGCGCCATTTATCAAAGTGGAAGCAACAAAATTCACTGAAGTTGGTTATGTAGGTCGAGATGTTGAGCAAATCATCCGTGATCTGATTGAAGCTGGTATTTCCATCATCAAAGAGAAAAAGCGCGCCGAGGTGAAAGCCAAAGCCCATGTAAACGCTGAAGAACGCGTGCTTGATGCACTTGTGGGAAACACTGCTTCACCTGCGACGCGAGATTCGTTCCGCAAAAAACTTCGCGAAGGGCAAATTGACGATAAAGAAATTGAAATTGAAATCGCAGATAATCAATCCAATATGCCTAACTTCGAAATCCCTGGCATGCCTGGTGCAAATATTGGTGTCATGAATATTAGCGAGATGTTTGGCAAAGCGATGGGCGGTCAAACAAAAAAAATAAAGACGTCTGTTAAAGAATCATATGAGCAGCTTATCAATGATGAAGCTGAAAAACTTATTGATGATGAACAAATTCAACAGGAAGCGCTCGCTTCTGCTCAAAATGACGGCATTGTTTTTATTGATGAAATAGATAAAATTGCGGCTAAAGATGGCGGTTCAGGCGTTGGAGTATCTCGCGAAGGTGTTCAACGCGATCTTTTACCTCTCGTTGAAGGAACCACCGTTGCGACGAAATATGGCCCGATTAAAACCGACCATATTCTTTTCATAGCATCAGGTGCATTCCATGTGGCAAAACCATCTGATCTTTTACCCGAACTACAGGGTCGTTTGCCAATTCGAGTTGAATTGCGTGCGCTTGAAAAACATGATTTCCGCCGTATTTTAACTGAACCAGAAGCGAGCCTCATCAAGCAATATGTGGCGCTGATGAAAACAGAAGATGTGGACCTCGATTTCACTGATGATTCGATTGAAGCACTCGCAGATGTTGCTGTTCACCTAAATTCAACGGTTGAAAACATCGGTGCGCGACGTTTGCAGACCGTTATGGAGCGCGTTTTAGATGAAATTTCATTCAAGGCACCCGATATGAATGGTGAAACACTTAAAATTGATGCGGAATATGTACGAAAACACGTTGGTGATCTTGCACAGGACACAGATTTGTCTAAATTCATTCTATAAATCAGCGATAAAAACCGGTGCACAAGCCGAAGTTGCTATGGGATGCCAAGAAATATGCGAATTATATTGATCTTTGCAGCGCTTTTCAGCCTGCTTGCTACACAATATTCTGTGGCTAAATCTATTCGCGAGGTGCCAAGTGGCAATCGCCTATCGCGCCAACCTGCCATTCCTTCTGGTTCAAAAAATAGAACCGTTGCAAAGAAAACCAGTTTTGATCGAAAATATGAAAAGATAAAAAAGCTTCTCGAAAAAGATCGTAATCTTCAAAATCGCATTAAACGCGTGTCAAAGGCCTACAAAATAGATCCAATACATATTGTTGGCGCCTTGGTTGGTGAGCATACGTTCAATGTCGATGTTTATGACACTTTTCAATCATACTATGTCAAAGCGATTGCCTATGCGACAAACAATTTTACCTTTGAGTATGATGGCGAAAAAGTCATGGATTTTGTCAATCGAGAAGAATTTGCAAAGTGCAAAGACATAAAAGGATCATATGCATTATGGTCCTGCCGTGAAAATGTTTGGCAGAAGAAATTTCGTGGTAAAAAAGTGGATGGAAAACGATATCCGAAAGATCGATTTAGCGCGGTATTTTTCCAACCCTTTTTTGCAGGGCAAACATTTGGTTTAGGGCAACTTAACCCTCTCACAGCTTTAAAACTAACAGATAAAGTTTCATCCGTTTCAAGACATAAAAAGCTAAATGCAAATAAAGCTAAGGATGTCTACAAAACAATTATGGATCCTAATACGACGCTAAGCTATATGGCTGCTCTTATTCGTGTATCCATTGATGCTTATAAAAAGAAAGCTAAGCTTGATATTTCAAAGAATCCGGGGATTACAGCTACACTTTATAATTTAGGTAATCCAGAAGCCCGCGCTGTTAGACATGCGCGTAGTGGCCGACGATACCCACGTGAAAATTACTATGGCTGGTTTGTTAATAAACACGAAAAAGAACTGCGTGAAATCGTCAAAAAATGGTAATTTTCCCCATCAATGTCGGTTTATTTCGCATTCTCAATAATCATACGAATTTTATCAAGATCCTCTGATGACAATGTCTGAACAGATTTGGACAAAAGATTGGCAACCTCTGTCGCCTTGGCATTTAACCCAGACGTATTGATTGTAATTTTAGGATCAGACAAGCCTGCAAGTTCCATCAGGTTCTCTGCATCATCCCAAATTACATTAAAGTACCCGATGGTCCGCTGAACAAATTGCCAACTTGGTTTTGAACGGTGGCCGTGTTCAAGCGCTGACAAATAGGCTGCCGAAACACCTAGCTCTATGGCCATTTGTTTTTGTGTTACATTGCGATCTTCACGCAATTTTCGGATAGCTTCACCAAATGGGGTCATCTGATTTTTTCCGTTTTCTTACGCAACCTAACATAAAGTGCTCCTTCACCGCCATGATGCTGAGCAGCATTACGGAACCCTGAGACAAACATTTTAAAATCTGATTTTGTGAACCAGTCAGGTACTGCGCGCTTTAAAACACCCTGCCCACCGGAAGAATTTCCTTTGCCAGTAATAACCAGAACATGGCGTAAACCTTGCTGATAAGCATCATCTAGAAAATTGTAGAGTGCCCAATGTGCAGATTGTTGCGTCATGCCATGCAAATCAATACGAGCATCTATAGAAACACGACCTTTTGAAATTTTGCGATGAACGGGTCGTTCAATTGGATTTAACGATTGATGCTTAACACCCTTAGAAGCTACTTTTGGTTTTGAAATTGGCGGTTGATAGCTCTCGGCTACAGACCGCAGGACCGGTTTCTTTAAAAAGGGTTTTCGTTCCTTTTCATCAATATGATGAATATCAAGCAGATCATCCTCATCGAGCGCGGTCATTTTTCCATAAGGCGTCACAGTTTTGGTCACTTTGTGCCAAATTTTGCGATCATCTTCTGTAAGTTTTTTCTGCCGTTTGGTCATAATCTGATTTTAGATACTGCCTTAAAAGATTTCGTTACCAGATCTAATTCTTTGGAAGCAAAATGTAAAATTCTGCATCGTGGCAGACTTTACCTGCTATTTGGCCAGCATCTTCACCGCTGCCCATAAATATGTCCCCACGAGATGCACCAAGAATGGCAGAACCTGTATCTTGGGCAATCATAAGCCTTCTAAACCGGTCTCCATCCTCCAATAAATCAGTTTGCATGTTTATGAATATCGGCAAACCAAATTGATGTATTGACCTGTCAACAGCAAGAGAACGTCGAGGTGTTAGCTGAACCTTTGCTGCACCCACCGGCCCGAGATTATCCTCAAGCTGACTATTTTGAGAAAAAAAGATGTATGATTGATTTTGCCATAATATTTCATCAACTCGATACGGATTTTCCTTCATACCTTCAGCTATCCAACTCCGAATAGCTTCCATAGAAATATGTTCTTGGCAAATTATCCCTCGTTCGACCAGTATTTTGCCAATACTCGTATAGGGATGACCTGTTTTTGCAGCATAAGAAACACGCATGGTTTGACCATGATCATCGATAAGCTTTGCGGAACCTTGAATATGAGTAAAATAAACATCAGATCTCTCAGCGACATAGGCAATTTCCAGGCCTTTGCTTTCTAAACAGCCACAATCTATAGCTTTTCGATCCGAATAAACCTCATAACCATCATCGACCTGCCGCGCGAAATCAAAATTTTTTGGAACAGTGTTTGGCTTTATCGTGAGGTGTTTGATCGATTTTAAATCTTCTGGTTGCCGATAGATGGGGTATTGAAATTCACTGTCCTTTATAAATGATACCCGCACCTCTGGCTCATAATATGCGGTGACGAATCCTGATTTCCCGGCATCGTCTATGAAATGTGGTGTAAAATTCTCCTCAAAGAATATTTTCGCCTGCGCGGTGGTAATATCCTGCCCTTCGCTTAACTGTATCGCTTGATTGCAGATCTCGCTAAAGCGTTGTTGCGATACACTAATCGCCCGCGTTGGGTATGGTTTTTGATTTATATGGTGATTAGCTGAAACAACAAAGGCGGCAAAAGCCGCCTTATGATCATCGTCCTGCCAACCATCAAGATCATCAAACCTACAAGGCTGGCACATAAAAGTCATTTGTTTTAACTTTACACCTTTAGCTCACGCGTCAGGTTCAGAAGCAACAAGACGCCAGTTTGGATCACGTGACTTAAGATCGCGTGAGAATGTCCACACATCGATAACTTCGGCGATATCTTCTTCATCACCTTCTATAATCTCACCATCTTTATTAAATGTCGCTGAGATAATCTGACTAACCAAGCGAACTGTTACGTTCGCGACGCGATTTTGAACTTCTGCTTGAACGATATTAGCTTTTTCAACACCAACAAAGTTAAATTTAACCACCTCGCCACGCGATTCGCGTTCATTGATCGCCGTTGCATAACTCTCATAAACATCGCGGGACAAAAGGTTTTTCAACTCTTTACGATTGCCATCTGCAAAAGACGTTACGATCATATCATATGCCATCCGCGCGCCTTCAACGAATTGTTTGGGCGTAAACTGCGGATCTTTATCGAAAATTGCACGGAGACCTTTATTCAGGTCGGAACCTATATCGGCATAATCATCGATAGCTGCATATTTCTTACTATCGTCTCGTTTATTATCACGCTGTGGAAGAGTTACCACATTTGAATCAGCATCATGATCTGCTCTTGTATCATCACGGTGCAAAGCTTCCGGTCTTTCATTACGAGGCTTCTCATGGCCGGTGCGTTTTCCTAAAACACCGCGCAATTGCATGAATACAATAATTGCTACTGCAAAGAAGAAAAATGTTACAAAGTCAAAAGAACCCATAATTATCGCCGTTATTTAAAAAATCATCTACTAGGCATATAGAGTGCTTAGGCCTATCATTCAAATGACTTTCTCTTTAAAAATGACATTCAATTCATTATCTAAAGAATAAAATCAATATTAAGGCCATAATACTTGGCCAAATTTAGTAAGAAATTATAAAATGCGCTTATCAATTATTCCAATTTTGCTCTTAATAGTTCCAATTTCTGAAATTGCTGTATTCATTCTCATTGGTGGGCAAATTGGTGTCTTTCCAACACTGGCAATGATCTTCGTCACCGCAATATTAGGAACATTCTTCTTACGCCAGCAAGGACTGGGCATTTTACAACGTCTACAAAGCGAACAGAAAGCAGGTAGACTTCCTGGTCGAGAGCTTGTTCATGGTGCCATGATCATGATTGCGGGTGTATTATTGCTGACACCTGGATTTGTTACAGATTCCATCGGCTTTCTTTTGTTTTTTCCACCGTTTCGCGATTTAGCGTGGAACTTCATAAAATCACGAATTAACGTCGTTAATTTTGGAGGTGGACTAGGCGGTGGCCCGAATGGTGGAATGGGAGGTTTTCATTCGACAGATAGACATCCGAATTACCCAAAAGAACCTTATGTTGATTTGAACGAAGATGAATATACCTCTGAACCAAACCCAGATTCACCGTGGGGAGATGGCGGGAAGAACGAAGAACACAAAACATCAAAGACAAATCAGGTCAGCGACCAATATAAACGAAAATAGATTTTTTTGTTGTCACAAATGGGCTGAAATGCTAGCTCCACCTCAATTAAACCATCAATAAGCCTATTACCTCTGATATGCTTTTCCAAAACTAAGCCAAACAAGGATAATTAAATGTCGGATAAACCAGCTGAAAATAACGCTGCAAATGGTGAAGCTGCTGCTGCGCCATCACTAAATGTCCTAACTCAGTACGTCAAAGACCTTTCATTTGAAAACCCGGGCGCGCCTAAATCTCTTGGCCCAAAGGAAAAAGCTCCAGACATTAACATTAATGTAAATGTGAATGCTAATCCGCTTTCAGAAACAGATTTTGATGTTGTACTCAACCTTACAGCTGACGCCAAAGATGGCAAAGACACCTTATTCCACATTGATTTGGTTTATGGCGGTGTTTTCCGTATTGAAAACTTCCCGCAAGAACATGTTCTTCCTGTTCTTTTCATTGAGTGCCCACGTCTTTTATTCCCATTTGCACGTCAGATCGTTGCAGATGCATCACGTAATGGCGGTTTCCCACCATTGATGATCGATCCAATTGATTTTGCACAAATGTTCCAACAGCGCATGGCTGAAGAACAAGCAAAGCAAAAAGTTGAAGCTCCTAAAGCTAACTAATCATTTCGATTATTTCAGACCGGTTTATGCAAAAGCGTAAACCGGTTTTTTTATTGCTTATATTTTGCCCAGATGGAATTTTCGCCCAGGCCATCAATTAATAAATCATGGGCTTGTTTTTCTTCATCAGTAACACGCGATGGCAAAGGTTCAGGTCTTTGGCCGAATCGGACAATTGTTCCATCCGTTGCTTCAAACGTCTGATCGCCATCATCTTGATTATTCACAAGACTTAGAGCTGTTTGGCGACCACCTGACATTTCGATATAGACTTCCGCAAGCAACTCAGCATCGAGCAACGCGCCGTGCTTCTCACGTCTAGAATTATCTATTCCATAACGACGACACAAAGCATCCAAACTATTTGGGCCCATTGGATGACGACGACGAGCAATTGCCAATGTATCAATAACATGCTCATTGCCAATTGGCGGAATATCTAATCGAGCAAGTTCAGCATTTAAAAAACCCATGTCAAAACTAGCATTATGCGCAACAAGTTTTGCACCTTTTACAAACGTCAAAAGATCATCAACGATGTCTTTAAACAGAGGCTTATCATTCAAGAACTCGTCAGTAATACCATGAACTTCAAGCGCATCAGGATGTACTTTTTTACCAGCGGCATTGATATAGATATGAAAGGAATTTCCCGTTGGAAATTTGTTATCAAGTTCAAGACCACCAAACTCAATAATTCTATCTTCCTTGTTGCTAAGCCCTGTTGTTTCAGTATCGAAGATGATTTCACGCATGGAATAATTCCTAATTACAGTGTTAAGAATGTCGCAAAATGTTAATAATTGCTATGACTTGGGCTTCTGTTTCTTCTAAACTCACAGACGTATCCACAATATGGTCCGCGCGGCGACGTTTTTCATGATCCGGTATTTGCTTGGCTAATATCGCTTCGAATTTCTCAGTTGTCATGTTTTTGCGGGATAAAACGCGTTGTCGTTGAACATCGGCATCACAAGTTACCACTATAATTGCATTGAAACGTTCTTCAGCACCTATTTCAAATAGGAGCGGAATATCTAAAAGAACAAGATCATGACCTTTTTGGCGCGCAACTTCGACAAATTCATCTTGTTTAAGTTTCACAAGGGGATGAACCAGAGCTTCAAGTTTAGCAAATGCATCAGAATTTCCTATTACATATTTAGAAAGCGCAGCTCTATTCACCTTGCCATCTTTTGTTGATCCCGGAAACAATGATTCAATAGGTTCTACGGCTTCATTATCATAAAGTGCATGCACAATATCATCGGAGCCGATTGCAGGAACGCCATGTTGTTCAAACATTTTGGTCGTTGTGGTTTTACCCATTCCAATAGAACCTGTGAGGCCAATTATCTTCATTTTGTCTCCAGTTATAGACGGGTTAGCTTCTAGGCGCTTAAAATAATCTCTCGAAGTTCTTTTGTTACTTGCGGTCTCTCACCAAACCAATGTTCAAATCCAGGAACTGCCTGATGAAGCAACATACCAAATCCATCTGCTATTTTAATATTCTGATCCATTGCCATCTGTAGAAATGGTGTGATCAATGGCGTATAAACAATATCAGTGACCAAAGCATCATCTGCCATAACTGTAAAATCTAAACTCGGAACTTTTGTTCCGCCCATGCCAAGAGATGTTGTGTTGATAAAAAGATCTGCATCCTGCAGACCAGATTGTAATTCATTCACGGATAAGACTGTGATATAATTACCAAAAGCCTGTGCTAGATTTTCAGCTCGCTCTATAGTTCGATTAAAAAGGAAGACTTCGTCAAAACCTATCTGTTTAAGAGCAAATAAAATAGCGCGACTAGCACCACCGGCACCTAAAACAATTGCCTTCTTTCCTTTGCGCCAGCCCTTATCAAAATCGTCTAGATTTGCAGTAAAGCCATAAACATCCGTATTTGTGGCATGAAGTTTTCCACCTTCTTTGTAAATCGTATTAGCTGCACCTATCTGAGCGGCAATATCATCAACATAATCAACTAATTTAAAGGTCTGTTCTTTGTGAGGAATTGTCACATTTCCACCTAAAAATTCAGCATCATCTAATTTCAACATCTGAATAAATGACGGATATTCATCTGGAGAAACATCTACAGCCTCATAAGAACCTTCTAGCCCATATTTTTTAAGCCAGTAATCATGAATTAGCGGAGATTTTGAATGCGAAATCGGATGCCCTACAACAAACGCTCTCTTAAAAACCTGTTCAGCCATCAATCACTCCCAAGTTCCGCAGCTCTTCCAAAAGTGGTAACATAGGCAACCCGACGATTGTAAAAAAATCACCCTTGATGTTGTCAAACAATTGCACACCTTCTTTTTCCAATTGATAGGCACCAACAGAGGTAAGAACATCATCGCCTGCTTGAGCAAGATGGCGGTCTATAAATTCTGGTGTTAATTTTCGCATTGTTAATTCAGCGGTTGATACATGTTGCCATATCGTTTCACCATTTTTTACAATTACTACAGCACTGTTTAATTCATGCGTACTACCTGATAATTCCAATAAACGGCGCCTTGCATCATCCATATTTTTGGGTTTATGAAACATCTTGTCCTGCATTGACATCGTTTGATCAGAACCAATTACATATTGATCAGTATTTTTTTGTGATACATCTAAGGCTTTCGCATTAGCTAGAATAAGAGCTAGTTCTTTTGGTATCACACCAGTATCTTTAACTGCGGTTTCAATCGTACGCTCATCAATATCTGCTGAAGCAGTATCAAAGTTAAGACCAGCATTTTCCATTAGCATCTTCCGATGGATACTTTTTGAAGCAAGAATAATTTTGGAATTCATGAAGCTCACTGATTCTCTGAAAGTTACATTTCAATTTCTAAGTTCGTTACTTTGGTCAATCATTTTGCTGATCTACGCACAATTATAATTTTGACCTGTTAATGAAATTGGATAACATTTGGTTAACAAAACAGCACTAGATAAGTTATTAAAACAATGCTCAGTTTATCCACAATGTGAATAAGTCGAATAACTATTAATTAAAATCTCAAGATACTCTGTGATTATAAGGTATAACTTTTTTTGTAAGTTATATTATATTGAAAAATATATATTTTTGCGATGTTTCGGTTTTGAAATGATCGATATTTGATGCGACAAGATTGTGGATACCTTGTGGATGAATTGTGGTTTATTGTTAATCACCATTATTCACAGACTCTAAGAATAAAAATACAAATACATATATAATTTATATATTAGCCCGGAGTGTATAAGTGTCAGAGAAGAGAAAATTACTACGTGTTCTCGATGGAGAAACTATTTTTCCACCACCCACATGGCTTATGAGACAAGCAGGACGTTACTTACCGGAATATCGTGCCACTCGAAAAACAGCGAAAGATTTTTTATCACTTTGTTATAATCCGGAATTAGCTGTTGAAGTTACAATGCAACCAATTCGCAGATTTGGTTTTGATGCAGCTATTATGTTTTCTGATATATTAGTTATTCCGGATGCTTTGAATAGAAATGTTCATTTTGTAACGGGTGAAGGACCTAAAATGGATCCTATCAACCCTGCAGGCATTGATGCTTTGAAAACAGATAATTTTCTGAACCATCTTACGCCGGTCCTTGAAACGCTTAAGCGGTTACGAATAGAGCTCCCTAATGAAACTACTCTTCTAGGCTTCTGTGGTGCTCCGTGGACGGTAGCAACCTATATGATTGCTGGTCACGGAACACCTGATCAAGCTCCAGCCAGATTATTTGCTTATGAACATGAGCAAGCTTTTAACAAACTACTCGATATTTTGGCGGATATGTCCGCTCAGTATTTAATCGCTCAGATAGATGCCGGTGCAGATGCTGTACAAATATTTGATTCTTGGGCAGGTGTTTTAGGGGAGAAAGAATTTGAGAAATATGCTGTTCGTCCTGTTAAGCGAATTATTGATCAGGTTCGAGCTGCCCGCCCGGATGCTAAGATAATTGCCTTTGCAAAGGGCGCTGGTATTTTACTCCAAAACTATCGTTCTCAAGTAGGTTCTGATGCTATAGGTCTCGATTGGACCGTACCTGTTACTTTTGCAAAAGAATTACAAAAACAGGGCGCTGTCCAAGGCAATCTCGATCCTATGTTAATGGTTGCAGGTGGAGAAGCCCTTGATAAAGGGGTTGATAGGATTATGGCTGAGTTATCCGACGGACCCCTAATTTTTAATCTTGGCCATGGAATAACACCTCAAGCTGATCCGGAAAATGTCACTCGCTTATTGAAACGGATAAGAGGATATCAGCGTGGATAGTTCTGTGAAAAAAAAGGTCGTTTCAGGTGTTATCTACATCATGTTTTTTGCAATATTAGCTATAACTTGGAAGAGTGTTTATGCTTATCCCTGGATTAAAGCTTTGCATGTGATTGCTGTTATCTCATGGATGGCTGGTATGCTCTATTTGCCACGGCTTTTTGTTTATCATGCTGCATCGAAAGTTGGATCGGATGTTTCTGAGCAATTCAAGGTGATGGAACTTAAGCTTTTGAAAATTATCATTAATCCAGCGATGATAGTGGCTTGGGGATGTGGTATTTGGTTGATATTTAGTGGCTTTGTACCACTTGAGACGTGGTTTATCATTAAGTTTATATTGGTTTTGGTTTTGTCTGGATTTCATGGTGTTTTATCTAAAGCACAAAAACGTTTTGCAATGGATGAAAATACAAAATCCGAGAAACAATGGCGATATCTTAATGAGGTCCCAACATTGTTAATGATCAGTGTTGTTATCATGGTAATTGTACGGCCATTTTAATGCAAAATTATAGGGCCTTGCGATTCCGTTTGAGAATCGTTATGCTAGCTATATCCAAGCCCGTCCGATTTCTTCGGCTTTGTCATTTCGGGTTTACTTCTCAATAGTTATATCTGGATTTTCCATGCAAGAAATGAAGCTTCAAGAGCTTAAAAGTAAAAAACCTGCTGAGTTATTAGAATTCGCAGAAGGTGTTGATGTCGAAAACGCGAGTGTTATGCGCAAACAGGAATTGATGTTTGCCATCCTGAAGCAGCTAGCTGCTCAGGACGTCACGATTATTGGTGAAGGTGTTGTTGAAGTTCTTCAGGATGGGTTTGGCTTTATGCGTTCAGCACAAGCTAATTACCTGCCAGGTCCTGATGATATATATATATCTCCGTCTCAGATTCGAAAGTTTTCCTTAAAAACCGGTGATACTGTTGAAGGTCCAATACGTGGACCGAAGGAAGGTGAGCGTTATTTTGCACTCCTAAAAGTCAATACAATAAACTTTGAAGATCCGGAAAAGATTAGACACAAAGTACATTTTGATAATTTGACTCCTCTTTATCCAGATGAGCGAATTAATATGGAGATGAATGATCCAACGCGGAAAGATTTATCTGCTCGGGTTATTGATTTAGTCGCACCTTTGGGTAAAGGTCAGCGTGGTTTGATCGTTGCGCCGCCCAGAACTGGTAAGACTGTTCTCTTGCAGAATATTGCGCATTGTATCACAGAAAATCATCCAGAATGCTATCTGATCGTTCTTTTAATCGATGAACGCCCTGAAGAAGTTACGGATATGCAACGATCAGTACAGGGTGAAGTTGTTTCTTCAACTTTCGATGAACCTGCAACACGTCATGTACAAGTTGCTGAAATGGTTATTGAAAAAGCTAAGCGTCTTGTCGAACATGGACGCGATGTTGTTATTTTGCTTGATTCTATCACAAGACTTGGACGTGCTTATAATACTGTTGTGCCCTCATCCGGTAAGGTTTTAACAGGCGGTGTTGACGCAAATGCTTTGCAACGCCCGAAACGTTTCTTTGGTGCTGCGCGTAATATTGAAGAGGGTGGTTCTTTGACGATTATTGCGACTGCCTTGATTGATACTGGCAGCCGTATGGATGAAGTGATTTTTGAAGAGTTTAAAGGTACTGGTAATTCTGAGATTGTTCTTGATCGTAAGATTGCTGATAAGCGTATATATCCGTCGATGGACATCTTGAAATCAGGTACTCGCAAAGAAGATCTTCTTGTTGATAAGCAAGATTTACAGAAGGTATTCGTATTACGACGTATTTTGTCACCTATGGGAACAACGGACGCGATTGAATTCCTTATCGATAAATTAAAGCAAACAAAGAGTAATTCCGATTTCTTCGATTCAATGAATACTTAGGTTTTAGAATCTAAATATCCGTACGACTTGAAACTTAGGGCTTTGAGTTATGTCTGAACAGGATACTATTTACGCTTTATCATCTGGCTCATTACCCAGCGGTGTTGCTATTGTTCGTATCAGTGGTTCCAGGACTCGATTCGCGCTCGAAACACTTTGTTCAGTGATACCTAAACCACGAATGGCAGTGTTGAAAACGATTCGAGATCGGAACGATCTGGCTATTGATAAGGCTTTGGTTCTTTTTTTCCCCAACCCAAATTCATTTACCGGTGAAGATTGCGCGGAGATTCATTTGCATGGCGGACGTGCAGTTGTCAGTGCCTGTCTTAATGCTTTATCGATCTTGCAGGGTCTTCGTATTGCAGAAGCTGGTGAATTTACAAAACGCGCATTTGATAATGGAAAAATGGATCTGACCGAAGCGGAAGGATTGGCCGATTTGATATCTGCCGAAACCGAAATGCAGCGGAGACTGGCTATACAACAGTCAGATGGGGTTCTTAAAGATTTATACGATGGATGGGCAGCACGGATATTGAGATCTCGGGCATTAATAGAAGCAGAACTCGATTTTTCGGACGAAGATGATATTCCTGGGGCTATTTCAGATCAGGTTTGGTCAGATGTTGGTCTACTCGCAAAAGAGATATCCCGTCATCTAAAAAAGTCTCGCGCGGGTGAAATAACGCGTAATGGCTTCTCTGTAGTTATCGCTGGAGCTCCAAATGCTGGAAAATCCTCACTTCTAAATGCTTTGGCTGGAAGGGATGTGGCTATAGTATCTGAGGAGAGAGGAACTACGCGAGATATATTGGAAGTTCGCTTAGATATAGCGGGACATCTCGTTGTTGTAAAAGATACGGCGGGTATTAGAGATACTGACAATAAGCTGGAGAGAGAAGGCATTCGACGTGCGGAGCAAGCACTTGAAACTGCTGACTTAATTTTACATCTTGTAGATCTATCTCTAGATCGTGATGCCTTACCGGAGAGATTGATTTCAAAAAATAATGTACTAAAAATTGGTACGAAAACTGATATTGTGAATGCAGATTTTGGTGAACAGTTTGACGCGTTAATTTCCACTACTACGGAAGATGGTTTGGAAGGTTTACTGCATAGGGTTGAGCAAGCGTTGGAAATTTTGGTTGTCCCGGATGATTTCGTGGTTCCGACACGACAAAGACATATAGATCTGTTGAAAATCGCGCAGCTAGAGTTAGTTGAAGCTACTCTACTGATTGATGAACCGATTGAAATTAGATCGGAACATCTACGTTTGGCGCAGGATGCTTTGGGCAAAATAACAGGCAGAACTGATGTTGAAGATTTACTGGGGGTGATCTTCGGCGAATTTTGCGTTGGTAAATGATTCACGTGAAACATATTTGTTGGCGACTCACGTGAAACATCGGGGGCGATAGCATGACTCACGTGAAACATGGAATATTAGAGAGTTTCACGTGAAACGCCAAATTTGCTTGACATTTATTCGATACTGACTGAACAAGATATCGAAAAGAAGGTGAATTATGAAGTACGATGTAATAGTTATAGGCGGTGGCCATGCTGGTTGCGAAGCGGCATCAGCTTCAGCGCGAATGGGCGCTTCTACAGCGCTGATTACTCACAAGCTTAATACAATCGGTGTTATGTCATGCAATCCGGCCATAGGTGGGCTTGGCAAAGGGCACTTGGTTCGTGAAATCGATGCGATGGATGGTCTTATGGGTCGAGTGACTGATGATGCAGCTATTCAATATCGTATGTTGAATCGCCGCAAAGGTCCTGCGGTTCGTGGTCCCAGAACTCAAGCGGATCGAAAACTTTATCGTGAATCTATGCAAAAAAATATTTCAGAGATTGAAAATTTGGATGTAGTAGAAGGTGAAGTAGATGACTTGATTGTTAACGCTGGTCAAATTGATGGTGTTCTGACTAAAGATGGCCGTTCGTTTATGTGTTCCGCCGTTGTTCTAACGACAGGAACCTTCCTTCGCGGTCTTATACATATTGGTGATAAGAAAATCCCTGCTGGTCGCATGGGGGAGGCTCCAGCTCTGGGCCTATCTGATCGTTTGGAAAATCTTGGCTTAGATCTGCGACGACTAAAGACTGGAACGCCTGCGCGTTTGGACGGAAAAACAATTGCCTGGGACAAATTAGCTACTCAGGAGGCTGATACCGATCCGGTGCCCTTTTCATTTATGTCAGGGGCTATAACGCAAAAGCAAATTCCATGCGGTATCACTCGAACAACAAACGCCACACATCGTATTATTGAAGATAATATTTCTAAATCCGCCATGTATTCGGGACAGATTGAGGGCGTGGGTCCTCGTTATTGTCCATCGATTGAGGATAAGATAGTAAAATTTGGTGATAGAGATGGACACCAAATTTTTCTTGAGCCTGAGGGTTTGGATGATGATACCGTTTATCCAAATGGTATCTCGACTTCTTTACCGGAAGATATACAGGATCAATTTATTCGAACTATTCCTGGTTTGGAGAATGTAAATATTTTGCAACCCGGATACGCTATCGAGTACGATTATATCGATCCGCGGGAATTGTCATCAACTCTTGAGTTGAAGAAGTTGTCTGGATTGTTTTTAGCAGGACAGATTAATGGAACGACTGGTTATGAGGAGGCAGCCGCTCAGGGGTTAGTTGCAGGTTTGAATGCGGCGAGAGTGGTTCAGGGTGGCGAATCTGTTTTATTTAGTCGTACCGAATCTTACATCGGAGTTATGATTGATGACCTTACGACGCATGGCGTTACTGAACCCTACCGTATGTTTACTTCTCGGGCGGAGTATCGTTTAACACTTCGTGCTGATAACGCTGATGTTCGATTAACACCATTTGCAATAGAGTTAGGCTGTGTAAGTAATGAACGCCGGCAAAAATTCGAGCAATGGCAGAAATCTCTAAAGAAGTGCCGCAATGATTTTGAAAGTAGACATCTTTCGCCTTCTGAGGCAGAGAAGTTTGATATTAAACTCAATAAGGACGGCGTTGTTAGGTCTGCATTTCAGCTTTTGTCTTATCCTCAAATTTGCTTGGAAGATATTTTGCGCGTTTGGCCAGAACTTGGTGTTTACGATACTAAACTGTTGGAAACAATTGAGGTTGATGCGACTTATGCAGTATATCTATTGCGTCAGGAAGCAGATATTAAGAATCAAAAGCGTGAGGAGTCTCGTTTGATACCCATAAATTTTGATTATGATGTTTTACCAGGCTTATCTAATGAACTGAAATCTAAGTTAAACAGGTTTAAACCTGTATCTATTGCTCATGCGAATCGAATCGATGGAATGACACCTGCTGCGATTGCTATTATTCTGACATATATGAAGCGAGAACAGGCCTCGATCAGAGTTGAGATGGCGCAGAATGAGCAATAGAGAGAAACTGGAGGCAGGTAACGATGTTTTTGATGTTTCACGTGAAACATGGGAAAGATTGCAATTATATGCTGATCTCGTAAGAAAATGGCAGAAAACCATAAATCTAGTATCTCCGTCCACCGTGGATAATCTCTGGAGTAGACATATATTAGATAGTCTACAAATCTATCGATATAACCAACAGCCTAAAACTTGGTTGGATATGGGGAGTGGAGCAGGTTTTCCTGGGATCGTAACCGGTATTTGCCTTGCGGAGAATGAAAAAGGTTGGGTTCATTTGATTGAAAGTAATCAAAAGAAGGCCGCATTTCTGCGAAATTGTATTATTAAAACAGGTGCTCGAGCAAGTGTTCATCCTGTTCGAGTATCGAATGCAATCAAGGATATAGCAAGCGTAGATGCAATATCTGCACGCGCACTTGCATCATTGTCTGATCTTTTGGAAATGTCCGCACCTTGGTTTGCCAAGAATGAAAAATGTTGTGCATGGTTTCACAAAGGTAGGGATTACGCCGCGGAATTGGATATTGCCCGTAGTCGTTGGACGTTTGATCTGGTAAAATATGATAGCCAGATTGAAGACGACTCCGTTATTTTGAGTATCAGTCATCTAAGGCAGAAATAGTCACTAAAGAACCTTCGATGTAAATATGTTGATACCTATGCCAAAGAGTAAGAAGATAAATCTCAATCGTATTATTACTATTGCTAATCAAAAAGGCGGTGTCGGCAAGACGACGACAGCAATCAATTTAGCAACTGCTCTTGCTGCTATTGGTGAGAAAGTATTGGTTGTTGACTTGGATCCGCAAGGTAATGCGAGTACCGGACTTGGAATAGAACGACGTGATCGGGAATTGTCATCTTATGATGTTCTAATTTTTGAGGCGGAGTTATCTAAAGCTGTTCTAAAAACCGCCGTTCCTAACTTGAGTATTATTCCTTCGACGATGGATCTTCTTGGTCTCGAAATGGAAATTTCTAATGACCCAAAACGAGCTTACCGTTTGAAAGAAGTATTGCACGGTCCGGCTGCTCAGAAATATAGTTATATTCTTATTGACTGTCCACCATCTCTAAATTTACTTACCATGAATGCAATGGCCGCAGCTCACTCTGTTCTTGTACCGCTTCAATGTGAGTTTTTTGCTTTGGAGGGCTTAAGTCAGCTTTTGGAAACTGTTGGACAGGTTCGAGATACTCTTAATCCAGACCTTGAGATTCAAGGAGTTGTGATGACCATGTATGATGCACGAAACAATCTTGCACATCAAGTTGTTGCAGATGTGCGAGAAAATTTGGGTGAAAAAGTATATCAAACGCTTATCCCTAGAAATGTTCGAGTTTCTGAAGCGCCTTCTTATGGTAAACCTGCAATTTTGTATGACCTTGCTTGCTCAGGTAGTCAGGCATATCTGCAGTTAGCCTCAGAAGTAATTCAAAGAGAGCGTGAGCATAAAGCTGCTTAATTCGTTTGATAGTAGAATAAGCTAATTTAATAGGTGTTATATGAGTGATGAACAATCAAAGAAACGTTTAGGGCGTGGACTGGCCGCTCTTATTGGTGAGATGGATACTGCTGAGCAAAAAGCTGAACCTTCTGCGATAGCACCTGATCAAAACTTACCGATTGAGTTTATTGTTCGTAATTCAGAAAACCCTCGTCAATATTTTGATCGGGAGGGCTTAGCTGATCTTGCTCGCTCTATCCGAAAACATGGCATCGTGCAGCCGATTGTTGTTCGTAAAACATCTGAAGATAGATATGAAATTATTGCAGGCGAACGTCGTTGGCGGGCAGCACAACAAGCAGGTCTTACTAATGTACCTGTGCTTATTCGTAACGTAGATAATAAGACAGCGTTAGAAATTGCTATCGTTGAAAATGTTCAGCGTTCAGATCTTAATCCTCTGGAAGAGGCGCTTGGCTATGAGCAGCTTATGTCTCATTACGGATATACTCAAAATGATTTGGGTGAGGTAATTGGTAAGAGCCGAAGTCATGTCGCAAATAGTTTACGACTATTAAAGCTACCAGATGAAGTTCGTCAGATGCTTGTCGATGGATCATTATCAGCAGGCCATGCCCGCGCAATTGTATCTACGTCTAATCCCTTAGAGCTTGCAAAAAGAATTGTTAGTGAAGGTTTATCTGTTCGCGAAGCAGAGCGTTTAGCGCAGCTTGATATAAATGGTGAAGATGTACGCTCTTCAGCGGGAAAATCAAATCAAGTCGTGCAAAAGGATGCGGATACTCTTGCTCTTGAACAAAGCCTTAGTGATGTTCTGGGGTTAAAGGTAGCTTTGAACCATAAAGGTGAAAAAGGTCAACTGCAGATTAACTACAAATCGCTCGAACAACTTGATAATATTTGCAAATTACTTGGCGTTGCCGGCTAAGATTCAATGTGAATTTAGCGACTTAGAAGGCAAACACGCATCAAAGCCTGTCTGGCGATGCTTTCTTCAAGCGCTGCATTTTTTCGCGTTTCCAAAATAGTGTTAGATAAACGATCCATTTCCTTACTCAGTTTGCTACAAGTCCATTTTCGTAATGCTTTCTCAAAAGCTGGTTTACGTTTGAAATGAATATATCGTCCCATTTCAGACATAACTTGCCCAGCTTGCTTTTTGTTTACTTCAATTTCTGATCGCATGATGTCGATCTGCTGTAGTTGAGCGAGGCAAGAGCGTAAAACCAGAAAGATAGGTGTTTTGGAGATGATAATTTTTGAAAAAGATTTATCTAACTCATTGATATTACCGGTTAATATAGCATCAACTGTTTCGTCAACTGAGATCGAAGAAGCGTCCCCAATGGCATTAGTGACATCTTCTGCGGTAATATTTTTTTGTTCTTGGCAATAGAGCGTTAGTTTTTGCAGCTCACCACGGCTCGCTAGGCGATCTCCACCTAAAAAACTCAGCAATAACTGGCGCGCGTCATTTTCAATACGTAAGTTCGCTGCCCCTAGTTCTTGATCAATCAAAGCTTGTAATGAACGACCATCATCTGCGTAACAAGGAATTGCAAGAGCAGGAGGTGCTTTTTCAATCATCTTACGTAAGGGTGAGGATTTCTTAAGGTCGCCAGCCTCAATGATTAATGTTACACTCTCGGTAATCTCTTCAAGAACCCCACTTATAATTGCCGGCAATTTCTTGTCGCCGCCGGCGTTCTTTACCCAGATAAGTCGATCACCACCAAACAGACCGATGGACCCGATCTCATCGGCTAGTCGACCAGGATCTGATGAAATTTCAGATGACTCGAGCCTTATGGTGGCGAAATCATCAGCTAAATCGACATCAATTTTTTTGGAAAGTTCTCGTGCGCGCTCCGAAACAAGACCATTGTCGGGGCCATAAATAAGAAAAGCACGATAGGGTATACCCGTTCGTTTGATTAAACCATCGAACTCATGTGCCTTAATCTGCGCCATACTAGACTATTTGCGCAGTGCTATGGCGAGATCAGCGTAAATAAGTTCGGCCAATTCACGTCCCGCTCGGTCCTCAGCATCCCTAAGTGCGCGAATTTTTGAAAATTCTTGATCTGGAAGGTCGTAGAGCGCGGTAGAACTGCGCTTTCCTTCTCTAATAACTGTCCCATCGCTGAACTTCATGAGTTTATAAGTCCCATTTGCAACCATTCGTCCGGCGGAAAAATTATTATCAGTTCCTGAATCAAGTACACCGGAAGCACTGCGTGTAACGTTCAATTCGAGTTTATAGTCACTAGCACTTTGATTCCCAGACCCGCCATTTAGAAAAACCAATTGATTTCGAACCACCTGCTCAAGCCGATCGTCGGCATCTGATATTTCGATTGCTGGTAGCGCACTAGAGGTTGCACTGTTATAAAGAGGTGTTACCTGACATCCGGCCAGAATACTGACAAATCCTGCAACAAAACTAATTCGTCTGGCTTCTCTTGAGAGCACATTAGATAACAACATTCACAATCCTTTTAGGCACGATAATTAGTTTTCGTATAGGTTGAGCATTGATTTTATCAGCAACAAAATCAAGTGCTAAAACAGCTTCTTCAATTGTCTCTTTGTCGGCATTGGCCTCAATTATTAGTTCGCCCCGTTTCTTTCCATTAATCTGAACCGGCATCATAATAGTACTTTCTGCCACAAGATCTGGGTTAAATTCAGGCCAAGCAGACTGTGCAACCAAGCCTTTGCAGTCTAGTGCCATCCAACACTCTTCGGCTAAGTGAGGCATCATAGGAGCAATTAGGTGAACTAGTATCTCGCATGCTTCGCGACAAGCTGCCTTCATGGTGTCGTCAGCATCACCATTTGCAACCTGTGAAAGTGGCGCAGCAATCGCATTGACGAATTCGTAAATTCTGGCGACTGATTTATTAAATGCGAGCTTCTCAAGGTCGGCGCCAACAAGTTTTAATGTCTTATGGGCAATCTTTGAAATGTCATTTGCTGGCCCATCTGTAGCAGATTTGCTCTTAATATATTTAAGTTCAGGTGCTGCCTCACCAATAATACGCCAAACGCGTTGAACGAACTTATGTGCGCCTTCGACGCCACCTTCGGTCCAAATAACGTCACGTTCCGGTGGAGAGTCGGATAACATAAAGAAACGAGCCGTATCAGCACCGTATGATTCAATAATATCATCCGGATCAACTACGTTCTTCTTCGATTTTGACATTTTTTCAATCGAACCAATTTCAATCTTGGTTTCTTTGCCGATCAATGTTGCTGTACGTTTTCCATCAACATCACTGATATCAATTTCAGCTGGGGTGACCCATCCTTCAGGACCTTTATATGTTTCATGAACAACCATACCTTGGGTGAAGAGACCTTTGAAGGGCTCCTTTATATCGAGGTGACCGGTGACTTGCATAGCTCGCGTGAAAAAACGGGAATAAAGTAAGTGTAAGATCGCATGTTCAATACCACCGATATATTGATCAACAGGAAGCCATTCGCTGGCAGTTTTTGGATCAGTTGGATTAGCGTTTTTAGAATCTGTGAAACGTGCGAAATACCACGATGAATCCACAAATGTATCCATCGTGTCTGTTTCACGTCTTGCTGGCTTACCGCAGGATGGGCACTCTGTATTGCGCCATGTGTCATGTCGGTCAAGTGGATTACCCGGTTTTTCAAAATCAACATCATCGGGCAGTTTAATTGGAAGATTTTCTTTCTTCTCGGGAACAACGCCGCAGGTATCGCAATGAACAACCGGAATTGGGCAACCCCAATAACGTTGACGGGAAACACCCCAATCGCGAAGTTTAAACTGGGTTTTACGAACGCCTTGTGGTTCCCCGCCAAGCATAGTTGCTTTGAGTGCACTCGCAACTTCTTCAAAAGCTTGCTTTGGTGTTTTTCCATCCAGGAACCTGGAATTGATCATGATACCGGAACCAGTGTAGGCTTCCTTCGTAATATCAGTAGTTTCACCATTACTATTTTCTGGCGCTACAACAGGCAAGATAGGTAGACCATACTTGCTAGCAAAATCATGGTCGCGCTGATCATGACCCGGACATCCAAATACTGCACCTGTACCATAATCCATCAATACGAAATTGGCGATATAAACTGGAAGCTTCCAATTTTCATCAAGCGGGTGAGCAACTGTAATTCCGGTGTCAAAACCATGTTTCTCAGCTGTCTCCAATTCGGCAGCAGAGGTGCCCATGTTTCTGCATTCTTTGCAGAAGTTGGCAAGATCTGAATTGTCTTTTGACAATGCGATTGCTAGCGGATGGTCTGCGGAAATGGCCAGGAAAGACGCACCAAACAATGTGTCTGGGCGTGTTGTGTAAACTTCAACATCATCGAAGCCTTCTGGTGCAGAACTATCCAAAGCCCAACGAATTTGCAGGCCTTCTGATTTGCCGATCCAGTTGGATTGCATCAAGCGTACTTTTTCTGGCCAGCGATCTAAACCGTCTAGTTCAGTTAATAGGTCATCTGCAAAATCTGTGATCTTGAAGAACCATTGTGTTAGTTCGCGTTGTTCGACTTCGGCACCCGAGCGCCAGCCTTTACCATCGATAACCTGTTCATTGGCAAGCACTGTCATGTCGACAGGATCCCAGTTTACTTTTGCATTCTTGCGGTAAACAAGGCCTTTGTCCAAAAAGTCTAGGAACAAGCTTTGTTGTTGCGCGTAATATTCAACATCGCAGGTCGCAAATTCACGGGACCAATCAAGTGATAGACCCATTGATTTAAGCTGACGGCGCATCGTGTCGATGTTTTGATATGTCCATTCACCGGGGTGGACTTTGTTTTGCATGGCGGCATTTTCGGCTGGCATTCCAAAAGCATCCCAACCCATGGGATGAAGAACATTACAACCTTTCGCTCGGCGATAACGTGCAACTACATCGCCCATCGCATAATTGCGAACATGGCCCATATGAATGCGACCTGACGGGTATGGGAACATTTCGAGCACATAATATTTTTCACGCGGATCATCATTGTGTGTTTCGTAGATTTTTTGTTCGTCCCAGCGCTTCTGCCATGTTGGTTCAGTTTGTCTGGGGTTATAACGTTCAACGGCCATTTTTATTCCTGATAGTTCAATCGGTGAGCTTTTACATTTGTTGCGGAGCTTCACCATGAAAGCTGCGCATCGTCAACACTAAAGACTATTCAAATGTTCGCTTTTGATATTAAAAGGAGCTTAGCTGCTTTGGAATTCGCAAAGCTTGCCAATTTCGATATGGGTTTAATAGGGATCCTATAACAAATGTTTCACGTGAATCGCTAATTGAGGCTGATAATGTCTGTAGAAGAAAATCTAAAAACCATACTAGAAGACATCCAAAACGTGGCTTCGAAATCCAAAGGTGCATCAAAAGATTTGCAACTCATCGCAGTTTCAAAAACACATAATGCAGATAAAATTCGCCCGGTTATCGAAGCTGGTCAACGCGTATTTGGTGAAAATCGCGTTCAAGAAGCCCAGGGTAAGTGGCTAGAACTAAAATCTGAAACACCGAATATTGAACTTCACCTTATTGGGCCATTGCAGTCTAATAAAACTGCAGATGCAATCGAGTTGTTCGATGTTATCCAATCTGTAGATCGCGAAAAAATTGCAAAAACCATTCAAAAAGAAGCCGTTAAAATTGGGAAATGCCCCGATCTTTATGTTCAAGTAAATACGGGGCTCGAGCCGCAGAAGGCTGGCATAGCACCGCAGGATGCAGTTGCCTTTGTAAAGCATTGTAAGAATGATTTATCATTACCCATTATTGGTTTGATGTGCATCCCGCCAAATGGTGAAAACCCAGGTCCACATTTTGCGCTTTTGCAGAAATTGGCGGGAGAGGCAGGTGTAGAGAATTTATCCATGGGAATGAGTTCTGATTACCAAACTGCAATCGAATTTGGAGCTACACATGTTCGCGTGGGATCTGCTATTTTTGGCGAGCGTTACAAAATCTGATCGCATGTGTTGTCGTGCGACAATCATCCAGCTTGAAATATTTCAGAATTTAGGTCATTGCTTGACGAAGTAAAACCTTTGGGAGGGGTCTTCGTGACAAGTAAGTATCATTCTGTTTATGCAAACTGGCAATCTGATCCAGAGGGTTTTTGGCAAGAAGCCAGTAAATCAATTGATTGGTTTGAGGAGCCGAAGACTATCTTTGATGAAAGCAAGGGAGTTTATGGTCGATGGTTTCCCGACGGTGTAACCAATACCTGCTATAATTGCCTCGATCGTCATGTAAATAACGGCAAAGGCAACGATGTTGCATTGATCTATGATAGTCCTGTCACGGGTTCTAAAGACAAGATTACATACGGTAAACTGCTTAGTGATGTCCAAGCTTGTGCTGCTGCAATTCGAGCACAGGGTATCGTGAAAGGTGATCGGGTCATTATCTATATGCCGATGATCCCTGAAGCAATTGTAGCGACACTGGCCTGCGCGCGCCTAGGTGCTGTTCATTCAGTCGTTTTTGGTGGCTTTGCTGCTAATGAGCTGGCAACCCGTATTGAAGATTGTGAAGCGAAGTTAGTTATTGCCGCATCTTGTGGTATAGAGCCAAGCAGAAATATAGCATATAAACCGCTTCTTGATCAGGCGATAGAGTTATCCAATCATAAACCAAACTCGACAATCATTGTTCAGCGCGAGCAAGTCCTAGCGGATATGATTGATGGTCGTGATTATGATTATGCTGGTTTATTGGAAGAATTTAAGGGTGCTAATATAGAGTGTGAGCGTCTTCTAGCGACAGACCCACTTTATATTCTCTACACGTCAGGGACGACTGGTCAGCCAAAAGGCGTAGTGCGTGATAATGGTGGGCATATGGTTGCCATATCGTGGACGATGGAGTCAATTTATGGCGTTAAGCCTGGAGAGGTTTTTTGGGCTGCATCAGATGTTGGCTGGGTTGTGGGTCATTCTTATATTATTTATGGTCCGTTGATGACGGGTAATCCATCTGTGCTTTTTGAAGGTAAACCGATTGGGACACCTGACGCTGGAACATTCTGGCGAATTATTTCAGAATATAAAGTAAAAAGCCTTTTCACAGCACCAACTGCCTTTCGAGCAATTCGCAAAGAAGATCCAGCTGGTGAATTTATAGAGAAATACGACCTATCCCATTTTGAGTTGCTTTTCTTAGCTGGAGAGAGAGCTGACCCTGATACCATTAAGTGGGCAGAAAACATGCTCAAAGTTCCCGTGATTGATCATTGGTGGCAGACGGAAACTGGCTGGACAATTGCAGGTAATCCAGCCGGGCTTGGTTTGCTTCCTGTCAAATACGGATCACCTGCCGTTCCAATGCCAGGTTATGATGTGCAAATTGTTGATGACGGGTGTGAGCCTCTTGGAGCAAACGAGCTTGGAAATATCGTGGTGAAATTACCACTTCCGCCATCAGCAATGCCGACATTGTGGAATGCAGAAGATCGTTTTATTGAAGCATATCTCGAAGAGTTCCCGGGATATTATAAAACGGCGGATGCTGGATATAGGGATGACGATGGTTATCTTTATATTATGTCGAGGACTGATGACATAATTAATGTTGCAGGCCACCGTCTTTCAACAGGTGCCATTGAAGAGGCCATTGCCGGACATAAAGACGTTGCTGAATGCGCTGTTATTGGGGTGAATGATAAATTGAAAGGTCAGTTGCCGATTGGGTTTGTGGTTATAAATTCAGGCGTTGATCGTGGTGCTGATGAAATCGAAGCTGAGATCGTTGCGCATGTACGTAATCAGATCGGGCCTGTTGCAGCATTTAAGACAGCTATCCAAGTATCTCGTTTACCGAAAACACGTTCTGGCAAAATGTTGCGTGGGACTATGCAAAAAATCCATGACGGCCTGGAATGGAAAATGCCGGCAACAATTGATGATCCGGCAATTCTTGATGAAATTAAAACAACGATTGATAATTATCGATCAAAGTAAGATTTAGAGGCTTCTATGTTGAAATCTGTTGTTGTTACTGGTGCCGCGCAAGGTATCGGGCGAGCTATTGCCGAACGATTTTTAAAAGATAATGCTCGCGTTATGATTACAGATATTAACGAGAAAGCGCTGATGGAAACCCAGAAAGCACTTTCGCAAGTTGGTGAGGTGGAAACCTTTGTTGGGAGTGTTGCCGAGCGAATTGATGTTCATAATCTAATTGCACAGACTATAGGGGCATTTGGACAGATTGATGTTTTAGTAAACAATGCCGGCGTCGTTCATGTGGCGGATTTTTTAGATATTACAGAGGAAGATTTTGATCGCGTTATGGCGGTTAACCTCAAAGGAGTTTTTCTTCTAAGCCAAGCTGTAGCTAAACATATGGTCGAACGGGTTAAAAATGGCGAACCCGCTGGATGTATTATCAATATGTCATCTATAAACGATACGGTCGCCATTCCTTCGCAGATACCATATTCGGTGTCAAAAGGGGCTGTGAAACAGCTTACGCGTGCTACTGCGCTGTCTTTGGCACCTTATGGTATTCGTGTAAATGCGATTGGACCGGGTTCTATTAAAACGAATATGCTTATCGATGTGATTGGGAATCGTGAGATGGAACAGAAAGTTTTGGAGCGTACACCGCTATATCGTATCGGTGAAGCATCTGAAATTGCTTCCATAGCCACTTTTTTAGCTTCGAAAGCAGCTAGTTTTATAACAGGTGAAACCATCTATGCAGATGGTGGACGACTTGCTCAGAACTATCCGGTGACAATCGAAGAGGATTGAAACCAAATTTTTGGATAAGTAAAATGGGCGCTAAACTTATGTTTGAGCGCCCAATTTTTAGATCTAGTTCTTTTTAAATAAAGATCTAGCTTTCATCTGAAGTGTTATCGTCTTTCAAAGATGAAAGCTTAGAAAATACGGCATCAGCATCATATATTTTGCTGTTCTCTTCGCTTGGTGCTGGTGGTGTCATGTCCATCACATCAGCATCAGGGTTCTGTGTTTCAGAAGCTGGCAATAATGTTTCCTCAAGTGTGTATGGCATGTTTGCAGGGCGGTTTTTCGCAGCGCGCTCTACTTCAAGGTCTAGGTCAATTTGTTTACAAAGGCCCAAAGTTACAGGATCCATTGGTGTAAGTTTTGCTGAATTCCAGTGAGTACGCTCACGAATTTGGCCAATTGTATTCTTCGTTGTACCAATCAGGCGAGAAATTGCTGCGTCTTTCAGTTCAGGATGATTGCGCACCAACCACAAAATAGCGTTTGGACGGTCCTGACGCTTAGATAGTGGTGTGTAACGTGGTCCTTTGCGCTTTTTCTCCGGCAAATGAACTTTAGCCGTTGCAATAGCTAACTTATATGTTGGCGTTTCTTCAGCTTTCTTAATTTCATCGCGAGTCAACTGGCCTGTTGATATAGGGTCCAGACCTTTAATACCCTGCGATGCTTCACCGTCAGCAATGGCTTTGATTTCCAGCGGATGCATTTTACAAAATAATGCGATCTGATCAAATGTTAGCGCTGTGTTATCAACTAGCCAAATCGCTGTTGCTTTTGGCATAAGTAATTGTTGTGCCATAGACAGAATCCTTTTCTTAACCCCGCGCCGGTGCCGCAGGCTGTGTACTTGTTACCACAATTTCCGGAGGAATTGGAGATCTCTATATCCATAATTTTAATGAAAAGCAATTGTCATCATTGCAAGAGATAAAAAGTACTCGAAAATAAAGTTCAGCTTGTCTGACAAAAATTTGCCCGTTTGCCTTTTTGATATGGTCTAGCATGGCCTATTTTGAGCATTTGATCGCTGGCGTTAATACCAGATAATGTTTCAATATCAGCTAGAATACGGCCATAATACTTTCCGCCAGAAATACGGCGTAAGGTTATTGTATTGCCATCTATCATTTTGCTCAGAGCATGTTTTGCGTGATGAGCGGCGATTCGTTCTCTTTTGCACTTAGATTTAAGTTCCGGTGTATCGATATTGCGAAGCCGAACATATACACGGATTGTGTGAGACGGCCATGGTGTTGCGTCAACCAATACAGTGTCGCCATCTACTATCCTGATAATTTTCGCGAAAACTGGACCTTCTATGTAACGAATAGTATCTTTTGCATGCGCATATAGTGAGCTTGCTAAGATATATACAATTGCATTAAATAGGAATATAATCACTGTCTTCATACTTAAAAGGAATATATTCCTTTATATGATTCGTCAAGTAGAATAATTTTGATTAAAAATCGATCGCTCTGCCATCAATTTCCCAATCACCAAACCGAGATGGATCCTTGCCACCCCTGCCGCCGTATTCTTTGGCTGGTTCGTTGATATTTTGAGCCTGCCGGCGTTCTCCTGCTTCTTTTAATGCGCGTTTTGCAGTGCCAGAGAGTTGCTTTGTCGGCAATTTAGTTTCATCTCTATTTTTGGATGTTAGATTATTGGTCATATGATTATCCTAATTAGAATATTCAACTTGTTTGTAAATAGTACCATTTCTACGGTGCGAATTAAACAGGTATGTACAATCAATTTACTTGAAATAACATCGCTTTATGTATTTGGGTGAAAGTTGCTTATTTCGTAATCAAGAATAAGTTTCATCACTGTTTGGGAACGAACGAAGTTTAACATCATTTGCATAACGTTGCACAGCGTCTTCGATCATGGGGCCTAATTGGCCGTAAACTCTGACAAATTTTGGGGTCCAGGGATTCATGCCAAGCATATCTTCCAAAACTAGGATTTGCCCATCGCATGTGGGAGAGGCGCCTATGCCGATGGTTGGAATTGTTATTTCCTTAGTTATTTTTGCTGCAAGTGGTTCAACCATGCCTTCCAAAACAACAGCAAAAGCGCCAGCTTCGGAGACTGCTTGGGCGTCGGCGATGTGTGTTGGCCATGTTTCTTTATTGCGCCCTTGGGTTTTGAAGCCTCCCATGACATTGCTTGATTGTGGGGTCAATCCAATATGAGCCATGACGGGTATACCGCGCTCCACCAGAAATCGGATTGTTTCAGCCATACGCGCGCCACCTTCAATCTTAATGGCACCACATCCGGTTTCCTTCATAATTTTGGCCGCATTGCGGAAAGCAACGTTTGGGCTTTCCTCGTATGAACCGAACGGCATATCTACAACAATCAATGCTTGCTTCGTTCCGCGCACGACTGCTTTTCCATGCATAATCATTAAATCAAGCGGCACGCCTACAGTGCTATCCATCCCGTGCATTACCATGCCCAAACTATCGCCGACGAGTATAAAATCAGCGTATTTATCGACGATGGCCGCGGTATGTGCATGATACGATGTGAGCGAAACAATGGGCTCGCCACCTTTACGCGACCCAATTTGAGTGGTTGTTGTCCGGCTAATATTCTTGGTCTGTTTACTCAAAGGTAAGTTCCTTCTGATCAATTAACAAAACGTCACCAAATTGCACCGAGATCATTATGCAAATGGTATCGATCGGCTTTCCTGTGGCAAGTTGAAAAGTATTAGCATTTACAACATCAGCTGCTTTTAGTTCTGCAAGTGGTTCGGGCTTAATAATACTTGTGATTGCTGCTATTGCCGTCTCAATAGTTTCCCCGGATTTCAATTGCAGCCCTGCTTCTTCAAGTGCTATATTTAATATTGAGGCCGCAACCCTCTGGGGTTTGGACAAAAGTGTGTTTCGTGAGGATAACGCCAACCCATCAATATCTCTAACGGTTTCAACCGCTTCAATCTTTATAGGAAAATGCAGGTCATCGACCATCTTTCTGATAATCGCTAGTTGTTGATAGTCTTTTTTTCCAAAATATGCGTGATCTGCTTGAACTATATTGAAAAGCCTCGCGACGACGGTTGTTACACCACGAAAATGACCAGGGCGAGTTATCCCATGGAACGAGTTTGCGAGCCTGGTTGTTTCCACGATGGTTTCATCATTGTTCGAATAGATCTCACCTGCACCCGGCACAAAAACAGCTTTAACACCCGCTTTTTGAAGTATGGCAAAATCAGTTGCTTCATTACGTGGGTAATTATCTAAATCGTTAGAGTCCCCAAACTGAGTTGGGTTAACAAAAATTGAAACAACAGTATTTGAATTTTCCTTCACGGACTGATCAATGAGAGCTACATGTCCATCATGTAGGGCACCCATTGTAGGCACAAACCCAAGTTTACCTTCCTGACGCATTTTAGTTGTGATGCTGCGCATCTCAGGTATGGTTCTGCAAATATGCAATTTCAAATACTCCTATAGCAATCAAAAATCCAAACCGAGGTCAATTGAAGGTGCTGAATGGGTGAGCGCTCCTGATGAGATATAATCAACCCCTGCTGCTGCGATTGAATGAACTCGTTCGAGTGTGACGTTTCCACTGGCTTCAGTTTTCATCCGTCCATCCACAATGGTAACGGCTTCACGCATCATGTCAGTATCCATGTTATCTAAAAGAACAACACTGGCACCTCCAATTTCGAGCACTTCGGACAATTGATCTAAGTGATCAACTTCGATTTCTACAGCCATCATATGGCTCGCCTGGGTTTGGACAGCTTCTAACGCCTGACGCACACCACCTGCTGCTGCAATGTGGTTATCTTTAATCATAATGGCGTCTGATAGTGAAAAGCGGTGATTGGAGCCTCCGCCATGCAGTACTGCCAATTTCTCGACAAGACGTAGGCCTGGTGTCGTTTTACGTGTGCAGGTAACGCGCGCTTTAGTACCTTTCGTCTTGTCAACAAATCGGGCTGTTTTGGTAGCAATTCCTGATAGTCGGCCAGCAAAGTTAAGAGCCACACGCTCGCCTGACAATATTGAAGCCGCTGATCCTTTGATTGTCATCAGGGTATTACCCTTTTGACAGCGCTGCCCGTCAGATATGTGTGTTGTAATCTCCAAATCGGCATCAATAAGCTGAAATGCGATCACAGCCACTTGCATTCCAGATATTACGGCATCTTCTCGTGCGACTAATTCGGCGTGGCAGGTTGTTGTTGCCGGAACAACTGCCCGGGTTGTCACATCACCGTAACTACCCAGGTCTTCCATTAAAGCTGTCCGGATTATCGGTTCCAACAATAGGTTTGGCACATTTGCAAAGCTCATGATGTGTCCTGACTAATTTCGGCACGTATGTCGAGTGCCTCAGAAAGATAAATTTGTGATCTTTTCTCAGCTAATTTATTGGTTTTTGGAAAGTCTGTTCGCTCATGCGCTCCACGGCTTTCTTCGCGCAGGAGTGCTGATACTGCAATTAAGGTCGCCGTTGCGCACATATTGATAAATGAAATATTAGTTCGTTGGCTTTCTTCAAGCTCAGCAATCTGTTGAAGTGCTTCACGCAATCCATCACCATTTCGTAACACACCAACAAAGTCCGCCATGATCTGTCGCAACTGGTTCATGGCCTCGATATCATTGTGTTTCTCGCTGCTTGCTTCAAATGAAACATCGAGTTGTGGACTTTCAATTATCTGAGGTGTTTTTGCAACAATACTTTGAGCACAAATACGGGCATAGACCAAGGCTTCAAGCAGGCCATTTGATGCCAAACGGTTTGCGCCATGTAAGCCGGTTGAAGATGCTTCGCCACAAATCCAAAGCCCTTTAATACTTGCATGTCCATCAGTATCTGTCGCAATGCCACCCATGTGGTAATGTGCGGCGGCGGCAATGGGGACAGGCGTTTTAGTCGGGTCAATATTATTGCGCGCGCAAGCCTCAAATAAAGCAGGATATCGCATTTTCACATTTTCACCTTGAATTGGGCGAATATCCAGCATCGGATTAAGTCCGGCTTGTGTTTGTTCAAAAATGGCACGGGCCACTATATCGCGCGGTGCAAGTTCTGCGTCTTCATGAATTGGTTCCATAAAACGAACGCCATGCTTGTTAACCAATATTGCCCCTTCACCTCGCAGAGCTTCCGTTGCCAACGGAGCGGGGTCTTCACCAACATTGAGAGCTGTTGGATGGAACTGAACAAATTCAGCATCTGCAATCAAAGCGCCAACGCGGGCGGCCATTCCAATGACTTGTCCGCGTATTCTCGGCGGGTTCGTTGTTAATGCGTAAAGTCCTCCCGAACCACCTCCTGCAAGAAGAACGACTGACGTGGTTAGCCGAATTTGATTTGAACATGGCATATTCGCATCTTCAATGACAACACCGGAAATCCTATTGCCCTCTTTGAGCAATTCAACCGCCATCGTGCCTTCGAGCACTTGAATTGAGGGTGTTTGGCGAACTTGTTTGATGAGTGCAGCCATAATTTCAAACCCGGCCTGGTCGCCTTTCACGCGAACCACACGAGCAAAAGAATGCGCCGCCTCGCGAGATAAAGTATAGCCTCCATCCTCTGTTCGATCAAACGGTGTGTCCATTCTCGTTAATGCTAAAATATGGTCCTTTGCGACGTTCGTCACCATATCTGCTACATTTATGTCTACTGTACCAGCTCCGGCGCGTACTGTATCAAGTGCATGCTTCTCCGGACTATCATTTATATCCATGGCTGCTGCCACGCCGCCTTGCGCCCAAGCTGAACTCGCCCCCTCGCCTAAAACTTCTGGCGATATCACAATCACAGGGCGTGGTGCGAGATTCAACGCAGCATAAAGTGCGCCAAGACCAGCCCCAATAATGACAACTCGTTCTGTTGTAATTTCTTCCATGTTATTAATCAGGAACTCAATTTTTGTGAGAGATCTATCATCCGTTGGACTGATAAACGTGCTTTTGCGGAAATAGCCGGATCGAGCTCAATCTGATGGTCCATTGTGTGTAAAGAATATAGTATTTTCTCAAGTGTGATCTTCTTCATGTAGGGACACATGTTACATGGTTTGGCAAACTCCACCTCTGGCAATTGATCTGCTATATTGGATGCCATAGAGCATTCTGTCACAAGCATGGCCTTTGCCGGATTATGATCGTGCACCCATTTGACAATACCACTCGTTGATCCGGTGAAGTCAGCTTCAGCCACAACGTCGGGGGTGCATTCTGGGTGAGCAATGATTTTCACTTCTGGATCATAACGCCGATAAGACCGCAGATCATCTGCAGTATAAAGTTCGTGAACAATACAGGAGCCTGGCCAGAAAACGATCTCCTTTTTTGACTGATTTGCGACATTTTGAGCCAGAAATTTATCCGGCGTCATAATAACTGTATCGCCTTCCATTGCGTCCACTATTTGCAATGCGTTTGCGGAAGTACAACAGATGTCGGAAGCTGCTTTGACTTCCGCTGTGGTATTTACATAAGATACCACAGCCGCGCCGGGATACTTATCACGCATTTCTTGCACACCATCTGCGGTAATACTTTCAGCCAGAGAACATCCAGCTTCCATATCTGGCATAAGAACGATCTTTTCTGGGCTAAGAATTTTGGATGTTTCTGCCATGAAATGCACACCAGCTTGTACGATAATATCGGCATCTACTTCAGTTGCCTTTATAGCGAGCTGAAGGCTGTCTCCGGCAAAATCCGATACGCCGTGAAATATCTCAGGTGTCATATAATTATGGCCAAGTATAACCGCGTTTCGCTCTTTCTTTAACTCGTTTATTGCCTTCACATAAGGTGCGTAAATAGCCCATTCCGGCGGAGTTACAACACGTTTCATCCGATCATAAATATCCTGCATCGATGTTGCCAATTCGAGTGAAGGTGCAAGATCGTAGTGGTCGGCGAGTGAGGTGCTCAAGGGTAAAGAATTAGACAAGTCGTACTCTCCAGATATCATAATGGCTTTCTTGTAGAGCGTTTTTCGTTAGAGGCCTACCCTAAGCCGCCGTCTCATTTGGCATTATCCACCCAGTACTTGTACCTAGAGTGGTTTTCTCTAGCAGGGTGATCAATAATGTGAGCTTATTATTGTTGTTATTTATGATCAAAATACCAGAAGGCTTATAACCGCAAGAAATTTGACAATTCAAATTCTGATGCGCATATGCATGATGAAGTGGCGCATAAACAGCGTAATATGGAGCCGCAGAAATCCAAACGCACTAAATTTTCGGATCCATTGGAACGTAAAAGTGCTAAGAAATAGGGCTTGATCTTTGGCACATAAATCCGGTGCGGAAAAATCTGAATTAATCAAACCAGGTTTAGCGACACGCGTTGCAGCGACAAAACTTTTGTCCGCAATTATTGATAAAAAAACATCTATGGATGGCCTTTTGGATTCAAAAGGTGGTAATCCAAGTTATCTTGTTCTTTCGCAACAAGATCGTCTTCTGGTGAAAGCTATATTACTTTCAACATTGCGCAATTATGGCATTATCGATGCTTTTATTGATAAGCTTTTGGAAAGTCCGCTCCCTGGTGGCGCAGTGTCATTGCGCCATATTTTGCGTGTTGGCGCAGCGCAAATCTTGTTTTTAGATATTCCCGATCATTCTGCAGTGGATCTGAGCGTTGAACAGGCTAATGCCGATCCGCGAAACAGAAGATTCGCCAATCTAACAAATGCTATTTTGCGGCGTATGTCTCGTGAGAAGAAGAAGCGTATGCCTGGGCTTATTCATAAATCTATTAATCTACCAACTTGGTTTTACGATCGGTTAGTAACATCTTATGGTGAAGAGCAAGCGCAAGACATAGCAAAGACAATATCGACACCTGCACCAGTCGATATTACTGTTAAAAGTGATGCTCAGGGTTGGGCGGAGAGGCTTGGCGGAAAAGCCTTGACGGATAGTTCTGTCCGGCTTGAGACGATTTCTGGTGCTATTCCTTCACTTGATGGTTTTGAAGACGGCGAATGGTGGGTTCAGGATGTGGCTGCGAGTTTGCCCGCAAAATTATTTGGTGATCTAACAGGTAAACGAGTGATTGACCTCTGCGCTGCACCGGGTGGCAAAACGGCGCAATTGATTATGGCCGGAGGACGCGTAACAGCGCTTGATCGTTCAAAAAATCGCCTTAATCGTTTGAACGAAAACCTATCTCGTCTAAAGCTTTCTGCTGACCTTAAATTGGGCAAGATGGAAGCTTTCGAGACAGATGACTTATATGATGCTGCGCTATTAGATGCGCCTTGTTCGTCTACGGGAACCATCAGGCGTCATCCCGATGTCGTGTGGACTAAGTCTGAAGAGGATATAGGCTTCTTAGCGAATTTGCAGTTTAAGTTACTCGAGCACAGTTTAACATTGGTAAAGCCCGGTGGGCAGATTATCTTTTCTAATTGTTCGATGGAGTTAGATGAAGGTGAAAAGATGCTTGAAGCATTTTTAGAGAAGAATAGTGACAAGGTAAAACTTGAAAAAATTGATGCTAACTTATGCCCAGGTTTTGAGGAGGCCATTGCTTCATCGGGTATTTTGCGTACGACACCGAACTTTAAAATTGGTGATGAAAAAGGCGTCGATGGGTTTTTTGCAGCCAGCTTGCGCGTAATTTAGGCAATATCCTATTGGTATTTAATACATTTTTGCTTAAAACGTCTACTAAATTAAGAGCGTTTACTATTTGAGTAGGGATGAATTTCAGGTTTATTTTGAATGTAGGCTTGAATTTAGGTTGATGAGGATAATGTCAGGCTTTGGCCGTATAATTGGATTGGTAATGAGACGAGCTTGGCGACGTTTGCGCCAGGCTGTTTCATATATTGTGCGAAATCCGCTGAGTACGTCAAACCAAAATCCAACTCGCTTGGTTGTTGCACCAGTAGATTTGCGGCAAGCAGATGTATTTGTGGCAAGCGAAATTATTGAGGGTCGATTTCCTCTCGCTGGTACCGCTTTTGATGCAAATGGCAAAAACCCATTTCTTGAAAATACCACTAACACTGACTTCAGGCATAAGTTGCATGCTTTTAGGTGGCTTAGACACTTGCGTGTCAGTGATGATCTGCGTGCAGGTCATCGTGCGATGCAGTTAACTGATGAATGGATGGCATCTCATTTAAATAAAATGAGTGGTTATGCATGGGAATTGGAGACTGCAACCCAAAGGTTAATTGCGTTTCTTTCTCATTCGCCCATTATTCTGCAAAAAGCTGAACAGGATTTTTATCAACGGTTTCTCCACTGTATTGCACAGCATGTTCGTTATTTGCGACGTGTTGTGCCAGCACAAGAGCGAAATGCTGCACGGCTTAAGGTCAGAATAGCTCTTGCTATGTCTAGTATTTGTCTTCCTTCATCAAAGACCTATATTCGCATTAATGCTGCTACATTGGAGCAGGAATTAGATAAGCAGATCTTACCCGATGGGGGGCATGTTTCCAGAAATCCACAAGTCTTAATGGATTTGCTTGCCGATCTTTTGCCGTTGCGCCAAACCTATTTGAACCTTAATCAAGCTGTACCAGAAAATCTGCTGGACGTTATGGACCAGATGTTTGCGGCTTTGCGGTTCTTCAGGCATTCCAGTGGAGATATAGCTTTATTTAATGGGTCTAATTACGTGTCGGCAAACTATTTAATGTCGATTTTGCAGAATGATGAAAAAACCAAGGAAAATCAATCGAATCTACGTGATAGCGGTTATGTTCGTTTAGATGCCGCAAGATCTGTTATATTATCAGATGTTGGTCATGCTCCCAAAGGTGAGTTATCCAAAGATGCTCATGCTGGATGTCTATCATTTGAATTTTCTTCCGGCGCTAATCGATTGGTTGTTAATTCCGGATACCCAACATATAGGCAAAAAGATTATGGTGAATTTTCACGGCTGACTGCCGCACATTCGACATTGATTGTAAATGATACTTCATCGGCGCGATTATCGTCTTCCAAAATTGTTGGGCCGATAATCATTCAAGAACCCAATATTATAACTTGTGAAGATGAGTTGAATGACGAAGAGATAGGTTTTACAGCTTCACATGATGGTTATGCACGAGAATTTAACATTATTCATAAACGACAGTTACGATTAAAAAATGATGGTCAGTTATTCTCTGGGCTGGACACTATTGAATCAGTAAAATCCGGCGAAATTGCAAATCAACCAATCGTTATTCGTTTTCATATTCACCCTTCTGTTGAAATTAGCCAATCAGAAAATGGGATGATATTTTTGTCGACAAAAGACGGAGAACGTTGGGCATTTACCTCAACGGTTAAAGCTAATGTTGAAAAGGATATTTTCTTTTCGGAATTACTTGGACCCGTAAATAGCCAGCAGATCACACTGTCTTTTATAACAGACCAAGAGCGTAAAGTGGCGTGGATATTTAAAGCTTTGCATACATCATATATATGAACATTTTGGTGCCGGCTGTTTTCTTATTCAAGCCAGTGTGCTAACCGAGCCCGCAACTTCATTTATCTTCCGTCTGGCAATCATATTGCTAAGGTCAATTAGAAAGCTAAGAAATGGCTGGTCATATCCAATCGAAAAAACACATTGCACCCGAACTTGTACGAGTTAAAAGAGCATTACTATCCGTTTTTGATAAAACTGGAGTTATTGAGCTTGCTCAAAAACTATCAGACCATGGAGTAGAGCTCTTATCAACTGGCGGTACTGCGAAAGCACTCAAAGATGCTGGTCTTGCGTGTAAAGATATTTCTGAGATTACAAACTTTCCAGAGATAATGGACGGACGTGTAAAAACACTTCACCCGAATGTTCATGGTGGATTATTGGCCATTCGTGATGATAAAGATCATGCCGCTTCAATGGACGAACATGGTATTGTTGATATCGATATGGCGGTGATAAACCTTTACCCCTTTGAAGAAGTTCGCTTCTCAGGAGGTGATTATCCGACGACAGTTGAAAATATCGATATTGGCGGTCCAGCAATGCTTCGAGCTGCTGCGAAAAACCATGCCTATGTTACGGTTGTTTCCAGTCCACAGGATTATGATCGCATTGGACAGATGTTGGATCAAAATGATGGTCAAATACCATTTGAGCTTCGAAAAGAATTAGCGGCACTTACGTATGCCCGGACTGCGGCTTATGATAGTGCTGTTTCATCATGGTTCGCTCAGGAATTGGGTTTGGAAAATCCGCGTCATTGTGCATTTGGTGGCACATTGAAAGACGTTATGCGTTACGGTGAAAACCCACATCAGTCTGCTGGTTTTTATGTCACTGGCGAACAGCGCCCCGGTGTTGCAACTGCGCAATTGCTTCAGGGTAAGCAACTTTCATACAATAATATCAATGACACTGATGCAGCTTTTGAGCTGATAGGTGAATTTGATCCTGATCGGACAGCAGCTTGCGCGATTATCAAGCATGCAAACCCTTGTGGTGTTAGCGAAGCAGCGACGTTGAAGGATGCATATTTACAAGCGTTTGCATGTGATTCTACATCAGCATTTGGCGGGATTGTTGCGTTTAACCGAGAGCTGGATGCGGATACGGCGAAAGAGATTATCAAAATTTTTACAGAAGTTATCATCGCGCCATCTGTTAGTGCGGAGGCGAAAGAGATTATTTCTGCTAAGAAAAATTTGCGCCTTCTAGTAACAGGCGGTCTGCCAGATCCACGCGCAAAGGGCATGACAGCAAAAACTGTTGCCGGCGGTATGCTCGTTCAAAACAGGGATGCAGGAAACGTTGACGATGTAGACTTGAAAATTGTCACTAAGCGTGCTCCGACAGAGATTGAACTTGCCGATCTTAAGTTCGCTTTCCGCGTGGGCAAACATGTAAAGTCTAATGCCATTATTTATGTAAAAGAGGGTGCAACAGTTGGGATTGGCGCTGGCCAAATGAGCCGTGTAGATTCATCACGCATCGCAGCTCGAAAAGCACAAGATGCCGCAGATGCAATTGGTGCTTCAGAACCACAAACCAAAGGTAGTGTAGTTGCATCGGATGCATTTTTCCCATTTGCTGATGGTTTAATCTCAGCTATCGAAGCCGGTGCAACCGCAGTTATTCAGCCAGGTGGCTCTATGCGTGATGACGAAGTCATTGCCGCGGCAGATGAAGCAGGTATTGCAATGGTCTTTACGGGAATGCGCCATTTCCGCCATTAATAGACCAGATATGAATTCTCACCGGAGCATTAGCTCCGTGCGAGATCATTTATGACGCCTGATGCAATAGTAAGTTTGGCCGCAGTCGCTTGGCCACTTTCTATAATATCGTTGATTAAGCTTGCTGCTTGAACAATTTTTACATTGTTTTGTTCTGCCCAAAGTTTCGCTGGATTCGGTTTTTTAGCAAATGCTTCAAGGGCGTTTATTGTCATTGTCCGGCGTGCTTGTGAAATTTCATTTAGGCTTCTTGATAGCGCCAATATATCATAATGATCAGTCATGGTAGCATTATCAGCTGCGGTCAGAATCTTACCGATCTGTAGTGTTTCGGTGATCGCGAAGAATGTTGCCGCTGTTTTTTCAAGGTCAGTTTTTGTTGTAGTTGCTACCTGATTGATCTCCGGTATTAAAACACGTGTTTCAAGTTCAGCAATATCTTTTGCAAGTTTTTTGGGCACCGACAGGCTTAGTAGTTTATCTTTTATTTGTTCAATATGTGTACTGATGAATTCAGGTAGATGATCTGTTATTTTAGGTGAAAGTGCATCAAAGGCTTTCTGCATTTCAATGACACTGGTACTTAAATCACCTGCAAATGCATTGGTTTTAATTGCCCAACTAGATGTTTTAATAAGAGCATTGCAGGTTTTGAAATAAAGCATATTTTGCTCATGGCCACCAAGCCTGTTATCTAGTGCATCTATTGCAGCAAATATCTGGTTAAAGAATAGACCATCCCTTGATAATATGTATGATTTTACAATATCTGATGCACTTGCTCCTGTGTGTTCCTGCATCCTGGAGATATAAGAAGGTCCGCCACGATTGATTGCGTCATTGATAATCACAGTAGAAATAATTTCGCGTTTCAAACGGTGAGATTCAATATCTCCTAAGTGATTAGTCAGCATTTTTTTAGGGAAATAGCCATTAAGTGTATCATTAAAGTACGTATCATCGGGTAAGGAACTGGCAATAACCTCATCAAAGAGTACTATTTTGGAATAGGATAAGAGGACGCCAATTTCGGGTCTTGTGAGTGATTTCCCAGCCGCTAATCGTTCTTGCATTTCCTGATCATCAGGCAGTGTTTCAACTGTGCGATTCAGTAAGCCGTCTGCCTCTAATGTGGACATAAGTCGAGCTAGCTCGTCGCCAGCTGCCACGCCATTGCGCTCCACAAGCGATATAGCTAATGTTTGAAGGTAATTGTTGCGCAATACTAGTTTGGATACATCATTGGTCATCGATGATAACAGGCGATTTCGTTTAGGCAACGTTAGCCTGTCTTCGCGCATTGCATTTGCCAGAGCAATTTTGATGTTTACCTCGACGTCAGAGGAATTAACGCCTGCCGAGTTGTCAATCGCATCCGAATTACAACGGCCACCTGACGCAGCATAAGCAATACGTGCCTCTTGCGTGATGCCAAGATTAGCGCCCTCTCCTATTACTTTCGCACCAACTTCGGTGGCTATAATTCGGATTGGATCATTTGCACGATCACCAACCTCTGCGTCATTTTCACTTACATCTCTGATATAAGTGCCGATGCCCCCAAACCACAAGAGATCTACTGGTGCCTTTAAAATTGCTCGCAAGATATCATGTGGTGAAACATTTTTACCATTGATTTGAAGAAAGTCAGCGACCTCTTTGGTCAGGTTTACGGACTTTTCCTGCCGAGAAATTATCATGCCGCCTTTGGATAATAGCGACGTATCGTAGGATTGCCAAGATGAACGATCCAACTCAAACAAGCGCTTTCGTTCGATAAAGCTTGTATCGCAATCAGGATCTGGATCGATGAAGATGTCACGATGATCAAATGCAGCTTTTAGGCATATTTTCCTTGATAACAACATGCCGTTGCCAAACACATCACCCGACATGTCGCCAACACCGGAGACTGTAAATGGTTCAGACTGTATGTCGGTGTTCATTTCACGGAAATGGCGTTTAACAGCTTCCCATGCACCTTTGGCGGTAATGCCCATTTTTTTATGATCGTAACCAGCTGAACCACCCGATGCAAAAGCATCATCAAGCCAGAATCCGTGTTCCTGGCTGATTGCATTTGCAGTATCAGAAAATGTTGCGGTCCCTTTATCTGCAGCCACGACAAAATACGGGTCATCGCCATCATGACGTATCGTATTCTTTGGCGGTATAACTTTGGCACCAGTTAAGTTATCGGTGATTGATAACATGGTTGAAATAAAGAGCTTATAAGCTTCACGCCCGGCGTTAAAAATTGCATCTCGGTCTCCTCCTGCCGGGAGTTGTTTGGGATAGAATCCACCTTTTGAACCAACCGGCACAATAACAGCGTTTTTGACTTGTTGAGCTTTTACAAGACCTAGAACCTCTGTGCGATAATCTTCTCCTCTATCAGACCAACGAAGACCACCACGTGCAACTGGTCCAAATCTTAAATGCAGACCCTCAACATCGGCTCCATAAACAAATATTTCGCGGAAAGGTACAGGTTCAGGCAATCCTTCGATCGCGTTGGGATCAAATTTGAAGGCTAAAATTGGATTGCGGGCGCCATTCTGCATGATTTGGAAGTAATTTGAACGTAGTGTGCTCCATATGATATTTGAAAACCGTTTGATAATTTGATCATCATCAAGACTAGGCACTGTTTCTAGTTCGATATTGATATTGTTTTGGATATTACTCAATTCTGTTTCGCGAATTTCATCATGATGTGATGGATCAAAACGAGTATTAAATAAATCAAATAAGTAAGCCGTAATTTTAGGATATCGAATGAGGCATTCGGCCATATACCGTTGTGAGTATGTAACACCTGCTTGTTTGAGATATCTTGCATAGGCACGTAAGACTTTGATTTCTGATATCGTAAGATTGGTTTGGGTAATAAGCCGGTTAAATGGATCGTTATCCACTTCACCGCTCCAAACAGTCAAGAATGCATCTTCTAATCGATCATGATCTTTATCGAGATCGATTTTGGCGCCTTGCGGTAGTTCCAGCTCCATATCGTGGATGACAACGGTTTGTAATTGATTGTCTTTATCACGCACATCGATTTCAAGGGTATGTTCGCTGGTTACACCGAAGCCCATATTTTCTAAGAGGGGTACTCGTCTTGAAAGGCTAAGTGGTTTTCGTGCATGAAATATTTTAATTGAAAGCTGATCGTCGCTTGCGATTGGTCTGCGCATAAAGATGACACGCATCTCTCCTGCACTTGTACATGCTTTAAGATGGTCCAAATCAGCAAAGGTTTCTTCGGCTGTAAAGTGCTCCATATAGGACTGATTGACTTCAATTCGAGTTTTTTCGTCCTTTGCTAAATCAGCAAACTTATCTTCCCAGCGGGTCGCAATTGCTTTGATATCTTGTTCAATAAGCTTTTGATCTAGAATGGGGGTTTTTCCGCCTGACCGCCCAATTATAAAGTGGACACGTGCAACGCCTTCTGTTGGAAATGCTGGGTAATATGCAGACACTCGATCTCCATAAATTGCTTTCAGGTAAAGGCCGATTTTCTCGCGCGAGAGTGAGTTATATTGATGGCGTGGCACGTAAACGATAATGGATACAAAGCGATCAAACCTATCAATTCGTGTAAGAACGCGGACGCGAGGGCGGTCTTCCATATCGTTGATTTGAACGCAAAATTCATAAAGTTGCTTTGCAGAGATCTGGAAGAGTTCATCGCGGGGGTAGGATTCAAGCGTGTTTAGCAGGCTTTTGCCTGAATGGCTGTTTTCGTCAAAGCCAAATTTTGTCGTTACCCGATGCATTTTTTCACGCAACACAGGTACCTTCGTGACAGAATGATTATAGGCTGAAGACGTAAACAGGCCAATAACTCTTAATTCACCACAGACATTGCCTTTAGCATCGTATTTTTTAATGCCAATACAATCCATATACGTGCGTCGATGAACTACAGACCTCACATTAGCTTTCGTAACAAGGAGGTGATCCTTGCCGTTTAGAAAGGCAATAATTTCAGGTGTAGAAATCACAGGTGTTGTGCCAAGACGTAGCACAGCTAGTTTGGGATCCGATAATATACCGAGGCCGTTTTTGCCGTCATATTTAAGCTCGGCTTTTTTACCGCGCTTAGAATAGCTATATTCACGCATGCCCAAAAATGTGAAATTCTCCTCGCGCAACCAGTTGAGAAATGCCACTGCTTCCTGGCGTTTTTTAAGCTCTATGGAGCCTGGAATATTACTAATTCCGGCAATGGCCTGATCAAGTTTAGTCAACATTGGTTTCCAGCCATTAACGGCTTGAGTGACCTGTTTAAGCACATGGTTGATGCGTTTTTTAAGTTCAACTGCATCTGCTTTTGAGAGTTTAGGAAGATGTATTTGGATGTAACTTATCTGAAGTTTTTGGGCTGGTTTATGGCGTTTATTTCGAAGTGCCAAATGTCCATCTTCATCTTTCACCAATATAGGGTGCAATGCCATATGGATTTGCCGTGCACCATTGGTAATTTCACCAATGATCGAATCATAGAGGAATGGCTTATTTTGAGAAATAACGGAGATGACAGATGTCTGTTCGCCTTCTACCTTAATGCCAGGAATATCATCAATGATCACACGTGGGGTTCGTCCTCCCCATGAATTGATTTCTTCTGCTGAATATATTGCAATATCAGCGAGCATGGATGCGGAAAATAGTTCGATATCATCACTATTGGATTGATCAAATGCGGTTAGCGGAAATATGTGACCCATCTTTTTGGATTTAAGAAGCTTTTCAGTATCTTTGATAAGCGTATTAAAATCTGAATCATTCGAACCGTTTGCTTTTGCCATGCGCCTGTCCCCTTTGCTTCGAAATTTCTAGAAGCCTAACAAAAGAAATTAATATGGCGAGAAAATTCCCAAATAATGTAACCATTTGGGTATAAAAAATGTAATTCTGTGAAAATTACTCGTAAATTTGAATAAATTTGGTTCGTAATTGCCTAATATATGAACGAAATGGAATTTGAGGCTTGTGATCGAATCACTTTAGATCAAATTTCAGATCGCAATTTTTTGTGTGATATAGCTTATCTGTTACTAGAACTAGAGCAGAGTTTTCTGTTTTCATGGGGTTAGTTAAGAGGAATGATAAACTGTCTGATTTAAAGAAAGCGGTCATTGTTATTTCAAGCCATGTTGTTCGTGGAAGTGTTGGTAATCGTGCTGCGGTTTTTGCGTTGGAAGCTTTGGGCCATCAGGTTTGGGCATTGCAGACGGTTACCTTGCCTTGGCATCCTGGTCATGGGCCTTCAACGCGAATTGTACCTGATGCGAAACAATTTGATGCTGTCATCGAAGATCTGTGTAATTCGCCCTGGTTATCGGAAGTTGGAGGAATTATTTCAGGTTATTTGGGCGATAAGGATCAAGCAAAAAGCGTTGCAAAGCTGGTCCATGCAGTTAAATGCGCGTCGCCAGAAGCTTTATATCTATGTGATCCTGTTATTGGTGATCTAGGCGGGTTGTATGTGCCGGAACATATTGCTCTTTCTATTAAAAGTGATCTGCTGCCTCTTGCTGATATTATCACTCCAAATCGATTTGAATTGTCGTGGCTGACAGGTATGGATATTCAAACAAATAGTGATATTTTATCTTGCATCAAAACAACTGATATTCAGTGTGTTTTGGCTACATCAGCATTTTCTGACAAGGTTGAGCAAACCGCGAATTTGTATTTTGATGGTAAGAATTGCTTTGTAGCCGAGCATCGCTCATTTGCTGTACCCATAAATGGTCCAGGCGATCTAACCTCAGCAATCTTGATGTCGCGTTTGATGGGTGAAAATGATGCGCGTACCACACTTGGTTTAGTGACATCCAGTGTTTATGAAATATTGGAGCGGACTATTCATGCGGGTGGTAACGAATTGATATTGGAACAAAATATCTCGAGTCTTAAAACACCAAATATACCCATCAAAATTACAAAATTGCCAATAGGCAGGATTTGAAATTGGCACATTGTATTATAGTTTGATATAGCCTTTATATGTCTAATAAATTGGTTATCTGATTTTATGAATAAATTTCCAAAAGATCTTCTTACTGGCTACCAGAATTTTATGAGTGGTCGTTATTTAACGGAAAGTTCTCGATATAAAGAACTCGCAGATCGTGGGCAAAAACCTCATACAATGGTTATTGCTTGTTGTGATTCCCGATCAGGGCCTGAGACAATATTTGATAGCGGTCCGGGTGAACTGTTTGTTGTTCGTAATGTTGCTAACCTTGTTCCAACTTATAAGCCCGATGGTGAAAATCATGGGACATCTGCGGCTCTTGAGTTTGCAGTTCAATCACTCAAGGTTCGGCAAATTGTTGTCATGGGTCATGGGCGTTGCGGTGGTATTTCTGCGGCTCTTGCTCAAGATTCTGAACCGTTATCTCCCGGTGATTTTATTGGCCGATGGATGGAAATGTTAAAGCCTGCGGCTGAAACTATTCAAGATAGCCCATTAATGACACAGTCTGAACGTCAGACCGCTTTAGAACGAATCTCGGTTAGAAACTCTATCGATAATCTGCGGACTTTCCCTTGCGTTAAAATTTTAGAGGAACGCGGAACACTGTCTATTCATGGTGCCTGGTTTGATATATCGACAGGCGAACTGTGGATCATGGATGGAGATACGGGAGATTTCAAGCGACCGGAGTTTGACTAGAGGTCTTTATGCAAAATTGTGTAGATATCTAACCATCGATTTTTGCAGCAATTGCCGCAATTGCTTTTTGGTATACGCCTGCTGCATTCCAAGCTTGTATCGCACGGTAGTTAGTTTGACCGGGCTGATACCCCCCACCTTTTCTCCACCCTTTACCACGCAGAAAATTAGCGGTTGAGGCAAGAGCATCAAATTTATTGGATAGATCAACGCGGCGGTTTGCGTCGCCATTTGCGCCGAATTTTAAAACATTGCTTGGCAGAAATTGGGTCTGTCCGATTTCACCATGAGCAGCACCCCTAAAATTCGGGCTAATCCAACCTTTTTGGATGAGTGTTAAAAGCGCATAAAGTTCCTTTGTGAAGAATGCTGATCTTCGGCAATCATAGGAGAGTGTAGCAACCGCTGACACGGTGTGTTGGTTTCCAGTAAATGAGCCGAAGCCACTTTCCATACCCCAAATTGCAATAAGTACACCTGACGGTACGCCGTATTTCCGTTCTAGTTTACCAAAGAAACTCGCATTTTGCTTCTTAAGTCGTTTGCCTTTGGAGATGATGGAAGCGGCCCCGCGCTTTTTCATGAACTGATTAAACGTAAGTTTAAAGCTGCGTTGGTTTCGATCAAGGCTGATCGTCTTTTTAGCGTAGCTGGCTTTTGCAAAAGCTCTATCGAGTGTTTTCTTAGAGATTCCGTTGCGCACGGCTTCTTTTTTAAATTGTGTAACCCAATTCGAGAAATTTGCTGATGTATTAGAGCATTTAGCTGCGAATGCTGGATTTGCTGAACTCAGGCCAATCGCTAAAACAGCGGCAATTGTATAAGCGCGGATCATGAAGCTTCTCTCTATCTAAATTGATACGAATCAAATGATAGATCAAAGATCATATAATCGCAAAAAACGCCGGATGTTGCCATCCAGCGCTTTCGTTTATTCGGCATAAACTCAATCTACTTTGCTTTTAGTAATCCACGATTAATCAGAAGTTCAGCGATTTGAATTGTGTTGAGTGCTGCACCTTTGCGCAAGTTATCTGAAACCACCCAAAGATTAAGGCCATTTTCAACCGTTGCATCTTCACGAATTCGAGAGATGTAAGTCGCATCATCGCCTGCACATTCTACAGGTGTAATGTATCCACCATCTTCATGCTTGTCGATGACCAAACAACCCGGAGCTTCACGCAAGATATTACGTGCGTCATCCGCTAAAAGTTCGCTTTCAAATTCGACATTGACAGATTCAGCATGACCAATAAACACAGGCACGCGAACCGCTGTACAAGTGACCTTGATTTTAGGATCAAGCATCTTTTTAGTTTCAGCCAGAACTTTCCATTCTTCCTTTGTGTAGCCATCTTCCATGAAGCTATCGATATGAGGAATAACGTTAAACGCAATGCGTTTTGTAAACACATTGTTTTCAATCGGATCAGCGACAAAAACAGCGCGACTTTGGTTGAACAGTTCATCCATGCCATCTTTACCAGCGCCAGAAACAGACTGGTAAGTTGAAACAACAAGACGCTTGATTTTTGCAACATCATGCAAAGGCTTTAGCGCGACAACCAATTGTGCCGTTGAGCAATTTGGGTTGGCGATGATGTTTTTCTTGCGAAAACCATCAATTGCATCTGGATTCACTTCCGGAACGATCAATGGAACTTCTGAATCGTAACGCCATGCCGATGAATTATCGATGACAATGCAGCCTTGTGCGCCAATTTTTGGAGACATCTTCTTAGAGACAGAACCACCAGCTGACATAAGGCAGATATCCGTGTTTGAAAAATCGTAGTTCTCCAGATTTTTTACGACAAGCGTTTTATCACCGTAAGAGACTTCTTTACCGACTGATCGAGATGATGCTAGCGGGATGATTTCCGATGCTGGGAAATTACGCTCTTCGAGAATATTGAGCATTTCTCTGCCCACATTGCCGGTAGCGCCAGCGATTGCAATTTTAAAACTCATTTTTTGGTTTATCCTGTCTCTCTCCGCTTTGGTCCACGAAAACTCGTGTCCTTCATCCCCGACTATCGGGGAGAGTGCGACAGACGAGAGGTGTTAGGTTGTTTTTGTCGTCTTGGTCATTGTCTGATTGATTTGAAAAGAGCGCACAGATGCATCACTTACACAAAGTGCAAGTTGAAATGCTTCCAAATTTTGAGCTTCATAAAAGTTCATGTCTTTTCCTATCGGGGCGGTAATGCCCCGATTTGGTTTCAGAGTCAATTGATCTTACAGCGTAAGTCTTCAATTCTTGGTTAAATTAGCCAAGTAGAGACGTGTATTCAGCCAAAATCGCATCACCCATTTCAGATGTTGTGATTTTTGTCATGCCGTCCGTCATGATATCGCCTGTGCGTTTGCCAGTCTCTAAAACATTGGCAATAGCTTTTTCGACGCGATCAGCATCTTCGATCATATTAAATGAATATCTTAGGCACATCGCAAATGATGAGATCATAGCAATCGGGTTTGCAATGCCTTGACCAGCAATATCAGGCGCTGAGCCATGAACGGGTTCATAAAGTGCTTTGCGACTACCTGTTTGAGCATCTGGTGCACCCAATGAAGCAGATGGTAACATGCCGAGTGAACCTGTTAGCATTGCTGCAATATCAGACAGCATATCACCAAACAGGTTATCTGTAACGATCACATCAAACTGTTTCGGCCAGCGAACGAGTTGCATTCCACCTGCATCTGCAAGCATATGACTTAGCTCAACATCAGAATATTTAGCTTTGTGAGTAGCTGTGACAACCTCGTTCCAAAGAACACCAGATTTCATCACATTACGCTTTTCCATAGAGCAGACTTTATTTTGACGTGTACGTGCAAGTTCAAATGCAACGCCTGCAATCCGGTCGATTTCATATGTATCATAAACTTGCGTATCAATTGCACGTTTCTGTCCATCACCAAGATCATGAATTTCCTTTGGTTCACCAAAGTAAACACCGCCTGTAAGCTCACGAACGATTAAAATATCGAGGCCTTCAACAACATCAGCTTTTAATGATGATGAAGCCGCTAGCGCGGGATAACAAATCGCGGGGCGTAGGTTCGCAAAAAGTTCCATGTCTTTACGTAAGCGTAACAATCCTGCCTCGGGGCGAACATCGTAAGGCACATCATCCCATTTTGGTCCACCAACAGCGCCAAAGAGCACAGCATCGGCTGCCATTGCCTTTTCCATGTCGGCATCAGAAATAGACTGGCCGTGCGCATCATAGGCTGAGCCGCCAACAAGACCCTCGTCGGTTTCAAAATTTGAACCTTGCTTTTCGTTCATAAGGGTAATGAATTTACGAACTTCGTTCATGGCTTCGGGACCAATACCATCGCCAGGAAGAAGGAAGAGTTTATTTGTCATAATTTGCCTGTCTTTTAGCTCTGTTTAAGAGCGGTTACTTCAATTTCAAATTTTATTTCTGGTTTGATGAGATCGGCAATAATCATCGTCGCTGCTGGACGTATCCCGTCAAAATATTGCCCCAAAAGCGGAAACACTATATCGACAAATTTTTGATCTGTTACGATATAATTGGCCCGAACAATATCTGCCCGTTCAAACTCTGCTTCTTGCAGCGTTTTGTCAATTGTATCAAAGCAATTTGCGCACTGGTCTTCGATGTTAGCTGGTATTTTCATTGTGCTATAATCGTAGCCAGTGGTACCAGCGATAAAACACCAATTCCCTTGAACAACGGCCCGTGAATAACCGGCCGTTACTTCTGTTGTTGATCCGGTTGAGATTAGTTTACGTGACATGTACTTCCATCAAGTTGGTATTCGTTTAAGTCTATGCCCAAGGGCGAGTTTCAGCAAGTTTGCCTTCATATGTGTCAATAGAAGCTGCCTTCTCAAGTGTTAGCGCGATGTCATCAAGACCATTCATTAAACAATGCTTGCGGAATGGATCGATATCGAAGCGAATTGTACCGCCATCAGGTCCTTTGATCTCTTGGGCTTCAAGATCAACAGTCATTGTCGAGTTTGAGCCGCGATCAGCATCGTCTAGCAATTTTTCAAGTTCATCTGCTGTTACAACAATCGGAAGAATACCATTCTTAAAGCAGTTATTATAGAAGATGTCTGCAAAGCTTGTTGAGATCACGCAGCGAATGCCGAAATCAAGTAAGGCCCAAGGGGCATGTTCACGGGATGAACCGCAGCCGAAATTATCGCCAGTAACCAGAATTTCAGCATTTCTGTAAGCGGGTTTGTTCAAAACGAAATCGGGTTTTTCAGAGCCATCTTCGTTGAAGCGGGATTCAGCAAAAAGACCAACACTAAGACCTGTGCGCTTAATTGTTTTCAAATAGTCTTTTGGAATGATCATATCCGTATCGATATTGATAACCGGATAAGGTGCTGCGACACCTGTGAGCGTTGTAAATTTGTCCATAATATTTACCCAAACTATGCCAGACTTCAGTTGAATAAGAAATTCAATTAAGTCAGTAAGCTTTTTTGATCTTTTTTGAATGTTCCCATTTGCAAAAGATCTGCGTTAATGAAAGTTTCTAGCTGCGTTTACCAAACATATGTGAGAAAAAGAAGTGTTTTTTATAATAATCAGGGTTTGGTTGTTTTTACGACCATTGGATTAAGTCATATGAGTAGTAACAATTTTTATGTCAGGCCATCCCGGCCACGCCGTTCTGTTTTATATGTACCAGCTGACAATACACGCGCGTTGGTTAAATCACTTAAGCTAAATTGCGATGCCGTTATATATGATTTGGAAGATGCAATTTTACCGGACCATAAGGATGATGCAAGAGAACAGCTGCATGCATTTTTAACTGAGAATTTTCCAAATGGTACTTCAAATGATTCACGTGAAATCATAATTCGCATTAATAGTCTTGCTAGCGAATGGGGCAAAAGAGACTTACTTGCCGCTCGCTCATTGATGCCATCAGCGATTTTGACGCCAAAAGTATCTGAGATTGATGATGTCATTGAAATTAGTGATGCATTACTTGAGCTGGATGCGCCAAATACATTGCGCTTATGGGCGATGATAGAAACACCAAAGGGTGTGTTGAACGCGCCTACCATAGCGCAATATGCTAGAACACCCGGAACAAGATTAGATTGTTTCGTTGTCGGTACGAATGACCTTCTAAAAGAAACTGGTGCTAAGCCAATAAAAGGGCGACCTTATATTTCAACATGGCTGATGCAGATTATTCTGGCTGCCCGTGCATATGAACTTGATGTCATTGATGGTGTTTTCAATGATTTCAATGATCTTGTTGGTTATAAAGACGAGTGTGATAATGCTCGCGCGATGGGTTTTGATGGTAAGAGTCTTATTCATCCAAATCAAATTTCGTTAGCAAATGATATATTCGGTATTAGTGATGAGGATTTTAGCAAGGCGGAAACGATAATTGCAGCGTTTCGGGAGCCGGAGAATAAAGAATTAGGCGTTATCCAGATCGCGGGAGAAATGGTAGAGAGGCTTCACTTGGAAATGGCCGAAAAGATTGTACTTAAAGCTAATATTATCAAGCAGAGAGAAGGATAGGTTTTGAAACTATACAGATTTTTAACAGGTCCAGATGATTCTTCCTTTTGTCATCGTGTAACTGATGCTTTGAATAAAGGGTGGGTTTTACATGGATCGCCAAGTTATGTGTTTAACCAGGAAACAGGGAAAATGCAGTGCGGACAAGCTGTTGTTAAAGATGTTAATGACAAGGCTTACACACCAGATATGAAGCTTGGCGAACAATAATTTTAATTTGTTTTCAAGTCAGCAAGATTTGTCAAATCGGGTGGTGTTACATCTAATTTGCGAGTGAAAATTGCGATAGGATATATGTATGAAAACATCATCTGATGCCCCCATGAACTCCAAGGGCCTTTGGATTAACTATCATGATCGGATGGAGCGGGTGACTGACTTTATTTTGAAGAATCTTGATAAAGACCTTGATCTGATGGTTCTGGCAGATATTGCGTGTTTGTCACCTTATCACTGGCATCGCGTATATGCCGGAATGAAGGGTGAAACGATTACACAAACTGTCAAACGTCTTCGTTTGCAGCGTGCTGGTCATGATCTGATATCTACCGAATTATCGGTAGAAGATATTGGCAAGCGCTATGGTTATCCTAACTTGCAATCTTTCACACGCATTTTCGCAAGCCACTTTGATATGCCGCCCGGTGAATATCGTCGTCGCGGGTATCATACGGTTTATGACATTCCTAGTTCAGAAAGAGATGCAAAAATGTACGATGTAGAGATAAAAACCATTGAAGCTATGACCTTGGCAGGTTTGCCGCATAAAGGTTCTTATATGGAAATCGGTGGTAAATTTGAGCAAGCTGTTGGCCTGGCCATTGGTCAAGGCGCTATCAAAGATATGGTTGCTATGATCGGAATTTATTATGATGATCCAGGGGCCGTTGCTCTTGATGAGTTACGATCATTTGCAGGTGCTGTGATTGAAAAGGGTCAATCTGTTGAAGCCCCGCTTGAAATTGCAAATATAGATGTCGGTAAATATGCTGTCCTTACTCATAAAGGACCGTATGGTGAGTTATCAAAAGCCTATACTTGGTTTTATGGAACGTGGATGGCAGAGTCTGGTTTGGAATTTGCTGATGCACCGCCATTTGAGAAATATCTCAACAGTCCACATGATACAGCACCAGCAGACTTGATAACTGAAATTCATGTTCCATTGAAGAGCTGAATTGAAGACCATCATAGGAGATAGTTTAATGGCAAAGTCAAATAAGACATGGGGCGAAAAATACGCTGAAATTAATGCCAAAGGTCATATTGTTAAGCCTGTTGCTAAGGATATGATGGGTATGAAAAAGGGACAATTAATGCTTATTCCGACACCAGATATGGTGTCGGAAGTAATCAAGGAAATTCCGAAAGGTGAGGTGAAAGATACCCCTTACTTACGTAAAATATTGTCAGAACGAGTGGGGGCTGACGTTACGTGTCCTATAACAACTGGTATTTTTTTACGTGTTGCAGTAGAGGCCGCACATGAAGATTATGAAGCCGGTTGCCCCATGAGCGAACTTTTACCTTTTTGGCGTGTGATAGGTGAAAAAGCACCGATCACAAAGAAAGTATCGTTTGATTTAGCACCTTACTTTGAGCAACAGGATGCCGAACGTTTAAGCCTCTGATTTTTGTCCGATCTGCATTATCGCTAAACCTATGAGTAGAAGTGATATACCAGACGCTATTGTACGAATCTGGTTCCAGAATTGCCATTTTTGTGAGTAGGCTTGCCAAATTGTGTGAGCTTCGTCGATTGCTTGTGGAATTTTGACAAGTGCAAGAGCTTCATTCATCTGGACATTGATACTAAAGGTCAGGACATTTCCTCCAATAAAATAAATAATACCTGCCGCAATAAACATTATTGCCGCAGCTTTTTTGTGGCAAGAAAAAGCAATAATGCCTGTAATGATCATTATTGGCGCGGTACCAAAAAATGCCGGAGCAAAAATTGCATTTCTAACCGATGCGTTCATTGCCTGCATGGCAGCGATCGCGATTCTGGGATCAGTTGCATCCAAACCCCACATTGTCGAACATATCCAAGCGTAGAAGAAACCAAAGATAGCACCTCCTAGTGTGAGTGATGTTATTGCACTTAGTTTTAATAGGTTGAACATTTGCTTCTCCAAAAGCGTACACTATATTACTGATTTACATATCCGTAATATAGTGTACATTTATTGTCAATGTTGAAGGAAGATATATGCGCAAAGAATTGCAGAAAGAGCGGCGAGCTGAAATTGAGAAGGCAGCTTATGAGCTGATTGATGAAAAAGGTTTTCTCAATGTTTCAATGCTAAGTATTGCTAAACGAGCAAAAGCTTCCAATGAGACACTTTATAGGTGGTATGGTGATAAAATTGGTTTGTTCAAAGCACTGGTTTCGCAAAATGCGGTGCATATTAAACAACAATTAGAAGATGATCTTAAGGTGCAAGACGCACCATTTGAAGCGATTAAAAAGATCAGCCCACTTCTTTTAGAGCTTTTAACAAGTGAACGGGCTATTGCGCTTAACCGAGCTGCAGCTGCGGATGCGTCTGGCGTGTTGGGAGCGGAGTTATCAGAAGCCGGTCGTCAAGATATATTACCAATCATTGCCCTGATTTTTGAACGAGTACAAGATGATGGATTATTTCTCGGTTTTGCAATGGATGAGTTGTGTTCACTTTATATGAAGCTCCTCGTTGGTGACCTTCAAATTCGTCGTTTGATCGGTGCACATGAAGTTTTATCGCAAAAGCAAATTCATGATCAGGCCTCGCAAGCTCTTCAATATCTTATGCTATTATCTAATTCCAAGATCGTGGACGAATAAGTGCGCCATTTTTGCGCTGTTCTTCTGCATGGGCAATCCAGCCTAACAGACGGCCAAAGGCAAAAAGGGTTTGTCCTGTTTTTGGTCGGAGTTTAAAGCTTTTCTCCATGGCAGCGAGTGAGAAATCAAGATTAGGGTATATCTTGTATGTTTTGCTGACGTGCCGACTAATCCTCTCCCATCCTTCTGGTATTTCGAAATGTTTGAGAAGTTCTTGTGTTCGTGGATCTGTTTGTGCGTAAATTGGATGACCAAATCCAGGCGGTGATTTTATAGTTTTAATGAACGCCGCTTCTTGATGATCATCTTTCATGGTTGCGCGCCCTACCCACCAGCGAGCCATGGATGTCATCGATCCATGTTTTGTACCGGAAAAGGTTGATAAGGCGGCAAGTATGCAAGCTGGAGTGCGGGCATCAGTCGAAGCGGCAATTCGAGCGGTATAGGCTGATGGATTTAATTCATGATCTGCGCAAAGAACAAGGCAACGGCGTGTTACATCAATAAAATCAATGCTGTCAGAGAAATATTTCGCCAGTTGCATATGAATAGGTTCGTCACTAAGCGTATTGGTATTACAGATCGCTGCCAGTAAGCGTTTTATGATAAAGCTATTTGTATTTTTATTTGGTGGTGTATTTTTGGAAATAGTTATCTCAGCCGTAGCTGCAAACATACGTTCGAATGAGTTTCGACCTTTGATGAGGTCAAATTTTTGATCAACATCTGGTTCCAAATCCACATTGATTAGCAACTTTGCAATATCTTCAAATGTTTTAGTTTGCGATAGTTTGATTGCATCTTGGCCTTTGTAATAGAGCTTGCCTTGGTCAATGTGACTGATTTCTGACTTAAGAACAGGCTCGCCAAAATTTTGCGTCGATTTAGCAATTGCGCGCCGCGATCTCCCTCGTTTTTTATTGGCGATCAATGCATCCACATCGTGTGTGTGATAAAGGCTTTTGCGCGCATCGCTCTTTTGTGCGCTGGCTCGAACCTTGCCGCGACTGACATAAGCGTAAAGGGTTTGCCGCGAAATATTTAATGCTTCGCAAACCTCCTTAGCTGTCATGGAAAATGGGTTTCTGTCCACTTTATTCATGTTGATTATGTTGATCAACCTTGACGCTCTGTCAAGCTTTCAGCCATTCTTTAATGATGGATGATTGGAGTATCTATGAAGCTTCTTCAAAAAATGTGTGACACATTACCTGCCTTTGAAGGTAATTTGTATATTGACCAAATTAGTTTTCGAAACAGAAATATTGGTTCCGAAGATGTTTTTTCCGTTACAGAACTGGCAGCAAACTCGATTGCATTAGCTGGTGCTGCGCTTATCCAATATGCTTTTGGTCATGATGCTTTAGATAGGCAAATTATAGTAGATCAACGATTGTCTTATTTCTGGCTTGGCAGTTCTGTGCGCCCGGTTCGCTGGTCTTTGGCCTCACCGTGGGATGATCTTGCAGGTGATTATCAAACTCAAGATGGGTGGATAAGATTGCATACAAATGCACCCCATCATCGAAATGTTGTTTGTAAGATCTTGGGTGATTTGGATCGCGCCGAAATGGCAAAGCAAGTTGAAACGTGGTCTGGTGCTGAACTTGAAGACGTAATTAGCTCGGAGGGTGGAGCTGCGGCAAACTTAATGAGTACGAGTATGTGGAATTCTCACCCACAAGCTATTGCCCTTTCTAAAGAGTTTCCAATTATTTCAGAAATGTTTGAAGGTACTAAATTGCGCCATGTGATTAATCCTTCGATTGATCAGGCTCGCCCACTGAAGGGGTTGAAGGTCCTTGATCTTACTCGAATTTTAGCTGGACCCATTGCAACGCGGTTTTTGGCAGGGTTTGGAGCAACGGTCTTACGTATCGACCCACCTTTATGGGATGAAGGTGATCATGTAATTGATATCACTCCAGGTAAGAAATGTGCGACGCTTGATTTATCAAAGTGTGCGGATTTTGAGATTATGCAGAAGCTTATTTTAGAGGCTGATGTGATGGTGCATGGGCTCCGTGCAGATGCGCTAGAAAAATTGGGCTTAGGGGATGAGGAACGGCGAAAATTGAATCCGTCCCTCATTGATATTTCACTAAATGCATATGGTTGGACAGGACCTTGGCGTAATCGGCGGGGGTTTGATAGTTTGGTACAGATGAGTACAGGTATTGCTCAGCATGGAATGGAAGTTTCTGGCCTTGGTACGCCGCGCCCTATGACAGTGCAGGCGCTTGATCATGCAACAGGGTATTTGATGGCTGCAACTGTTTTAGCAGGATTAAATCAACTTAAAACCAAAGGGCAGGCAATGTCAGCAAAGCTATCCCTTGCGGCTACGGCTGAACTTTTAAAGTCTACGCGCAAAGATAAATTTGGAGGAACATCACCTGTTAAAGCTGGAAGTGATTTTTTACCTGATATAAAACAAACGTCTTGGGGTAATATTCAGCGATTAAAGTCTCCTATTATGTTTTCGGGACTTGATATGCATTGGTCTTCGCCTGCTATTCGTTTGCACTCATCAGCGCCAATGTTTTAATGATGAATTTCTGATATGACGGAGTAAGAAGATGCGCATTAAATTAAATGACGATCGCAAAGCAGACATTGCACGTGCGCTTTCTGGCTTTTTTCAGGATGAATTTGATGAAGATTTGAGTGAGTTTCGGGCACTCGAAGTTGTTGACTTCATGTTACGTCAGATCGGACCATCGCAATATAATCAGGCTATTGCGGATGCTCGCGGGTTTCTGGCCGAAAAGCTTGATGATCTTGATACTGAGTTCCATGAGCCAGAAGAACGTTAGTTCGATCCTTTCTTTACTTCAAATAAATAAGGAATAAATTCCTTTTAGTCGCTTGACTCTTATTCTAAGTTCTGGAATCTATATTAGAACAAAAGAAGAACAAATAAGCTAAAATGATGAATTCTGGTATTAAAAAACATGAACTATCAGAGCTTCGACAGCAAATAGCTGAAATCGAAGAACGGCAATTTATGTGTTTAAACGAACCAGATAAAGAACAAGAAAAATTATCAAACATCAAATCATATCGGATTCGAAATAAGAAAGATAAAAACTATATCTTTCCTTTTGGCTACTCATCCCTTGATGAATGTTTAGATGGGGGCATTTTTTTAAATGCACTTACCGAGTTTCGTACAGATGAAGCGCGGCATGTGGGTTCAGCAAGTGGATTCGTTTGGATCCTAGCTCAGCAAATGCAAAAACTGATTTATAATTTGGAACCCGCTTATGGCACATTACCTATTTTATGGATTGGTGAGGTTTCAGCCAAGTTGGAGGGTGGTCAGATTTATCCTCCCGGGCTTTTATCCTTAGGGATTGATCCATCACAATGCATATTTGTTCAACCGCGTACTTTAAATGATGCTTTATGGGCAGCAGAACTTGCAGCTAAGCAAACTGCACTTGCGACCACGATTTTGGAAGTTCGTGGTAATCCAGGCGAACTTGACATGGCTGGTACGCGACGTTTGCATTTAAGGGCGCAAGCTGCAAAGCGGCCATTTTTCCTTTTGAAGCAATCATCGGAGCCAGAAGCAACGGCTGCTCGTACGCGAATTTTCATTAAGCCTGCTGCTGCCAGTTCAAAAATTCTCCCCAGCCAACAAAAATTTTCAAATAGTCTGCAATATTCGGCATTTCAGCTTTTGCTTGAAAAAAGCAAAAGCCCGTCTCTTCAATCATTTATCTTGGAATGGAACCATGATGCACAATCTTTCCACAAACGTACAGATCAAGACTGGGCAAAAAATCAAGACCACGATCAACACACCGATGTCGATGTTTACAAATACCAATCGTCGAATTTTGTCGATCGCTCTTCCTTATCTGGCAACGGACCGAATCAAGCGAAGGAAATGGGGCGTGTCGTGGCGTTTGGATAAGCGAGAGAATAATGCCCATGAATATCCAACTATTTGTATGGAGAAACAAAAAGGTGCCATGCGCCTATCTGCGCTTGATCTGACAGCAGAAAATTTGGGACTCAAGCTTGGACAAGGCATGGTGGAAGCACGTGCCATGTGCCCGAATATTGAAACAATTCACGCAGATCATGATGGTGATATGGCTTTTTTAAATGCATTGGCTGATTGGGCAGATCGATATACGCCGCTTGTAGGGCTTGATGCACCTTTTGGTAAAGCTCAAGGATTGTTCTTAGATATAACTGGCTGTGCACATTTATTTGGTGGCGAAGAAGAAATGCTAAAAGATATGATATCTCGCCTTCATCAAATGGGAGTTTATGCGCAAGGAGCAATTGCTCCGACGCCTGGGTTTTCTTGGGGGCTTGCACGACAGCATTCGCCAGAGAATTATGATTTTCGAAATACAATTATGACATGGGACAATGCAAGGATAATTGCTTTATCTTTTCCCATGGCTGCATTGCGTTTGCCACTTGATATGTTGGTTGCTCTTGATCGTGTTGGCCTTAAAAATGTGAAAGATATTTTAGATGCACCACGTAAGCCACTGACTAAACGGTTTGGGCCATTTTTGCTTAAAAGACTTGATCAAATGCTTGGTCAAGAGGATGAACCTATTTCCCCGCGATTACCTGTTGCAAGCCTATCGGTTGAACGTCGATTAGCCGAACCCATTGGGCGCCAGGAAGATATTGAAACTTGTATTGAACAACTGGCTAAGTCATTACAAAATGATATGGAAAAGCGAGGTCTATTGGGTCAGCAATTTATGCTTTTATTGTTCCGCTTAAATGGTATAGTTCGCCGGCTTGATATTGGTCTTTCTGCACCATCACGAGAACCAAAACGTATTAAGATCCTATTTTCAGAAAAACTTGATAACATTTATGATGAAGCTGATGCCGGGTCGGGTTTTGAAACGATCCGTCTTTGTATTGTTTCGGCCGTTGAAACATCCGATCAGCAGGCGACATTTTCAGGGAAAAATAATATTCAAACGGATATTGATGAGTTAGCTGATCAAATCATTGTTCGGTTGGGCGCCGAGCGGGTTTTAAAGCCCGCTTTTCATCAAAGCTTTATCCCAGAACGGGCTACTTCTTTTATCTCATTAATGAAGAATGCTTTTTCTAAAGAGGAAATTCAGTCAGAAAAAAACCGCCCTATCCGGTTGTTCTCAAATCCAGAACCTGTTCTGGCCATTGCTGAAGTTCCTGAAGGTCCGCCGATTACATTTCGTTGGCGCCGTAGCCATTATCAAGTTGCTCGTGCCGAAGGCCCCGAGCGTATTGGCGCGGAATGGTGGATTAATGGTGAGGATGCACGAACACGAGATTATTATAAAGTAGAAGATAAATCCGGGCGTCGTTTTTGGATTTTTCGGGAAGGTCTTTATGAACGTGAAAGTGAAAACCGTGATGGTTTAGTGCCGCGGTGGTTTATGCATGGGTTATTTGCGTGAATGAAAATATCACTCCTGTTGCTAAATCCCTATTCGCTGAATTAGGCGTTGCAAGTAATTTTTCTTTTCTAAAAGGCGCATCTCATCCAGAAGAAATAATCGTGCGTGCAGCAAAATTAGGAATTAGCCATATTGGGCTTGCTGATTGTAATACGCTTTCAGGTGTTGTGCGTGCGCATATGGCTGCAAAAGAAACTGATATTCATTATCATCCAGGTGCGCGGCTTCAGTTTTATGATGGTTTACCTGATATGTTGGCCTATCCCAAAAACCGCAAAGGCTGGGGGCACTTATGCAGGCTTTTAACAGCGGGTAATTTGCGATCTGAAAAGGGGGATTGCCAGTTAATGCGTGATGATCTTATTAAATGGTCATCTGAGATAATGTTCTGTGTCTTGCCAGATATTGATTCGCATACGGTACAGCTTGACAATTTTAAAGATAATCTTGGGTTTTTAGCATCGCATATAAAAAGCAATATCTATCTTGCTTTAGTGGCCCATTATGATGGTGATGACAGGTTCCGTTTTGCTTCGATGGCAGAACTATCTAAAATATATGATCTTGTCTTAATGGCGACGAACGATGTGTTTATGCATCAACCAGAGCGTCGTCCTTTAAGTGATGTATTGTCTTCTATTGAGCATCACAGGCCTGTTTATGACATGGGGTTTGGTCTTTCAAAAAACGCTGAACGCTACTTAAAATCGTATGCTCAGATGAAGCATATCATGCGCGAATATCCTAAAACATTGGATCATGCGATTAATTTTGCAAATGCACTTACATTTTCACTTGATGAATTGCGTTATCAATATCCTGATGAAAAGTTTGGTGAAGGTTCACCTCAGGAAGTTCTTCGCGATCTGGCTTATAAGGGTGCAAATGAGCGTTATCCAGATGGAATTTCTAATAAAACAATTGATCAAATTGAGTATGAATTGGCTTTGATTAAAGGCCTTGATTATGCGCCATATTTTCTTACTGTTTGGGACTTAGTGCGCTATGCACGATCACAAGATATTTTATGTCAGGGGCGAGGGTCAGCGGCCAACTCAACCGTTTGTTATTGTCTTGGAATTACCGATGTAAATCCTGAAAAAGTTGATCTTCTTTTCGAACGATTTATTTCACCTGAGCGAAATGAACCGCCAGATATTGATGTAGATTTTGAGCATGAACGTCGTGAAGAGGTTATTCAATATATATATCAAAAATATGGTCGTGAGCGAGCAGGGTTGGCAGCCACAGTGGTGACTTATCGTGCTCGGATGGCAGCCCGTGAGGCTGGTAAAGCTTTTGGTCTGTCTGATGATGTTATTTCTGCGCTTGCCGGTTTGGTTTGGGGGTGGTCGTCGAAAAGTCTGACGGAAGAAGAAGCACGAGAAGCAGGGCTTGATATTAATGACCCCACAACACGACGTGTTTTAGATTATGCGTCTGAACTCATCGGATTTCCACGGCACTTATCTCAACATGTTGGGGGCTTTGTTATTACACGTGATCGGTTGGATGAAGTTGTGCCTGTTATGAACACGGCCATGGACGGGCGCACCATGGTGGAATGGGATAAGGACGACCTTGAAGCGCTTGGTATTTTAAAAATTGATGTTCTTGCCCTTGGCATGCTGTCATGCTTAGCAAAAGCTTTTGATCTTTTAAAAAGTTCCTATGGTCGCGACTATACGCTTGCAACGCTGCCAAGCGAAGATCCCGTTGTCTATGATATGATTTGTGCTGCGGATACGTTAGGTGTTTTTCAGATTGAAAGCCGTGCGCAGATGACGATGTTACCTCGTTTGCGTCCGCGTGAATTTTATGACCTTGTCATTGAAGTCGCTATCGTTCGCCCCGGACCCATTCAAGGTGACATGGTTCACCCCTATTTGCGCCGTCGACAGGGCATTGAGAAAGTTACATTTCCAAAAGAAGAACTGCGTGATGTTTTGGGTCGTACTTTGGGTGTGCCACTATTTCAAGAACAAGCGATGAAAATTGCCATTGTGGCCGCCAACTTTACACCTGGTGAAGCCGATAAATTACGTCGAGCCATGGCGACATTTCGCCGTGTTGGGACAATTCATACTTTCAAGATTAAAATGATCGAGGGCATGGTCCGAAATGGGTATGAACAAGATTTCGCTGAGCGATGCTTCAAGCAGATTGAGGGTTTTGGAGAATATGGATTTCCTGAAAGTCATGCAGCGTCTTTTGCGCTTTTAGTTTACGCATCATGTTGGTTCAAAGCTTACTATCCTGATGTATTTTGTGCGGCAATTTTAAACTCTCAGCCCATGGGGTTTTATGCACCCGCTCAGCTTATTCGTGATGCGCGCGAGCACGGCGTCGATATACGGCCCATTGATATTAATTACTCTGACTGGGATGCCAAGCTTGAGGATGGCCAGTTAGATCAAGCTGCAATGGCTGTGCCACGGCGCGATATGGTTCGTACAATTAAAACCAGGAAAGCACTTCGTATTGGTTTTCGTCAGATTAAAGGTTTGCGCCAAAAGGATATGGAAATAATCATGTCCCATCGTGGTAAAGGTTATGATTCCATTCGTGATCTTTGGCTAAAAACACGGCTTTCACCTTCCATTATTGGGCGGTTAGCAGAAGCTGATGTATTTCGCTCTATTGGGCTTGATCGACGCGTGGCTTTATGGGCCGTTCGTGCACTTGAGAAAAATAACCCAGATGATGAGGGCCTTCTTTTTAAACACGGTCATCAATTTATTGAACAAGAAGAGGAGCTATCGCTTCCGACTATGCGATTAAGTGAGCAAGTTATCAATGACTACCGATATTTGCGCATGTCTTTAAAAGCCCATCCTCTTGCCTTTATCCGTCCAAAGTTAAACAGGCCAAATGCGGTGCTACATGAAAATTTGGGTCAGATTAGGAATGGTCGAAATATTTTTGTGGCTGGTCTTGTGTTAGTCCGACAAAGACCAGGCTCTGCAAAAGGTGTTATTTTTCTCACATTGGAAGATGAAACAGGTGTGGCAAATATCATTGTTTGGCCAAAGGTTTTTGAACGCTATCGACGTATTATTCTTGGTGGCCGCTTGTTGCGAGTTTATGGAAAGTTACAAAGCGAATCTGGCGTTATTCATATTGTTGCAAATCGTATTGAAGATATGACACTTCATTTAGAAGTACTTGAACTCAATCAAACAAGAAGTACGTCGCCTGATAATATTCGAGATAAAATGATATCATCTAATGCAGATAGTAGGATGAGAAAAGAACCAAAGCAAATTGCACCCGTACCAATGATTGGACATCAGAAAAATGCGGCAAAGAAAGTTATGCCAAAAGGGCGGAATTTTCACTAAATTTAGAGGATGCCACGTGTTTGCAAATCACTTTCAAATTGTTCAGATGACGTAAATAAGATGCCATCAATTCCAAGCGTGCAGGCTGCATCGACATTGGCTTGTGTATCGTCAATAAAGATACAATCCTTGGCATCTAAATTATTTCGATCAAGTAATAATTGATAGATAGCAGCTTCAGGTTTTGTAATTTTAACCTCACCTGAAACGATCGTATCAATAAAACTGGATGCCAAGAATGGATACATTTGGCAGGCATCAACCCATTTTTCTGCTGAAAAATTAGTAATGGCGTAAAGTGGAGTATTGTTCTCTTTAAGTTGGTTTAATATTGCCACGGATTCATCAATTGCAGCGGGAACTGTCTCTGCCCAACGTTTATCAAAAGCATCAAAGATGTGCGCATAGTCGGGAAATTTTTCACTGTGCAATTTGACACCTTCTTCAAAAGAAAGGCCGCAATCCAATTGAAGATTCCAATCGAAAAAATTTGTCTCTTCAATAAATGCATTTATCTGATCTTGGTCACCGATTACATCTAAGAATAATGTATTTACATCCCAATTTATGAGAACTCGACCTACGTCAAATATAACATTTTTCATGAAATTAATCCCAAGTTGCTGCATTAAGGTTTGTCTAGTAGATCACTATGTCAAATATGTAAAAGGCAAATCAGAGCCTAAAATTTTGCCAACCAATATAATCTCACTCCAATGTTGACAAAATAAACATAATCAAACATGGTCAAGCCCAATAATTTGGATTTGTAGAGCGTCTCAAACAAATGAAACATAATTATAGTATAAATCCTCATAGTATTGAGGATTCATGACGAAACCCGACTATAGTCTCGTAGCAGAAGACATACATAAAAGTTTTGGAGAGCTTGAAGTTCTCAAAGGGCTGACCTTGCGCGCCAAAAAAGGTGATGTCGTCTCTATTATTGGAAGCTCTGGTTCGGGGAAAAGTACATTCCTGCGCTGCATCAACTTTCTTGAAATGCCTGATAAGGGTAAAGTTGTTCTTGATGGCGAAGAAGTCATCATTAGTAAAGGCCAAAATGGTCGTGTTGCATCGACCGATGAAAAACAGATTCAACGTTTACGCAGCCAGCTTGGAATGGTTTTTCAGAGCTTTAATCTCTGGTCACATATGACTGTTTTGCAGAATGTGATCGAAGGTCCAATACAGGTTTTGAAAATATCCCGAAAAGAAGCTGAAGAACGCGGTTTGGAATATCTTAAAAAGGTCGGTATTGCGCAAAAAGCAGATGCTTATCCAAGCCAATTGTCTGGCGGTCAGCAACAGCGTGTGGCAATTGCACGTGCGCTTGCTATGGAACCAAAGGCGCTTTTATTTGATGAGCCAACTTCAGCACTTGATCCTGAACTTGTCGGCGAAGTGCTAAAGGTAATGCAGGATCTTGCGAATGAGGGACGAACAATGATTGTTGTCACACATGAAATGGGTTTTGCACGCGATGTAAGTAATCGCGTGTTATTTCTCCATCAGGGGAAAATTGAAGAAGAAGGAACACCCGAAGAGGTGTTTAATAATCCGAAATCTGAACGCTGCAAAGAATTTTTAGCAAGTTCATATTGAGGTCATAAAGGAGAGAAAAATGAAAGTCTTTAAAACATTAACGGGAGTGGCACTTGCTGCTTTGATTACAACAGCAGCCATGGCTGATAATCATGCAATTCGCATGGGTACAGAAGGAGCGTATGCACCATATAACTTCATTAATGATGCAGGTGAAGTCGATGGGTTTGAGCGCGAAGTTGGTGATGAACTTTGTAAACGCGCAAAGCTTGAGTGCACATGGGTAACCAATGAGTGGGACAGCATTATTCCAAACTTGGTTTCAGGCAACTATGATACGATTATTGCAGGTATGTCTATTACTGCAGAGCGCGATGAAGTGATTGACTTCACGCAAGAATATTTCCCACCGGATCCGTCAACATATGTTGGTCTTGCGGGTACATCTATGGATGCAACAAAAGGCACGGTTGCTGCGCAAACAGGAACTATTCAAGCTGGCCATGCTGCTGAAACGGCTAAAGCTGTCGTTGAATTTGCAACACCTGAAGAAGTCACTGCGGCTGTTCGTAATGGGGAAGTTGATGCGGCAATTGCCGATGATGCTTTCTGGCAAGATGTTGTAAAAGCATCTAATGGTGAATTAGAATTTATTGGTGAGCCAGTGATGCTTGGAGGCGGTATTGGCATGGGTGTTCGTGAATCTGATACAGAGCTTAAAGAAAAAATGAATGCAGCAATTGCTTCTATGAAAGCTGATGGTACGCTTACCAAGATGATTGCCAAGTGGTTTGATGGCCGCATGGTTAAGTACTGATAACGTTATTGTTCGGGCCGCTATAACGCGGCCCGAACAATATGTGTCCCGATGTTTGAGTATTGTACTGATCCAAAAATATTAGAAGGTTTATCTTGGTGGTCTTGTTATTTGACAACCGGAAAACACTTCAATTTTTATCAAAGCTTCTTAGTTGTTTTTGCGCTTTTAATTATTTGCGTGCCATTTATTTTGATGTTTGGCTTTGCTGGGGCATTAGCCCGACGGTCACGAATATTACCAGTTCGCTGGGTTGGTGTTGCCTATACCTCGATGGTACGCGGCATTCCAGATATTATCTTTTTTCTTTTCGTTCCAATCGGGCTTGATCAAGCGATAGAATATTTGCGCCATCATGCAAAATGCCCAGAATGGACAGAACCTATCCGGCAGGGAAATGATTTTGTTGTTTGTGCGGCTGCAAAGATGCCTCTTGGTGTATCGCCCCAATGGATACATGAAGTGTATGGCTTTTCGTTAGCAACACTTGCATTTGCTATCGTTTTTGGTGCATTTGCTGCGAATACGATTTATGGGGCATTAAGTTCAGTGCCCAAAAATCAGTTGGAAACAGCTGCTGCATTCGGAATGAGCAGGCGACAGATTTTTTATCGTATTCATATGCCCCAAATGTGGATTTATGCGCTTCCTGGTCTGTCAAATCTATGGATGATTTTAATAAAAGCGACACCGCTGTTATTCCTTTTAGGAGTTGAGGATATTGTCTATTGGGCGCGCGAACTTGGTAGTTCTAAAACCGCGCGGTTTGCTTATGAACATGGTGATTGGCGTTTGGGATATTTCTTGTTTCTCCTTGTATTTTATCTTCTGCTATCGTGGGGAAGTGAAACGGTATTTGGGCGACTAACCAAGAAATTTACTAAGGGTCAGGCGATGATTGGAGCGAGTGCATGAGTTGTACGCAAACGGTCATTGATTATGCTTTTCGCGCGATTGGGTTTGGTGCGCGTGCATTACCAAAATCAGATATAACTTTATGTGAACAAGTTGTGTTGATTGGGTCTGGATTGCTTTGGAATATATATTTTGCAGCAGTTGCGTTGGTGCTTGGCTTTTTTGCAGCGGCTGCAATTGCATTTGCGCGAAATAGTTCAAACGGCTTTGTTTGGCGACCGGCGGCAATGTTTATTTTTCTCATCCGTGGATCACCTTTGTTCATTCAGTTCTTCATTGTTTATGAGCTGTTTGTTTTGCTACCGAGGATAGGGTGGGACTTAAATTTTGGATTTGTGGAAATTACCATTGAAACACGATGGCTAACCCGCGCTTGGATGGGCGCGCTTATTACACTATTTTTAAACACGACAGCATATACAGCCCAGATTTTTTATGGTGCTTTACGGACGGTTCCTAAGGGAGAGATTGAAGCCGCACTTGCTATTGGTATGTCGCAAAAGCAAATCAACAGACGGATTATAAAGCCAAAGATGATTAGTCTTGCTTGGGAGTCTTATACCAATGAAGCGATCTTTCTGCTTCATGCAACAGCGTTGGTTTTTTTCTCAAGTTTTCCCGCGTGGCGACAACAAGGAGATTCACTTTACTACGCGAGTTATTTTGCGGACAAGACGTTCAATCCATTCGTCGCATACCCGATTATTGCAGGATATTTTATCTGCTTAACATTGATTGTGATTGTGTTATTTAGCTGGCTGAATAAGCGTATGAATCCTCATTTAAGATATCAGTAGCTCACGTAACTTTACATTTTAGATCACCTACGCCGTCAATATGGCCGTGCATTTCATCACCGATGGAAACCGCGCCAACACCTGCTGGTGTTCCTGTCATAATAATATCGCCAGCTTGTAGCTTAAAGAAACCCGATAGATAAGATATTGTTTCTGCCACGTTCCAGATCATTTCGCTGATATTGCCTGATTGTTTTTGTGTTCTGTTAATATTGAGCCAGATGTCCGCAGACTGAAGTGTTCCAACGTCTGCTTTTGGTACGATGGATGAACAAGGTGCGGAATGTTCAAACGCTTTGCCAACTTCCCATGATCGCCCCATTTTTTTCATATCACTTTGAAGGTCACGACGGGTCATATCAAGTCCAACTGCATAGCCAAATATGGTGTTTTCGGCTTGTGAGAGTGAAAGGTTAATTCCACCCCTATCAAGTGCGACAACGAGCTCAATTTCGAAATGTACGTTGTTTGATTTTGAAGGGTAGGGAAAGTCTGCGTTATTTATGAGAAGATTATCCGGGTTTTTCTGAAAGAAAAAAGGTGGCTCTCGATCTGGGTCATGACCCATTTCCCGTGCGTGATCAGCATAATTTCGCCCAACGCAATATATACGTCTCACTGGAAACTTTTGGCTCGAGTTCTTAATCGGTAAATAAGGCTGAGGCTGTGGTTCGAATAGAAATGTCATGGGGTCCTGAATATGTATGCTCTTCTGAACAAGTTGAATTTGCATTGTTTGTGTTTTTAATGGCTTCTTTATTCTGCAATTTTTCGAATGATATGCGAAATCTCGGTTAATCTTTCTGTGAGTGGATTTGTTTTGCGCCATATCATGCCGATGGTTCGAGACGGTTTTGGGTCCAAAAACCGTGTGACGGAAACATTGGCGGACCGTGTTTCAACATCTAACGCCATTTCCGGAATAAGCGTCACACCTATACCCGCGCTAACTAGTTGGACGAGCGTAGATAAGGAACTGCCATCAAGCATTTCACGCGGTCTCGTAGTTTGGATATTACAGAAAGATAATGCTTGATCGCGGAAACAATGTCCCTCTTCTAAAAGCAGTAATCTCATTTCTTTTAACATCTGGCGGTTTGGTGCGGGCCTTCCTTTATCTGCCGATGGTCTGACCAGCACAAATTCTTCCGTAAAAAGAGGGACTTCCGTAAACGAGTTTTCTGAGATTGGTAGTGCAACAATAGCTGTATCAAGTTGTCCTTCGGAGACTTCTTTAATCAGATTTTGGGTTAATGTTTCTCTGATGTGGATATCAAGAGCAGGAAATGTGTTTGCAAGTTCATTGATGATTTTTGGCAAAAGATAGGGCGCGATGGTTGGAATAACGCCAACGCGCAATTGACCTGACAATTGATCACTCATTGAACGGGTAAATTCTTCCAATTCATCCACAGACCTCAAGATTGCAGATGCCCTTTCCGCAAATTCTTTGCCAAAATGGGTGAGTTGAGTTTTCCGTGCGACCCGTTCTACGAGCTTTGAATTCAACGTTTCCTCAAGCTCTTTTATCTGCATAGATAATGCGGGTTGCGAAACGGCACAAATTTCGGCCGCTCGTCCAAAGTGACTTTGTTGGGCTAAGATATTGAAATAACGTAGTTGCTTCAGGGTGATATTATTCATAAGTATTTCTTATCATATTTATCAGAAAATACAACTTTATCTAATGAATACAATTTGATAAATGTTTACCTAATATTTGGGTTGCGAGGGATTCGATTTACTTGAAGTCCTACACCTGAACTATCAGCAATATATAAAACACTATTTCCCGATGGAGTGAACATGAACGAGATGAGTCCCGCAAAATGCCCTGTAATGCATGGTCGTAATAAAGAGGCAAATGCAATGGGTACCACCGCAATTCAGCACTGGTGGCCAGAGCAATTAAACCTCAGAATTCTAAACCAAAACGCCCCACAAGTTGGTCCGCTCGGTGAAGATTTTAACTATGCAGAAGAGTTTAAAAAACTTGACCTAAAAGCATTGAAAAAAGATCTCGCAGATTTAATGACAGATTCGCAAGACTGGTGGCCCGCGGACTATGGTCATTATGGTGGTCTATTTGTTCGTATGGCTTGGCATAGTGCCGGCACCTATCGTACATATGATGGTCGCGGTGGTGCGCGCTCAGGTACACAACGTTTTGCGCCGCTTAATTCTTGGCCTGATAATGGAAACTTGGATAAAGCACGCCGTCTTCTTTGGCCAATTAAGCAGAAATACGGCAATAAAATTTCCTGGGCTGATTTGATGATTTTAACTGGTAATGTTGCCATGGAAACTATGGGTTTTAAAACTTTTGGTTTCGCAGGCGGTCGTGCTGATGTCTTTGAGCCAGAAGAAGATATCTATTGGGGTCCAGAAACTGAATGGCTTGATGATAAGCGTTACTCAGGTGATCGTGATCTAGCTGATCCACTTGGCGCAGTGCAGATGGGTCTTATTTATGTGAACCCGGAAGGGCCAAATGGTAATCCTGACCCGCTTTTATCGGGGCATGATATTCGAGATACATTTGGCCGTATGGCAATGAACGATTATGAGACTGTTGCGCTTGTTGCGGGCGGTCATACTTTCGGTAAAGGCCATGGTGCTGGACCGGAAGAAAAAGTTGGTGCTGAACCAGAAGGTGCGCCACTTGAGCAAATGGGTCTTGGTTGGTCAAACAGTCATGGATCTGGCAAAGGTGGCGATACGACGACAGCTGGCTTTGAAGGTGCATGGACGGCGAACCCCATTCAATGGGATATGGGTTATTTTGATGCTTTGCTTGGCTATGAATGGGAAAAAGTAACTAGTCCCGCAGGTCATGTTCAATGGCAACCAACTAAAGCCTCAAATGCCGCGCAAGCGCCAGCCGCAGGTGATGCATCGCGTACAGAACCGCTTATGATGACAACAGCAGATATGGCTCTTAAAATGGATCCGGAATATGCTAAAATTTCCAAACATTTCCATGAGAATCCTGATGAGTTTGCAGATGCTTATGCACGTGCTTGGTTTAAGCTAACACACCGGGATATGGGTCCGGTTACAAATTATCTGGGTGAGGAAGTTCCTTCAGAAGAATTGATCTGGCAAGATCCTATTCCCGCTCATGACGGTTCGGCACTTAGTGATGCAGAAATTGCTTCATTGAAAGAAAAAATCCTCGCATCCGGATTTTCTGTTTCACAACTTGTAAACACCGCTTGGGCATCTGCTTCAACCTTCCGCAGTTCAGATCTTCGCGGTGGGGCAAATGGCGCGCGCATTAATCTAGCGCCACAGAAGGACTGGTCGATTAACACATCTTCTAATGTTGCAAGCGTGATTTCAAAACTTGAGACCATAAAAAATGATTTCGATGGCAATGTCTCATTGGCGGATTTGATTGTACTTGGCGGTTGTGCTGCAATAGAAAAAGCAAGTGGTGTAAGTGTTCCGTTTACACAAGGGCGCACGGATGCAACTCAAGATCAAACAGATGTGGAATCTTTTGCAGTACTTGAGCCTAAATATGACGGCTTTCGTAATTATAAAAATACAAGAGACCCTCGTTCAACTGAGGCATTACTTGTCGATAAAGCACAATTGTTAGGTCTAAGTGCACCAGAAATGACTGTTCTTGTTGGGGGTCTTCGTTCACTTGACGTGAATGCGGGCAAAAGCAAGCATGGAGTCTTCACAGACAATCTAGGCACGTTAAGCAATGATTTCTTTGTAAATGTTCTTGATATGGGCATAGAGTGGAAATCAACTGATGGGTCTTCAGAATTGTATGAAGGCCGTGATCGTGCATCTGGTAACGTCAAGTTTACTGGGACTCGTGCTGATCTTGTCTTTGGTTCGAATTCTATTTTAAGATCAATTTCTGAAGTTTATGCGCAAGAAGATGCGAAAGAAAAATTTAAAGCGGACTTTATTACAGCGTGGAATAAAGTCATGAATGCAGACCGTTTTGATCTTGCCTGATTGATAGAGATTTAAGATAAAAACTTGAAAGCCGCACCCTGTTTGGGTGCGGCTTTTTGCAATCAGATGCTCTCATTCATTTGATACACTTATAATCACAATTGTTTTATTCGCCTTGATTTAACAGCTCGACTATCATCTAGTAAGAGTAGTCTGCTGATTAAGATGATCAGTGGAACGAAGTATTTTGGTTTGAGTGATGACAGTCGACAAAAAGAAAGATTCTAAATTGGGACAATGTGAGCCACCTGATCGATTGGCAGGAGGTGAAAGATTTGATTATCTTGCCCGTTGTGCCAAGGATTTAGGTTTTAGTGAGCAAGAATTAAAAGACCTTGCAGCGCTTTATGGCGAGCAAATGCCAAAAGACAAGTCGTGAATAGAGGGGACAAGTCGTGAATATAGGCTATGCATCTGAACAGTCGGGCCTTCCACCAAAAACTATCCGTTATTATGAAGATATTAATTTGATAAAACCGGCTCGCGCTGGAAATGGATATCGTGATTATTCAGATACTGATATTCATCGGCTAAAGTTCCTGCAGCGCTCACGAAGTCTTGGGTTTACAATAGACGAGTGTCGTCTGCTGCTTTCTCTTTATGATGATGATCAACGAGCTAGCTCCGACGTAAAATTGATTGCAGTTAGTAAGATAGAAGAGATTGATCAAAAAATAAGTGAATTGCAATCTCTCAAAGAAACTTTGGCCTCACTTGCCAAAAACTGTCATGGTGATAATAGACCTGAATGTCCAATCATTGCAGATCTTGCAGGGCAAAATGTTTCAAGTATAGTTTAAGAAGTCAATTTACGTGGCTTGCTTTTAGATAGATTTCTTAATCAACTTTTCTATTCTTCCCCATCATCTTCACATTTGTTTTGGGTACACGGAGTCGATTGACCCGACATTATGGAGATGTTCGGTTCAGTTTTTATCCTTTTATATGGGATTTTTTAAATAGGCCTTGGCATATTGGGCCAAATTAGGTGTATGACCAGTCATCTCTAATATTAGCAAGTTACATTTGCTTTGAAAGGACAGATATGACCCATCCATATTTTGCGGAACAACTTATTGCGTATGCCGCTGAAAACGGACCTGTGACAATTGGGTTGATTGGTGCAGGTCAGATGGGTAAGGATTTAGCTGTTCAAGTTGCGTTGATGTCGGGCATACGAATTGGTGGCATTTCTGTTACCCGCGCGGAAAATGCTTTGGGTGCATTACACCTTGCAGGACATTCGGACGAAGATATTATTGTTGCAAACAATGCAAATGCGATTGATGTGGCGATTGAAGGTGGAAAAATTGCCATATGTGAGGGGTTTGAGGCGTTAACAGCTGCAGGGCGCGTTGATGTGATTATTGATGCGACGGGTAATCCCAATACGGGATCACTTATTGCACTTAGCGCGATTAAAAATGGCAAGCATATGGTTATGCTAAATGTGGAAGCTGATATTACGATTGGCCGATATTTGGCAGAAGAAGCAAAAAAAGCTGGCGTTATTTATACTGGTGCTGCGGGTGATGAACCTGCCTGTGTTTTAGAACTGATTGGCTTTGCACGTAGTCTTGGTATGAACGTTATCGCCGCGGGAAAGGGCAAAAACAATCCACTTAATATCCATGCTGTACCCGCTGAATATGAAGAGGAAGCTAGAGCACGTGATATGAATGCTCGTATGCTTGTAGAGTTTGTTGATGGATCAAAGACAGCGATCGAAATGGTTGCTATTGCCAATTGTACAGGCCTTATACCTGACATTCCAGGTATGCATGGCCCAAAGGCATCGCTTGATGAGTTGGCGAATGTGCTTTGCCCAGTGGAAGATGGCGGTATTTTGAGCCGTAAAGGTGTTGTCGATTACTCAATCGGTAAAGGTGTTGCACCTGGAGTTTTTTGTATCGTAGAAACCAAGCATCCGCGTGTTTTGGAACGGATGGCTGATCTGAAAGTCGGTAAGGGGCCTTATTTCACACTTACTCGACCTTTCCATTTAACCAGTCTTGAAGTGCCATTGTCTGCTGCGCGAGCTGTTATGCATGGTGAACCTGATATGGTGCCAATCGACCGCCCTGTTGCAGATGCCGTTGCTGTCGCTAAACGTGATTTACAACCAGGCGAAATACTAGGTCGGATTGGGCAAGCCGATTATCGCGGTTATGCGGTGAGCTGGCAGGATGGCCGTAAAGGCGGTTATGTTCCTATAGGTTTGGCAGAAAAAGCTGTTGTATCTAAACCCGTGAAGGCTGGTGATATTATAACCTATGCAAATTGTGTTCCTGATAAAGATCTTATCATTACACAGATCCGTCATAAACTTGACCAAGCAGATGCACATTTTGCAAGTTAAGCATGTTCTATAAGTTCATAAAATTTTTTTATATCTAATGGCGCTTATACTAATGGCATTCTACAGCTTAGAAAGTGAATAATGATCTATCTAATAGCAACGCTTAAAATAAAACCGGATAGTTTCGAAACGATAGAGAAATTGGTTGCACCTTGCATAGAAGGAACGCGATTAGAAGCCGGCAACATTTCTTATGATCTTTTTCAAAGTACGACTGATAAGAATACTTTGTCATTCGTAGAGCGCTGGAAAGATCAAACTGCGATAGATAATCATTTCACAGAGTCGCATTTCTTGGCTTGGAGAGATGCGGGAGCGGAATATATTCTCGACAAAAAACTTGAGATCATTACACCTGAAAACATCGAGCAAAAATAGGATATGATTTACCGCGGGAACCTGAAATGATGAGACAACAGCTCAAAGATAAAATCATATCTGTTTGTGATGAGAAAATTGAAAAGAAAGGTGTTAATGTAGGCCTTTCCTTTTATGCATTTTTTGCCAATAAGAATGATGACCCTCAGCTTCTTATGGAAGCTGCGACATGGTGGATACAGACCCATGAATTGGACCACTTTGAAAAAGCCGTTAAAATTCGCCAGATGATATTAGACAGCATATGACATTCACGGTGACTGCTCATCGTCGTTTACAAATACACCGATCAAATTGCTGCACCTGCTCACTTTTTCGCTCTTTTAGTGAATACTAAACCGCCATACGCGAAATGCATAAGTGATTTGAAATCGGCATTGGCTCATGCAATCATTTTAATATTACATATAGGGTACCTATAATGGAGAAAATAATATGAATATATTTACACGCGCTGTTGCGGTCGGCATGATGTCATTTGCGATGACTGCCGTTGCGCAAGCTGAGGTTACTGTTAAAGTAGCTTATGATGCTGACCCGGTTTCACTGGATCCACATGAGCAACTTTCCGGTGGTACATTGCAATTCTCGCATATGACGTTCGATCCGCTCGTTCGTTGGACGCAAGATTTGCAGTTTGAAGCACGTTTGGCAGAAAGCTGGGAGCAGATTGATGCGACAACGACACGTTTTAACTTGCGTGATGGTGTGAAATTTCATTCTGGCAATGAGCTAACAAGTGCAGACGTTCTTTGGACATTTAATCGCCTGAAAGAAAGTGCCGATTTTAAAGGTATCTTCTCTCTTTTCACAGAAGTGAAGGTCATTGATGAAGACACGTTTGATCTTATCACTTCAGAGCCTTATCCGCTTGTATTGCACACAGCAACTTACATCTTCCCAATGGATAGCAAGTTCTATTCTGGTAAAACAGATGACGGCAAAGACAAAGCTGAATTGGTAAAGCATGGTGATAGCTTCGCATCACGCAATGCATCTGGCACAGGTCCGTTTGTTGTTGATTCACGTGAGCAGGGTGTAAAAGTTGAGTTCTCTCGTTTTGCTGATTACTGGGATACAGCTAGCGAAGGCAACGTTGATAAAATCGTTTTGACACCGATTAAAGAGGATCCAACTCGTGTTGCTGCTCTGTTGTCTGGCGATGTAGATTTTATTGCCCCTGTTCCTCCAACAGATCTAAAGCGTGTTGAAGATAGCGATAATGCTAACCTCATTACAATGGCTGGTACGCGTATCATTACGTTCCAAATGAACCAGAACCGCGTTGAAGCTTTTAAAGATGCTCGTGTTCGCAAAGCTATTGATTATGCTGTAAATAATGCGGGTATTGTTGATCGTATTATGCGTGGTTTCGGTACTGTTGGTGCACAAGCTAGCCCGGCTGGTTACCTTGGTCATGATGCAGCGCTAACACCACGTTTTGACGTGGAAAAAGCAAAAGCTCTGATGGCAGAAGCTGGTTATGCTGACGGTTTTGAAATCACAATGATGGCACCAAACAACCGCTATGTGAATGATGACAAAATTGCTCAAGCAGTTGCTTCAATGTTGTCAAAAATCAATATCAAAGTTGACCTTCAAACAATGCCAAAAGCGCAATACTGGCCTAAGTTTGACGAACGTGCTGCGGATATGATGATGATTGGCTGGCATGCTGATACGGAAGATAGTGCAAACTTCCACCAGTTCTTGTCTGCATGTGCAAATGAAGATTCAGGTAACGGTCAATATAACTCCGGTAACTATTGTAACTCTGAGACTGATGCTTTGATGGATGCTTCAAATGCTGAAACAGACCCTGCAAAGCGTGGTGAGTTGCTTCAGAAACTAGAAGGTATCTTGTACGAAGAAGCTGCCTTTATTCCGCTTCATTGGCAAAACCTAGCATGGGGCGCTCGTAAAGGTGTACATGCTGAGAAAATTGTTAATGCATTGAACTTCCCTTACTTTGGTGATCTTGTCGTAGACAAGTAAGTTCAAACGATTAATTCTTTAAATTTTCTGGGGGCTAGGCTTCTAGCCCCCAGAATATTCTCAAATATTGACGTTAAATGCGTCTTAAATCTACCAGCTGACAGGTCAATTATATGCTTGCATATCTTGTGAAACGTACTTTGCAGGCGATTGCGGTGATGTTCGTTATCTCGCTCATTGGCTTCGCCATCCAGGATAATTTGGGCGATCCATTACGCGAACTTGTCGGACAATCTGTGTCTGAAGAGGTTCGTCAGGAATTACGAGATGAACTTGGTCTAAACGATAGTTTTTTCGCCCAATATACCCGTTTTCTTGGAAATGCATTACAAGGTGATTTAGGCACAAGTTACTTTTTTAAAGAACCTGCACTTGATGTTATTTTGAAAAAAATGCCTGCGACGTTGGAGCTGGTTTTTGGCGCAACGCTAATTATTGTAGGTCTATCTGTTCCGTTAGGTGTTTACACAGCGATAAAGCCAAATACTATTATCAGTCGCGTCATTATGGGTGTGTCAATTGTCGGTATTTCGATACCCGTATTCTTAACTGCTATTCTTCTAATTTATGTATTCGCAGTCGAGTTGGGATGGCTCCCCTCCTTTGGCCGTGGCGATGTCGTTAATGTCTTTGGATCCTGGGATACAAACTTTGCATCGGCTGATGGTTGGGCGCATATTATTTTGCCATCTCTCGCCCTTGCTTCAATTATGTTGCCACTATTTGTGCGATTAATACGCGCCGAAATGATGGAAGTTTTACAAAGTGAATATGTTAAATATGCCAAAGCGAAAGGTATCCACCCATGGCGTATTTATTTTGTTCATGCGCTGAAGAATACACTTTTACCTGTAATTACTGTCGGTGGTGTTCAGATCGGGACAATGGTTGCCTACACAATTCTTACGGAAACTGTTTTCCAATGGCCGGGTATGGGGTTCATGTTCCTCGAAGCCGTGAATCGCGTAGATACCCCCTTGATCGTAGCTTATTTGATTGTTGTTGGCTTTATTTTCGTCATCACAAATACAATAGTTGATTTGATTTACGGTCTCGTCAATCCAACCATAAAACTAGCGAGGATGGGTGCATGAGTGATCAAAGCCTTAGCGCCAAGCCTTCTTTTTTGCAGCGCGTTATCAATTCAAACATGGGCTATAGCTTCTTGCGCAACCCAGTCGCCCTTGTCTCATTTATCGTATTTGCGATTATTGCGTTCATGGCTTTTTTTGCTCCATTAATTGCACCGTTTGATCCATATGATCCTGCACAGATTGATATTATGAATAGCGAATACCCACCTATATGGATTAGTGGTTCAGATCCGGCATTTTTGTTTGGAACGGATGATCAGGGGCGCGATCTTTGGTCAACTATTCTATATGGTACAAGACTTTCTATTTTGATTGGCCTGTGTGCAGTGTTGTTGCAGGCATTTTTGGGGATTTCTATTGGATTGCTCGCCGGTTATCTCGGAGGACGCTTAGACAGTCTTTTGATGCGCTTTGCGGATATTCAACTTTCTTTTTCTACATTGATGGTTGCGATCATCTTTCTGGCGATTACCCAAGCTTTGTTTGGTTCTGAGACATTTAATCAGTATGCCATTTATTTTCTGATAGCCGTCATTGGCGTAGCTGAATGGCCGCAATATGCGCGTACCGTTCGTGCAACGGTGCTGGCTGAAAAGAAAAAAGAATATGTGGATGCTACACGCGTTCTTGGTTTTGGTCCTATGCGCATTATGCTGCGTCATATTTTACCTAATTCATTATCTCCGATATTCGTTATTTCAACAGTTCAGGTTGCGAATGCAATTATCTCAGAAGCATCACTTTCGTTTCTTGGTCTTGGTATGCCGCCAAATCAACCATCTTTAGGTTCGCTTATTTCATCTGGCTTTGATTATATCTTTTCTGGCAGCTGGTGGATCACGACTATTCCGGGCCTTGTTCTTGTTGTTCTGGTGTTGGTCATTAATCTGTTAGGTGACTGGATGCGTGACGTTTTGAACCCCAAATTATATAAGGAATAGCGCCATGTCTTTGTTATCCGTACGTGACCTATCCGTTAAATTCGCTTCTCGCAAATTTTCTGTGACTGCACTTGATGGGATCAGTTTTGATCTTGATAAGGGTGAACGTCTCGGCATCGTTGGGGAATCTGGCGCTGGGAAATCCATCACTGGCTTCTCGCTGATGAATCTTCTATCTCGGCCTGGTTTCATTGATTCGGGTAGTATCATGTTTGAAGGCGAGGACATTGTGACAATGTCCGAGAAGGAAATGCGTGGTATACGCGGCAATCGCATGGCAATGATTTTTCAAGACCCTATGGTAACCTTGAACCCTGTGTTGACCATTGGTCAGCAAATGGTAGAAACTTTGAAAAGTCATAGAGACTTAAGCCAAGCGGAAGCCGAGCAGATTGCCATCGTCAAATTGCGTGAGGTTTATATTCCCTCGCCTGAAGAGAGGCTTGATCAATACCCGCATGAACTTTCGGGCGGTATGCGGCAGCGTATTATTATTGCCATGGCACTATTGTTGGATCCTCAGTTGATCATTGCGGATGAGCCGACAACGGCGCTTGATGTTACTATTCAGGCCGATATTATGGAGCTTCTCCTTGAATTATGTCAGTCAAACAAGGTTGGTTTAATTTTGATTACGCACGATCTTGGAGTTGTCAGTCAAATGACTGAGCGCACGCTTGTTATGTATGCCGGCAAAATTATTGAAGCAGGAAGCACGCGTGAGATAATTAATGATCCACAACACCCTTATACGCAAGGGCTGTTAAATGCACTACCACAGCAAACACAACCTGGTAAACGCCTAAAACAAATTCCTGGGAATATGCCTACTTTGTCTGAAATACCAAGTGGTTGCCCTTTTCGGCCGAGGTGTGATTATGCTACTGAAGTTTGTAAGACGAGTAAGCCTGAAGTCGTAAAATATGCACATGTTGAAGTTGCTTGCCATGAGGTTAATCGGTTGCATCTGGATCGTTCCAAGGAGCAAGCGTCATGAGTGCGCCGACAAATAAAACTGCTCTATTAGAAGTTAAGAGCCTAGAAAAACGTTTTGAACTTGATCAAGGTCTTCTTGAAACGATTAAGGTTCGTGGTGGTAAGATTATCAAAGAACGCCGCGAGGTTCATGCTGTTAACAATGTCTCGTTCAATGTAGAGAAGGGCGAAGCGCTTTGTGTGGTTGGTGAAAGTGGCTGTGGTAAATCTACGATCGCTCGGCTGGTTGCAGGCTTATTGTCACCTAGTGGTGGGGAAATCCACTATGGTGGTGAGCGGATAGATAATCGTTCTCGTAAAGCACTGATGCCTTTGCGAAGTAAAATGCAGATGATTTTTCAAAATCCCTACGCATCGCTTAACCCTCGTATGACAATTCAGCAGGCGTTGGAAGAGCCCGTCCGTTTTCATAATTCAAGCTTATCTTCTGGTGAAGTGGAAGATAAAGTTACCGAAGTTATGAAATCTGTTGGTGTCGACCCGAGTTGGTCTACGCGTTACCCGCATGAATTTTCAGGTGGACAACGACAACGTATTGCGATCGCTCGTGCGTTAACAGTGGATCCAGAATTTATAATTGCGGATGAGCCGATTTCAGCACTTGATGTATCCATTCAGGCTCAGGTTCTGAACTTAATGTTAGAGGCAAAAGATGACCGTGGGCTAACATACTTGTTTATCACCCATGATTTGAGTGTTGTGCAGCACTTTGGTACTCGTGTTGCGGTGGTTTATTTGGGATCTGTCTGTGAATTAGGTGATACGGCGACATTGTTTGAAAACCCTAAACACCCCTATACTCGTGCTCTTTTATCCGCTGTTCCGCAGCTTAAAGATGATCGACCAAACCATATCCGTTTGAAGGGCGAGATACCTACACCGATTAATTTGCCGCAGGGGTGCCCCTTTGCAAGTCGTTGTGCTTATGCTGATAATAGGTGTAAAATAGAAAAACCTCGGACCCTACAACAGGCCGATGGGTCTATGGTGGCCTGTCATGCTGTTGAAGAAGAGCGAATTTAGCATCGTTTTTTCCTGAATGCGGAACGGATTATCGATTTGGATATTGCATGGCTAAAAGATTTTGAAGCTTTGGTGGCGCAAAAAAATTTTTCTCGTGCCGCTGAAGAGAGAAATGTCAGTCAACCTGCATTTTCAAGGCGAATTCGAGCGCTTGAAGAAGATGTTGGGGTTGTGCTGATTAATCGTCAGACACTTCCTTTATCTTTGACGCCAGCAGGAGAAGTGTTTTTACCTCAAGCCCGTATTATGCTCAGAACGTATCATGAAACACTGGAACGCTGCCAAATTATCGATGCTGCGGGTGAAAATGTTATTCGGTTTGCGACGTCTCAATCGCTTTATATGACCCATTTCAAAACACACATTGCGCCGTTGGCTGAACAGTGTGGACTGGATGTGGATCTAAATTCGACGAGCTGGTCCGCTGATCAGTTTGTATCTGCTCTCCAGCAGCGATATTGTGATGTGATTTTGACATATTGGCATCCTGCTATGGATTTTTTAGCACCGCTTGAAGTTGGCGGGTGTGATTATCTGACATTATCCCTGGATGATATGATTCCAGTCTCCAAAGTGGATAAAAATGGACCGTTGCATAACTTAACCGGTGCACAGCAGAAACCCATACCTCTTTTGTCATATGGTACGGCATCAGCATTGCGGTCGATTGTTGATTATACACTGGATCAACATCTTGAAGGACCTAAGATCTTGGTTGTTAATCGAAATGCCATGGCAGTTTCGGTAAAAGCCATGATCTTAGAGGGTTTTGGTATTGGTTGGCTGCCATATGAGCTTTGTAAAGAGGAGCTTTCTCAAGGGTTACTCGAAGTCGTCGGTGACGAAAGTTACATTGGCAAGTTAGAGGTGCGGCTTTATCGAAATCGAGAGAATAAGAAACAAACTTTAAAGAAGCTTTGGAGCAGCATGGAAGAGATAGCTATCTCCGGTAGCTAAGCATCCAATAAACTCCTTGACCTTCCAGTGACTGGAAGGGGTATGGATGATCCATAAACTTATATGGATCTATAAAAATGAACGTTTCAACGATCTCTGATGAAATATTTAATGCGGCTACAACTCCAGTTGATGGCGCTGTTAAAGACCCTGTATGCGGTATGACTGTGTCAGTGGGCAAGGGTAAACCGTCACTAAAATACCGTGATCATGATTATCATTTTTGCAACCCAAAATGTCACGATAAATTTGATGCAGACCCTTATTTTTATCTATCTGGTAATAAGGCCAAGCAAACTCAAACAGCTCCCAAGAATGCGATTTTTACTTGCCCGATGGACCCAGAAATTGTGCAGGAAGGGCCAGGAACATGTCCTATATGCGGCATGGCCCTGGAACCAGCTGATGGAATAGCCGACGGTCCAAATCATGAGTTGATTGATTTTACTCGCCGGCTATGGATTAGTGTTATTGTCTCAGTTCCACTACTTGTTTTAACCATGGGTCCGATGATCGGGTTGCCGGTTCGGGATTGGTTTGGTGAGGTTAATTCTCTTTATATCGAGTTTTTCTTGGCCACGCCTGTCGTTCTATGGGCCGCATGGCCGTTTTTTATGCGGGGGTGGACATCTATAAAAACATGGAACTTAAATATGTGGACGTTGATCATGATCGGTGTTGGAACATCATATATATATTCAACATCTGCAACGTTCCTTCCCCAATTATTCCCAAGTGATTTGCGGTTCGGAAGTAATCATCTACCGGTTTATTATGAAGCTGCGGTTGTAATTGTTGCTCTGGTTTTTGTGGGGCAAGTATTGGAGTTGCGTGCACGAGAACGCACTGGCGATGCTATTCGGGCGCTCCTTGATCTTGCTCCAAAAACAGCGCGCAGGGTACTGGAGAATGGGGAGGAATATGATGCTCCTTTGGAGAATATTGTTGTTGGTGACATATTACGCATCCGACCGGGTGAGGCTGTGCCGATTGATGCCGTTATTTTGGAGGGATCGTCGTTAATAGAAGAAAGCATGTTGACGGGCGAGCCCATGCCACTGGAAAAAACCGTAGGCGACCAGGTTACCGGTGGAACACTTAATAAAAATGGATCACTCATCGTAAGAGTGTTGAAAGTTGGCGATGAAACCATGCTAGCGCAGATCATCTCTATGGTTTCCTCTGCTCAACGATCCCGTGCACCAATTCAGAGTATGGCAGATCGTGTGGCATCTTACTTTGTGCCGACGGTTGTGTGTATAGCGATTATTGCTTTTGTAGTTTGGTCACTTGTTGGTCCTGCTCCCTCATTTGTATTTGCAATTGTGTCGGCCGTTTCAGTGTTAATCATTGCATGTCCATGCGCATTGGGATTAGCAACGCCAATGTCTATTATGACGGCAACGGGTCGAGGTGCGCAGGCTGGTATTTTGGTTAAGGATGCGGTGACTTTAGAACAACTGGCAAAAATCGATGTCATTGTTGTTGATAAAACAGGGACACTTACGTGTGGCGAACCACAGCTAACAGACATCAGCATTCTGGCAGAAGATATCTCAAATGTTGAAACTTTAGGCGTTGTAAGGGCAATTGAACAAGCATCAGAGCACCCATTGGCAGAAGCAATCGTGAAAGGTATTAAGCAAAGAGACATTGAAGCCGCAAATATTGAGAGTTTTCAATCGGTAACTGGCAAAGGTGTGATGGCTAATGCTAATGGTACCACATTTGCCGTTGGTAACTCTGCCATGATGGGTGAGATCAGTGTAGATATTTCAGAAATGGATGAGCATGTTAAGAACCTTCAGTCTGCAGGTAAGACTGTTATGTTTGTTGCTGCTGATAAAAGGCTTATGGCGATATTGGCGGTTTCTGACCAAATTAAGCCTAGTGCAAAACAAGCCGTACGAGATATGCAGGCGCTTGGTGTGAAAATTATTATGGCGACCGGCGATAATGAAATTACAGCGAAATCTGTTGCCGATGAACTTGGTATTGATGATGTTAGAGCTAATACTCTTCCAGAAGATAAAAAGACCCTCATCGATGATTTACATAAACAAGGTCTAAAAGTTGCAATGGCCGGCGATGGCGTTAACGACGCTCCGGCGCTGGCAACAGCTGATGTTGGCATTGCGATGGGTACAGGCGCTGATATTGCGGTTGAAAGTGCAGGAATAACATTATTGCATGGTGATTTGATCGGTGTGGTTCGCGCTCGAAGACTTTCTCAACTAACAATAAATAATATCAAACAAAACTTATTCTTTGCTTTTGCTTATAATAGCCTAGGCGTGCCATTTGCTGCTGGGTTGTTATATCCGATAACGGGGACTTTACTTTCGCCTATGATTGCTGCTGCAGCGATGAGTCTGTCATCTGTTTCTGTTATTTCAAATGCTTTGCGCCTGCGTTCAGTGAATCTGGATTAGGTTATGAGGCAACAAAACGGGCCCAATTCATAGGCCCGTTTTTAGATAATAAGAACAAAAATTAGTGCGAAAGAATCTGTGATAGGAACAGTTTTGTTCTGTCTGACTGTGGATTGTTGAAGAACTCTTCGGGTTCGTTGATTTCAACAATCTCGCCTCGATCCATGAAGACCACACGGTCGGCCACTTTTCGCGCAAAACCCATCTCGTGGGTTACGACAACCATCGTCATGCCAGATTCTGCCAGATCGATCATAGTGTCCAAAACCTCAGAAATCATCTCAGGATCGAGCGCTGACGTTGGTTCGTCAAACAACATGATTTTGGGGTTCATACAAAGTGAACGGGCAATAGCGACACGTTGCTGCTGACCACCCGAAAGTTGACCTGGAAACTTATCTGCCTGATCAAGGATTTTTACGCGATCCAAGTATTCCCTCGCAGCACGTTCAGCTTCAGCCTTTGGCGTTTTGCGAACCCAAATGGGTGCAAGCGTACAATTTTCCAGTACTGTAAGGTGCGGAAAAAGGTTGAAGTGTTGAAATACCATACCAACTTCACGACGGACCTCGTCGATTTTCTTAACATCATTAGTCAGGTGTGTTCCGTCGACGACGATTTTACCTTCCTGATGCTCCTCAAGTCGGTTGATGCATCTAATCATAGTTGATTTACCAGAACCCGATGGTCCGCAAACAACAATTCGCTCACCCTTTTTAACTTCGAAGTTGATCCCTTTCAAAACATGAAATTGACCATACCACTTGTTTAGATTTTCAAGGCTTACCGCCACTTCATCAGATAATTGACGTGCCACGGTTTCGTTTGCTTTTTGTGTTGATGTATTACTCATAATATTTACCCGTCAATCTTAAATTATGATTTATGTTCAGTATCGAGCTTACGCTCTAAACCGCGGCTGTAGGCTGACATTGCTGATGTAAACATGAAGAAGATCATGGCTGCAAAAACATAGGCGGTAATGTTGGATACGCCACGCCACTCGAGTGAATTGGCTGTTGACCTTGCCATATCCAAGAGATCAAGAAGGCCAATAATGTAAACCAAAGATGTATCCTTAAACAATGCAATGAACGTGTTTACAATCGAAGGAATGGACACTTTCAAGGCTTGAGGAAGGATGATCAGGAAAGTCTTTTGCCAATACCCTAATCCCAGCGCATCTGCAGCTTCTGCTTGCCCCCGTGGTAAGGATGCTAATCCACCACGAATAGCCTCTGCGGTATAAGCAGATTGGAACAAGGTGATGGCAACAAGTGCGCGAACCACTTTATCAAAGTCCATTTCTGCAGGGAAAAACAGCGGAAAGATAACGGATGCCATGAAGAGTACCGTTACCAACGGTGCACCCCGCCAGAACTCGATAAAGACAACAGATAACGCCTTGAAAATCGGAAGGTCTGATTGTCGACCTAGCGCCATTATTATACCAATCGGTAAAGCCCCGATGATGCCCGTGACCGCCAGAATTAGCGTGAGCATAAAACCACCCCACTGGCTGGTTGGTGCGACTTTTAATCCAAGCAACCCCCCATGAATTAGCAAGACACTGGCAACAGGCAGAAGGATTAGCGATGCAATTGCAACGCGACCCTTATAAGGTGTCTTTGGATATATCAGCCAAAATACAATACCTGCAAATAGTGCAAACACGACAAGTGGTCGCCAGATCTCACTTTCATTTTGGCCATAAAATGGACCATAAATAATCTGACTAAAACGCACACGAACATATGTCCAGCAAGCACCGGCCGCTTCTTCGCATAGTGTGCGATCACCCCAGGCCCAGCTTGCTTCAAAAATAGCCCAATTAAGTAGAGGTGGTATTGTACTCCAAATTATATACACGCCTATCAATGTGAGTATGATATTTAGTGGCGAAGAAAACAGGTTTTCTCGCATCCACCCAATAGGGCCTGCATTTGCAATGGGAGCAGGGCGTGGTGGTTGAAATTCAAATTCTCCAGGAACTGTTTTAAACATATTAACGCCCCACAAACTGCGAACGTTTATTATAGTAGTTCGCTGCTGCTGATGTGATCATCGACAAGATTTGGTAAACGAGGAATGTCATTCCAATGATAACCAGAGCCTGCCCTGTTTGGTTAAGTGAGATACCCGCCCAAATCGCAAATAATTCTTCAAATGCCACGGCAACGGCCAGAGACGAGTTCTTCGTTAAGTTAAGATATTGTGAAATTGTTGGAGGGATGATGATCCGCATGGCTTGTGGAATCACAACAAGATTTAAAACGTGATTTCGCTTGAGGCCCAGTGCCGACGATGCTTCGGTTTGCCCTTTTGGAACAGCCTGAATGCCTGCTCGTACATTTTCTGCGATGAAGGCTGCCGTATAAGTAGACAGTGCGAACCATAGCGAGAACAGCGGAAGCGGATATTCAACACCGCCTTTAAGATTAAATCGGCCAAGTTCTGGAAGTTCTAAACTTAGCGGGAAGCCGGAAACGATTACACCCAAAAATGCCATCACAATGATAGCTGCAAGGCTCGCCGTGAAAACCGGGAAAGTTTGTCCTGTTTCGTTTTGGCGTTTTTTGGCCCAGTTTCGTAAGTAGAATGCGCCGACAATCGCCGCAATTATGAAACCTGCGACAATCATTGTTCCGGTAGGATTATCTGAAACTACCTTTGGTAGATAAAGCCCGCGTTTGTTGATGAAGATAGAATCTGCAATTGAAATCGAATCTTTTGGTACGGGGAAGAACGGAAGGAAAATTGCGAAATTCCAAAATAGAATTTGAAGTAGTAAAGGAATATTGCGCAAAGTTTCAATATAGACCAGTGCAAACCGCGAGATGATCCAGTTTGGTGATAACCGCATAATGCCAACTGTAAAGCCAAGCAGTGTGGCGGCGATAATTCCCAAGATACTGACGAAAATTGTATTTTGAACTCCTATCCAAAATACCCGCCAATAGGTGCTTTCACCCAACTTGAACTCAAGAAAAGCAGAAAACCCTACTTTAAATGGTGCGACTTGATCGAGAAATCCAAAACCGGTCTGAATGCCAGCTCTGTTTAAATTCTCGATTGTATTACTGTAGATCCAATACAAAAATCCCGCTAGCAATGTAGCAATCAGCAATTGCGAGAAGACGGCAATTACTTTCGGATTTCTATGAAATGGAACGTGATCTGTAGGACTCACGATTACATTCCCCCAAAATATTATTATTTTTATATCTATGAAAAAGGCTCGGAACGTGGGTTCCGAGCCTTAATATTATCCCAATTTAGCGGATAGGTGGTGAATAAAGAAGACCACCGCGTGTCCAAAGGTCATTCACGCTTCCCTCACGTGCGATGCCTAGTGGAGCAACTGTGCGGTCATAAACTTCACCATAGTTACCAACTTGCTTGATGATGTTGTAAGCCCAGTCGGCTTCAAGACCCAAGTGAGCCCCCATTGTATCCTCTGTACCAAGGAAACGCTTAATGCCCGGGTTGTCAGATGAAGCTTTCATTTCATCAACATTTGCAGAAGTTAGACCAAGCTCTTCACCATTGATCAAAGCATGCATTGACCAAAGAACAATTTTATTCCACTGATCATCACCTTGACGAACGACAGGACCCAAAGGTTCTTTAGAAATTGTTTCTGGCAAAATTGTTGAACCGGCAGGATCAGCTAACTCAGAACGAATAGCTGCAAGCTGTGATTTATCTGATGTTAGAGCATCACATGCACCACCTTCATAACCCTCGCGAGTTTGAACAGACGTTTCATAACCAACTGGATCAAATGTGATACCGTTTGAACGGAAATAGTCCGCCATATTCAACTCTGTTGTTGTACCGGCTTGTACACAAATCTTTGCTCCATCAAGCTCAAGAGCGCTTGAAAGGCCTAGATCATTTTTGACCATGAAACCTTGGCCATCAATATAGTTGTAATATGTGAAATCAACACCAAGTGATGCGTCACGTGTCAACGTGTGTGTTGAGTTGCGTGAAAGTACATCGATTTCACTTGATGTAAGCGCCGCCCAACGCTCTTTTGCATTTAGCGGGCGGAATTCAACCTTGGATGCATCTCCCAATATAGCCGCTGCAACTGCACGACATACGTCGGCATCAATTCCTTGCATTAAACCAGCATCATCTGGCGCAGAAAAACCAGGCAAGCCACCACTTACACCGCAAATGAGCGAGCCGCGTTGTTTGACCTGATCTAAAGTTCCGTCTGCGTGTGCAACTCCCAAACTGGCACCAAGCATAAGCCCGGCAGTCAAAACTTTTGTTACATTTTTCATTATATTTTCCCTTAGAATTATTATTAATTTATATTAAAATTGAGGGTCTAAAAAACCTCACCCACCAATTTTTTAGAAGTGAGCTTTTACAGTAAAAATTAAAAACTATTACTTGTAAAGCAAAAGATCTAGTATATTGAGAAATGAGAGTCTAATGCTGAAAATTGGACTGCAATGCGTATTTTGCATAGGAAAATTTCAAATTTTTACGTTTTTTATGGATTTTATACAAAAATGAGGAAAAATATGCTCCTTTTGCTCATTTTTCCGATTTCAGTATAAAAAAATAATACTTCGATTACAAAAACAATACTATGATTATTAAGTATAGACGAGCATCATTTATTAAGACTGTGTTCGACTAAATGCTTGAACTTACTCAGGCTTTTCGTTCTGGAATTAATCCTCGCGGTGTGAATCGAAGAACGAGCAGAAGAATAACACCCATAGTCATAAGACGCATATGGGCAGCACTCTTTAGAAGGTGCTCGCGCAGTGGGCTATCATCTGCCATGCCAGATGTAATCGTATCCATTAACCAGAGGCCCAACGGCTCTGCTTCAACCCAGAAGAACCAGATAACAAAACCACCCAGGATAGCACCCCAGTTATTTCCGGAGCCTCCGACGATCACCATTACCCAGATAAGGAATGTGAAACGCAATGGTTGATAGGAACCAGGGGTAAACTGACCGTCCAATGTGGTGAGCATAGCGCCCGCAATCCCAATGACAGCGGATCCCAATATGAACACCTGTAAATGGCGGCCTTTAACATTTTTCCCCATAGCTTCTGCGGCAGTTTCATTGTCTCGAATTGCACGCATCATTCGGCCCCACGGTGAGCGAAGCGCTTTTTCAGCCAGATAAAGAAGTGCGAGTAGAACGACCGCAAATAAACCGGCGTAACATAGTTTTACAACTACAGATGAGAGGTCAATTATCGACATTCCCCAATCTGAAGCCAATTGCTGATAATAAGCTGATTGTTGTATATCAACTTCATAAGGAACAGGGCGCGGAAGACCCGTAACATTTTTTACACCTCGAGTTAGCCAATCTTCATTTTTCAAAAAAGCAATGATAATTTCAGAAATGCCTAAGGTGGCTATGGCCAAATAATCCGATCGTAATCCGAGTGAAATTTTTCCAACAACCCACGCAGCGGCAGCGGCAAATAACCCGCCAACAAGCCATGACAGCATAATGGGTAAGCCTAAACCTCCCAAATTACCTGTTGCAGCGGAATCAACTGCCTCGATGGCGACAGAAGCTGGGTCATAAAAACTACGAGATACAAAATAGCCAATGACGGCAACTATAAAGATAGCAATACCCCGAAGAGGGCGTTTAAGCTTGAAATATATAAATGTGATCAACGCTATTGCGACAACATATGTGAGTAGCATCAATAAGATTCCAGAGCCGCCCGCTTCCCATGCGGCAGGCACAGGTTGTGATGATACAAGCACAGCGGCAACGCCGCCAAGAGCTGCAAACCCCATAACGCCGACATTTAAAAGTCCAGCATATCCCCATTGAATATTAACCCCCAACGCCATGATCGATGAGATGAGGCAAAGGTTAAGAATAGTAAGTGCTAACGGCCAGCTTTGAGCTTGGCCAACGACGATAAATAAAACCGCCATAATGGCGAACATGGAGACGTTTCTTGTTGCGCCTTTAAAATTACTCATCATATCGATTGCCCCCTGAATATACCTGTTGGTCGGACCAGGAGGACAACGACTAGAATTGCGAATGAAACGGCAAATTTATAATCCGTGGATAGAAGTTGTACGAGACCTTCAGGTGCCCATCCTTCCGGAAGATTATAAGTTAAAAACTTACGGTAAGCGAATGTCACAGAAATTTCCGAAAAGGCAATAATAAAACCGCCGGCTATGGCACCAATTGGACTTCCAAGACCACCCACAATAGCGGCTGCAAAGATTGGCAGGAGTAGTTGTAAATATGTGAAAGGTTTGAAACTTTTGTCCAAGCCGTAAAGCGTGCCAGCAACGGTTGCTAATATAGCTGTTAGAATCCATACAATTTTTACAACATGATCTGGATTGATACCTGAAAGCAATGCCAGATCTCTGTTATCGGAATAGGCACGCATAGACTTTCCGGTTTTTGTCTTATTCAAGAACCAGAATAGGCCAGCCACGATCAAAATGGTGACAAGAATGGTTATTCCTTGCGTTGTCTTAAACGCTAATCCTTCATTCAGCCCAGTAAGTTCCTTAAATTCTCGCGCTTTGACAATGAAGCGTGTTCCGTCTGTGAATATTTGATCCCCAGGGCCGATAACAAATCGGATGAGACCATTATAGAAGAACATCACACCAAGCGATGCAATGAGAAAAATTACAGGAACTGAACGCTGCTGGCGGTAAAATTTATAAACCAGCTTATCGGTTGTGAGGCATAAAATGATCGCACCTGCTATGCCAAATGGCAGTGCCAATAATGCAGTAGGTAATATGCCAAAAGATACACCGGCGGATTTCATCGCCGCCGTTACCAAAATGGTAAGCATTGTCCCAAATGCCATGGTTTCACCATGAGCGAAATTTGAAAACCGGAGAATGCCGTAAATGAGTGTAACACCAAGTGCGCCCAAAGCGAGTTGGGACCCATATACCAACCCGGGAATAATGAGAAAGTTGGCGAGCAGGACAAGGCTGTTTAGAAAATCCATCATGGCGCTATCCTCCCAAGAAAGCGCGACGAACATCAGGATTGTTCATCAATGCTTCGCCTGTATCTGTGTATCTATTTTCGCCTTGTACTAGAACATAGCCCTTATCAGCAATATTCAAAGCTTGTTTGGCATTTTGTTCCACCATCAAAATTGCAATTCCGGTTTTAGCGATCTCAATAATCCGATCGAATAACTCATCCATTACAATAGGCGATACGCCAGCGGTCGGTTCATCAAGCATAAGTACTTTTGGTTTGGTCATCAGTGAACGTCCTACAGCAACCTGTTGACGTTGTCCGCCGGATAATTCACCCGCTGCCTGCTTTCGTTTTGCGTGCAAAATAGGAAACAATTCAAAGACTTGTTCCATGGTTTCGTTGATATCATCATTGCGGATAAATGCACCCATCTCCAAATTTTCTTCAACAGACATTGAGGTGAATACGTTGCTGGTTTGGGGAACGAATCCCATGCCGATCTTGACCCGATCTTGCGGTGAAAGTTTTGTGATATCCTCACCATCCATGAAGACGCCGCCTTTACGGAGAGAGAGCATGCCAAAAACGGCTTTCATTGCTGTGGATTTTCCTGCGCCGTTAGGTCCAACGATAACTGCGATTTCACCCTTTTCCACACCGATGGTGCAGTCGTGCAAAATATCTGCGCTGCCATATCCGCCGGTCATATTTTTGCCAATCAGAAAACTCATTTTACGGTTTCCTTTTTTGATTGAACGGGCTTTGATTGATTTGGTGTTTTGTTTTTTAGTCCAGTACCGAGATAAGCCTCAATAACTTCCTCGTTGTTTTTAACTTCTTCGGCAGTGCCCTGTGCGAGCACGCGTCCCTCTGCCATGCAGATAACAGGATCGCAGAGCCTAGAAATGAACTCCATGTCGTGCTCGATCATGCAAAATGTATAACCTTGCTCTTTGTTAAGCCGCAAAATTGCATCACCAATTGTATTGAGCAACGTCCTGTTTACCCCGGCACCGACTTCATCAAGGAAGACGATTTTTGCATCGACCATCATCGTGCGCCCAAGTTCTAGGAGCTTCTTTTGTCCACCAGACAAGTTGCCGGCAAGTTCATCGGCAACATGTGAGATTTCCAAAAACTCAATAACGTCATTTGCTTTCTGACGAACTATTTCCTCTTGTTCGCGAACTTTGGAAGGTCTGATCCATGTGTCGATCAGGTTTTCGCCTAACTGTCTATCAGGCACCATCATCAAATTTTCACGAACTGTGAGGGAAGAGAATTCATGTGCGATTTGAAAGGTACGCAAAAGACCTTTGGCAAATAATTCATGCGGTGTTAATCCGCTGATATCTTCACCATCTAAAAACACTTGTCCGGATGTGGGTTTGTAATGCCCAGCAATAATATTAAACAGCGTTGTTTTTCCAGCGCCATTTGGGCCAATAAGTCCAGTGATTGAACCGGTTTTAATTTCAAGTGATGCCCCATCGACGGCACGAAGCCCTCCGAAATGCTTGTGCAAATCGTTCACAACAATCATATGTATGACCTAATCATCTGATTGAAAAAAGCAGCCCAACCGAGAGGCAGGGCTGCAATTATCTTTTAAAACTAGCGGAAATTTGTGACGGTTACTTTTTCGTCATCAATGAGAATTTGTTGGTAAGTACCAGCAGATTCTCCAGCACCGATCAATTCGACAGCACTTGCGCCGACATAATCAACGTCACCACCAGCAGCTAGAATTTCTAGTGCCTTGCCGAGTTCGCCAGGAAGAATTTTTTCGCCTGGAGCATTTGCTACATCCATGATCTTACCTTTAACATCGGCAGATTTTGAAGAATTTGCAGCTTGCATTGCTAGCATTAGAAGCGCAGCAGCATCATATGATTCTGCTGAATATGCATCTGATTTAATGCCAGCTTTGTCAGCCATTGCATTAAATATTTCATTACCCTTGCTTTCAGAACCTGGTTTTGTTCCAAATGAGCCGTTAAGGTCCGCGCCGATTGCAGCAGGAAGTGAATCGCCTATCATACCATCGGGTAAAGCAAACATGTCAAAAGCACCTGAATCAAGTGCACCTTGGATAACGCCCTTACCACCTTGGTCAAGATAACCAGCAACGACCAGAGCATCACCACCAGCTTGCGCTAACGCTGCAACTTCAGCTGAGTAGTCGCCTTTACCATCTTCATGAGCTGCAGAGATAGTAACTTTACCACCTATTGCTTCGAAGCTTGATTGAATGGCATCAGCAAGACCTTTACCATAATCGTTGTTTGTATATGTCAACGCAGCAGATTTTATGCCTTTTTCCATCATGATTTCGGCAAGAACTTCGCCTTGACGTGCATCAGATGGAGCTGTGCGGAAGAAAAGCCCATCATCTTCTGCTGTTGTTAAAGCAGGAGAGGTTGCTGATGGTGAAATCATCACGATACCATTTGCACGTGCAACATTTTGCAACACTGCGCCAGTAACACCAGAACAGTCAGCACCCATGATGACTGACACTTTATCAGATGTAACCAAACGTTCTGCCGCTGCAGTAGCTGCAGCTGAATCGATACATGTCGCATCAGCGCGAACAGATTCAACTTGTTTGCCGCCAAGAAGCTTTCCGCTTTCATTGACTTCTTTCATAGCAAGTTCAGCACTGCCGCCCATGCCAGGTGTTAGAGATTCAATTGGACCAGTAAAGCTAAGAAGTACACCAATTTTAATAGGACCGTGGTCATCTGCTAGAACTGGTGATGTTAGAAGAGCTGCCGCTGCAGCCGTTGCAAGAAGTAGTTTTTTCATATTTGTCTCCCGTAAAAAACTAATCGTGGAAATACATATTTATGTATCGTGCAAGGTATTTATTGTTTTTGCCCTGCATTAATGAAGCACTCTAGTCACCTAAAGCGAGTTTTGCGAGTCTTTTTCACAACTCGTAAGGTCGTTTTTTTTAAATGGTTAAGTTGTGGATGAATCCATCTGCTTTTGAACTATGAGGGGCTGCTAAAATTGGACAAGAACTAGCAAAAAGCTTTGAAAGTTAGTGTCGTAAGTGTTCGTTCTACGCCTTCAATAGAACCAACATGATCATTCAAAAAAATACCTACATCGGCATTGTCAGGTGGGTAAATCTTTGCCATCAAGTCCCATTCTCCGCTGGTGGAGAAAAGTTCTGAACAAATTTCCATTTCATAGAGTGCATCAGCAACTTTATATGTTGAGCCCGGTTTGCATCTAATTTGAACGAAAACAACGTTCATCAACCCTTCAGTACCCATTATTTTTCCTTCCAGCGGTCGGTTTCCAAATATTGAACCGCCTTTTCTATTGATATTTGAGTTGCATTTAACACCGCCGGTCTTCTTGGCTCAAGTGACAGCTGCTCGTTTTTTAAACTTTGGTTGATCCCAGATCTTGTTGGTCATGATGTTTTCTAGAATGTTGGCAGCTCCCAACACATCGTCGGCATCATTATAAAGAGGAGCGAAACCGAACCGAATTATATCTGGTGCGCGAAAGTCACCTATGACACCCTCATTGATTAACGCCTGCATTACAGCGTATCCGTGTTCGAATGTAAAAGAGATTTGTGAACCTCGAGTTGAAGGATTGCGTGGGCTAGCAAGTTTTAACTGCGGGCAGCGTTCTTCCACTTCCTTGATGAACAACTCAGAAAGCTCAATAGATTTGGTTCGGATATCTTCAATGGATATGTCATCCCAAATATCCAATGCTGCCTCAAGTACAGCTAGTTGAATTATCGGAGGCGTTCCCACGCGCATTCGTTCATTACCTTTTGCAGGCCGATAATCTCTATCAAATTCAAATGGCGCTTCATGACCTAGCCATCCACTTAACGCTGGTTCGATCAGGTCTGCGATATCTGGCCGAGAATAGATGAAGGCGGGGGCACCTGGTCCGCCATTAAGGTACTTATAAGTGCAACCAACGGCAAACTCGGCGTTGCTTTGGGCCATATTTACAGGCACAGCGCCAGCCGAATGAGCTAAATCCCAGATGACAACAGTACCGACATCATGTGCCGCTTGAGTGAGTTGGTTCATGTCATGCATTCGGCCTGTTCGATAATCTACTTGTGTAAGCATCAGGACGGCTATTTCATCAGTGATGTTGCTTATGACATCTTCTGGCGCCACTATACGTAATTCGTGTCCTTTGTCGAGGGTTTTAAGCAGGCCATCGGCCATGTAAAGGTCTGTTGGAAAATTACCGCTATCGGATAAAACAACTTTACGATTGGCAGACATATTCAACGCCGCTGCAAGTGCTTGATAAACTTTGATAGAAAGTGTGTCACCCAAAACTATACTGCCTTGGGCGCAACCTAGAAGTAAACCTAGTTTGTCGCCTAACTTTCTTGGTTGATCCATCCAACCGGCTTCGTTCCAGCCTTTTATGAGCATCTCACCCCATTCATTATGGATGGTTTTACTTAACCGTTCAGAAGCAGTTTTTGGCAATGGACCAAGCGAATTGCCATCAAGATAGATTGTGTCCTCGGGGAGGTGGAATGCTTCTTTCTTCAAATTGTGCTCCTGTTTGAACAAGTCTACTTATTCAAATGTCATTAAGTATTGTTTTCATCAAAATGGAATTTTGATCTTCTAGTCCATTGATAACCGAAAAATGATGCTTATCAGGTTCTTCGATGATTTGCGTGTTTGCACCCAGTCCATGCCACATGTCGGCGAGCAACCTATTTTGGCGCAAAAATTCTGAACGTTCATTTGCGCCAACCCAAGCGGTCAACCGAGTATTTGGTATAGGCTGTTGCAGCACAGGACTTAGTGCGCTGGCTGTTTGCCAGTCCAGTCGTAATGCGTCGTTGATCTTGGTTTTAAGAAGGGGTCGAAGATCACAAAGGCCTGATATGGGTACGACGTGTTTTATGCGTTCGCAGACTGTATGATCCAACCGGGTGTTGGTTGTGCACATCGTTGCAACAAGATGGCCGCCAGCAGAATGACCGGTCAAAATAATAGGTCCTGGAATTGTTTTTGCTACATGGTTTATGGACGTTGCAACCATTGTGATAATGTTATCGATACTGACTTTGGGGCACAGATCATACGCCGGTATGACTGCAGCCCAACCAGCATCGACTGCACCTTTAGCTAAATGCGACCATGTTGATTTATCTGTAACTTGCCAATAGCCGCCATGTACAAAGACAAATATACCTTTTGGCTTATCGTTCGGCCAAAATATATCGTAACGTGATGCTCCACTGTCATTGGTTGTAATGTTTAAATCGGACTTTGCGAGGTTGCGAAATGCTTTTGCGTTTTTAACCCAAGCCTCGGCAATTTCTGTGCTTCCAACAATATGGCCTCGATTCTCATATGCATTGTCCCAATCTCGAGTTTCAAAGCCTGCCATTTTAATCCTCATATCGCGTTGAGAGCGAATGTACTTGTAATATTTATTGAATGAAACCCTCTTAAACGCCAAGTTTTACTCAGATATGCTTTTCTATGCATCCATTTGAAGGTTCTTATACATATTGATGAAAGTCTGATCTTATCATGACTAAACTTTCATAATTTAGGTAAATCTGCTTGTGGACAAGCTTGAAGCCATTGTCGTCGGAGACGGACTTCGATACACTTAATTTCATGTTGAATTGGGTTTGGGTGGAGCAGTTTGAACATTGTAAGTGACGAAAATCTTTTAGAAATTAGCGGTCTGACAAAGACTTATCCAGGCGTTAAAGCTAATGATGATGTGAGTTTTGATATTGGTGTTGGGGAGATTCACGCTCTTTTGGGTGAAAATGGTGCCGGTAAATCTACTCTTGTCAAAATGATATACGGACTGGTTAAACCTGATGCTGGAAAGATGCAGCTTTTAGGTCAGACCTATGCGCCTAGTGAACCAAGGGCCGCTCGCGCGTCAGGCGTTGCGATGGTGTTTCAGCATTTTTCGCTTTTCGAAGCGCTGGATGTCGCCGAAAATATTGCGCTTGGAATGGAAAACCCACCAAAGATGCAGGATTTAGCAGCGCAAATTCGAGATGTTTCAGAAAGCTATGGACTGCCGCTTGATCCGGCGCAACTTGTGGGTGATCTGTCTGCTGGTGAACGCCAACGTGTTGAGATCATTCGTTGTCTCTTGCAGAACCCTAAGCTGCTTATTATGGATGAGCCGACGAGTGTACTCACGCCGCAAGAAGTTGAGATCCTGTTTCACACACTGGAGAAGTTACGTAGTGAAGGGCGGTCAATTTTGTACATTTCTCACAAACTCGAAGAGATACGTACTCTATGTGATACGGCTACGATTTTGCGACATGGCAAAAAGGTTGCAACATGCAATCCACGTGTTGAGACAGCCCGCGCTATGGCCGAGATGATGGTTGATGCAACGCTTCATGTTCCTGAAAAGAAGCAGCGAAATGTTGGCGATGTGGTTCTTAAGATTGACAATCTTAGTTTGCCTGCGCTTAGTATGTTTGGAACATCACTTAAAGACATAAATATTTCAATTCGTACGGGCGAAGTTTTGGGTATTGGCGGCGTAGCTGGTAACGGTCAGGATGAGTTAACGTCGGTGGTATCTGGTGAAATCAAAAGTCCAGACCATGAAATCAAACTGCATGATAAGCCTATTGGGAAACTAGGGCCGAACCAACGTCGTGAACTAGGAATACTTGCAGCTCCAGAAGAACGTTTAGGGCATTCCGCTTCGCCGAACATGTCTTTGACGGAGAACGCTTTGTTAAGCGCATCAAGACGTAAAGCATTAGAAAGTAATGGATTTATAAATTGGCGGCAAACAAGTGACTTTGCCAAAGAGATTATAAAATCATTTGATGTTCGCACACCGTCTGAAAATACTGCCGCACGAGCTTTGTCCGGTGGTAATTTGCAAAAATTTGTAGTCGGGCGGGAAATTCTGCAAGATCCTGAGGTGCTTATTGTTAATCAACCGACTTGGGGTGTTGATGCCGCCGCAGCTGCAACAATTCGGCAGGCCCTACTAGATCTTGCTGATCAGGGCGCCGCTGTTATTGTAATATCCCAAGACCTTGATGAGTTGTTAGAAATTTCAGACTGGTTTGCGGCGCTTAATTCTGGAGAATTATCTAAGCCGGTGGAAACGACATCACTGAGTTTGGAAAAAATTGGTCTTATGATGGGTGGCGCGCAAAGTTCTGACCAACCTGCTTTATCAGAACTAGCGGAGCCTGCTGTATGATTATTCTTGAAAAACGACCACAGCCGTCGAAATTCTGGACTGTTACAACACCCTTACTTGCGGTTATTGCAACTATGATCGCAGGAAGCATTATGTTTGCGATTTTAGGTAAAGACCCATTTGAAGCAATCCGGACGATTTTTTGGGACCCGCTATTCAGTGAGCAGTTTGCTGCATTTTCACGTCCGCAATTGTTGGTCAAGGCAGCCCCTCTTATTTTAATCGCGATAGGCCTATCAATCGGCTTTAAAGCTGGTGTTTGGAATATTGGTGCTGAAGGGCAGTATATTATTGGCGCTATCTGTGGTGCAGCGGTTGGGCTCGCATTCTATCCAACGGAAAGTGTTTTTATCTTCCCGCTCATGGTCATTGCAGGTGCTGTTGGTGGTTTTTTATGGGGAATGATCCCAGGATTTTTACGAGTTAAATATCACACGAATGAGATACTGGTATCGTTGCTTTTAGTTTATGTAGCCGAATTCATTTTAGCGTCTGTATCATTGGGTGCTCTAAGAAACCCGGATGGCGCTGGTTTTCCAGGTTCCCGAAATTTGAAAGAATATGCATCCGCTTATAATCCTGAACTTATTGCAGGAACTGGTATGCATTGGGGTGTTGTTGCCGCGTTGATTGCTGTCATCTTTGCATATGTTCTATTTGCGCGTCACATGATGGGATTTCAAATTCGTCTTGCAGGAGAAGCACCAAAAGCTGCTAAATTTGCCGGAGTTTCTCCCGGGGTATTGGTCTTATTTTGCCTCGGCACATCAGGTGCGCTTGCTGGTCTTGCAGGTTTGTTTGAAGTATCAGGCCCTGCCGGCCAAATTAATATTGATTTTAATGTTGGTTATGGATTTACTGCCATCATCGTTGCGTTTTTGGGGAGGCTACATCCTATTGGTATTTTGCTGGCCGGATTGTTAATGGCGTTGACTTATATTGGCGGTGAGCTTGCGAGCTTCATGCTCAATGTGCCAAGCGCAGCTATTCAAGCATTCCAAGGTATGTTGCTATTCTTTCTTCTCGCAGTTGACGTTTTGACGAATTATCGGTTTCGAATTAGTACGCGGGGAGTAGCATAATGGATCTATCAGCAATTTCTCCCAGTCTTCTCATTGCTTCTTTAATGGTGGCTGCAACACCCATTATTCTTGCGGCTCTCGGCGAACTTGTTGTTGAGCGTGCAGGTGTTCTTAATTTGGGTGTTGAAGGTATGATGATCCTTGGTGCTATCTGTGGTTTTGCAGTTGCGGTTGAAACAGGATCGCCTTCTTTAGGTTTTGTTGCCGGTGCAGTTGGTGCGGCTGCTTTATCGCTCATTTTTGCATTTTTAACGCAATATTTGTTGTCTAATCAGGTTGCTACTGGTTTGGCGCTTACGCTTTTCGGCCTTGGTTTTTCTTCTCTCATTGGACAAGGGTATGTTGGAATTCGGCCGCCTGCTGTATCAAAACTTGATCTTGGACCACTTACGGATATTCCTATCCTGGGGTCCATGTTTTTTAACCATGACTTGATGGTTTATCTTACACTTGGTCTTTGTTTTGCAATTTGGGCGATGCTTAAATACTCACGTATTGGCTTGATATTACGTGCCGTCGGAGAAAATCATGATGCTGCACACGCTCTTGGGTATAAGGTTATTCGCGTTCGCGTTCTTGCCATATTATTTGGCGGCGGATGTGCGGGTTTAGGTGGTGCATATCTCAGCCTTGTTCGTGTTCCGCAATGGACGGAAGGCATGACAGCAGGCGCTGGATGGATTGCACTTGCCATTGTGGTTTTTGGTTCATGGCGCCCGTTACGTGTTTTACTTGGCGCATATATATTTGGTGGCGTTACTGTTTTGCAGCTTAATTTACAGGCAGCGGGTCTCGCCGTTCCTGTTGAATATTTGTCGATGTCGCCGTATCTGATTACTATAATCGTGTTGGTCATCATGTCGGCACCCAGAAAACGAGGCCAAGGTCGTGCCTCACTCACAGCGCCCGCTTGTTTGGGCCGCCCTTTCCATGCTTCACATTAAGCATTGAATATAAAAAGAAAAACCAAGGAGAAAACAACGATGATAAAACGTAGATCCGTCCTTTTAGGAACCGTTGCTGCGATGGCACTGTCCATGTCAGCAACATTTGCTATGGATAAAACTAAAGTAGGGTTTGTATATGTTGGACCTGTTGGCGACGGCGGCTGGACTTATGAGCATGATCAGGGCCGTAAGGCTGTTGAAGCTGAATTTGGTGATAAAGTAGAAACAGTGTTTCAAGAAAATGTTCCAGAAGGGGCAGACGCTGAGCGTGTGATTACGCAGATGGCGCTTTCAGGCGCAAAGCTTATTTTCACAACATCCTTTGGTTATATGGATCCAACAATTGCAGTTGCGGCCAAATTTCCTGATGTAAAATTTGAACATGCAACTGGTTATAAGCGTGCAGACAATGTTTCAACTTATTCAGCGCGTTTTTATGAAGGCCGTGCTATCCAGGGTCACATTGCTGGTAAGATGACTAAATCCAACAAAGTTGGTTACATCGCATCTTTCCCAATTCCAGAAGTTATCCGTGGAATTAACTCTGCATACATTCATGCCAAAAAAGTAAACCCTGCGGTCGAATTCTCAGTTGTTTGGGCTTACACTTGGTTTGACCCTGCAAAAGAAGCTGACGCTGCAACCGCGCTGATTGAGCAAGGTGCCGATGTTATTCTTCAGCATACAGATTCAACTGCGCCACAAGCGGCGGCCCAAAAAGCCGGCAATGTTGCAACATTTGGTCAGGCATCTGATATGGCTGAATATGCGCCTTATCCGCGTGTGTCATCAATCATTGATAATTGGTCACCATACTACATCGCTCGTGTAAAAGCGGTTATGGATGGTACCTGGGAAAGCAAAGACACATGGGATGGTATTGCACCAGGCATGGTAGGAATAGGCGAGATCTCAGATAAAGTTCCTGCTGATGTTAAGGCTGAAGCTCTCGCGCTAAAAGCATCAATAGCCAGCGGTGAATATAATCCATTTACTGGTCCATTGAAGAAACAAGACGGTTCTGATTGGCTTGCAGAAGGCGAGACCGCTGATGATGGTACTTTAGCTGGAATGAATTTCTATGTTGAAGGTATTACTGGCGATATTCCTCAGTAAGTATCAACCCCTTATTCTATTAAATGCGCCGGAGATTTTCGGCGCATTTTTTGTTTGGGGGAACTTTATTAAAATAATAATTTTCAATATGTTGAGCATGAAAAAGGCAGCCTGAAGGCTGCCTTGCGAAAACCACGGGAAAGGTTTTCAAGTGTTATTCCGCAGGTTCCAAATTTGCCATTGGATTATTCGGATGTGTCGTCCAGTTTGCATATTTATCTTCTACGACCTTGCCAGTACGCGGATCCGTCTGACCTGCTTGCATCTCATCCATTGAGATACAGCCTTCGACTGGGCAGACATTCACACATAGATTACAAGCAACACATTCGGCATCAATGACTTCAAATTTGCGATCATCGCTCATGGAAATTGCTTGATGTGATGTATCTTCACATGCTGCAAAACAACGACCACAACTGATGCAAAGATCTTGATCAATTTTTGCTTTTGCAACATAGTTAAGGTCTAAATGCTGCCAATCAGTGACGTTTGGCGTAGCCAGATTTCGAAAATCTTCAATTGAAGAATATCCCTTTTCATCCATCCAATCACTTAATCCGGATTTCATTTCTTCAACGATTTTGAAACCATAAGTCATTGCGGCGGTACAAACCTGTACATTGCCGCAACCAAGAGCAATGTATTCTGCCGCATCACGCCAGGTAGTGATGCCACCGATTCCTGAAATTGGCAATCCAGCGGTTGCCGGGTCGCGTGATATTTCAGCCACCATGTTCAATGCAATTGGTTTGACCGCTGGGCCACAATAGCCACCGTGTGAGCCTTTGCCGCCAATAGTTGGCTGCGGTGCAAAACTATCGAGATCAACACCAATAACTGAATTAATCGTGTTGATAAGACTTACGGCATCAGCACCACCATTTTTGGCCGCCTGTGCGGGGTATCTGATATCGGTGATATTTGGTGTCAATTTCACGATAACCGGCAATTTTGTGTATTGCTTACACCAGCGTGCCACCATCTCAATATATTCTGGTACCTGACCAACAGCAGATCCCATACCGCGCTCTGCCATTCCGTGTGGGCAACCAAAATTTAGCTCCACGCCATCACAGCCAGTTTCTTCAACAAGTGGTAATATAGCCTTCCATGCTTCCTCTTCACATGGCACCATTATGGATGCAATCAGCGCATGATCAGGATAATCTTCCTTAACGCGCTTCATTTCTTCAAGATTTGTAAATAAGTCACGATCGGTAATGAGTTCGATATTGTTAAGACCAAGCAGACGACGATCAGCGCCGTAAATAGCACCGTAACGTGGGCCATTGACGTTGACGACGGGCGGTCCTTCGGCACCCAGTGTTTTCCAAACAACACCACCCCAGCCTGCATCAAACGCCCTCCGGACATTATACTCTTTGTCTGTCGGTGGAGCTGATGCCAGCCAAAATGGATTTGGAGACTTAATGCCAATAAAATTAGTTGTGAGGTCTGCCATGATAATTTCTCCTATACGCTCAGGTTATGCGCTAAGCGCTTTGTGAATGTCTTCAGCTGCGAGTTTGCCATCTTCAACAGAGACAACAGTGAGATCTTCGCCACCAGCTACACAATCACCGCCAGCCCAGACTTTTGATTTGTTGGTCTTGCGATTTTCATCAACTGCAATGCGGCCTTTTTCAACTGTTATGCCAGATGATGTGATAAGCTCTGTCGCTGGTGTTTGGCCAATAGCTTTAAACACCTGATCGGCCTCCACTGTAACAGTTTCGCCAGTTCCAGACAAAGAACCGCCAGATGCAGATGTATATTCCATAGTAATTGCTGAAATCGCACCATTTTTCACTTCCAGCGCGTTTGGCTGCAGCCAGTGGCGGATAGTAACACCATTTGTTTGAGCAACTTCTTGCTCGTACTCAGATGCGTTCATATTTTCAACGCCGCGACGATAGAAAATTGTCACATTCTCGGCTCCAAGAAGCTTTACTTGCGTCGCTACATCAATTGCGGTCATGCCACCGCCGATAACAACAACATTCCTGCCAACCTCTAACGTAGACAAATCGTCGGCTTGGCGAAGTTGGGAAATGTAATCGACCGCATCAATGCAGCCATTTGTATCTTCACCGTCAAGACCCAATCCATTTACGCCAGGTAACCCCATACCCAAGAATACGGCATCATAATCTGACTCTAGTGCATCAAGGGAAATATCTTTTCCTAGACTAACACCGTTTTTGACCTCAATACCGCCAATATCAAGAATGAACTCAACTTCTTTAGCTGCAAATTGATCGGTTGATTTGTAAGCTGCGATACCATACTCGTTCAACCCGCCAGCTTTCTCTCGCGCTTCAAAAATTGTAACGGCATGACCATGCATTGCAAGTCTGTGCGCGCAGGATAGGCCAGCAGGACCTGCACCAACAACAGCAACTTTCTTGCCAGTGCTTGCTGCCCGTGTGAACGGGTGCGCATCCGTTGTTTTCATCAGGTGATCGGTCGCATAACGTTGAAGCTGGCCAATTTTAACGGGCTTGCCTTCTGCTACTTCTCGAACACAAACTTCTTCACACAATGTTTCCGTAGGGCAAACTCGAGCGCACATGCCGCCCATGATGTTTGATTGGAGAATTGTTTTTGCAGATCCAGCAGGATTATCTACTGAAATTTGACGAATGAACATTGGAATATCAATGCTGGTTGGGCATGCCGTCATGCATGGTGCATCATAGCAAAAATAACATCGATCTGCTTCAACTAAAGCTTCATGTTGGGTCATGGGAGCATGAAGGTCGTCAAAATTATCTGCCAGTTTCTCGGAGTTTAGCCGGGCTGTTTTGATATCTGCCATGGTGAATTCTTTCTAAGTTTGGGCTTTCTAAATTTAGAAAGCAAAATCCCGTTTGCGAACTTTCAGCGAAAGATCACATTGCCATTCATCGAAAACTTAGGTCCGAAGACCTAAGCTAATTTAGTCTTGTTCTATTAAAGCGCTTTATCAGTAATGACTGATGTCCAAGCACCTGTTGGTTCTTTGGTGATTACTGGATCGTCACCTGCTGACAACAGTGTTTCCACCGTACGCTTGTAATCATCTGCAGATAATGCGCCGTTTGAACCAGCGGTTAGCTTGGCAATTTCGCCCATCATACGTCTTTGATGTTTTTCAGTTTGCGCACCAGATGCATCATTCTCAAGAACAATATCTGCTGCTTCATCAGGATTTTCTTCAGCGTATTTCCAGCCTTTCATAGAAGCGCGAACGAAACGAACCATTTTGTCTTGGAACGCATCATCTTTGAGATTATCTTCAAGAACATAAATTCCATCTTCTAATGTAGAAACGCCTTGATCTTCATATTTGAAAGTTACGAGATCGTCCGCGGAAAGGCCTGCATCAATGATCTGCCAATATTCATTATATGTCATAGTAGATACGCAAGCTGCTTGCTTTTGCAGGATTGGATCAACGTTAAAGCCTTGTTTAAGAACTGTTACGCCACCATCACTGCCGTCTGTTTTCAGACCAAGCTTGCTCATCCAAGATAGGAATGGATATTCATTTCCGAAGAACCAGACACCTAATGTTTTACCTGCAAAGTCCGCCGGTGATGTGATGCCTGAATCTTTGCGACAAGTGAGCATCATGCCAGATGATTTAAATGGTTGCGCGATGTTAACAAGCGGCACACCTTTTTCGCGTGTTGCAAGCGCAGAAGGCATCCAATCAAGAACAACATCAGCACCACCACCAGCTAAAACTTGTGCTGGAGCAATGTCTGGTCCGCCTGGCTTGATTTCAATATCGATGTCTTCAGCTTCATAAAAGCCCTTGTCTTTTGCGACATAATATCCGGCAAATTGAGCTTGAGTTACCCATTTGAGTTGAAGCGTCACTTTATCCGCGGCTAATGCGCTGTAAGCGGCCATAGACATAGCGCCTGCTAGAAGTACAGTTGTGAGTTTTTTCATATTATCTTTCCCGTTTTCCAAAAGTTGTACATGTCATTGATCTTAATTGTTTCCCGCTCTTATTGACGGGTGCCAAAAGGTGACTGCTCTCTCGATGAGTGCCACCAATCCGTAAAAGGCTGAACCTGCGAGCGCCGCGACGGCGATCTCGGCCCAAACCATGTCTACATTCATTCTACCGACTTCTGTCGAGATGCGAAATCCCATCCCAACAGTCGGTGTACCAAAGAATTCTGCTACAATTGCGCCAATAAGTGCAAGAGTTGAGCAAATTTTCAACGCGTTGAAAATAAATGGTGCAGCAGAAGGAAGGCGTAACTTTGTTAGTGTTTGCCACCATGTTGCTGCGTAAGTGTTCATCAAATCGCGTTCCATATTACTGGATGCTGCAAGGCCTTGAACAGTGTTTACCAGCATTGGAAAGAACGTCATGATCACGACGACGGCAGCTTTTGAGTGCCAGTCAAACCCATACCACATGACCATGATTGGCGCGACACCAACTATCGGTAACGCAGAAACGAAGTTGCCAAGCGGTAATAATCCGCGTTGTAAAAATGGTGAGCGGTCAATCAATAAAGCTACGATGAAACCGGATCCGCATCCAAGAACATAGCCCGCAAGAACAGCTTTCAAAAATGTTTGCTGAAAATCCGCCCAAAGTGTTGGGATGGAACTTGCAAATCTTGTACCGATCATAGATGGCGGTGGTAACAATACTGTTGGCACATTTAAGCCACGTACGATAAGTTCCCACATTACAAAGATCGTGACACCAAATATAATTGGCACAAGGAGGTTGATGGTACGTGCGAGCGCCAGGTTCGTTCCTGTTGGGATCGCAACAAGGCGCTGGTTTATGAACCATGCGATAAGCCAAAACCCAAAAGCTGCGACGACTAAACTCATGATGTAGCTCCTTCAGGCTTTTGCCCCATACGTTTTAAAACATGGTTATGAGCAACACCGACAAGTATGACCAAGACGGCGGCAAGAGCTGCGGCCATAAATAAGGCAGACCAGATTTGAACAGTTTGACCGTAGTAAGAACCAGCAAGCAACCTTGCGCCAAGACCAGCAACGGCACCTGTTGGCATTTCACCAACAATTGCACCTACAAGTGATATTGCCACTGCAATTTTCAATGACGTAAATAGATACGGCATGGACGACGGCCAGCGAAGCTTCCAGAATGTTTGTGCATTTGATGCGTGATACGTATGCATAAGATCAAGTTCACTGCTGCTCGGCGAGCGAAGCCCTTTAACCATTCCAACCACGACAGGGAAGAATGAAAGATAAGTCGAGATCAAAGCTTTTGGCAAAAGGCCTGAAATCCCTGCTGCATTCAGCACGACGATAATCATAGGTGCGATGGCGAGAATGGGGATCGTTTGGGATGTAATAACCCAGGGCATGACAGATTTATCCATCGCCTTATTATGAACGATGCCGACTGCCAGTGAAATCCCTAATGCAGTTCCGATGACGAAACCAAGCAATGTCGCAGAAAGAGTAATCCATGCATGGTAGACGAGTGATCGTTTGGATGTGATTTTTTTCAGCACAGTCGTTTTGTAAATCTCCTCAAAAACTTGATGAGGTGACGGTAAAACAGGGCGTTCTTGTGCCATAGTTAAAGGGATCAGTTCCGAGAAACTTGGTGCAGTACGACCTTGACGTTCTGCTTGATCATACTCAAAAGGCGCATTCATCCAGACAACACAGGCATACCAAATCATCACGATAATCGTGAGGATTGTTAATACCGGTATAGTTTTGCCTTTATTCATCGTATGCCCTCATTCCTCATAGGAATGCCCCGCTCTTAAGCCTTCACGTACACGGTGAGCTATTTTGAGGAACTCTTCACTTTCGCGAATTTCCAAAGGTCGTTCTTTTGGCAAAGTTGAATCGATTACATCAGTAACGCGACCGGGGCGGGGTGACATGACGACGATCTTTGTTGAGAGATAGACCGCTTCAGGTATGGAGTGCGTTACAAAGCAAATTGTCTTATTTGTATTTGCCCAAAGTTTGAGAAGTTGTTCATTGAGGTGATCACGCACAATCTCATCTAATGCGCCAAAAGGCTCGTCCATTAAAAGAAGATCAGCATCAAAAGCTAAAGCACGGGCAATGGACGCACGTTGCTGCATGCCACCAGATAGTTGCCAAGGGTATTTTTTTCCAAAATTTGCCAAATCAACAAGCTGTAGAACGCGATCAATTCGCTCCTTTTGCTCGGCTCCCGAAAGCCCCATTATCTCGAGTGGGACCGCAATGTTTTTTTCAATTGTTCGCCAAGGTAGAAGAGATGCAGCTTGAAAAACGTAACCATAGGCACGTTGCATTCGGGCTTCTTCAGGTGACATACCATTTACGGTTACGGTTCCACCTGTTGGTTTTTCTAAATCAGCGATCACACGTAAAAATGTTGTCTTGCCACAGCCTGATGGACCGATAAATGATATGAAATCGCCTTGTTCAACATCCAAATTTACATCGGATAGGGCATGAACGGGACCATCATTTGTCTGGAATGTCAGGTCAAGATTTTTAGCTGAAACAATTGTCATAAACTAGATCAAACCCCAGTTGCTGGAATACCGGTGCGTTGCACTGGCATCGGGTTGGTCAATTCTTTCCACGTAGAAAGCGCTTTATTGACTGTGCCATTTGGTTGGCGTTTGACGAACTCGCCGTGGCCTTCCTGTGTTTTAATTTCGCTATCAGCTACTGAAACATGACCACGAGATAAAGTGTAACGCGGCAGGCCTTTAACTTGCTTACCTTCAAATACATTATAATCAATGGCTGATTGTTGTGTTGAAGCTGCAATGGTTTTCGATTTTTCTGGGTCCCAGACGACAAGATCGGCATCGGCACCCACAAGGACGGCACCCTTCTTCGGGTACATATTCATGATTTTGGCAATGTTGGTTGATGTAACCGCAACAAATTCATTCATGGTTAGACGTCCCGTAGAAACGCCATAAGTCCAAAGCATTGGCATACGATCTTCCAGGCCACCTGTGCCGTTTGGAATTTTTGTAAAGTCACCAACGCCAGAGCGTTTTTGATCCGTTGTAAAGGCACAATGATCTGTCGCGACAACAGATAGTGAGCCAGATTGCAGGCCAGCCCAGAGCGAATCTTGGTGGTGTTTGTTACGGAACGGCGGGGACATGACGCGACGCGCAGCATGGTCCCAATCTTTGTTAAAATATTCGCTTTCATCAAGTGTGAGGTGCTGGATAAGTGGTTCACCCCAAACACGTTTACCTTGTTGGCGAGCACGGCGAATAGCTTCGTGACTGTCCTCGCAAGATGTGTGAACCACGTAAAGCGGTGCGCCAGTCATATCTGCAATCATGATCGCGCGGTTTGTGGCTTCGCCTTCTACTTGCGGTGGACGAGAATAAGCATGTGCTTCTGGTCCATTATTGCCATCGGCTAGAAGTTTGGCTGATAACTCGGCGACAACATCACCATTTTCTGCATGGACCATTGGGATGGCGCCAAGTTCTGCGCAGCGGGAGAATGATGAATAAAGCTCATCATCATTGACCATCAATGCACCTTTATAGGCCAAGAAATGCTTGAATGTGTTGATGCCTTTGTCTTTGACAATGGTTTCCATTTCATTGAAAACTTGCTCACCCCACCACGTGATCGCCATATGGAATGAATAATCGCAATTCGCGCGTGTTGATTTGTTATCCCACATCTGTAGCGCTTCGAGCAGAGATTGTCCGGGGGCAGGAAGGGCAAAGTCGACGACCATTGTTGTGCCACCCGATAATGCTGCGCGTGTACCGCTTTCAAAATCATCAGAGGAGTAAGTGCCCATAAATGGCATCTCAAGATGCGTATGGGGGTCAATGCCGCCCGGCATGATGTAACAGCCAGTTGCATCCAGTTCGTCGCCACCAGAAAGATTTGGACCAATTGCTGAGATAATACCATTTTCGATCTGAACATCAGCCTTATAGGTCAGATCGGCTGTTACAACAGTTCCGTTTTTAATAGTTGTCATGCTCATGCGGACTTCTCCTTCTAAGAAACAATTTCGGCTGTTTCGACAACGGCATGAAACAACACTTCGGCGCCTGCTGTCGACCATTCCTGCGAAATTTCTTCTGCTTCATTGTGGCTCAGGCCATCTACGCACGGGCACATAACCATAGCTGTTGGTGCACAGCGGTTAATCCAGCAAGCATCATGACCTGCGCCAGAGATAAGGTTGCGGTGTGAATAGCCCAAACGCTCAGCAGCGTTTCTAACAGCGGTAACGCAATTTTCATCAAATGCAACAGGGTCAAAGCCACCGACTTTTTCGATTTCGATATCAAGGCCCATTTCGCCGCAGATCTGTTTTGCGCCAATGTCGAGACGTTTTTCCATATCTTTGATCACATCAAGATTTGGCGAGCGAAAATCAACCGTGAAAACAACTTTGCCTGGAATAACGTTGCGTGAATTCGGATAGACATCTATGTGGCCTGCTGCACCAACGGCATCGGGCTTATGGCTCCATGCAATTTCATCAACCAAATTAAGAACGCGCGCCATGCCAAGGCCAGCATTTTTGCGCATTGGCATTGGTGTGGAGCCCGTATGGCTTTCTTTACCAGTGATGGTAACTTGCGTCCAAGACAGGCCCTGGCCGTGTGTTACGACACCAATGTCGATGCCTTCTGCCTCCAGAATTGGTCCTTGCTCGATATGAAGTTCAAAGAATGCATGCATGTCGCGCATGCCGACTTCCTCGTCACCTTTCCAACCGATACGTGCCAATTCATCACCGAATGTTTTGCCCTCTGCATCTTCTTTTGCATAAGCCTCATCTTGGGTGAATTGCTTGGCAAATACGCCGGATGCCATCATGGCTGGTGCAAAGCGTGTACCTTCTTCATTGGTCCAATTGGTGACAACAATCGGATGTTTGGTCTGGATGTTGAGATCATTTAGTGTGCGAACTACTTCCAATCCCGCCAAGACCCCGAGTACGCCGTCATACCTGCCGCCTGTGGGCTGTGTATCGAGGTGAGAACCGACATAGACGGGGAGCGCATCTGGATCAGTGCCTTCACGGCGCATGAACATTGTTCCCATTTGATCAACACCCATCGTCATGCCTGCATCTTCGCACCATTTTTGAAATAATGCTCTACCTTCAGCGTCTTCATCTGTGACGGTTTGACGGTTTGAGCCACCTGCAATGCCCGGTCCAATTTGCGCGATTGAATGAATTGATTCCCAAAGTCTATCGCCATTGATACGAAGGTTTTCACCCGGTGCTGTCATGTCAGTGTCTCCAAGGTCGGTCTGTAAATTATTCAGCTTAAAAGTTATGTCCTATGAATTTCCCTCTAGGAATTAAGAAAAATGTAATGGCCACATTATTTCTAATTTCGTCGAACCCGCGTCGAAACATCATTTTTATAGGAGTATCTAAAGAAACATATTCGGTGCTAGATCTAGATATAGAAAATTTGACAGCCAAAGCTAGAACATATTTGTTGAAGCTGCCTAGCTCAACCTCAATGTAATTATCAATATCGCGAGCGGTATTGTTATCTTTTGCAAAGATCGTTGTGCCGTTTTTGTGTTCATGCTTGTCGATCATATCGACCCTCCCAAGCCTCTATTGATCTAATACAAGAACATTCTGCACGATCGGTCAAGTTTTTTTTGACTCAAGTAAGTAATTGCTTTACTTGACTAAAATAGTCATGTTTATTCTTCTGGTAATCGCTATAGATAGTAAGCTAAGATTCGAAAACAGATTTGGAATGAGACCGTATGTACGTAAATGAAACTAAATCGCAGACAAGGCAGCGTAACATCGCAAATATTTTGCAAGCTGCGGAAAAGATCTTTGCAATCTCAGGATATAAAGGTGCTTCACTTAGCGTAATTGCAGAAGAGGCAGGCGTTCCGAAGTCCAATATTATTTACTATTTTGAATCTAAAGAAGGGCTTTATAATCGTTTGATGGAAGATATTTGTAGCCTTTGGTTACAGGCTTCTAATGAAATGGATGATACAGATAATCCCGCAGGTGCTCTAACATCATACATCCATGAAAAAATGGATTCGGCTCGTGAGCGTCCATATGGTTCCAAGGTTTGGGCAAATGAAATTATACACGGAGCTCCCTTTATTGGACCCTATATAGAAGGTCCACTCAAAGAGTGGACGGCATCTCGCGAATCAATTTTGCGCCGTTGGATGAGTGAGGGTTATTTGAAAGAAAACAATCCTAAAACTATTCTTTATATGATTTGGTCAACGACGCAGCACTATGCCGATTTTTCATGTCAGATTGAGGCATTGAACAATGATAATTCATTGAGTGATGAGCAGTGGGTCGAGGCGAAGAATACCGTCACTGAGATTATATTGCGAGGAATTGGGATGACTGGCCCTCATGATGAAAGCTCTGAGTGACGGTAGAATGCCAGTAACTGATTATTAGATGATCTGATTTGAAGACAAGTGATTGTCGAAAGCAAAACCATATTGTTTCGAAAGCGGCTGAGATGACATCAATATACCACCCTCGGAACTACTAAGAAGGTTGTTGCTTTGATACGTAACACCGTTTCCATTTTTCAGTTTTATCACTGATAGTAGTGAGCCATTAGTCGTATCGAAAATTCCCGTAACACCTCTCACTGGTGATGAAACAGCAACTTGTTTTAAGGTTCGATCGACGGCTAATGATCCGGTATAGTTTGCAAATATGTCTAGATCATCTTTAGCAAGGCGCCAAAATTTCAAACCTTCGTCAAACTTGCAAGTTCCGATCAGTTGTGGCCTATCTTGTTTTGACCCTTGATATTGCCCACCAAATACAATTGTATCATTGGTAATTTGCACCATATGACGGAGAGATAATTTATTTAGGCTATCTGGCAGCAGATGCCGTTCCAGCAATGAGCCATCTGTAATATCGATAAATGCGATAGATGATTGCATTGTTGCCAAGTTTAGTTTTGCGCGTCCGAAATCTGGATGTGTTTCAATACCGCCATTAGCAACCACAAGTGTTTTTCCATCTTCCAAAAGAAGGATTTCATGAGGACCAATGCCGAAGCTGTCGAATTCTCCAACTCTCTTGAATTTTGAAGTCGCGTCATAGATGCCAATTTTCCCAATTGCATTCTCAAAATCATTTTCACTCGCATAGAGCAGTTTGCCGTTTTTGGAGAATACACCGTGTCCATAAAAATGGCGTCCAGTAGGTGCCATTATAATCATGGGTTCGGATGTTTGTGAGGTATTGAAGATCACCGCGAAGTTTCCCGGACGTCGGGCAAATGCCACCGCTTTATGAGCGGTTGGAGAGAAGACAATATCATGTCCTCGATCTGGTAGTGATATATGTTTTACCAGATCGAGATTATGATCGAGTAACACCGCCCCATAATGTCCGTCACGGTGCTTGACACAAGATGCTAACAGACTGTCGGATTGATCGACTTTTTCTTTTGCTTGGCTATTTATGGTTGATATAAACAGGCTACCCGCGCCTGCAAGGAAATGTCGTCTATCAAGTTCAAATAATCCCATGACTAGTCACCGTCTGAGAATGAAAAACCGGAACTTAGACCCAACTCTTGTGCAAATTGCTGATCGATACGGTCAATTGCAAATGTGAGACTGGTCCCGAAATACACCAGTTTTTTGCGAAGCGCTGGATCTTTGAGGGCTTCAAGTAATGGTCCTTCAATTGCGTTGATGGCTTTTTTGTTTTGTTTTAGTTCGAATTCGATCTGATCAGCAATGCGGCTGTTTTTGCCAACCAGTGAATATAGTCCACCATCGCGTAGCAGCGAGTGGACAAATTCAAGATTGGCCTTCATCATGGAAAGTGTGTTTTCCGAACGCCAGAACAATGCTGATTTTGGACGATCTCTTTGTTGTTCCTCGCGTAAAAATGCTTTCAGGCGAATGTCTTTTATTGCTTCTAATCCATGAACAACGGTGCCTAAAAGCTCAATAACTGCCTCTTGATCATTGATGAAAACAGAATTTTTTTGCCCGGTATTGATCCATTGCTCCGAATACTCGCTATTCCATTTGGTTTGTAATTCTGTGGCTATAGAATGAAGGTTATTTGTAACGCTGGCTGCAAATTGACAGCGGAATGAATTTACTTTCGTAGAAAGCTCTGAGTGCCCAGTGCCAAATAATAAAAACTCCAAAGCACCTAAACCCTGAACCGCAACACTCTTTTGGTCAATGATATCCGGTGCAATTGTGGCCAAATCACCTTTAGCAACTAGCCTTTGTACCTGTTTGAGCCCTGTACTTTTTCTATCTGGATAAAAGAGAACGCGTTCCAGTCGATTCTTGTCCATGACCGGGCCAGATCGAAATAGTTCAATACTTGCCCACGAATGTGCCGTTGTTGTAAATTGGTTCTGCGCAGTAGATAGAGCCGCATTATTGGGTGAAGTACATAGCTGAGAAACTTGGTTTTTTAAAAGCTCCGTCTGAGCCCCAAAATTTTGATAGGCTGGGCGCACGACATCCTCAATGGTCTGCCGCATGACAGATTTAACCTGGTCCGTCGTGGGTGCCGCAATAGCCTGTTGTGTGGTTAGCAATATCCCTAAAGACGCAACACATTTGACAAATATCTGCATCACAACGAAGCCAAGAATTTTATAAGATTATCCCGCGCTGATTTATCAAGCTCCAAGAATTTATTTTTCGCAGTTTCCGCTTCGCCACCATGCCAGACAATTGCTTCGGTAAGGTTCCTGGCGCGACCGTCATGCAAGAAAAAAGTATGATCATTGACGGTTTTAGTTAACCCAATTCCCCATAATGGTGGTGTGCGCCATTCCCGACCATTGGCAATGCCAACCTGTTGACCATCGGCCAACCCTTCGCCCATGTCATGTAGAAGCAAATCTGTGTATGGCCATATTAATTGGAATTGATGTGCTTTGTTTTCTGCGTTTCGTGATGTCACATATTTGGGGCGATGACATGACGCGCAACCGAGATCGTAGAAATGCTTTTTACCAGTTAACACGTCCATATCTTCTGCATTGCGACGGGCTGGGACAGCCAGATTTTGAGAATAAAATGTTACAAGACTAAGGACTTCATCAGGAGCTTCCCCGACCCCAAGGCGTGCTTGTTCCCCATGAGGCATTGCCAAACATTGTGTTTGCGCATCCGTGCAGTCGCCATGGTTATTTGGCTTGTCAGGAGTTGAAATCCCAATGTCTCCTGCAAATGCACCTGCACTTTGTTGTCGTATCGTTGGCATTTCTGCTTTCCAGCCAAAACGGGCAAGAATTCGATTGCCGTTACCATCGCCAATGATTTGATATTTCCCTGAGATGCCATCATTGTTCTGATCATCTGGGTCAGCATTGTTAACAATATCACTTTCATGGATTGCCTCTAGAAGGCCAAGGCCAATCATCTGTGGGGTTACACGCGGTGATAATGTTGTATGTGGGTCAAGTGGGCCATAATTGAGATTAATCGCTTCATAACTCGGTTTGCGTAGTGTTATTGTTTCACCATCGGCAAAATTTTCAATAATATTCTCATAAGTGATTTTCATTTGGCCTTCGCCATCCAGTCCGGGCACGGCTAAATCTTGAAGTTGGCCGCCATATGTTGGATCTGGAAAGGTTGTTCGCACAAAGTCTTTGAGTTCTTGTTCTTCCAATTTTGTTGTTGGGGATTTTGCAAGGCGTAAAAACATAGATGTTGCATCTGTATCACCTTCCGGCGGATGCCCTCTGCCATCTTTTATGTGGCAGGACTGACAGGCTCGCGCATTGAAAAGTGGACCTAAGCCATCGGATGCCTGGGTTGATGATGGTGACGACACCCATAATTTGCGAAATAGTGCATTGCCGAGTTTGAAAGTTTCTTCTTCTTTGAATGTGATGTTGGTGGAGAAATGTGAAAATGCATCTCGGTTCACTTTTTTGATCGACGTGCCCGCACCGCCTTGTTTAACCTCAAAGTTCTCCGCTTTTGAAAAGTCGGTTGTTGGCTTTACAATTTCTTGAACACGGGCTCGATCTTTATCGGATAAGTCATCGCGTTCAACTGCAATTTGTGCATGAGCCGGAGTTGAAATGCAAAAAGCCGCAACGAAAATGTGCGGCAAACGGAAATAAGAATTTCTATTTTGATTGGGCATGCGCCTACGACCTTATTGTGGAAACAGGGAAGCACTATTGCTTCCCTGTTTGTTTAACAATTCAATTTCAATCCTACTGGAAAACTGAATTTGGGTTATCAAGACTGTCTGAACCTTCCAGTTCAATCGTGCCTAAATCTAATGATGTGATGACGCGTTCAATGGATTTTGTTTGATCGATCAATCCATCAATGGCTGCTTGTACAACTGCGTTACCTTCTTTGTTACCTTCGCCAATCATCTGGTCGTAGGCTTCAAGGTTAGTGCGATCAGCCATTGCCTGCATTGCCGTAATTGTTGCAGAAAGTTTTTCTTTCAGTTCTTCGGCAGTTGCTGCATCTTTATGCATTGCAAAGTCCAAGAGTGATGGACCTTCGACAATGGTTCCATCGATACGTGTGTATGTTCCTAGATAGACGTTCTGAATGCCGACAGCATCATAAAGATGGGAATTATGCGTGTTGTCAGAAAAGCAATCATGCTCTTCTTCTGGATCATTAAGCAAAAGACCAAGCTTCATACGCTCACCAGCCAGTTCGCCATAAGACAGCGAGCCCATACCAGTTAAAATTGTTGAGATGCCAGCGTTCGCATCTTGCTCAGAAAGAGCTAAACGAGCAGCGCCTTTTGTTGTCCAGTTGCCAACCATTTCTTCTAAATCAGCAATTAGGAGTTTGGACGCGGATGTTAAATATTCGCGGCGGCGATCACAATTTCCATTTGTACAATTTTCAACACTGAAATCAGTTGCAGGTCGTGCACCTGCGCCGGCACTAGTGCCGTTTAGATCTTGGCCCCAAAGCAAGAATTCTATTGCGTGATAACCTGTTGCAACATTTGCTTCAATGCCACCTGCTTCTTGCAATGTGTCAGATAAAAACTTCGGCGTGATGTTTGTTCCATCGATCATTTCGCCGTTGATCGAAATTTTCGCGTTTGCAATCACATTGGCCGTGTAGAGGTTATTTTCATCGCTTTCGGTTCCGTAACCTGCATCCACATAGTCAATGAGGCCTTCATCTAGTGGCCAGGCATTTACACGGCCTTCCCAGTCATCAACAATAGCATTGCCGAAACGATACACTTCAGTTTGCTGGTAAGGCACACGTGATGCAATCCACGCTTTTTTAGCAGCGTTTAGATTAACGTCGTTCGGCTTTGCAAGAAATGTTGCAATAGCTGTATCTAATGTTTTTGCAGTTGTAAGTGAATCTTCAAATTTGGCTAAAGCTATGTCTGCATAATGAGATACTACGGCTTCCGCTGAATGCTCATGTCCATCAGCAAATGCTGTTGTGGCCATTCCTGTGATGATAGATGTAGAAAGCACGAGAGAGAACGTGCGGGTATTAAGTTTCATGATATTCCCCTAATGGATTGAAACGTTTTGATGTGAGAGAAGTAATTGTTCGATTAAGCTCATTGGTATTGGTTGAAGTTTTTGATTGAGCGCTCGCAAAGTGATGGCATATCGTTCTGCGGCATGGGAAAGTTCCCAACAGCGAGAAGCGCATGTAAGTTGATTAAGACAAGTTTCTGCAACATGGTCATTCCCATTCTGGATAGCTGAGATGAGGCCTAAAATCAGACCTTCTTCACGTGTTACGGAATGTTGATCTGTTGGTTTGCTTCTAAGTGGACAGGATGCGCATTCTGACAGTGCATTCACGAATAGGATTAAAGCATCCAGAACTTCTTTTGCCTGAGAGATGTTGTCTAAATGCTTGGTGTGAAGTGCCCAACTTTCTTGAATATGGGTTTCTGAATGATGTCTATAGCCGTAAGACCAATTGCGATAACCGAACAAAACAAGTTGCTCGGCGGAGCACTCGAACCGACATGTTGATTCATGTAAATGGGTGGGCATTTTATTTTACTCCAATTGATTGGGTTAAAGGCCCAAACATTAAAGATGCAATTTATAAGTAGACTAATACAGTCATGTATAATTGCAAATATCAACTGGAGTCAATTAGGATAATTTAAAAACACAAATAAAACAATACTTTAGAATAATTCTAAAGTGGACTAAAATTGTATAGTTTAGGGTTTTGTTATCTATCTATATTTATATTCAATGCGTTGACGATATGTAGTGCCAGTTTATCAAGTCCACCATCTGGCCCATTATCTGGCAAACCTGCGATATTTATTCTACCATCACCAATGATATAAATTCCATATTCTGAACGCAGCCAATCGATTTGATCTGGACTAAGCGGAAGCCTTGAGAACATTCCGCGTTGGGTTGCCAAAAAGTCAAACTGATCTGAGTTTGAGTGAAGTCGAAGTGCTCGCGTCAGTGCTGTTCGTAGATCTAACATACGCGTCCGCATACTCTCCAGCTCTTGTTGCCAATCTGCTTTAAGTTCCTGATCTTCAAGTATCATTCGAACAGTTGCCGCACCATGGTTTGGGGGCATGGAGTAGTTTTGTCTTGCGGTGGATTTCATCAAACTTCCTGCTAAGTTTGCCTGTGCAGAGTTTCGGGATAAAATAATGGCGGCTCCAACGCGGTCGCAATAAACGCCAAAGTTCTTGGAACAACTTAATGCAATGGTCATTTCTGGGACTTGAGAGATAAGATATCGCAACCCGGCTACATCTTCTTCCAAGCCATCACCAAAGCCTTGATAAGCAATATCAACAAAGGGAAATAGATTGCGTGAAACGAGAACTTTGGAGAGTTCAATCCATTGTTCAAGAGTTAAATTTGCACCGGTTGGATTGTGGCAACAGCCGTGTAAGAGAATAATATCGCCTTCAGGTACCTTTTTAAGACATTCCATCATCGCATCAAATCGAACCAAACCTGTTTTGGTATCAAAATACGGATAAGCTTTAATCGTCAGGCCGCCGGCTTTTAGGATCGGTGCATGGTTTGCCCATGTTGGATCAGAAACCCATATTGTTGCATCAGTGCGATTACCAGCATGAGCACGTGCAGTTGATAAAACATCTGCAAGAATGCGAAGCGCACCAGACCCGCCGGGGGTCTGCATTGTCCACACGCGATCCGTGTCATAGTCTTCACCTAAAGCTGTTTGGGTAATTAGATGATTAAATATGCGATCACCGTCGAGACCCAAATACGCTTTGGTTTTTTGCTCGGTTAGTAATCTGTTTTGCGCTGTTTGAACCGAACGCATGATCGGCGTATTCCCACTTTCATCTTTGTAGATACCGACACCTAAGTCCAACTTATGACTTCGCGGGTCTTCGCGGTAAGCCGCGTTTAGAGCCAAAATTTTATCGGGTGCAGATGCGGGCAATGATTCAAACATTAAATTTCCGATTAACTGATTTTTTGATGGTGGTATGGATCTTTTTGTAATCTAGGTCTTCACTCTTCGATGACAATTCGATTGTTAATAACACGAACAGGCACGATATCAAGGTTGCAGCCAACACCCAATCCTTCAACGCCTTCACCCGTTTCGATATCGAAGCTTGCGCTGTGATTGGTGCAGCGTAGCATAGTTCCATCAGAAGAAAGCAGCTTATCACCTTTGTAATCAAGAGGCAGATATTGGTGCGGGCATGCGTTGACAAACACATGCAATCGTTCATTTTTCCGAACGATTAGGAGCGGAAATCCATCCAGATCTATTGTTAGTGTATTTTGATTTTCGACATCTGAGAAATTGCAGATATCAGTGCCGGATGCAGGCGCGTTGGGGTAATTTTTCCATGCATCCGACATCAGTTTTATTCGGCTGCCAAAACGCCGCGTTGAATTTGGTCTTCTTCAATAGATTCAAACAGTGCCTTGAAGTTGCCTTCACCGAAGCCATCGTCACCTTTGCGTTGAATGAATTCAAAGAAGATCGGACCGATTACGGTTTTGGAGAAAATTTGCAGCAGAATGCGCGTTGCACCTCCATTGACCACACCTTCGCCATCTATAAGAATGCCGTGTTTTTTCATGCGATCTAAAGGTTCTTCATGATCCTTCACACGGTCATGTGATTTTGCATAATAAAGATCAGGAGGTCCGGGCATGAACTTGACACCATTGGCTGCAAGCGTATCGGTACCTTGGTAAATATCGTTTGTGGCGATGGCGATATGCTGAATGCCTTCACCTTTATATTCCTTCAGGTATTCCTCAATCTGACTTGTATCGTCTGAACTTTCATTGATTGGAATACGAATTTTCCCGCAAGGTGATGTCAATGCGCGGCTGGTGAGGCCAGTAAGCTTACCTTTAATATCAAAGAATCGTATTTCTTTGAAGTTAAAGGCTTCGGCATAAAATTTATACCACGTATTCATATTACCTCGCATTACGTTATGCGTAAGGTGATCCAGATAGAAAAAACCTGCACCTTCTGGCTTAGGGTCGCGTTCAGATATCCAGTTATAGTCCTTATCATAAGGCGAGCGGCCTTCATCATATTCGTCTATGAAATACAATAGTGAACCACCGATGCCATAAACAGCTGGCGCATCTATGGTTTTATCAGAACCTGTATATTCTTCTGCGCCATAATCCTTAGCGCATTTTAACGCGTTTTGTGCGTCAACAACGCGCCAAGCCATAGATGGTGCGCAAGGGCCGTGTTCTTCAACAAACCGGGATGAGGGTGTGTTTGGTTCGCGATTGACGATGTAATTCACATCACCTTGACGAAATAATGAAATATCTTTTGTTTTGTGCCGAGCAACTTCGACAAACCCCATTGATTGAAACAATGGTTCAAGTTTGTCTTTTTCCGGATGGGCGAATTCTACAAATTCAAAACCATCGGTGCCTGCAATGTTTAGTTCATCAATTTTTGCTTTTGGAGCGTCGTGAGGAAATGGACCCATGATCTACACCTAATATTGTAAACGTGGATCCGTGCCCATCCAGCGCAAAAATAACGTTCCCGGCCCGCGGGTTGGTGATTGCTTCAAATGGTTTGTTGAGAAGCTAGATGAGATTAAATTAGCAAATAATCATGCGAAGTCAAGATTAATGATGTGAAATACATGTAACAATGTATTAAATTTTGCTTTAATCCATTCTTGTTGATGGTTACACATAAGATAGCCATTTGCATAACTCGCAGAATTATAGTGGATGACAAGGTATATTGAGGCCCCGGAAATGAATCTCACAAGTGATAATTTAAATAGGCAACTTGAAAAAGTTAAGAAACTGGAGTCGCTGAAAACTTTTCAATTGGCGCGGTTAAGCAAAATGCTTGAGCATCATGGGCAGTCTTTGATTGAGGATTCTAATATTAATCTTACCGGTTACCGCATGCTTGTTATCATTGATATTTTTGAGGAAATAACTCTGTCAGATCTCAGCCGCGTTATGCTTATCGACGGTGCACAAATAAGTCGGGCAGCTAAAGACCTTGTCGCGAAGAATTATATTGAATACCGCGCCGTTCCTGGCAATCAGAGAAAAAAATTCCTCGCTCATACTGCTGAAGGCTCAAAACTGTTGCAAATTTTAAAGCCCCGCTTTGCAAAGAGAGAAGCAGATATTGAGAAGATATTGAAAAATGAGGGGGTTCATGAGATGTGGACCGGGCTTAATCTCATAACAGATTTCATCTCGCAAGATTTATAGGCTAAACGCTGTATCTTGCACATGTAAATTCACTGTACACTTGGATAAGTTCCTGACGTCCATTCGATGATCGCCAAATTATATGAAAATGCTTGTACTTTACTAGTTACATTTGTTATAGTTACATATGCAACGAAATGAGGAAGCAGCTATGTCGCATTCGAATATAATGGAATATATGCCTGGATTTGGTAATGATTTTGAATCCGAAGCGCTGCCGAACGCGTTGCCGCAAGGGATGAACAGCCCGCAGAAGTGCGAATATGGTTTATATGCAGAACAGCTTTCCGGTACGGCATTTACAGCACCTCGTGGCCAAAATGAACGAACCTGGTGTTATCGCATCAGACCTTCGGTTAAACATACAGGCAAATTTAACAAAATTAATATGCCATATTGGAAATCGGCTCCGACTATTGAAGAGGATGTTATAAGTCTTGGTCAATATCGGTGGAATCCGGTTCCCCATGCTGAGCAAGATACAACATTTGTTACAGGTATGCGCACTATGACAACTGCTGGTGATGTGAACACCCAAGTTGGTATGGCTGCACATATTTACCTTGCCACGAAGTCGATGACGGACGAATATTTCTATTCCGCCGACAGCGAACTTCTCGTGATACCTCAAGAAGGGCGCCTGCGTTTTGCAACGGAGTTGGGGATTATTGATTTAGAGCCAAAGGAAATTGCAATTCTGCCAAGAGGACTTGTCTATCGCGTTGAAGTGCTTGAAGGTCCGGCGCGTGGATTTGTATGTGAGAATTATGGTCAGAAATTCGATATGCCTAATCGTGGTCCAATTGGAGCTAACTGTTTGGCAAATCCAAGAGATTTTAAAACGCCAGTTGCAGCATTTGAAGATCGAGATGTTGTTTCGAAAGTTATCGTAAAATGGTGTGGCCAATTTCATGAAACAACGATTGGCCATTCACCTTTAGATGTTGTTGCATGGCATGGTAATTATGCGCCGTGCAAATATGACCTACGAACATTTAGTCCGGTTGGGGCGATCTTGTTTGATCACCCAGATCCGTCAATTTTTACTGTTTTGACCGCGCCATCTGGTGTTGAAGGAACGGCAAATATTGATTTTGTTCTTTTCCGTGAACGTTGGATGGTTGCTGAAAACACGTTTCGCCCGCCATGGTATCATAAGAATATCATGTCGGAACTTATGGGTAATATTTATGGGATTTATGATGCCAAGCCTGAAGGATTTGTTCCAGGCGGGATGAGCTTGCATAACATGATGTTACCTCATGGTCCGGATGCTCCGGCATTTGAAGGTGCTACAAATGCAGAGTTGCAAGCTGAAAAACTAGATAATACGATGTCATTCATGATTGAAACTCGTTTCCCTCAACATCTAACTAAATTTGCCGCGCAAGAAGCGCCGATACAAGATACATATCAAGATTGCTGGAATGACATCGAGAAGAAATTTGATGGCACTCCGGGCACAAAATAAACCAGACATCTAAGAACACGATAGGATTTGTGAATATGAAACTAGCTACGTTAAAAAATGGTACCCGCGATGGTGTCCTTGTTGTCGTATCCAAAGATCTAACCCAGTGCACAACAGTTGGCCATATCGCGCCAACTCTGCAATCTGCCTTAGATAATTGGCAGACAGTTGCTCCGAGATTGGAGCGCGTTGCGCAAGGGCTAGAAACAGGCGGTCAACCTGTTCAGCGGTTCCATGAGAATGAAGCTATGTCGCCATTACCTCGCGCTTATCAATGGGCAGACGGGTCAGCCTATGTCAATCATGTCGAATTGGTTCGAAGAGCGCGAAATGCAGAAATGCCGCCTAGCTTTTGGACAGATCCTTTGATGTATCAGGGCGGTTCAGACACATTTTTATCTCCCCGCGACCCGATTTCAGCCATTGATGAAGCTCATGGCATTGATATGGAAGGTGAAGTGGCTGTTGTGGTTGATGACGTTGCCATGGGCGCAACACCGGAAGAAGCGGCAAAATCTATTCGTCTGATTATGCTTGTAAATGATGTTTCATTGCGGGGGTTAATTCCGGCTGAACTTGGCAAGGGGTTTGGCTTTTTCCAATCAAAGCCATCATCTGCATTTTCTCCAGTTGCGGTAACGCCAGAAGAATTAGGTGATGCTTGGAAAGATGGAAAAGTACATCTACCCTTATGCGTTGACTATAATGATGCACCATTTGGGCGCGCAGATGCGGGTGTTGATATGACATTTGATTTTGGGACTCTCATCGCACATGCTGCTAAAACTCGCCCGTTGGGTGCCGGTGCGATCATCGGATCAGGTACAGTTTCAAACAAGCTAGATGATGGACCGGGCACTCCGATCAAAGACGGTGGTGTCGGCTATTCCTGTATTGCTGAAATCCGCATGATTGAGACAATCAATGATGGCAAACCAAGTACGAGCTTTATGAAGTTTGGTGATACGGTTCGTATCGAAATGAAGGATCGTAATGGGGCATCCATCTTCGGCGCAATTGAGCAAGTTGTACAAAAATATGGGTGAGATCGTACTATATGATTACTGGCGTTCATCCGCCAGTTATCGGTTGCGTATTGCACTTAATCTTCTTGAATTGGATTATAAAACGGTCTCTGTTGATCTTTTAAAGAAGGATCATAAATCAGATGAACACCTGAGTAGAAACCCGCAAGGTCTGGTGCCTGTTCTCGACATTGATGGACAACAGTTTACGCAGTCACTTGCTATACTCGATTATTTACGCAAAACACGTGGGTTATTTTTATATTCGGAAGATGCTGCACAAAGAGCAAAGGTAACCGCACTTGCACACGTTTTGGCTGTTGATGTTCATCCTGTTTGTAATTTGGGTGTTGTTGCTCATGTTTCACAGATGTTGCCAGAGCAGGAAAATGTGCGGGAAGATTGGATGGAACATTTCATATCTAAAGGTTTATATGCCTTTGAATCTTTGTTATCCGACATAAAGTTGACGCCATTTATCGACGGCGGAAAGCCCGGCATTGCAGAAATCTGCCTCATCCCGCAGCTCTATAATGCAGATAGATGGAATGTAGATTACTCTGATTGTCCGAATATAATTAGCCTTGCAACTGCATGTGGGGAACTGGATGCTTTTGTTCGTGCTCAGCCGGAACAAGTTCACACTTCGTAATCGTATGATTTGGATTGAGAAAGCATGAAGAAATTAGGAATATCTGAATTTGAACTTAGTTCCTTCTTGCCATTTGAGCTTTATCAAGCTTCGGAAGTGTTAAGCCAATCCTTTGCTAAAATATATCGAGATCGATATGATATCACGCGAGATGAATGGCGTGTCTTTGCGCATCTAGGCCAAGGAGATATATTAAATTTTACCGAGATAAGTGAAGCCTCCAAACTCAATAAAACCACCGTGTCACGTGCTGTTTTCAAGCTCGAGAAGCGCAACTGGATATCTCGATCTTTCGACAGTCGGGATCGCAGAATTCAGTACCTTTCACTGACTGATCTTGGGACAAAAGTTTATAAAGAGCTGTCTGACGCCGCCTTGATTTTTAATCAGCACCTAATAGATCGGTTAGGTGAAGGTGATTATCGGACGGCTGTTTCCGCGTTGCAAAAACTTCAAAATCTCAATTGAATTCAGTATTTTAAGGGTGTCGTGACTTGGTGAAACACTCAGAAAACCTCAAGTCATTTCCTTGAATAGTACATTTTGATTAAGCAGGAACTTTGATAGTAACGGTTGGCAGGCGCCACCAATTACGCGTGCGTTATGCCCGACTATTCCCTCAAGAACATTTGGGCTATTCAGGCCGCGCGTATCAAGGCTTTCTAATTCTATCTTTATGGCCTCCACAATTCGATGTCGGATTTGTGAGGGAAATGCTCCGTCAATTATAGCGGCTTCAAAATCTATAACCGCGCATGATGCAACGATAGCTCTAGCCAGATGGCGCGCTGTGTTCTCAATCCAGTTATCTAAGAAGATTCCAAGACCGTCCCACGCTTTGGCAGAATGCCAAAGGGGTGAACGATCAATGCCTTCGGATTGAAGTTTTTTTTCTAATGTGAAAATCGAGGCGTGATCGATCAGCGTCGTAATCTTGCCATTTTCATCAATTGCCGGCATTGGTCCAAAGACGCCCGCATTGCCTGTACGGCCGGAATATACTGAGTGATTCAGAACAATGCCGCCACCAACGAATGTGCCGATAAAGAAATAAACGAAATCACTAAGCTCTAACCCGTGACCAAAAACGAGCTCTGCACCACATGCGGCTGTGGCATCGTTTTGTATGAATATCGGATATGAAAAGAGTGAAGATAACTCGACTTTGAAATCAAAGTTACGCCACGCGTCCATTTCATTTTGTGGCGCGTTTATTTTCTCCGCCCAATTCCAAAGCTCAAATGGCATTGAAACGCCAATTCCTGAAATTCTGCTTCGCTGTTTTGAGCTAAAATGCTGACATAATTGTTTAATGCCAGCGTCAGCAAATTTCAAAATGTCCTGTGGGAGGGGATATTGATAAGTGGATGTCAGTTTGCCTAGTTCTCTACCGAGAAAATCAACCAAAACTAAATCTGCACTTCGGCGGCCAATTTTCAAGCCAATTGAATATGCCCCATCAGGTTTAAGTGACATGGGAACAGAAGGTTGCCCGACTTTTCCTTTTTGTGGTGTGCCTTTTAAAAGTAACCCATCCTTCTCAAGGCTGCGCATAATCACAGATACGGTCTGAGGTGTTAATCCTGAGCGTTTTGCAATTTCTGATTTTGGAAGACTGCCATGGCGCCGCACGAGGGATAGAACGAGGCGCTCGTTGTAAGCGCGGACGCGCACCTGATTGGCTCCACCGCTTGGATCAGCTGCTTTTTGGATTGGTTGTTGTTCTACAAAAGACAATTTATTTCCTCATTCCAATTCTTATAAATACCCTGATACTTCTCGTCCAATCATTTGCTATGGTTTATTACTACTATTGCGCAGATCAATTAATAAATCAATTGGATTTATTAATTGACAAGTCGTATTTTGTTGTGTTTATTTGTGAAAAGGAAGAGCAGAATGATGACCTGCGGGCTGTCTAAATTTGTTCAATCCATCACGGCTGAAAGTGGTTTTTGGCCGGTTATGATTTTTCGGGAGGAATCGATATGAAAAAATCAATTATAAAGGCAAGTCTTGCTGCATTGGCACTTACAGCGATGTCTGCAACAAGTTCATTTGCAATGGATAAAGTTGGCGCGTGTTTGATTACTAAAACAGATACGAATCCATTCTTTGTTAAAATGAAAGAAGGTGCAACTGCGAAAGCTGAAGAGCTTGGCATCGAATTAAAATCATTTGCTGGTAAGGTTGATGGCGATCATGAAACTCAGGTTGCAGCGATTGAAACGTGTATTGCAGATGGTGCGAAAGGTATCCTTTTAACTGCATCTGATACATCTTCAATTGTAACGGCAGTTACTCAAGCCCGTGATGCTGGTCTTGTTGTTATTGCACTTGATACTCCGCTTGAGCCAATTGATTCAGCCGATGCTACATTTGCAACAGATAATTTCCTTGCTGGCGAACTTATCGGCCAATGGGCTGCTGCTAAACTTGGCATGGAAGCAAAGAACGCGAAGATTGCAATGCTTGATTTGGCTGTAAGCCAACCGTCTGTTGGCGTACTGCGTGATCAGGGCTTCCTCAAAGGTTTTGGTATCGATCTTGGCGATCCTAATAAATGGGGCGATGAAACAGATTCGCGCATCGTTGGCAATGATGTGACCGCAGGCAATGAAGAAGGTGGCCGTAAAGCCATGGAAAATCTTCTTGCAAAAGATCCAATGATCAATGTTGTTTACACAATTAATGAGCCTGCTGCTGCTGGTGCTTACGAAGCACTTAAATCAATTGGTCGTGAAAATGATGTTCTGATTGTGTCTGTTGATGGTGGGTGCCCGGGTGTTGCCAACGTTAAAGATGGTATCATCGGTGCAACATCGCAACAATATCCGTTGCTAATGGCATCTCTTGGTATTGAGGCAATTGCAGCATGGGCAAAAGATGGCACGAAGCCTGCGCCGACACCAGGAAAAGATTTCTTTGACACAGGTGTTGCATTGGTGACAGATCAAGCAGTTGATGGCGTTGAGTCAATTAATGTTCAGGAAGGCATGGATCGTTGCTGGGGCTAATTGCTCTTAAGTATATTATGTGATCATCTATAGGGCGGCCCGTTAACGCGAAAATAACAGGCCGTCCTAATTTTTGACCTAAATTTACCGAAATCACGATAGGTACCAACATGACTGAACCTCAAGATTTTGAAAAAGTTATTAAAGATAGCCCGCAGTCAGTTGCTGATTTCAGCGAAGACCATCAAGGGTTTGCCCATCGGTTGCATGTGTTTTTACATCAAACCCCATCTGCGGTACCCCTTATCGTACTTGTTATTTCTATAGCTATTTTTGGAATTTTATTGGGATCGAAATTTTTCTCCCCGTTTGCACTAACTTTGATCCTTCAGCAAGTTGCGATTGTCGGGATTGTTGGTGCTGCTCAATCCCTTGTGATTTTAACCGCCGGTATTGATCTATCCGTCGGTGCGATCATGGTTTTATCATCCGTCGTCATGGGGCAATTTACCTTTCGCTATGGTTTGCCTGTAGAAATTGCGGTCGCAGCTGGCCTGGCGGTAGGAACGATTTGCGGGTACATAAATGGTTGGTTGATCGCGGTGATGAAGCTTCCTCCATTTATTGTAACGCTTGGAATGTGGCAAATTATTCTTGCAACAAATTTCCTTTATTCCGCTAATGAAACTATCCGAAGTCAGGATATCGCCAAGAATGCTCAGTTGCTGCATTTCTTCGGTGAGAAAATTAAGGTCGGTGGCGCTGTCTTTACCTATGGCGTAATCTTCATGGTTCTGTTGATTATCCTGCTTGCTTATATGCTGAGGGAAACTGCCTGGGGACGGCATGTCTATGCCGTTGGTGATGATCCTGATGCGGCTGAACTCTCTGGCGTTCGGGTGAAACGCACGCTTATCTCGGTATATGCCCTTGCGGGTCTTATATGTGCCTTTGCGGGATGGGCACTTATCGGTCGCATTGGTTCTGTTTCCCCCACATCAGGGCAATTATCAAATATTGAATCTATCACGGCGGTGGTGATTGGTGGTATTTCACTCTTTGGTGGTAGAGGCTCCATTTTGGGTATGTTATTTGGCGCGCTCATAGTTGGTGTGTTCACTTTGGGGCTGAGACTTCTGGGCGCAGACGCACAATGGACTTACCTGCTTATAGGGGCTTTGATTATTGGTGCTGTAGCTCTGGATCAGTGGATCAGAAAGGTAGCAGGATGATGGGAGATAAGCATATGGAACCAATTCTCACCGGTCGTAATCTTGTCAAGCGATATGGCAAAGTAACAGCACTTGATCATTGTGATTTTGATCTGTATCCGGGTGAAATTCTTGCTGTTATCGGCGATAATGGTGCTGGTAAATCAACGCTTATTAAGGCTGTTTCAGGTGCTGTTACGCCAGATGAAGGCGAAATATTTCTTGATGGAAAATCGGTACATTTTACCTCCCCTATTCAGGGGCGGGAACATGGAATTGAAACGGTTTATCAAACGCTTGCCATGTCGCCTGCATTATCAATCGCTGATAATATGTTTATGGGCCGTGAATTGCGCAAGCCCGGCATTATGGGTGATTTATTCAGACGCCTTGACCGCAAGAAAATGGAAGAGATTGCACGGGAAAAGCTTTCTGAGTTGGGACTTTTAACAATCCAGAATATCAATCAGGCTGTTGAGACTTTATCTGGTGGGCAAAGACAAGGTGTTGCCGTTGCGCGTGCGGCGGCATTTGGTTCAAAAGTTATCATCATGGATGAACCGACGGCGGCGCTTGGTGTTAAAGAATCGCGAAAAGTCATGGAACTGATCCAAGATGTAAAATCAAAGGGCATCCCAATTGTGCTTATTTCACACAACATGCCACAGGTCTTTGAAGTTGCTGATCGAATTCATGTTCACAGACTTGGCAAACGTTTGTGCGTTATCAATCCGAAAGACTATACAATGTCGGATGCTGTTGCATTTATGACAGGTGCAAAAGAGCCAGAAATTGCTTAATTGAATATGGAACTTCCTGAGCTGAAATCACATATATTGGAGCTGGCAAAAGATAAACAGCGTTTTATAGTTGGCATTGCTGGACCACCAGCTTCGGGGAAGTCGACACTAGCTGAATCCCTTTGTCAGAATATTAATAATTCTGTTGTTGTTCCCATGGATGGATTTCATCTGCCTAACGATGTGTTGGAACAAAGGGGCATGCTTGAACGCAAAGGTGCACATTTCACATTTGATGCCGAGGGCTTTATCCAACTGGTAAGTCAAATCAGGAACACTGAAAAACTTGTCGAAGTTCCTGAATTTGACCGTTCTCAAGATGAAGTCGTGTTCAATAAGCTGACGGTAAGTTCTGAAAATAAAATCGTAATTATCGAAGGCAATTATCTTCTTTTAGATGAAGAGCCTTGGTCAGCGCTAAAGTCAATGTTTGATGTGAGCATATGCATTTCCCCACAATTGGAGGAGATAAAACGACGATTGCTAATGCGCTGGCTTGATCACGGATATTCTGAATCCGATGCCCTGCGAAAAGTTCAGTCAAATGACCTGCCCAACGCGCAATATATTCTCGAGCATTCTAGTACTTCAGACATTATGTTAAATGGTTAGAAGAACTTAAATCGAAGTGAGTGGTGACCCTCGACGGAGAAAGCTCGAACCAAATAAGAGAGTTATTTTATGAATTGTCCCGCTGGGATGATATCCTGAAAGATACCAGCTTGGGGCCTAAACCGCCGTCACCTTGATCATTGTTATCCCGTTCTTTCGTCAGGAAACCTCTATTTTAGAAACATGACGAATATATTTTCTAGTTGTTCAAAACCAAATTACCAAAATGTGAACCGTAAGCTGGCAAAAGTCAGCACTGTTCACCCAATTCACCTTAACTAATGAAAAGACCAATAGCCCCCGTAGTGCAATCTGCGGGATGGGCTTTGGCACATTTCCATTATGACAAAACCTGAAACACACAAGTGCCGCAAGGTCTGTGCACCTGTATCTGTGTGGCATCGTCAACTTGTGGGATGTGAGATGGAATTGTATCAGCGCTCATGACTAAACCTAAACATTCTGGAGCCTTCAAAGGACACCGTTTCCCGCCTGAAATTATTGCGTATGCCGTTTGGGCCTACTACCGGTTTCCGATGAGTTTGCGCGACGTTGAAGATTTGCTCGTAGAGCGGGGGATCACCGCAAGCTATGAAACAATTCGAAAATGGGTGTCCAGATTTGGTAGACGATATGCAAATGCCATTCGTAGAGATCTGTCAGCACCATCGGACAAATGGCATCTGGATGAGGTTGTTCTTCCAATTCGTGGCAAGAAATACTGGTTATGGCGAGCTATCGATAGTAACGGTCCCTCTCGTGCATGTAAACATGCACTGCCGTACAGCAGATGTGCTGGACATCCTTGTGCAATCACGGCGCAACAAGCGGGCTGCTGATAAGTTCTTCCGGAAGTTATTTAAGCAATTTGGCATGCCGCGTGTCGTGGTCACAGACAAGCTTGGAAGTTATGGTGCTGCTTTGAAGGGGCAAGCGCCCAACATTGACCATCGAAGCCATAGAGGTCTCAACAATCGATCTGAAGGGGCCCATAGACCAACCCGAAAACGAGAGTAGATAATGGGACGTTTCAAATCTCCAGGTCAGGCGCAGCGTTTCCTCGCTGATCATGATCAAGTCCAAACTGTTTTCGCCCTCGCCGTCACACACTTTCCGCTAAATCATATTGCCACACCAGAACCGATGCTCACTGTGTTTGGTATGATATCACCAGTGAATTGAAAGCAGCTTAGTTCAGACAACGCTACTCCTACACTAACTGTACCCAATAAGTTGACGATGCCATCGAAATAGATCCATGTTGCTTCCTATTCGTTGTTTTTATAAACCCATTGAGACTGAAGAGTATTTGCACACTTTAGTTAGCCTGCGATACGACATCTTGTATTGTTTTTTCAAAGTTTTTTATAGCAGGAGATAGTTGTGTATTAGCTCGGTGCAGAATGGCAATATGCCTTCTAGCTGTGGAATCATTAACAGCCAAAAAACAAATGTCTCCACGGGCATTATCTACCACCAGTTTTGGTAATACGGAGATGCCGATTCCGGTTTTAATCAAGGCCAAAAGAGATGTTGTGCTTCTGACCATCAGTTTAGATGCTTTGAAAACAGATTGAAATGCGTCATCAGATATCTGGGAACAAAGTCCATTTGCAATAAACGGGTAACGATGGAGTTCACTCCAATCTAACGGAAAATCAAGCTCTGTTAATGGGTGATTATTTGAGCAAACTATCCCAAACGCATCAGAGAAAAGTGGTTTGCTTTCGACTTGAGATTCAATATCAACATCACTTGCGATGCCCAAGTCCACCTGCTCACTAATGATGTCTCTATGTACAGCCGCAGAATCCATATCGCGAATGTCGATATGTACATTGGGGTGTTTTTCCAAAAATCTTTCAACAACCTCCGGTAATATTGTTCCAGCAACTGAAGGTACGACTGCTATTCGTACAAAACCAGATTTTGCGTGCGCATAATTCTCAATTGCTGACGATGTTCTTTGAAAGTGATCCAGACCACGTGCCGCCTCATCAAGCGTAAATGTGCCTAATGACGTTAACTTACTTTTTCGATCACTCTCAAAAAGTGGTGCACCAAGATGATCCTCGAGTTGTTTGAGCATCATTGAAACAGCTGACGGAGTGCGACCAAGTTTATCTGCTGCATCCGATAGATTGCCGCTTTGGGCGACAGCTACAAAATACTTTAGCATCTCAATTTTTATCACCATTTCAGTTTTCCTTAAGTAACATTAAGAAATTTGATTTTGACTGAAATGACTTGCGCTGTCTATAGTTCAGTAAAATCAGAAGACAGGTTCTGAAATTTGGAGAGAATATGACCACACCAAATCACAATTTTATCGCGGGTAATTGGATTGCAGGCGAAAGCGAAATTGAAAACAGAAACCCATCTGATACAAGCGATCTAATAGGCATGTATGCACAAGCCAACGTGGCCCAATTAGACAATGCGATTGATGCGGCATGCGATGCTCAGAAATTGTGGCAGAAAGTAGGGATTGAGGCCCGTTATAATTCATTGATGGCAATAGGCCAGGAGATGATTGCACGTTCCGGAGAGCTGGGTGAATTGCTATCGCGCGAGGAAGGCAAGCCCCGCGCCGAAGGTGTTGGCGAAGTTTACAGAGCTGGTCAATTTTTTACATATTATGCTGCTGAAACCTTACGCCAGATTGGTGATACTGCTGATTCAACCCGCCCCAATATTGAGATCGATGTACGCCGTGAGCCTGTCGGTGTCGTGGCTATTATTTCCCCTTGGAATTTTCCGATAGCAACAGCAAGTTGGAAAATCGCTCCTGCCCTTGCATTCGGGAACGCAGTCATTTGGAAGCCTGCAAACGTCACGCCAGCATCAGCTGTTGCATTTGCAGAAATCATTCAAAGACAAAGTCTGCCAGCAGGATTATTCAATCTGGTAATGGGATCGGGAAGTTCCATAGGCCAACGTCTAGTGGAAAGCTCGCAGGTTGATGCCATTTCGTTTACCGGGTCTGTTCCTGTGGGTCGTGGTATCGTATCGACCGCTGACAGTTTTACCAAAGTACAACTTGAAATGGGGTCGAAGAATGCACTTGTTGTTATGGATGATGCCGATATCGATTTGGGCGTATCTTGTGCACTAAATGGTGCTTTCGGCGGTTCTGGCCAAAAGTGCACAGCTTCATCTCGACTAGTTGTTCACTCTGATGTTCATGACGAATTTGTAGAAAAGTTGGTAGCGGGCACAAAAGCATTTAAAGTGGGGCATGCGCTGGAAGAAGGCACTCAACTTGGTCCTGTTGTAAGTGATGACCAACTTCAAAGTAACCTTGATTACATCAAGCTTGGTCAAAAAGAGGGAGCCGAATTATTATTCGGCGGCATTCGCTTGGATATGCCAACCGAGGGATATTATATGGCACCTGCTGTTTTTGCTAACACGACGAATGACATGCAAATCAATCGTGAAGAAATGTTTGGACCAATAGCATCGGTGATCAAAGTTGGATCTTATGATGAAGCTTTAGCCACAGTAAATGACACTCGTTTCGGGCTTACATCAGGTATTGTTACTCGTTCACTTTCTCGCGCTAGTCATTTTAGACGCAATGCAAAAACGGGTTGTGTAATGATTAATCTGCCTACTGCTGGAACAGATTACCATGTTCCTTTTGGGGGGCGCGGTGATAGCTCCTATGGACCTCGGGAACAGGGAAGCTATGCGAAGGAATTTTATACGACGGTGAAAACAGCTTATATTTCTTGTGGGGAAGTCGGTTAGAAAAAATGACACTTTCTTACAACATTGATTGCCTTCAATATGCAAACTGGTCGGAGAAGATTTTTCGCCAAATGCGTGAAGGCGGTTTGGATGCTGTGCATGTGACTATTGCTTATCATGAGAATTTTCGTGAGACTGTATTAAATATTGAACGTTGGAACCGATGGTTCGAACAATACCCAGAGCTTATTTTCCCGGGGCGAACTGGAGATGATGTACGCTTTGCAAGAGAAAGCGGTCGTACAGCAATATTTTTTGGATTCCAAAATCCTTCACCTATTGAAGATGATATTGGCCTTGTTGAAATAGTTCACACCCTTGGTGCCCGGTTTATGCAACTGACCTATAATAATCAATCGCTTCTAGCGACTGGTTGCTATGAGGAGGAGGATAGCGGCGTAACTAGAATGGGGCGCCAAGTTATCAAAGAAATGAACCGCGTCGGTTTGGTCGTTGATATGAGCCATTCAGGCGAGCGGTCAACATTCGAAGCCATAGAGATTTCTGAACGACCTATCGCAATAACACACGCAAATCCAACATTCTGGCATCCCGCGTTGCGCAACAAATCTGATGACTTACTTCGCGCACTTGGCCAATCAAATGGCATGCTTGGGTTTTCGGTCTACCCTCATCATCTTAAGAACGGTTCTGATTGCACATTGCAGAGCTTTTGCGACATGATTGCACGAACTGCTGACCTTATGGGTATCGAGAACATTGGCATTGGTACAGACCTTTGTCAGGACCAACCCAATAGTGTGGTTGATTGGATGCGGGCTGGCCGTTGGACAAAAGAAGTCGAGTACGGTGAAGGTACGAGCGATAACGCTGGATTTCCGGCAATGCCCTCGTGGTATGAGGATAATCGTAATTTTAGCAACATTAAAAATGGTTTGCGTACGGCCGGATTTAGCGATTCAAATGTTGCTGCGGTTATGGGCGGCAATTGGCTTAATTTCTTTGACCGAAGTTTTATGAGCGAAGGTTCGCCAAGTGTCAGCAGTAAAATGGATGCAGCAGAATAATGGAAATTAACATTAGGCTTTGAGTTAGAAAACACTCAGTAAATCAACACATTTCTTGGGAGGGAATTATGACAATTAAAGCACCATTTACCGATATGGAGATTAAGAAAGCTCCATCGGGTTTTTATGAGGGGTATAGTCTGCCCATAGCACTCATTAGCAAGATCACTATGGTCTTGCTTGTTCTTTGGGCTTTGGTATGGCCTGGCAACGCCAATAGCGTACTTGGTAGTGTAAACGGCAACTTACTAAAAGGTTTCAATGGGTTTTACATTGTAATTGTAGGCTTTTTTGCGGTTTTCCTAGCTGTTTTAGCGATCTTGCCGCAAACTGGCAAACGACGTATGGGTGCAGATGCACCTGAATTCTCCAACTTTTCATGGTTTTCGATGATGTTTGGAGCGGGCCTTGGTGTTGGACTTATGGTTTTTGCAACTGCCGAACCACTCGGACTCTGGGGATCAAACCCTTTGACTGTATCGGGTGAAATTGTTGGGGGAACAGAAGAAGGTGTTAAAGCTGCCTATCGTTATACTTTCTTGCATTATGGTATTCATGCGTGGGCAATCTATGTAGTAACCGGGTTATCGTTGGCCTACTACGCTTACACACGCGACATGCCCCTTACAATTCGTTCTGCTTTAACTCCGCTATTTGGCAAGCTCATGAATGGGCCTCTTGGACACATAGTTGATGTACTGGGTGTCGTTGCAACTATCCTAGGTGTATCTGTAACAATCGGATTTGGGGTCAGCCAATTTATCGATGGTATGTATGCAATAACCGGTATGGACTGGATGATGGATATGACTGGTGATGTGCCTGCACCAGGCACTGTAGGGCTGGTAGCTGGTCTCATTATGATTATGGGTCTTTCAATTATTTCAGCTGTTTCGGGTGTTGGGCGTGGTGTTAAATACCTGTCAAACTTGAACTTAGTCCTTTCGATCATTTTGCTGTCAGTATTCGTCATATTCGGATCGTTCTTCTTTGCGATGACAACATTTGCAACAGCTTTAGTTGACTACATTTTGCACTTCTTACAATTGTCGTTTGGCGCTTATGGTCCACAATCGAGCGATGCATTTGCATCTGCACTTCCTGCCGCGGCTCAACCTTTGGCTGGTGATTTGTACGCAGGTGCTACAAATGCTTGGGGTTCGTTTTCTGGCTTTCAAGATGGACTAACTGGTGATGCTGCGGCACTTCCTGCAGATGTACAGGCAGCAGCTTATGAAGCGGGCAATCAAGGTCGTCAGTTCGGTTGGCAATCCGGATGGACAACATTCTATTGGGCTTGGTGGATTGCCTTTTCGCCCTTTGTTGGTTTGTTCCTCGCACGTATTTCTCGTGGCCGCACCGTTCGGGAGTTTATTCTTGGCTGTGTCTTAGCACCTGCAATTGTCTGTTTCTTATGGATGACCATATTAGGCGGCACTGCAATAGACCTAGAATTAGGTGGACAGGCTGCCGGAGCAATCAAATCTGCATCTAACACAAACAAATTGTTTGTGACGTTAGGACAGATGATTTCGGGAGGTTTCTTGTCTGCGATTACTGTAATGTGCGTTGTACTCATCATGACATTCCTCGTGACATCAGCTGACTCGGGTATCCTTGTGATGAACACGATCATGTCTGGTGGTGAACAGGAAACTGGTGTGAAACATCGCATCGTTTGGGGTGTTGTATTAACACTTGTGATCGGAACACTGTTGATTGCTGGCAAGACCAATGGTGGGGCCGACCCGATGGACGCGCTTAAAAGTGCGATGATCATCGGCGCGCTTCCCTTTACCGCAGTGATGGGTCTGATGTGTGTATCCCTGATTAAAGCACTCTATCGTGACGGATTGCGCGACAAACAGTGCGCGCAAGCTGCCGAATAAGTGATTATGGATTGCCCCAGTGTAAAATACTGGGGCAACTTCAATGGCAATTTTAATCAAAGAAAGTTGGGAAAGTGAAACAGTCGCGCGATGCTTTAAAACAAGTAGAATTACGCTCCGCAAAAAATGTCATGCGGCTTGAGCGACTGGGTTCATTTCATCAATGTCGCCTTTCTTTTATGCGCACGCTCTTGCGCAGGATGAAACGAGAAAACTGGGAGTTTGAGCGGACAAAATTTGACATTGATAATAAGGGTGTCGGACTTGCAATTTATACAATGCATGCTCTTGAGCATAGCTATAGCCTAGTTTGTTTTGCCCATGATTTGCCTGCAAGCCAGCGGTCCGACCGTGTTATTGCCCATGCCTGGGATGCAACCTTTGCTTTATTTGATGGCTTACCAACTCAAACCGATATTGAACGTCTAGCGCAGAACGTACCAAAACAAGAAGCTGGACGTATCAGCCATCGAGAAATTTGCTTGTCGAGAGCCAACCGATCAGTTCGCTTGTTTGAACATGTAGTTGATAGTCTAGCGAATGGACAACAACCTGATAAAGAACAGATTGAAAATGTTGGGTATGTCTTGCGCACAACGGCGGTATATGGTTCCGGGAAATTTGGAGCAGCTGATCGCGAAGCAATTGCTGACAGACCAGAGTTCAAGGGTCCATTTCAAGCTGAAATGTTATCTGTTTTTCTGATCCGCGCTTTTGCATTAGATCTAGTGGAACACATGGCATATGTGCGAAACCCAGATACAGCGGTGAGAATCGAACCTGAATTACGTCGTTGTTTTGGAGTTGGTAATTCTACTGGCCTAGGACTAGCTCCCTTTATAATCAACCACCCGGTTTTGCTCAATAATTGGATCTCAGCCAAAGAAGAAGCGTTGGCTAGAATTCGTTCGTTGAAGAGTGCATCAGAAATTGAAAAGATTCAATTTACCGGCGTTGTAAAATGGGCTCGAGATAACGCTGATCGCTGGCGAACATCTCATCCCATTCAAATTGAGAAGTTATCGCAACTCAAAGATGATTTGGACAAGTTAGAAAATCATATAGGTTCCGGTATTTTGAACAATTCTTCACCTTGGGATCAACTCTACCTCTGGGCAGAAGAAAATCTTTCATTAGAAGGGCAAGAACAACTTGTCTCCATAATGTTCGAGCCATTTGGAGAGCTCATTGATGATCTTGCAGAAACAATGGGTGCTGATGAAAATATATCATTCCGTATTAACGGTTCAATGCCACTGAAAAAACTTCAAGATTTGACTGAAAAAATTTATGATTGGATACATGACATAAATTGGTCTTCCAAAGATCGTTGCGCACGTGTTTGGTATATTTCTCAAGAAAAATTGGAACCACGTTTAGGTGAACGTTTTGATGAACCTATTGAGCCGTATGAACAACCCCTCGCGCCAGGCCGCGATGCAGCTAAAATGCTTGAAGATATAATTCGTTGGAGTGGGGAACCAACTGTAGCGACATTTTTAATGGCTCATCCAGAACATCGGCACATAGCACGACGTGTACAAATTACTGCTGATAATCCTTATGCGGAAATCCGGGGAAACACGATTGACGCTGCATTATTGCCAATCGATCTGTTGAGATGCAAATTGTCATTCTTTGGCGCCACTCACTTTGACCCTCGCTCAGACAGGTGGTTGCGCATTAACATGTTCCGAAATGCTCCATTCCCCCACGAACTTGCTGACGCGGAAGTTGAAGACTGGGCTGGCGGACAATCACCTGTGTTGGATGAGTAATGGAAACATATTCGTTAAATGAAATTGAAGCCATGGGAAAGAAGGCAACTAAAGGTGCTGGTTTTCATTGGGGTCATGCGGAAGAGGCAGGCAAAGCTGTGCGATGGCTTGCGCAGAGAAATCTTCCCGGTCCTGAATTGCTCGCAAGTAAATTACTACAGGATGATGGTATCAAACATGAAGACCCATCACCCATAATGGTTGCGGGTGTTTGGAGCGTTAAATTTGGTAGACTCTGTCCCATCATAATGGGATCAATTATGTGCGATTTAGCAACTCAATTTGCCTCTGATGAGAAGGTGGGTTTGGGGCCAATTGCTTATCCACTTTTGCTCACTCCTTTTGTAGCGGCAGTTTCAGAGCTAACTAGCAACGTCATCCAACTATCTTGGGAAGATGTGATGATCTCTATCACACCCAATGAATGTGCTTTTGAAGGTGAATACGAAGCCTTGACGGTAAATTCGACTGATTTTGTTACCTGTCGATGCGCAAACTTAGAAAAACCTATTGAAGAAAAATTGGAGAATGGCTGCCCTATAGATCCGGCGAGTTGGGTTCAATTGAATGCATTTGCTTATCGCACTTATGCACCGGCGACTGAAGCGTCTAGGCTATCAGGTGCGGGTGCAGGGGTTAGTGATAATGATTAATATGAGGATTATATGAATGACTGATGCACCGAGAATGTACTTTGACGAAATAGAAGAATTGGCCTTCCAAGCATTGGTCGCCGCAGGTACAAAAGAAGAAAATGCCCGAACACTGGCACATGCAACTGCAGCAACTGAATTCGATGGCATATCTAGCCATGGCCTCGCATATATTCCAATCTATTGTGAACATGTCCAATGCGGCAAGGTAGATGGCCAAGCTAGTCCATCACTATCTCAGACAGCGCCATCAGTCATAACTGTAGATGCGGCAACAGGCTTTGCACATCCTGCGATAGATATCGGATTTAAATCACTAATACCGACTGCAAAAGATCAGGGCGTAGCAGCCTTGGCAGTTCGAAACTCATACAATTGTGGTGTGCTTGGATATCATACGAGACGTCTTGCTGAAGAAGGTCTATTAGCAATTGGTTTTACAAATGCACCTGCATCCATTGCGCCTGTTGGGGGTAAACGACCTGTTGTTGGTACAAATCCATTCTCATTAGCAGCACCCAATAGCAATGGTGAGGCTCTGGTACTAATTGACCAAAGCGCAAGTGTTATAGCGAAAAGTGAAGTCATGAAACATGTGCGTGAAGGCCGACCTATTCCAGCAGAATGGACGTTGGACCCAGATGGGCAACCGACCACGGATGCCGAATTGGGATTAAAGGGATCAATGGCACCTGCAGGCGGGTACAAGGGCGTCGGCGTTGCATTGATGGTTGAAATTATGGCTGCCGCAATGACTGGAGCAACACTAGGGATTAACGCTAGTCCCTTTTCGGGTACAAAAGGTGGCCCACCTAAAACAGGTCAATTCTTTCTAGCGGTCAACCCGGAAGCGACATCGAATAATCTCTTTAGTGATCGGTTGACCGCTTTAGTAGAAGAAATGCACGGAGAACCCGGCGTGAGGGTGCCAGGTGATGGTCGTGCATCCGCAAAACGTCGTGCAAAAAAAGATGGTGTAGAAGTAAATCCAGTCATTTTGGAGAAAATAAACAAGTGGTTGGTGTAATTTAATTTTCAATTCTGCATAGAAAAATTTAAAATGAAGTATTCAGCCCTTTCCATATTGCGCGAAGGCCTTAAGGGCCACAAAGGTTGGAAACGCATGTGGCGTGATCCTGCTCCCAAGTCGCATTACGATATAATTATCATCGGCGGCGGCGGGCATGGACTTGCCACCGCGTACTACCTTGCAAAAGAACACGGTATTACGAATATCGCTGTGCTCGAAAAAGGTTGGATTGGCGGCGGAAATGTCGGACGGAATACAACTATTTTCCGCTCAAACTATATGCATCCAGCCAATACACATTTTTACGAAAAAGGTATGAAACTTTGGGAGGGTCTTGAGCAAGACCTTAACTTCAATGTGATGGTATCGCAACGCGGTGTGATCAATTTATTTCATTCCGACCCGCAACGCGATGCATTTGCACGGCGCGGAAATGTAATGCGTCTTGCTGGTGTCGATGCTGAATTTCTTTCACCTGAACAGCTTAAAGAAATGGTGCCTATTCTTGATTTTGAAAATGCAAGGTTTCCAATTCAAGGCGGTCTCATTCAAAAACGCGGTGGAACCATTCGGCATGACGCTGTTGCATGGGGTTATGCAAGAGGCGCTGACAAATACGGTGTCGATATTATACAAAACTGCGAAGTTAAAGACATCATCATAGAAGGCGGGGCAGCTGTTGGCGTTGAAACCAACAAGGGTCAAATTCGCGCTGGCAAAATTGGTATGGCCGTTGCAGGGCATACCTCTCAGATTGCTGCAATGGCAGGCATCAAATTACCAATAGAAAGTCATGTCCTTCAAGCATTTGTCTCTGAAGGTATAAAGCCACTTTTAGATACAGTTGTCACATTCGGGGCCGGCCATTTTTATATCAGTCAATCTGATAAAGGCGGCCTTGTTTTTGGTGGTGATTTAGATGGCTACAATACATACGCCCAACGCGGGAACCTGCCAATGATGGAGCATGTGATGGCTGGCGGTATGGCTATTATGCCATCAATCGGTCGTGTTCGTTTACTGCGCCATTGGGGTGGCATCATGGATATGAGTTTTGATGGCAGCCCATTCATTTGCAAAACGGGTATTGATAACCTCTTTCTAAATGGTGGGTGGTGCTATGGCGGCTTCAAAGCTACACCGGCATCAGGTTGGTGTTTTGCACATACGATTGCCAAAAATGAACCACATAAATTGAATGAAAAATTCACAATCGAGCGCTTTCGCGAAGGCCGCATGATTGATGAAAAGGGCGTTGGCCCTAACCCGTGGATACAATAGGAGGCGGACATGCATCACATTGACTGCCCATGGTGCGGCAAACGCGATGAATCAGAATTTCAGTATCAAGGTGATGCGAGCGTTACACGTCCGTCACCTGATGCCAGCGAAGATGAGTTTTTTAATTATGTTTATATTCGCGATAATCCAAAGGGCTGGCATATAGAATGGTGGCACCATATTGGCGGTTGTCGCCAATGGGTCAAAGTTGTCCGCAATACTATTACCCATGAAATACACGCAACGGGCGGACCACAAGATGATCTTAAGCTTCTTAAGGGAGGTGAAAAATGACCCAGACAAACAGAACTCAAAGCGGCGGTTCTCGCATAAACCGTGATAAAAAAATCTCCTTTAGTTTTGATGGCAAAACCTATTCAGGCTTTGAGGGCGATACGCTGGCATCAGCACTTCTGGCTAATGGTGTCAAACTTATGGGACGTTCATTTAAGTATCACCGCCCTCGTGGATGTCTTACTTCAGGATCAGAAGAACCAAATGCCATTGTGGAGCTAGGAACTGGCGCATATCGAGAGCCAAACACGCGCGCAACAATGATTGAGATTTATGACGGTTTGGAAGCAAAATCACAAAACCGTTTCCCGTCACTAGCCTTTGATATTCAGTCAATCAATCAATTGTTCAGCCCATTTCTCACAGCAGGTTTTTATTACAAAACCTTTATGTGGCCCGCATCGTTTTGGGAGCCTATCTATGAGAAAATCATTCGAAGATCCGCAGGACTTGGGCGTGCTGCAACGCAGAGCGATCCTGATCATTATGAACACGCCCATGCCCATTGCGATGTGCTTGTGGTTGGAGCGGGCGTAACAGGAATTTCCGCAGCCCGATCAGCGGCAGCAACTGGCGCACGGGTAACTTTGGTTGAAGAACAAGCAGATGTTGGCGGCATGTCATCCCATCGCGATATCATTGATGGGATTCCAGCTGATGACTGGTGTAAGAAATCTATCGCTGAGCTCGTTCTAATGGACAATGTAACTTTTATGTCCCGTACTGTGTTGTTTGGTTATTACGATCATAATCTCATGGCAGCGCTAGAACGTGTAACAGATCATATTGAGACTCCATCGGCACATTTGCCTCGCCAGCGCCTTTGGACAATCAGAGCGAAAGAAGTAGTAATTGCTTGCGGTTCCCAAGAGCGACCGATGATATTTGATAATAATGATCGTCCGGGCATAATGCTATCCAGTTCAGTTAGATCTTTTGTCGATAATTTTGGCGTTCTACCGGGCAAGCAGCTCGTCATCGCAACCAACAATGATTCTGGATACGAAACTGCAGAGGCAGCCCTTGATGCAGGTGCGGTCGTTTCCGTTGTTGTTGATGCCAGGTCATCGCATAGCGCGGCAGCTGAGAAAATCATCAAAAAGGGTGTTCGGGTCTTAACCTCTGCTCTGCCGCAAAAAGCTCATGGCAGATTATCTGTAAATGCACTTTCGATTCAATCTCTAAGAGGTAATTTCCTTGAGAAAGTTGGTTGCGATTGCGTGGCTGTATCTGGTGGATTTTCCGCAGACGTGCATCTTGCTAGCCAGACAGGTGCTATCCCCAAATGGAGATCAGACATACAGAGCTTTGTTCCCTCCACACCTTTAAGAGCAGAGCGATCTGCAGGTGCTGGTAATGGCGCATTTGGATTGTTTAATTGCCTAAATGAAGGACATAAAGCAGGCGCAGATGCCGCCAAATCAGCAGGCCTTAAAGCCAAAAAAATAGCGGCACCCAAAACAGATAAGATATCTAAATACACAATAGATGAACTACGGCGTTGCCCAGGGAATGGCAAAGCCTTTGTTGATTTTCAAAATGATGTGACCGCTCAAGATATCACGCTCGCGGCGCAAGAAGGTTTCATCTCTGTGGAGCACACGAAGCGTTACACAACGCTGGGCATGGCGACCGATCAGGGGAAAACTTCAAACGTAAATGGCCTTGCAATTCTTGCAGAAGCACGTGGCGTGCCTATTGAAAAAGTTGGCACAACACGTTTTCGCCCACCCTATTCACCTGTAGCAATAGGTGCTTTTGCAGGGCATGAACGCGGCAAAGAATTTCAACCAATACGTCGCACAGCTATGCACGAGTGTGCAGTAAAACTTGGTGCCGTATTTATCGAAACTGGGCAATGGTTGCGCCCGCAATACTATCCAAAACCCGGTGAAGGTGTGATGGAAGCAATCTATCGCGAATCTAAACAGGTGCGCGAAACAGCTGGCATTTGCGATGTGTCATCTCTGGGTAAAATTGATATTTTTGGCGATGATGCAGGCGAGTTTCTAAACCGCCTTTACATCAATGGCTGGAAAATGCTTGCACCAGGTAAAGCGCGCTATGGTCTGATGTTGCGTGAAGACGGTTACGTTTTTGATGACGGAACTACATCACGCCTGGCCGATGATCACTATTTCATGACAACCACAACAGCCAATGCTGCTCGGGTTCTTGCTCATATGGAACATGCTTCACAAGTCTTATGGCCTGATCTTGATGTATATTTCTGCTCAGCCACTGAACAATGGTGTGGTGTCGCAGTTGCTGGACCGAACGCGCGAAAAATTCTGGCCGATGCTTTTGGTGATGGGATTAATATCACCAATGAAGCGGTTCCATTCATGGGCGTTTGCACATTTGATTGGCTTGGAACCAAGGCTCGTGTTTTCCGTATTAGTTTTTCCGGCGAACTGGCTTTTGAAATTAACGTACCATGGTCATCTGGTGAGAATATGTGGAATACCATCTGGGAAGCGGGTCAAAAACATGGTTTGATTGCATATGGTAGCGAAGCACTCGGCGTGATGCGGATTGAAAAAGGCCATGTTGCTGGTAATGAGCTTGATGGCCGCACGACTGCTGCGGATATGGGCTTAGGTAAGATGATGTCTACAAAAAAGGCGTTTATTGGTCAAAAAATGGCTGGGCGCGAAGGCATGATCTCCGACGATCGAGCAACATTAGTTGGCGTAAAAATTAAAGATACTAATGCTCGTCTGCGCGGTGGAGCGCATCTTGTTGTTGATAAAAATAATTCAAATTCTGAAACCGATCTTGGCTGGGTAACATCTGTTGCCGATAGCCCCGCTGTTGGGTGCTGGATAGGGTTAGCTTATCTAAAGGGTGGACTTGAAGAGCATGAGGGGCAACAGCTTTATGCCGTAAGTCCACTTTATGACGAGGCAGTAATGATTGAGATCTGCTCGCCACATTTCTTTGATCAGAAGGGAGAGCGTCTTCATGTCTGAGTTAAAACCCGCACACTCACTTGGCGATATCAAAACTCTTGGGATAAAAGGCACTACAGCCAGCGTGAACATTGCTGTTCGTCCTGTTTCGGCTTTGGTGCAATTATTTGCTAAAAAGAGTAATGAAAAACAACTTATGAAAAAGGTGGGCTTTGCTACTCAGTCTGGGTCGGCTGATATCAAAGGCGACTTCACCGCTCTTCCGGTTGCACCAAATCAATGGATTTTATCATCACAATCAAAAAGTGGTCCCAAATTTGGAGATGAATTGTCAGATCAAGTGCAAGGCATTGGTTATGTGTCAGAACAATCTGACAGCCGAGTATGCTTTCGCATCACAGGACTTGATGCTCGTACACTGCTTTCGCGCGGATGTAGACTTGATTTACACCCATCCGTCACTGGTGCAGGGTTTTGCGCACAAACTCAAATGGCGGGATGTGGCGTTTTACTTCATCAAGTGACTGATGAACCAGTATATGATCTTTATGTCTATTCGGGGTTTGCGCGATTTTTTTGGAATTGGTTGAGTCAGTGTGCAAAACAATTCAATAAGTAAGGGTTCTGTCGCAAAGTTTAGCATTATATAACCATTGTCAATCTTTCGAACGTATTTGATCTGTCATCAATTCTATCTGGCAAAGATGACTTCATGATCAATTTCAAAGGCAGCCACTATCCCAAAGATGTGATTTTATGTGCGGTATATTTTTATGTTCGATATGCTGTTTCTTATCGTGATTTGGAAGTTGATCATGCGACACTAAATAGATGGGTGATAAAATACTCACAGATGATCGCATCTGAAGCGCAGAAACGAAAATCA
>NZ_JBFNGQ010000009.1:0-47836 GCF_040784015.1 Lentilitoribacter sp. EG35
CCATAGATAAAACAAGCGGAAAATCCAAACCAAAATTCCCGCGATTTCCTCCATTGGACGTTTCCCGGCGCCAACGGAGAATGATTACCAGTGCTGAAAAATCACGCAAGGGCATCCGGAAACATACACAAAATAGAACAATCTTTTAATGTGAGTTATGGCAGCTTTTAATACATTAAGTAGCCGTCACTTTGACAGACATAACAAACCACATAATAACTGATCTCAAATTGAAGAATTTAAAAACAAAAAAGGAGCCACTGGCTCCTTTTCTCGATTAGTACTAGCCGATCCCTAGTTGATAGATTTCATCGCTTATCGATTTGACCCTATCCAGTGCTCGCTCGGACCTATATAGTTTTCACCATACCTTATGTTTTCTGGTTACTGTCATGTTGACGATGGTTTCATCGCAGTTTAGCGCATCCTGATGAAAAACCACCCCAAATTTCCGTCATTGAAAGGCCATCGCTTTCCTAGATCGGTTGTCAGCTACTCCGTTTGGGCATACTTTAGGTTCAACATGAGCCTGCGCGATGTGGAAGACCTGTTGGCGGAACGAGGTGTTGCAGTTTCTTATGAAACTATTCGATCATGGGTCGCAAAGTTCGGGCAGCAGTATGCAAGGTCGATCCGACGTGATCGTCCGATACCGAATGACAAGTGGCATCTGGACGAAGTCGTGATTGTAATCAAGGGCCAGCTCTGGAGAGCTATTGACGCTAATGGCGATATTCTGGATATCCTTGTCCAATCGTGCCGGAATACCAGAGCGGCAATACGTTTCATGCGTAAATTGGTCAAACAATATGGTGAACCTCGCGTTCTCATCACTGATGAATTAGGCAGCCATGGGGCAGCAAAACGCCAACTGATCCCGGGCGTCGAACACCGCCAACACAAAGGCCTGAATAACAAAGCCGAGGTTTCACACAGACAAACCAGGAGGCGTGAAAAGATATTCGGTCGTTTCAAATCGCCAAGGCAAGCTCAAATGTTTTTAGCAGCCCACGATCAAATAGCCTGTCTCTTTCGTCCACGCCGCCACACCCTTTCCTCTAATTCATACCGTCAAGCTAGATCAGACGCACATAGTCTTTGGTGCGAATACTCCGACGAGTTGACCGCTTAAAATTCGAGAAGTTGATGCCTTGTTCAAACCACTCAAATTAACATGACAGTACCCTCTGAGCCTTCCTGCAGTCTGCATTCGGATACGGCTAGCAAACTGGCTACCAAATTTCTCAGCCTATTTACGGATTGTTTGATGTGAGACGACAATCCCCCACTGCGCCAGAAGATCCTCTACCATGCGGAGGTTTAACGGAAACCGGAAATACAGCCAAACTGCTTGAGCTATAACATCAGGTGGAAAACGGTGACAGTGATAGAGCTAGTAGTTAGAAGATTGGGTCATGCCCTCTAATCGCAAATTTTGATGGACGCTTTGTTAACTTTACAGTGCCAGCAACGTACTTGGCAGTGGTTCATCACTTAACGCGACATTACCCATTCCCGATAACTGATAAAACTCACCGCAGCTACAATCAAACCACCACCCAACAGTACCCAGATATTCATGGCTTCACCAAAAGCTAGTGACCCAAGAAGCGTGGCCCAGACCAACTGTAAAAATGTCACCGGCTGTGTGACTATCAGCGGCGCAGCGCCCAACGCCTTTGTCATTGTAACATGCCCCAGAGTGGCGAACACCGCGACTAAACCTAGCCAAAATACATCACTCAATGAAGGAGTAACCCAAACCGCCCATGCAAAGGGTGCCAAGAAGATTGTAACAAAAATTGTCAGCATCCATACAATGGTGATAGCATTTTCCGTAACGCTCAATTGCTTTGCCACAAGATAACTTACCGCAAAAGCAGGAGCTGCTAGCAACTGTGCCAATTGCCCATGATTGATGTCCTGAAATCCAGGCCGCAAGATAAACAGAACCCCGATAAATGCGACAACCAGCGCAAGAATTTGACGCGTTGCCATTGCCTCTCCAAAAAAAATCACAGCTCCAAGGGTGACAAAAATCGGCACAGTATAACCGATGGCCGTCACCTCAGCGATTGGAATATTCGCCATAGCATAAAACCACAACACCACACCAAGCGCATTTGCAAACCCACGCAAACCATAAAGTGCTACTGTTCGCCAGTTTAATTTACCTTCAAAGATACGCTTCAGGAATGGCAACATTAACCCAAGCCCAATAAAGTAGCGGATAAATGCGGCTTGAGGGGCTGGGATATCCGAGCCTACATAGCGCACGATTCCGATGACGCAAACAAACAAACCTCCTGTCAACAGCATCCAGCCAATTCCCACCCAAGGAGAAGAATGTTCAGATCGAGATATAGTTTGATCGGTCATACTAATATCCTGCTTCAGTGCCCCGCGTTCGCTTACCCCTACATTTCCTTAAGCAGGTCAATTCAAAAAAACCATCAGCATGGGCGACATAAATTTTCCTTCGAACCTTGTGACGAAAAACAAAACTCTGGGGTTTGACAAAATGTATTCACAAATTTTCGGGTTTATTTACAAACTTGAAACCGCCATGTTTGCTGGGCAAACTTCTTTACCAGCATTTCTTTGGTTTCATAGCTATCCAATTAGGATACAAATAACAAACCTCTCCAATTCTATTAGATCAATTGTTGTTAGCAATTGGCAAACATTGGTTATTCATCAATAGGTGAATAAAACTCATCCTAAGCCAACTTCTCACCGCCCTGAGTTTGTAATTCGATGAAAAAGTTCCGCCTGTTCTTCACATTTCTCTTTGAGCCAGTTAACAAATTCAACGACATTTGAATTATGAGAATTCTTTGCGGGATAGACGGCATAATATCGCTCTTTACACACAAGGCGATATTCATGGGCCAGTGTCAGCATGCCCCGATCAAGCTCCTTTTTGATTAAGAATTCTGGTAAGACCGCCACACCTATTCCAGCTAGTGCGGCTTCAATAACATGCGAATAGAATTCAAACCGCGGTCCGACAGTCGCACCTGTTGGTCTACTACCGCAATTCTTCAACCAATCGTTCCAAAGATTGGGACGCGTGGTATGTTGAATTAGGGTGTGTGACTTGATCTCATCTGTATCCATCACTGTTTTACCCATTTTGAGCAAGGAAGGTTCGCAAACCGCAACCACCGCTTCATCCATTAGATATTCGCAATGTGCTTTATCCCACTGTGGCAAACCAAAATGAATAGCAACATCAGTAATCTCATTTTCAAAATCAAATGGGCTAATTTTAGAAATCAAGTTGATCTCTATTAATGGATTTTCAGATAAGAATTCATTCAACCTTGGAACCAGCCACCGCGCGCCGAACGTTGGCAAAATAGCGACCGTTAATACACCTCCCTGTCGTCCATGCGAAATCAATCGAGCGGTAGAAATTTCAAGTCGATTAATAATTTCACTAACTTCTTTGGCGTATTCTCGCGCCGCTGGTGCCGGAATAAGCTGGCGTTGCTCACGTGTAAACAGCTTGCGACCCAACAATTCTTCAAGGCCAGATAGGCGCTTACTTACCGCACTTTGGGTGAGGCCCAACTCCTCTGCAGCCAAGGTAACACTGCCTAATCGGACTGTAGATTCGAAACATGCCAGCGAACTGGTTGGTGGTAATGTTCGTCTCATTGCATCACTCAAATTCCGTATTCATTCCATTTTGGACTGAATACTAAGTAGATATTTCATTTTACAACGATAAGATATCGATGATTTACTACAAAAAATAAGGGATGGACACCCCCTAAGTTCTAATACGCACAGAATAACAATCACTAATTAAATCATGCTTGTGTAGGGGAAGCTACTTAAACAGAACTTATTCTGTTTATCATATCAGGGAGAATATATGATGTTTTGGAATTTAAGAATTGCCACTGTGCTGCTAGCGATGCCAGTTAGTGCCATGGCTCAGCAAGGTGATATAGTGCCTGAGGTCGATTTTTTGACCTGGCCGGCAGCCAAATACTCTCACTACGCTGAGACCTCAAATTATGTGGCAGAACAGTGGGAAAAACTTGGGCTAAAGGTCGACTTGATGCCCGTGGCATTCCCAAATCCAATGTTGTCACTTTGGTTTAAAGAACACAAATTTGATGCAGTTCTGTCATCTTTATCAGGAAACCCGCTTCGGCTTGAGCCAGATTTTTTTACCAATTCCCAGTTTAATTCCGCAAACTCTGCCCCGGGTAATTGGAATGTAGGCGAGTATAGCAATCCCAAGGTTGATGAACTGGGCCGACAGCAGTTGGGGATTTACGATGCTGAAAAGCGCCGTGAAGTTATCTATGCACTTCAGGAAGAACTTTATAATGATCCGCCCGAAGCAATCGTAACCTATGCGATTAGCACGCATGCTATTAACAGCGACAACATGGAGATCGATGGCTTCGAAGCTTCGCCTGAAGGCATTCGCGCTAACGCAAATGTCATGCGGATGAAGTCCAAACATGGTGGCGCTGTACGCGTCGGCTGGACAGTCGACTACACAACACTCAATCCGCTTGTCGCCAGCACCAATGAGGACTTGACGAATTTAGCTCTTCTATATGATCAACTGGTTGTGTTGGCACCCGATGGTTCTCCTCGAATGTGGCTTGCTGAATCGATCGACGTCGTCGATGATTTAACGGTTGATGTGAAAATGCGCACTGGCCATACATTTTCAGATGGTGAGGCGGTGACCCCAGAAGATGTGAAATTCACCTTTGAATATATGAAGAAGTGGGAATCTGCATATTTCACTAAATACCTTGAAAAGGTCGAAACGGTTACTGTCGTTGACGGAAATACGTTGCGCTTCAAGTTGAACCAGCCTTATGCGCCTTTCGTGATGAATACATTAGGACAGGTGTATATTCTTCCCGAGCATGTATGGGGTACATTGGTTGAAGATCTGGGTATCGCAAAGCCTCAGGATTTTGCTAATGATCAGCCAATTGGTAGTGGTGCTTACTCGGTGAAATACCGCAAAGAAGGTCAAGAAATGTATTTGACCGCGCGTAAGGATCATTTTGGCAAACCTCAATCGGATATTCTGAGCATTATTTATGGCTCTGCGGAAGTGGTGATGCAATCACTGCGCAAAGGTGAGATCGATGCGTCTTTTCAACCCGTTGTTCCAATTACAATCGATGAATACCGTGGATTGGATAACATCAAGCTTTATGAAGCGAAGTCTAATGGCTACAATTCAGTTCGTTACAAGACCACAGGGCCAGTTTTCTGGAACAAAGACCTACGTCTCGCTCTAGCTCATGCTGTACCATATGATGCGATCATCAATGACATTTTTGGTGGACTTGCAGCGACTTCGGGCAGTTCGATCGTTCCGGTCAATGCTTACTGGCACAACCCAAAACTTGTACCACCTGTATTTGATCTTGATCTAGCAAGATCAATGCTCAAAGACGCAGGCTTTACTTGGGATGATGACGGACGTCTTCATTTCCCAGCTAAATAAACCGTGAACTCAACAAGCCTTAACCGTAACTTAAGACAGGTCGCCCAGCGATGATTGAAGCAACCAATCTAGTCAGACATTATCCGGTGGTGACCGGGTTGAGGTCCCTATTCTCCGCGGGCCGCCACAAGGTGGTCCGCGCAGTGGATGACATTAGTTTTCAAGTAGATGCTGGCAAAGTTCTTGGTATTGTTGGCGAAAGTGGGTGTGGTAAGTCTACGACAGCCAAAATGCTTGTCGGATTAGAGAGCCCCACCGCCGGCAGTATTAGTATCGACCAAGACGATCTAGGGGAAATGCGCATTCGCGATCGTCTTGCCTTTCACCGCCAGATGCAAATGGTATTTCAGGACCCATACGGTTCAATTAATCCCAGTCATGACGTATTTCAAATTGTATCGCGACCTCTGGTTTATCAAGGCGAAAAGGACGACGCCAAAATCCGAACCGCCGTCTTGAAGGCGATGGAACAGGTCGGGTTGAACCCACCAGAATTATATTTAAACAAACATCCTCATCTTCTAAGTGGCGGTCAACGGCAACGTTTATGCATAGCCCGTGCGATTATCCTAAATCCACGATTTCTTGTAGCAGATGAACCAATCTCAATGCTCGATGTATCGATCAAATGGGACATCATTCGCCTGTTGCGGCAGTTGGTTCGTGAACGCAATCTGTCTCTTGTTTATATAACTCATGATCTGGCTACTGTGCCAACGATTTGTGATGATGTCGCAATCATGTATTTGGGCAAAATCGTCGAAATGGGACCTGTCAAAAAAATCTTACGAGAACCACGTCACCCCTATACAAAGGCGTTAATCGCATCGATCCCGAGCCATGTGCCTGGCGCAAATCGACAGGCAGCGGACATTAAAGGTGTGTTGCCTGACGCAATTAAACCTCAAGTCGGGTGCCTGTTTCATGATCGCTGTAAGGTGGCAATTGATGTCTGCAAAACCGAATCTCCAGCTTTAGTAAATGTCACCGGATCGCAAGTCGCCTGCCATCTAGTCAATAGTGAAGGAGGAAATTGAGTATGGGCAAGTATCTACTCACCCGCCTATTTCACATGTTTCTCACGCTTATTGCGATGCTTGTGTTGATGTTCTTCCTATTCCGTTTGATGCCAGGTGATCCAACAGCAACAATTATCAGCGACGCGCTTTATCCCAAGGCACAAGCGGCAATGATGGAGCAATTTGGCCTCGATAAACCGCTGCACCAGCAGTTCCTGATTTATCTTAAAAATTATGCGCAGTTTGATTTTGGAGTTTCATTCAGAACAAACCGTTCTGTCGCTGAATTGATAGAGGGTCGGTTGATGAACACGATCATGTTAATTCTGCCGTCTATGATTGCAGCCTATGGATTGGGCATGATTATTGGCGCTGTAATGGCATGGCGACGTGGTGGTAAGATCGAGTTTGCAGTTGTGTTCATTGCCACCGCATTCCAGTCCGCACCGGTGTTTTGGGTTGCGATGCTGGCTATTTTGGTCTTCTCTTTACATCTGGACTGGTTTCCATCCGGGCATATAGTCACCCCTGGGACATTTCCAGATCCCACACTAGCAATGTATTGGTCTAAAGATTTTCTTCATCACCTAGCATTACCTTTCCTAGTTAATACCGCCTATCAAATCTGCTTTCCATTACTTTTGATGCGCTCGAGCATGTTGGGTACAATTGGCGAAGATTTCATAGAGCTCGCCCGCATGAAGGGACTAAAGGAACGTCGTATTCTGTTCCATCACGCTGCACGCAATTCGATGCTGCCAGTGGCTACCACGATCCCGATGATCTTGGGTTGGGCGGTCGCTGGTTCGGTGGTAATCGAGACAGTATTTTCTTGGCCGGGATTAGGGTTATTGATGATCCAAGGCGTTGAAACCTCCGATTACCCTGTGGTTCAAGCAGCCTTTTTCTTAATCGCTGTTCTTACAGTACTGGGCACATTTGCTGCAGATCTTCTTTATGGGCTTCTGGATCCGAGGATTGTTTATGACTAATTTGCCAATACAAGTGGACGACGATAATCAGAACAACAACTCACAGCTTGAGAGCGGACCACTTGCCCTTGCGCGACATTTTTGGCGTACAGTTAACCAAACTTGGTCTGGCAAAATAGCATTCTGGGTCTTCTCCACTTGTGTTTTATTGGCTATATTTGGACCCTTGCTAGCTCCTTTCGACCCTATGGAGCGCACTTACGATGAAGCAGGCAAGTTGGTTCGATTATCTAAACCCAACTTAGAGCATTTGCTCGGTACAACTGCGCTTGGCAGAGATGTATTTAGTCAAATTCTGTGGGGCGCGCGCGCCGCTATTCTGGTTGGTGTTCTGACAGCGCTCGGTGTAGTTGTTGTCGGTGTAAATATCGGATTAATCTCCGGGTACTTTGGCGGCAAAATCGATGCAATTCTAATGCGCATCACAGATGTTTTTCTCGGGTTGCCTTTCCTACCCTTCATCATTGTCGTTCTATCTATATCAGGGCGTAGTATCTGGACGATCATTTTCGCTATGACGCTGGTCATGTGGCGGTCAACTGCCCGAGTGATCCGGGCACAGGTGCTGTCACTCAAAGAAATGCCTTTTATCGCTGCCGCACGCGTGTCAGGAGCTAGTGATTGGACTATTATCTATCGCGAAATTGCGCCCAATATTCTACCACTAGCGCTGGTAAATATCGCATTTGCTCTGGCATGGGCAATCATCACTGAGGCTAGCATTGGATTCTTGGGGTACAGCGATCCCGATGTCGTCAGCTGGGGATCGGTAATTTATCAGGCTTTCGCTAGTCAAATGATGTATCGCGCACCTTGGTGGGTAATCCCACCGGGAGCAGCAATCATGATCCTAGTGAGCTCGGTCTATTTCATCGGCCGTGCTTATGAAGAAGCGGTCAACCCACGGCTACGGAGGCACTAAGAAAATGAGTACTTCACGTCTATCAGTTACTGATCTTTCAGTTCGTTATCGTACAAATCGTGGCCCCGCTGCGGCACTGGAGCATGTCAGCTTAAAGTTGGATGCTGGTGAAAACCTAGGTTTGGTTGGCGAATCTGGCTGTGGCAAAAGTACTTTTCTTAAATCGGTTATGGGTGTGCTACCCAACAACGCTGAAGTTGTTTCTGGTGCTGTTCGACTGGACGGCGAAGACATGATTGCCGCCACGCCCGAGCGTCGCCGCCAAAGGCGGTGGAAAGACATGTCGATGATCACCCAAAGCGCGCTCAACGCACTGGATCCTGTGCATCGCATAGGCGATCAGATCATTGATGCCATCAACGCTCATGAAAAAATTCCTCGGCGTGAGGCCATCAAGCGAATTAAGGAATTGTTCGAGTTAGTGGGTGTTGATCCCGAGCGATTTCGCGAATTTCCACACCAATTTTCTGGTGGTATGCGACAACGAGCAATCATTGCTATGGCACTGGTGTTAAACCCATCGGTCGTATTGGCAGATGAACCAACTACCTCGCTAGATGTTATTGTGCAGGATCAAATTTTTCGTCGTATCCGTGAGTTGCAGAATAAATTCGGATTTTCGATTTTACTTGTTACCCATGATTTGGCTTTGGTTATCGAAAATTGCGACCGAATTGCTGTTATGTATGGTGGAGTTATTGTCGAAGAGGGACCAACCGCACAGGTCGTCAATGCACCTTTCCACCCATATACGTTAGGTCTTAAAAATTCACTTCCCAATCTGGACAGTGATGTAGAACCCATCGCAATTCCAGGTACGCCGCCAGATTTGGTAAACCTGCCGAAAGGATGCCGGTTTGCGCCAAGATGTCCATTTTCCCAGGAAATTTGCCAGGATACCATCCCCAAGATGCGGGAAATTTCCAATGGTCATCGGTCAGCGTGTCATCGAATCGATGATATTGCAGATATTCGTATTCAGGCCGCCACGCCCGAAAGCTGGTCGGATCTATCTCAAACCATCAAGGATTTTGCTTGAACCGCCAACAACAGTTTAGCGGTGGCTCCACATACCTATCTCTATGAGCATTCATACGTGGAAATCCATGAAATTAGATGAAACAAAAGGATAAATAATGAACTACTTTGCGTATGGAACACTTCTAGATGTTGAAGCAATGCAAAAATATGCCCCCTCCGCTAAACCGGTAGGGATCATGACATTGAGGGGTTATCGCATGGGCTTTGGTGCGTGTGAGCGTGATGGTGTGAGCGGGTGTACACTGGACGTAGCACCGGATGAAATCATATATGGGATACAATATGAACTCAGCAAGGAAGATATGGACAAGCTCGATGGAGCGGCGGTGTCAGATGACATGTGGGCAAAAAAATCCATAACTTTAACCGATGTAAACGGGAATGAAGTAAAGTCTGTGACGTATGAAATTCCAGGTTTGACACGGATGATAGCACCTAGTGATGACTATGTACGCCCGATTCTGAAAGGTCTGGCTGAACTTGATTTACCAAGCAGTTATGTCGAAAGCATGAAGCGGTTAATTGTTCGGGCTCAATCTGCTCAGTAAATATCTCAACCGCATCATTTGGATGGATGTTTGAGGTCGTTCAACGGGCTGCCAAGACCGTCAACTTGTATAAAACAGATATCTGAGAACACCGTGATATTTAAATACAGCCGGCCGTGGTTCATACGCAAATTTGGAGTTGCCGCATGAATATTTCCTCCCGCGTTCTAAGCTATGAAGATGGCTTGATTGCAATTCGACAGCAGATTCACGCTAACCCTGAACTTCTGTTTGATGTGCACTCGACAGCTAGCTTGGTTGAACAAAAACTAAATGAATACGGCGTCGATAAGGTTATTACAGGTATTGGGCGCGCCGGCGTGGTCGGTGTCATCAACGGCAGAAAGGGTGGCCCCGTGATTGGTTTGCGAGCGGATATGGATGCCTTGCCAATCCAAGAAACAACAAACCTGCCCTATTCTTCGAAGAAAGCAGGACTAATGCATGCTTGCGGTCATGACGGGCATACTACGATGTTACTCGGCGCTGCACGTTATCTGGCTGAAACTAGGAACTTTTCCGGGCAAGTCGTTCTGATTTTCCAACCGGCCGAAGAAGGCGGCGGCGGCGGCAAAGAAATGGTGGATGATGGGCTAATGGAACGGTTCGCCATTGAGCAAGTTTTTGGACTTCATGTTTATCCAAGTCCGAAAAAAGGCACATTCGCAATTTGTTATGGCGCAGCACTCGCTGCAATCGATACCTTTTCCATTCGAGTGATTGGTCGTGGCGGACATGTCGCCAAACCCCATACATGCCTAGATCCTGTTATTGCGGCATCTGATATAGTGACAAGCCTACAATCTATCGTTTCTCGAAGTGCTGATCCAATGGAGCCTTTTGTAGTTTCGGTAACAACCTTTCACGCTGGGCAAACGACAAATATAATTCCCGCCGAGGCGATCCTCACCGGCAGTGTGCGAACTCTGTCAGAAGGAATTCGCGACTTAGCAGAACGGCAAATCAAAAAAATTGCGAGTTCTGTTGCGCAAGCTCACGGTTGCGAAATAGAGATCGAACATCAACAACTATATCCCGTTATGAGCAATCATGCAGAACAAGCTAAATATTCAGCAGACATTGCGACGGAGTTAGTGGGCGCTGACAATGTAAATAGGAAGCATCCTGCCAGCATGGGTGGAGAAGATTTTGCATTTATGTTAAACGTGCGCCCAGGGGCCATAATCTTTCTGGGTCAAGGCCCTGGCCCAGAACTACACAATTCAGGTTTTGATTTCGACGATAGTATAATATCACTGGGCGTGTCTTATTGGGTGAAATTAGTTGAAAACATGGTCAAAAATTAAACTATGTACCAACAAAAGGTAGTGTCGCAAAGTTTGTTGCGGGGTAAAGTTTACCCTCGGTTCTTTTTGATTTTGTAATAGAACTTTAGTTCAACGTCTATTCAGATTGAGATTATCATGATTAACTTTACGGTACCACTCAAACCAACCCCAATTTCTGATATCCCCATAGTCAATATAAGTTGAAAACTCTCCCCAAAAATCCTACGATTTCCTCCATTGGCGCTTTTCAAACACGGCCATGAAGAAAAGAAATCTATGCAACATCAACAATGCGGTGTCTGAAAAACTGCACACAAGCAGTCATAAACAAGTCAAACAGCTTTTTTTAAATAAGCTGTGGTATGCTCATTTTTGGCAAATTCTATAAGGGAAGTGATAGTTTCGTTTTCCGAGCGTCGCTCTAATATCCTTACGAAAATCTGATCAACTTTGATTTTATTGATCGGAAATTTGGTAAAATATGCGAGCAAGAAAAACTCGGTGTCACTTAGTACTTAATTGTAAGATTGTGGCTTAATTGGAGTTATATGGCATTTAAATTTGAGACTCGATGGCTTGCTATTTCCGTATGAGCTGCAATTGTTGCGGTTGCCCCAATCGAATATCGGAGCGATCAGGTGGTCAGTGGCCATTACAAATCTATTCCTGTTTCTCCAAGCACATGCCCTTGAAGCATCTTCAACATTGCGGGTCCAGATTGTTCAACTATGCCAATCATACAAACACTGCTCATAAGAAATCTCCTGATTATGATGAAACAAACCCATTATACCACGTCAGTGGCAATCTAGGAACGTCCATCCCATCAGAGCCTATTCAATTTGCCGATTTAGAGGAAGCGTATTGGGTGTGTTGATAATATTCACTACCAGGTTTCAAAATAGTGTTCGGAAAATCTTTATGATTTACTGCATCCGGCCAACCCTGTGGTTCAAGACAAATGCCAGAATGCTTTGAATAAGATCTTCCATCAAAGCCAGTTGGGGTCACATCAAGCTTAAATCCATCATATACTTAGAGTCCGGGTTCGGTTGTTCGAATGTCCATTTGAAGTCCAGACAATTTGGAACGTAAGCGTCCTACTTTTCTTATTGATTGGTTTTCGTTTGAAAGACATAAATTGTGATCGATTGTTTCATTATCCATAACCGCACGTTCTGTTCGGAAGTCAAACCTTGAATTGTGGGGTAGTTTACGGATTAGTGCGAAATGACACCATAAGGATTTTGTCAACCCAAATTGAAGAACCGTTTGTGGTATTTTCAATAAGATATGAGTAGAGACACACGTTTCTTGCCCCAGAGAGCCATTTTACTCTATTCCACAAACCTGCGTTTGAGAAACAGCCAAGGTCGGCTCTGAGCCCTTAGCGGAAGTGCCTTTGAATATTTCATTCATTATTTGTGACGGTTGAGTGCTTGAATTCATATTTCCAAGATACCGTGCAAAAAGAGGTGGGCTGTTAAGGCAAAGTCCCTTTCTGTCAAATTGTATTTACGATACGAATCGTATATGTTTCGTATGCCAATCAATTTCGAGGAAACATTATGGGTATTGTCAAAATAAGCGACGAATTACACGAGGAAATCCGCCGAGTGAGCACGGTCATGTGCCGTTCTATCAATGCACAAGCAGAGTTTTGGATGAAATGTGGCATGATTGCAGAAGCCAATCCGACGGCATCATTTAATGATATTGTAAGAATGCAAATGGAAACTGCGAACGTGCATCTTGATGTGACAGGGGTTGCCTAGCGTGGTGAAAATGCCTGATGAATTAGAACTCATGCGCGTATCAGGAAAATTGCTTGCGTCCGTTTTTGAAATGCTGGACGAACAAGACTTCATCGGCGTTTCTACGTTAGAAATTAACAACCTTGTTGAGCGTTTCATCACGGTTGACCTTGCTTCCCGTCCTGCAAGCAAAGGTCAGTATGATTTTGAATACGTTCTTAATAGCTCAATAAATCACGTCATCTGTCACGGTGTGCCGAGTGCACAGGATATAGTTCAAGACGGTGATATAATTAACCTCGATATCACTCTTGAAAAGAATGGATTCATAACTGATTCCAGCAAGACATATGTCGTCGGAAATGCTTCACCTGCCGCAAGGCGTATTGTGCGGATTGCCCATGGCGCAATGTGGGAAGGAATAAAACAAGTGCGACCTGACGCAAATGTAGGAGATATTGGGTTTGCAATCGAACGATACGCCAAAAAGAACGGGTGTTCGGTGGTGCGGGAGTATTGCGGACATGGTATCGGTCGTGAAATGCACGAAGACCCGCAAGTGTTAAACTTTGGACGGCGGGGAACTGGTGCAAAATTATATGAAGGTATGGTCTTCACTATCGAGCCGATGATTAATCAAGGAACACGCAGAACTTTGCTTGAAGCTGATGGTTGGACGGTTACCACTAAAGATGGACGACTCTCCGCACAGTTTGAGCATACAATAGCAGTCACAAAAAGTGGTGCAGAAATTCTTACTTTGCGTCGTGACGAAATTCAGCGCTGATTTATGAAATAGCTATATGACAATGATAATGTGCAGAGAGTCGCTTTGTCCGCATACCAGCCCTTAGGGTGACATTTCGCACTAATCCGTAAACTACCTCATTGTCAACGGATCTCGTCTGACCAGTGGGGATAGAACTTTCATCAACGACAGTATATATTTAGCTCCAACCTGTAGGACACTGCCGATAGCGCCGGTCCCGAAATACTGCGGATGCTTCAGAGCCACACATTTGGGGAAAACATGAACCGATTTATCGGAGCAACCGAACATTTAATCTCATCAGATCTCGGATTGGACTGTCCGCGTCAGATGCAGTTAATTTGAGAATCTTTGACTATAAATTCTTAAATTAACTGCCAATACAAACATAAACTGCCGCATTCTTACAATTAAGTGCCAAGCGACACACAATTATCCGGCGAGCGTAGCAAATTGTTGGAATGCAGATTTGCTGGTTATACCGAATTGGCGTTTGCGACTCTGCCAGTCATCATCCATGATTTCTTCTAGGTCTCGATAGGAAACAGAATAACAGGCATAGAAGAATACTGCATATAGGATGACGTCTTTAAGGTACTGGCTTCCTCTAAAGTCGAGCAGTAAGAATTTCAATTTGAATAGACGATGAATCAAAGCTCGATTACAAAATCAAAATGAACTGACCGCAAACTTTGCAACACTACTTCCGATAGTCATTGGACAAACCTGTCAATACAGCGTTTTTTGGGTAGTGTAATGAGTATGAATATCATGCATCTTTTTGATTTACCAAACTGATGGAGATAAAAATGTTGATAATTTCATACGCAAATGACATACAACCCACCTCCCATATTTTTAATCAGATGTATACTCTAAGAGCTAGACAGTTTTCTCAACGGCGCGGCTGGCGGGTTGATGTTTCGAATGGTATGGAAATTGATCGATTTGATAAGTTAAATCCCTTATACATTTGCGTTGCAGATAACGCCGGGCAATTATTAGCGTCGTTGCGCTTACTCCCAACGACTGGTCCCCATATGCTAGCAGATACATTTCCTGAAGTTATGGGTGAAGCTGTTATCATCAGACATCCACTCATTTGGGAAAGTTCACGATTTTGCGTGGACACAGAAGCATCTCGGCAGTTTGGACCAGATGGAATTAACATAGTAACAAGACAACTCCTTTCGGGCCTTTTCCAATCAGCACATGAGGAAGGTATCAAGAGTATTATATCCGTCTATGACATATTTGTTGAACGAATTCTGAAACGATCTGGTTGTTCATTTAGCCGCCTTGGGCCAGTCGTTTCCTATGACAACAATCTAAAAACGGTATGCGGATTATTTGAAGTTTCAGAAAATATTTTTCCTATTGCATCTGAAAATATCGCGGAATCCAAGGAACAAATTGTCGCCTAGTTACGCATCTTATCTAGGGACTGTCGTTTCAATAGAGTTTTATAAGAAACAAAATCAACTATTCCAGCAACGTTTCCAACAATAAACGCCAATGCAAGGAACGAACTTTTTGTAGTATTGACTGTTTTTAATTCGATAAGTATCTCTATACTAATTCATGCAAAATGTTTGCAATAACCCTGATAAGAGATTGTTACATGACCAATAATCTTTCGGAAATGGCACGGGCGACAGCTTGCGTCTTCGTGGCAACGCCCAGTTTAATATTTGCATTCGATATGTAGAAGGATATCGTTTTATCTGACAGATTTAGAATTTTTGCTGTTTCCCAAGCTGTTTTCCCTTTTGCTGCCCACCTCAATACATCCTGCTCCCGTCGGGTTAATCGTATTTGTTTATTTTGGCACTGTGAATTTTTCTGTTTCAGAACAATATTGTGGAAGAGATGCGCCCAATAAGTCAAATCAGATAGAATTTCATTTTTTTGCTGTTGCCACTTGTGTCCTTGTTCTGCTGAATTGACTGAAAATAAGGAACTATCACCACGCAATCCTCGCACCGATACCGTTAGCCCTGATTTTCCTACACCCATCTCTTCAGCTTCACCAAAAAACGTCATAAGTTCAGGGCTGCTCTCAGTCACTTCAGACCAATCCAAAGGTAACAATGATCGAGAACCCTCTAATACAATAGGGTCTATATATTTGTAGTTCTTATCGGAATATCGACTGATCCAATCATTCGGATAGGTTGTAATTACTACATTATCATTAGGTTTATTTCTGGTAATACCAGAACCAAAAAATGTAGCATTTGACCAACCGAAAAAATTACACATTTCAGTTAATCCATAGACAAGATCAGAATTTTTGCTACTTTGAATGCAGCGTTCAAAAATTGACGACGTAGTATGAGAAAATGCCATAATATTTAACCGTGCTTACTATCCAATTGGACTTGATGGGCCTTAACTAAAATAAATTAGCCCGTGGAATATGTCAGGCATATGGCTGTATTGTGTATTTTTGCACACGTATTATTACACTACGATGGTCCTGATCTAAATCAAGCTATAGTAGCAACGAATTACCTATCATTTTAAGAATAGACCAAAATTGAAATGTTATTTATGTATCATCGCCATAGTGCCTTTTGGCGAGGCAATAAAATAGATCACTGTGCATAAACATAAGATAACTGAAAAAATAGGCTCAGTAGTAACACTAAAAAGAATACCACCGAGCCCAAATTGCTATCGAGAGTCTTGGTGCTTCTTGACTTATAACCCAGCCATAAGCATGTATTTGAGTTCGGTAAATTCATCCATTCCGTGTGATGATCCCTCGCGACCTATGCCAGATTCTTTAACACCCCCAAATGGAGCTACTTCGGTTGAAAGCATGCCACTATTTACGGCAACCATTCCATATTCAAGCTGCTCAGCCACGTTCCAAACGCGCCCAACATCACGGGAATAGAAGTAAGCTGCCAAGCCAAATTCCGTATCATTTGCCATGGCAATAACTTCATCATCAGTTTTAAATCGAAAAAGTGGTGCTACTGGACCAAATGTCTCTTCTTTTGCAATAGCCATAGATTGGGTCACATCGCGTAACACAGTTGGTTGAAAGAACGTTTGTCCCATTTCATGCCGCTGTCCGCCTTCAACGATCAAGGCACCTTTAGAGACTGCATCTGTAATATGCTCTTCCACCTTTTGTACAGCGCCTTCTGAGATCAAAGGACCTTGTGTTGTTGCGCCATCTTGACCATTACCAACCTTTAAATCACGCACAGCAACTGCAAGTTTTTCAGCAAAAGCATCATAGACAGCATCGTGAACATAAATGCGATTGGCACAAACACATGTTTGTCCGGCATTGCGGAACTTAGATGCCATTGCGCCAATGACGGCAGCATCCAGATCGGCATCGTCAAAGACAATAAAGGGTGCATTACCCCCAAGTTCCAGACCAAGCTTCTTCACAGTTGATGCGCATTGCTGCATGAGTAGTTTACCGACAGGTGTGGATCCGGTGAATGTCAGTGCTCGAACATCTGGACTATCGCAAAGGGCCTTGCCAATTTGCTTTGCATCACCAGTGATCACATTCAATACGCCTGCAGGCAGACCTGCATCTTGACCCAGTTTTGCTAGAGCAAAAGCTGTTAGCGGCGTTTCCATGGCAGGTTTAACAACACATGTGCAACCAGCTGCTAAAGCAGGCCCAACTTTCCGTGTGATCATAGCGGCTGGAAAATTCCATGGTGTAATAGCAGCAACAACACCCACAGGCTGACGCGCAACGATGATACGCCCGTCTTTGATATGGGACGGTATTGTCTCACCATTTATACGCTTTGCCTCCTCACCATAAAACTCGATAAAAGAAGCTGCATAAAGGATCTCGCCTTTAGCCTCCGCTAAAGGCTTGCCTTGTTCAGAGGTTAAAATATGCGCGAGCTCATCTGCATGTTCAACGAGCAAATCATACCAGCGTCGCAATATTATAGACCGTTCTTTGGCGAGTGTTTTTGACCATGATCCTAAAGCGGCTTTCGCAACACCTATAGCTTCATTCGTTTCCTCAAAACCAAAATTTGGAACTTTTGCTAGTTCTTTACCTGTTGCAGGGTTAGTAACAGCAATAATTCCGTCTCCAACCCAAGTATCCTTCACAAAACACTGGGATTTAAAGTATTCAGTCATTTTTATCTCACTTATTCGCATTTCGAAAAGACATTTCATTAATTACGATCATTAGAACGGCCGAAACTATTCCTAAATGGACTTCACAATTCAGGAACCCTTTGTCCGTCTCACATCTTCTAATGTATTTTCCATCATCGTTAATGGTGGATAGGCAGCAGGATCTGTGATGATATCTAAGAGAACAGGACCATCTGATTGAATTGCCTTTTTAAGTATTTTAGGCAAGTCCTCCGGCTCTAAAACTGTATAAGCCTCGCAACCACAAGCCTTCGCAATTTGCGCATGATCAACAGGGTTAAAATAACAAGCTCCTGTATGGCGCCCGAATTTCACATCTTCGGCATCTTTTTGATATCCTAAAGTTCCATTATTTAGAACAATCATTACAACTGAAATTTTCTCACGAACTGCCGTTTCTAACTCTGACCAAACATGCCCAAATCCTCCGTCACCAGCAAAACAAATCACAGTTTTCATTGGGTCAGCCAATTTGGCGCCTAATGCCATAGGAAAACCCCAACCAAGGCCGGCAAGACCACGTGGCGTTATAAACCGCATCCCCGACTTAAGAGAAGGCAGGTAGGAATTAACCCAAACAGAGGAATAGCTTGCATCAGCTACGATAGTCATATCCTCTGTTAGAATATTTTTTACTTCCGCGAGAATTCGTTCAGGTCGTATAGGCGTCTCATTATTATCGCAAGCGGGGGCTGCTTCAGCGCTTTGTTTCTCGCGTGCGGCTGCAATATCCCTGATGAGTTTCATTTTCGCACTCACACGTGCTTGCAGGTCAATTATTTTAAATTCTTCAATGAGGTTCGAAAGTGTTAGTTTTGCATCACCAATGAGACGTAATGCCGGATAATTCCTACCGATTTCGCAACCGTCCACATCAATATGGATAATCTTCGCTGTTTTGGGATAAAGTGACCAACTATCTGTTCCATTCTGATTGGTCCGTGTGCCGACCAACAGGATAACATCTGCTGTATCGATCAGATGCTTTAAATGTTTGCCTGTTGATTTTGAACCCATGATGTTACCGATCAGACCCATCGAGAGTGGGTGCTCGTCATCAACGCACCCCTTCCCCATCATGGTGGTTCCAACGGGAAGAGCGCCAATATCTTGAAGTTGGGCTAGCTCGACACAAGCTCCGGCGCTATGTACGCCACCACCAGCAATAACAACAGGGTTTTTCGCATTTGCCAAGAGATTAGCAGCTGTTCTAACATTCGCGGGGTCCGCTGAAGAACGATCCAAAGGCCAATATCCTAAACCGTACACATCACCTGTATCCGAAAATTCAACTTCCTCCAACAATACATCTGCTGGCAGCATTAACGCTACAGGGCCAGGTCGACCCGTGGTTGCAGCTGTTATGGCTTGCCGTAAATAATCATCAATTCGATTGGAATCATTTACAATACGAGCCCATTTTGTACAAGAAGCGAACAATGTGATGTGGTCAATTTCTTGAAATGCGTTCTTATCAGTTTGGTTGCGTGGGACCTCTTGAACCAATGCTAAAACAGGTACACTCACTTTCATAGCTTCCGCTAGGGGCGGCACAAAAAGTGTTGCTGCTGGCCCGTTTTGCGCACAAACAACACCTAATTTTCCAGATATACGAGAATATGCATCTGCCATCGTGCCGGCAGCGTTTTCTGTGCGATAGGTAATTTGCCGAATACCAGCATCTTCAGATGCAAGAACCAAAGCACTGGGGAGGCTTTGGCTAAACATCTCGGTGACACCATATATCTTTAATAATTCAGCTAAACGTTTCGCAACAGTCATGGTTCGTGTTTTCGTCATCTTATATCCATATTTCTTGGCTCTCTGAGAGCTATTCAAAGTTAATACTTTAAGAAGGCATCATCCGTTTTTACGGCTATCTTTTATTAGGGGCTGATGTACTCGGCGCCGGTTACATCAATAGTTGCGCCATTTATGAATCTGGCTTCTTTTGAGCAAAGGAATGCAACTATGCCAGCAAGATCTTCTGGCTCACCAATACGACCTGCTGGAATATTCATAGCAGCAGCAAGATTTTGAGGAGAGTTTATTCCCCCTGTCATTTCTGTCGCGATGTTTCCTGGAGCAACCGTATTTGCTGTAATTCCAAAAACTGCATATTCTGATGCAACCGATCGAGCCAAACCACCTAGGCCAGCCTTTGAAGCGACATAGGCACATCCGGCAAATCGAGGAAGAGCTCTGGAGGCGACAGAGCCAATCATAACGATGCGGCCGAATTTTTTCTCCATCATTGAAGGCAAAACATGCTGTAGACATATGAGCGCCGATATTAGATTTACATCGAAAACATCCTGCCAATTTTCTATCGATGTTTCATGCAATGGTATGCGTTTTCCATCTAACTTTGGTGAAATTCCTGCACTATTCACCAATCCACCAACAGGCCCAAACTGGTTGTTAAATTCTTTAACGAAGGATCCGATTTGCTCATGGGCCCTCAAATCCACCCGTCGTGCAAGAAAAACATCTTCCGAAAATCCATGATTTTGCGCTGTTTTAACAGCTGCTTTGACCCGCTCTTCTGAACTGCCAAAAAAACCAACATTGTATTCATCTTGGAGTAACCGCAGAACAATCGCCAGCCCAATTCCAGTTGTTCCACCCGTTACGATTATGTTATTTTCAATGGCTTTATTTGCCATACCTATTACCTTTGTATGTTCATTCTCTCTGCCAGAGAGGCAGACAGGCGATTTGAAAAATCGGGAATTTCACGAAGCACTTGTTCAAAACGCTCCAGTAAATTTTCTATGTTATTAAATGTCATGGCAGTTGAGCAGCATCCTGAAGTATCCGACGGAAGCACAATTCCATAAATAAGCATACGTTGGCTTATTTCATTATGAAGATTTTCTGCTAACGGAGGTGCAAAAGCTTCGCGGCTTGTTTTTGGTGGAGACGGTAACAAATGATACCGGAACATCGATCCTTCACCGCTGGTGCATAAAGTTAAATTAAGGCGCAGCGCAATATCCTGAATTCCGGAACGAATCCTATCGCCAAGAGCGGTCAAATGCTCAAATGACTCTCGTGTTAAATGTTTCATTGAGGCTAATCCTGCCACCATAGATAACGGATTGGCTGCAAATGTTCCTCCGTGGGGGACCAATGGTCGGCCCTTTGAGGAGTCAAAAACTGACATCACCTGAAGGGATCCACCTACAGCGCCAATCGGTAATCCACCTCCAATAATTTTACCAAAGGTGATTAGATCAGGGCGAAAGGAAAAAGCTGCGGAAATGCCTTCATATCCGAGACGAAAATTCAACACTTCATCTGAAATCAACACAATATTGTTGGCCCTCGCAACATCGTTTAACATTTTCAAGTATTCAGGATCGAGACTTATTAAACCCGCGCGACTAGGCATCACGTCAATTAGAATACATGCCAGCTCATCAGCATTTTCCAAAATAAGTTCCAACGATGTATCAATGTCATTAAATGGCAATACGACTGTTTCATCGAGAACTGAATCCGGCACACCTTGGTAGAATGGAGTTGATGCTGGTCGATGACCGCCCCAATTATTTGGCGTACTCGCCTCACTTACCTCAGCCCAGTCATAGGCTCCGTGGTAAGCTCCTTCTAACTTTGCTATTTTACTACGGCCAGTGAAAGCCCGCGCCGCTTTAATTGCAAACATGACGGCTTCTGTTCCTGAGTTTGTAAAGCGAATTTTCTCAACAGCAGGAACACGTTCAACCATTAGCTCCGCTAACTCAATTTCCGTCACTGTCGGATTAGCATAACAACTTCCATGCTCCAGCTGAGCCTTGATAGCATCGGAAACAGGCGGAAATGCGTGCCCATGAATTAGAACTGTATAGTTACTCACAAAATCGAGATATTTGTTTCCATCAACATCAAACATGTAGGCGCCTTCACCGCGTTCCATATAGATTGGGATGGGCGTTCGTTTAACGGTTACTCTCGTGGTTCCACCGGGTAACACATGCTGCGCACGACAGTACAATTTGTCAGATTCATCGATAGAAAGTTTATTCTCTGATCGTTTTGAAACCTTTCCGACATCTTCATTTGCGGGCTCTATAAGTGTTAAATTGTCGTCAGTCAGTTGCATGACATATCTCCAAACGTGCAATCTACTCAAATAGAATTTACAATATAATATTTGATATATCAACTGAAAAAGATATAATTTCCCAACTCACCTAAAATACCTTTATTCCATAGATTGAATAAGATCTTTAAGTCGCTGAAATCCAAACTCAAGATCTGCGCAAATCGCATCACTTACTTGTTTAGGGTTGTTGTTCTTCAATCCCTCAATCATTGTTCTATGATATCCAATCGGATCTTCTGGAAGTGAATCGGGCGTTAGAAGGAAGTTAAAACTGGGGCCTACTTGAAGCCACAAGCTTTCAATAATCGCAATCAACCGCGGCATGTTACAAGCTTTATAAATTAAAAAATGAAACTGTTCATTTAGCTCAAGTGAGGCTTGATAACTATCGAGCTTGCGAAGCGTTTCAAGTTCATCCTGCGTTTCTTCGAGTTTAAAAATCAAGCTGCGGGTCATATTAGGGGTCGCAATTTCTGCAGCCATAACTTCAACGTTAATCCGGATTTTATAGATTTCAGATAACGACTGGAGTGAAAGTTGCGGGACTATGATAGTTTTTGGCCCTACCAACTCTAATGCCCCTTCGGAGATCAGACGACCAATTGCCTCTCTGGCAGGGGTGAAACTAACCTGAGCAGAATCAGCGACAGAACGCGCCGAAATTTTTTCCCCCGGTCTTACTGCTCCGGTCATAATTGCAGACCGCAATCTATCATAAGTATCTTCGGCAAGCGTTTTATGCCGAGGTACTGGTGCTAATCCCTTAATGCTCATCAATCATCTGTCTATATCTGAATTTATTCATTCATTTTTCACAGATACCACGGACCGATGCAAGGTAAAACATAACATATCACCCAACATAATTAAAAGTGTCTGTTGATAGTCAACAAAATGACCCCGGACAAGACGGGGTCATCTAAATTCCACGAACCGATTATGTAGACTAAATTATTTGGCCATTCCCAAATTAGCGAGGTCATCACCCATTTCTGAATAACCTTCATGAACTAGCTTTTGATAATCCGCACCGGAGAAGTATGCCGGCTCCAAACCGATTTTTTCCAATGTTGCTTGGAATTCAGCGTCATCAAAAGCCGCTTTCATAGCAGCTTCCAATGCGGCCACCTCTGAATCACCGGTTTTTGCTGGAACTCCAAGACCTGCATAGCTTTCCGTTGCTGTATCAAATCCCAATTCTTTTAATGTACTAATATCAGGCAAACCTGGTAGACGTACATTACTGGCAGATGCCAAGGCTCTTAGTTGCCCTGCTTCTACAAATGGCACGATATCACTCACATTGCCGATCATAATGTCAACTTGGTCACTAAGTACTGCCGTTGTTGTTTCCTTGCCGGATTTATAACGAATTAGCTTAAACTTAATACCCGCGACATCTCCTAATCGGCTCATTGCAACTGCCCCAATTGAGCTTGCACCGGCATACTTGATTTCAACGCCATTCTTTCCCGCATCAACGATATCCTGAATCGATTGATAAGGTGAATCAGCAGACACAGCAATACCGTAAGTGTATCGTACATAGCCGCCTAAATACCGAAATGAATCAACGTTATAAGGAACATCCCTCATATGTGGAGTTACCGCAAGAGGCGAGAAACTTGTAACACCAATCGTATAACCATCTGGCTCGGTAAAAGCTACGAATGTCGGCCCTACAGTACCGGACCCACCACTACGGTTAACAACCTTAGTGGACTGTCCCAAACTTTCCTCCATGGCAGCAGCTAAAGCACGTGTGGATAGATCAGTGCCACCACCAGCACCATAGTTTACTATAACGGTAATTTCTTTTTCCGGAAAAGTATCAGATTTTGCAGGTAGTGAAAAAATAGTTGCAGCAACGATAGCGGCCATTATTCTTGACTTCATAACATCCTCCCTTGTTTTGATGTATAATCTTTGATATATCAAAACAAGGGAGAGAGCAAGCCACCATCAGCATGCTTCACAGATTTTATTGCCCAATACCTAAACTGATGATGACCCATAACAAAAACCTTGCAACGGGGGGCGTTCAATTGGAAGACAGAGATTACAAATCTAATTTTTGCGGAAGGGTTGTTATGATTACGGGAGCTTGGGGCGGCCTTGGACGAAACCTTGTCAAAGCCTTTCAGCAAGCTGGCGCATACCTGGTAACGGTCGACCACGGCAGTGCTTCAGCTGGTGCATCTGCATTTCCAGCAACAGGTGCGCCCTCCGAAAAGATCTCAAATTTTGAAGCAAACCTAAGTTGTCCAGGAGAGATCTATGCACTATTTGAAAAAATTTGGCGTGATGTTGAAAAAGTTGATATTCTTATCAATAATGCAGGAATATCGCCCAAAATTAATGGTAAATCATTGCCTATTGATGAATTATCTCTAGACGTTTGGAATAATGTGCTATCTGTCAACTTGACAGCACCATTTTTAACTTCAAAATTAGTTTTACCTCAAATGAAAATTGCAAAGTGGGGACGTATTATAAACATGTCATCTGTTGCGGGACGAACAATGTCCACTGTAGCAGGTTCTCCTTACGCCGCATCCAAAGCAGGCTTAATAGGCTTTACAAGGCAACTTGCCAGCGAGGTTGGCAAATTTGGAATAACGGCCAACTGTATTGCACCTGGGCGAATTATAACTCCCATGATCAACACAATGGCACCCAGCGTGAACCAAGAATATCTCAGCAGAATTCCTGTTAATCGTCTTGGCATCCCATCAGATATTACTAATACCGCATTGTTTCTGGCTAGTCAGCATTCTAGCTTTCTCACAGGCACCACAATTGATGTCAACGGCGGCAGCTTTATGAATTAGATGAAAGGCAAAGCCTTTCAATCAGTGCTCCTTGTGAAGGGTATGTAAAATTATTAGTAGTCACAGCGGCATAATTTTCTGATCAAAACTGGAAAAATGTTGGCAGTGTGACATCCAAAACAAAATCAAGAAAAAAGTAGATACATAAAGGGCAAATTGCTCCAAGTATCCAAGGTACACACCCCCGCTCCCCACATACGTAGGAGAGTGAAACAATTAAGAAAAAGCTTGCTGCCAAAAACCCAACAGTTGCAAAAATCAAATATCCCAAACCAATAATACCAATTGCAACAAGACCTTTTTTATTAAACCAAGCAGCTATTTCCGTATCAGAATCAGGCGAGTCCATCTCTCCCGTAAAGGCAATTATTAACCATGCTATAGAAGATAATATCCACACATACATTATGCCTCGCGGATAGTCGTCAGAAGCGGAATCCCCCTCCAACCCATCTGGAATTTGATCAGGAAACACAATAGTTACAATGTAAATTCCTAAAAGCAGTAGGACAGTCGAACTAATAATATTTTTTGTTCTATCTATATTTTTAAGCATTTTTTTCTCCATGAACTTCCCTTCGGGTCACCTTCTTACTATTGCGTAATTTGATGAAAACCGTCGCAACAGATGCTATTGAAATCAACCAAAGTACATTACCAAGATTACTGGAGAGGAACGTAGAATAAGCGCCGTCTGACAATTGAAGAGATCGACGGAAGTTATCCTCAAGTAAAGCCGCCAAGATAAAGCCTATCAAAAAACTAGTTTTTGGTATTTCTAACTTAGCCATCAGATATCCTATGACAGCAAAGACAAGTGCCAAACCTACATCAAACACACTCTGCTGGAAAGAATATGCACCCACGAGCGACATAAGAAGCACCACAGGGAACAACAAACCTACCCTAATTTTAGCAGCTCTTACAAATACTGGTATCAAACTCCAACCTATCACTAGCAAAGCAACATTGGCGAGAAGCAACCCAACATAAATGCCATACACGACATCAGGCGCTTCCTGAAAAATGAGAGGGCCCGGTGTCAGACCGTGAATGAGAAACGCGCCCACCAATATTGCCGCCTCAGTATCTCCGGGGATACCCAGCCCCAACAAAGGAATAAGGTTAGCTCCGCTGACGGCATTATTCCCTGATTCCGCGCCTGCTATACCCTCAACTGACCCTTTGCCAAATAACTTTGGTTTTTTTGCAAACCGCCATGCGTTATCATAACCAAGGAATGCCCCTAAGGTTGGCCCAAGCCCCGGAATAATACCTATAACGGTACCAATAATAGAGCCTCCCACAACAGGACGTACCATAAGCTTGGCATCCGCCTTGGTTATACGGCTGTCATCTGATGTTGACGCATTTGGTAAATGTGGCGCGGACAAATTTTTACTTTGTTCAATTTGAACAACTAGTTCAGAAATAATTAGTAAACCGATCAACATAGGGAGTAAGTGAATTCCCCCATAAAATTCGATAACACCGAATGTAAGTCGTGGTAATCCACTTGTTGGATCTAACCCTACCAATGAGACAGCTAAACCCGCAGATGCCGCAAAAATACCTTTCATCAATGATTTTCCGGACGCCGATCCGATAATGGTTAACGCCAGAATAGCTATGATCGTATATTCAACAGCACCAAATTGTAGAGCAACTTTGGCCAATTGAGCGGCGACAAGTATTAGCACGATGTCGCTGAATGTATCTCCAATGACCGAAGCTACCAATGACACTTTAAGAGCTTTAAGACCCTTGCCCTGTTTGGCAAGCGCATAGCCATCGGCTACAGTTGCTGAAGCCGCTGATGTACCTGGAGCCTTCAGCAGAATCGCAGCGACAGACCCCCCATATATTCCCCCTTTATATGCACCCATCATCATAAGAAGTGCGGGAACAGGCCCCATCGAGAGTGTAAATGGAATAATCAATGCAATTCCCATCGTTGCTGAAAGACCCGGTATTGCACCCAAGATCATGCCGACACCCACGCCCGCAAACAGCAAGAGTAAATGATCAAGCGTAAATATATCGGCAAGCGCCAATAAAATAAATTCCATCATTCCAATTCCCCTCCCGGAATTAGTTAATTGCTGAACATTGTCAGCAAATCCTCAAGGCGAATAGCCCCCATACACCTTACTAATCTAATTTATACAATATCATCTATGATATATCAACTTGCAAAATGCGAAATTGAAAGATATTGATTACACAATCAAAGTTAGTTTCGTAAAAGCTGGAGGGGAAAAACGAAATGGGCAGTAAATTAAACAAAATCATGGTCTATCGTATTTGGCACGAGTCTAATACATTTAATCCATGCATTACTAAAGGCACAGACTTCGCTTTTTGTGAGGGTGAAGAGATGTTACAAAATGCATTGCAAGCGGGCTCTACTCTTGGCGGCATTATAGGTGGGTTGAAATCCAAGGATTGCGAAGTTTTACCAGGGTTTTCATTAGTAGGTGCGCCAGGCGGACTGGTAGATCATGAATTTTTCGAAACCATTTGGACACGTATATCTAAAGATGTAGACCGACTGTGCCCGAATGCAATCGCAATAGAGTTCCATGGAGCGATGGGAACAACTGAACTGCCAGATGCTGAAGGCGAATTACTCAGTAGGTTACGAGAAAAAGTCGGGGGAAATATCAAAATCGGCATTGGGCTTGACCTCCATGCGCATCTGACTAACGCAATGATCAGCAGCGTAGATATTTGTGTTGCATGTAAAGAGAATCCTCATTCCGATGTTGTTGAATGTGGCATTAAAGTCGCTGATTTGCTTTATGCAACCATTAACGGCGATATATTGCCCACAATGTGCATGATCAAGGTCCCTATGGTGCTGCCTGGCAATGCAGAAACTACTTCTGGACCGTTATATGACATACACAAAACAGCAAGACATCTACAACCTAACAACAAACAAATCCTGGATATCTCTATATTTAACATGTTTCCCTATGTAGACGACATTGATACGGGCCAAGCTGTTTTGGCCACATATGACGAGCTTCCGACAAACACAAAAGGCATAACAGAAATAGCACAAAAATTCTGGAGCTCCCGCCAAGAGTTTGTTGATGATTTACCTGACATAAAAGAAGCCCTCAACCAAGTCGCAACTAAAGAGTGCGATCTGCCATTGGTCTTAGCTGATATGGGGGACCGGGTCTTAGCTGGTGCGCCCGGAGATAGCACCGTCATATTGAAAGAAGTCCTCTCAAGAAGCGACACATTAACTGGCGCTATCAGCATAACTGATCCCGATGCCGTTAATATTGCGAAGGAGGCAGGAGTAGGGAACCAAATCAATATTCAAGTTGGTGGAAAACTCTCTCCAGGTTTATCGTCTCATGAAATTTCTGCTTCTGTAATAGCCTTGAGCAACGGTGATTTTACAATTCGCGGGCCTTTTTATGGAGGCGAGAAGAGTTCACTAGGAGAAACAGCCGTCTTACTAATTGATGATAGAATTCAATTGGTTCTCACAAGTAAACCAGCGTTATGTCACGATCCTGCAGTGTTCACTAGTCAAGGCATTAATCTCTCAAGACTTGATTTCATTGTCGCAAAATCAGGATATCACTTTAAACTAAATTTTGCAGACATCGCAGTGCCAGTCGTTGTGCGAACACCAGGTGTCAGCTATTATGCCCCTAGTATTCTACCTTATAAAACTTCAAAATTTTGGCCTGAACAACAAACGGTTTCACCTGATTTTGAAGTTCGCATATTTAGCTAAATGATGAGGCCATACCGGATTCTAAGGGATGAATTACACATATTCTGCCGCCAAAATGGCACAAGAACTAAAGTTCGCTCACTTAACATCGGAGATTATCGATAAAACCAAGTTACTAATTCTCGATAATATTGGCTGCGCCATTGGTGGATCAACATTCAACGAAGCCTTGAGGCTTAGAAAATACCTTAACACGATAGACCCCGGCGGCACTAGCACAGCATTTGGGGGAAGAAATATGACAGCAGAAAATGCGGCTCATGCCAATGCTCATTCAGCCTGTATGTTAAGTCTAGATGACTCCTTCATCCGGTTTGGCCATCCCGGTTCCTCAATTATCCCAGCCGTATTGGCGGTTGCGCAAAAACTTGGATCAAACGGTCAGGACATTATCACTGCCTGCGTTGCCGCATACGAAATGAGTATGCGATTGGGTGTTGCTGCGCAGGCATCTGTTGAACGTGACGAGATAGTCAAAGGATATGCATCTTGGCAAGTTTTCGGTTCTTCAGTCGGAGCTTCCAAACTATACGATTTTTCAGCGAGCAAAATGGCTTCAGCCTTTGGGATGACTGCGCTTCATGCTCCCCTCCCTTTCCTAAGAAAGTTTCATTCTAGGCCCATGAATTGGCTCAAGAATAATTACGGATGGGCGTGCAAGGCTGGGATCACTGCGGTTGAGTTAGTTAATGCAGGTTTTGACGGCAACCAAACAATATTCGATGGGCCAAATGGCTATTGGGCCATGATGGGATCAGATAAATTTGATGAAGACATATTCACACAACCCTACGATGATAAATCTTATGTGATGGATATCGGGTTTAAGGCGTATAGCGGATGTCGTTGGAGCCATACAGCGATTGATTGCATACGTACTTTGATGGAAAATGAATGTCTGACAAATGAGAATCTGCTGGAACTGAAGATTGAGACTGTAAGTGAATTTGTACGTGATCTTGATGGTGATTGGCCAGAAACAACGGTGGATGCACTTTTTAGAACTCCTTACTTAGTGGCACTTGAGCTTCACAACAAATCTTCAGCGCTTGGCCTTCAGGAAGAAGATCTTGGTTCAGCTGCGCTTAAAAAAACAATAAAAAAAATTAGAATGACCAGTTTGGATGGTGCCGATAAGAAGTTTTTCGAGCTAGGAACTCTTCCCGTAAAACTAACGGCGACCGTAAACGATGGCAGAACGCTTCAGGATTGTTCAGAATTCCCTACAGGGCATCCAGACGGACCTCAGTTTGGAAAAAGTGAAATTATTGCCAAATTTTTATCGATTAGTACGCCAGTGATTGGTGATTGTTTATCAAACAACATCGTCAGACATGTATTAGAATTAGAAAAACAACCTATAGCATTACCCTACGCAATGGCTCAAAATTCACGATATTAATGAGATCATAAATCCCGCTGATCCAGAATAATTTTGGGTTGAATAAATGGCGGAGGTAGTTGAACACATATCAAGACTAGAAAAACGACAGATAGCGTTACCTACTGTTAATGGTATTTCTGCTGCGTTCACCGTCATTTATTCAACAAAAACAAATATTAAAAGAAGCTCAAACTCCAAATAAAAAATGATCCTTCACTTTGCAAAAGAAATGTGGAGCCACAATACTTAATAAATACCGTATAGATATTTAATTCAACACGCCTCAGATTTGTTCCAAGGACATGGTGGTTCACTAAGCATCATACTTAAGGCTTAGGGCTCCAATGCCGTGGATTTTAACTCATATCGAACGAGGATCTCATGCCGCACAATCAACAAATAGCCACAGATGAGCAAAAAAAGTTCAGAAATACTGCTAAGTTAATAAACTTAGCGACCCCGAGTTTTCAACGCGCCCGCAACGAAGGTTTGATGGGCGTATATGGCAAGTCAATGAAAAATCGAGAGGTACTCTGTAGACAAGATAATGGTCCCGATAAAAATTTAGTCGACTTTGTCAGATGTTCCTATCTTGGGTTAGATAACCATCCCTCTATCGCAAGAGGAGCCGTTGAGGCCATTGAACAATATGGCTCCGTGCACTGGTCTTGTGCAAGAACACGCTTAAATTTCAGTTTATTAGGAGATTTAGAAGATGAGCTTTCCGCTCTCTTTCAGGCACGAGTTACTGCCTATTCTACAGTACTTGCAGCAAACATGGGCGCTTTGCCCATCTTGGCATCAGGACATCTTACGGATGGAATAAAACCAACAATGGTATTTGATCGCCTCGCCCATGCCACGTTAGCCTTTCACAAACCCGTTGTGGCCCAGGATACGATGATTCATACTATCGGTCACAATGATTTAAATGCGCTAGAGGATATCTGTAAGATTAATGAAAAAGTCGCTTATATTTGCGACGGTGTATATTCTATGGGTGGGTCAGCACCAATAGCTGATTTATTGCGACTTCAAGATAAATACGGATTATTTTTATACATCGATGATGCCCATGGCATCTCGTTATATGGAAAAAATGGAGAAGGATACGCCCGTTCTCAAATAGCCGGTGAGCTAGGAAGCAACACCATCATCGCAGCTTCGCTCGGTAAGGGTTTTGGGGCATCCGGCGGAATCTTAATGCTAGGTACGCAAGAGCAAGAACAGATATTTAGAGACTTCTCGATTGCACATGCTTTTTCAGCTTCTTTGAATCTGGCAGCAGTCGGCGCTGGTCTCGCATCAGCTGCAATACATCATACGCAAGAATTACCTGATTTACAGCAAGCTTTAAGGACCAATATTCAACTCTTCGATTCAATGGTCAACACAGAGCAACGCAATGACACATTACCTATCCGGACAGTTCAATTAGGTAGCACCGAAAAAGCAATCGCAACGGGCCGAGCGCTCATAGATGCTGGATATTATACCTCCGCAATCTTCTTCCCAACTGTCGCTCAAGAAAAATCTGGTCTGCGTATATGTCCTACTGCAACGCATACGGCAGAGCAAATTTTAGGCATTGGAAATAAATTAAACGAACTAAAACAATGCACTATAAGTTCAGCGGCATAAATTTGCTAAATTGCTAATTACAACGCAGCTTCCGCTAATGAGCTTCATGTCCTTAGCAATCCGGCTTTAAAAACCAGTGTGGTCCAGATCCTTCGATAGAAACTAACCACACTGGCCTTAAAGCACACAAGCCAAACTCTAAACTATGAAGTCTACATAAATGACACACTCTCAATCAGATTTACGTTTCGCTACGTTTTCCCTAATTGGAGCCACTATGTTTATTGCTGCGACGAGTATCGGCTTCAAATTTCTCGGAGATCACATTAATCCTGCTCAATCTTTTTTCTTTCGCAATATAATTGCTCTTTCACTAGTACTAGTTACGAGTAAAAAGCTGACGAACATTTTACAGGTAGCTAAGCCTAAAATAGCGATGATGCTTTTGCGAGGTACTTTTTTATCAGCAAGCCTTCTGTGTCTTTTCCTTTCATTTCAAGGTTTAGAACTGGCGACGGCAACCGCAATTCATTTCGCCTTTATACCAATGGCTAGTATAGTCACTGCTGCAGCTGGAAGTCGGAGTGGTGATGCAAGCTTTGCTATGCTGATGGGAATTATCAGCTATGTCGGAGCATTGCTCATTATACAGCCTCAGGCGTTTAGTGAATTTGAATTTTTAGCATATGCGACATCATCTGCAATTTTCGCATGTACCTCATTGCTAATTTTGGATAATTTGGGAAGATCTCATAATCCAAGCAGTATTACTTTCTTTTTATACCTCGCCGGCGCCCTTCTAACAATACCTACTCTGCCGTTCGTTTGGGTTTCACCCCAAATTATAGATTATTTCATATTCGCTGGCCTAGGGATAAGCGGGTGGTTGAGTCAGATATTACTCACATACGCAATCTCTCGAACGTCAAATCTTTTTATCGCGCCATTTCAACTAATAGTAGTTGTATTTGTCTCAATATTTGATCTAATTTTTTGGGGCACCTCTTTTGGATGGTTAGCTTTGTTGGGAATGGTCGTGATCATAACCAGCACAATTACAAATTTCATCAAATTTTATTCACGAACTATGCAAACAAAATCTAGAAATGAAAGGAAATGGCATGCAACTTGAATCAAACCGACTATTATTACGTCCACTCAAACAATCTGATAATGAAATTCTCTTTAAACTGCATACCGACCCTCTAGTAGTAGAACTTATTCTAAATGGCAAACCAATGTCTCGACATGAATCTGATAAGAAGCTTGCCTACTATCTAGATGAATGGGATCGCGTAGGACATGGGTTTTGGATAGTTTATGAGAAAACAGCTAATGGAAAACTTGAATTTGTTGGCCGTTGCGGTTTACGCGATTATGATGGTAAAGATTTTGAACTTGGTTATTGCTTTTTAGGTTCAAGTGCTGGTCGCGGAATAGCATCAGAAGCCGCAAAAATTGTTAAAAATTCTGCGTTCGACATTCTCTCCCTCAAAAAAATCGTAGCTATTGTCCGTCCTAAGAATACTGCATCGCAAGCAATATTAAAAAAACTTGGTTTTACATATAATCGAAGAGTACATCTTAGAGGATCCCATTATCTACTATACGATCTTTATAATAACCGTCAGAATACATCATTATATAAAGAGGTTAACCGAGAAAAATTATCCCTACTATAAAATTTGCGACACTACCAGTTCAAATGATATTTGGTACTTGGATGAGGTTGTTATCAGCATTCGTGGCAAGAAATATTGGCTCTGGCGCGCAGTTGATCAAGATGGAACCGTCCTCAATGAGATCGTACAATCGCGGCGTAACACCAAAGCAGCAAAGCGTTTGTGGCGACGATTACTGAGGAAACAAGGTATGACACCCAAACGCATGATAACATGACAGTACCTGTCAGTCTTTTGATAAACCTATGATCCTGCTCTACGATATTATTCCGTTGCCTGACAGCGCATTGTAAATGCGTGAGAAGGAGATATTTCACCTGCAATATCTTGACCAACTTACTTCCGTTCTCGAATTTCAACATCACATTGGTCCATAGCAACCCTGCTAAATTGGCACCGCTTTTGTCGATAACGACCTTATCCGGCACATCGATAGAATCAATGGCTTGTTTGAAGAAACGCCGAGCTGCTTTGGCATCCCGCTGCTCTGACAGCATGAAATCAAGGGTTTTGCCGTTCTTATCGACCGCACGATAATAGTAAGTCCACTTACCTTTAACCTTAATATAAGTCTCGTCCATTCGCCGCGATTTGCTGGTTGCTGTCTTGCGTTGCTGAGCTTCACAGGCAATCAATGGGCTAAACTTAACCACCCATCTGTTCAGTGTTGTGCGATCAACTTTAACACCACGCTCCTCCATGATTTCTTCCAAATCGCGATACGAAACAGCGTATCGGACATAGAAAAACACCGCATACAGGATGACATCTTTGGGATACTGGTTGCCTTTAAAGTTAATCATGAAAATCTCAACCTGTTGTTTGTTTGGTTGAAGATTTAGTATAAAACCAAAATGAACCGAACGTAAACTTTGCGACACTACCGTCTGGCTCTGCTGCCGTTTCAATCTCAGCTTTCGCAAGGTAGAGGAATTGTTCCTAGGGCGTGGTGTTGACTTGTCCTACGAAACGATCCGCCGATGGGTGGCGAAATTTGGGCCAGCGATCGCGCGTGGTTTACGCCGTGGGCAGCCCCAACCCAATAATATCTGGCATCTTGACGAGGTTGTTGTGACGATCAAAGGCCGCAAGTTCTGGCTGTGGCGTGCTGTTGACCAGAATGGAATGGTTTTGGATGAAATCCTCCAATGCCGACGCAATACTAAAACGGCTAAACACCTATTTGTACGGTCAATGAAGAAGCACGGCCAGGTTCCCAAGCGCATCATAACTGACAAGTTGAGATCATACGGTGCAGCTAAACGAGAGATTTCTCCCGGGGTCGAACACCTGTCTCATAAGGGCCTTAGCAATCGGGCCGAGAACAACCATTTACCATTCCGAAAGCGGGAGAGAGCGATGCAGGGTTACCGTTCGCCGGGAGGTTTGCAGCGGTTTGTATCGATCCACTCTGCATTTCGCAGTTGTTTCTCCGTTCCAGCTGGTCGCCGCTCAGCTCTAACAATCCGATACTACAGGCTCGAAGCTTCGACGTTTGGAGTGCAGCGGCCTGTGCAGCTTTAGTACGGATGCTTGTGCTCCTCCACCGCCCGCGCAGTTAACGTGACAACACTAATATCCTCAATCTGCCCTATAGGCGCTGATGGCACACAATAACCTCAAGACGATCATCCTTGCCCGAACAACTTGGCTATGCCCATGTTTACTCTACAACAAATTTTGCGACACTACCTTCCAAGCGAACCGATCGACATTTCATTCGAATTTTTCGGATAGCATGTTGTCTGGTATATTCTGATAACATACCGGTCGCAGAAAACGTCGGATGGACAATGTTCCGACGGAGGTCGCGCCGAAGTTAGTTGATGCAGGATATGGCCCGCCATGAACCATGGCATCACTCACTTCCACTCCCGTAGGGAAGTCATTGACCAAGATACGGCCAGCCTTACGTTCAAGAATAGGAAGTAATATGCGGGCCAGATCTGCGTCGTTATCATCCATATGCATAGTGCATGTGAGTTGTCCAACAAGTGATTTTGCGACATCAATCATCTCAGTCGTATTCTTGGCAATAACAATCATTCCCAAAGGACCAAATACTTCCTCACCAAGCGTGTCATTGGCTAGCCAATCTGATGCTTTGACAGAATATAAATAAGGCGTCGCATTCCTTTGATCGCAGGTTGACGTCATGACTTCTTGAACATTGTGAGTGGTTGCGATACGATCTCGACCTGCATGGTAGGCATCTGCTATTCCCGATGTAAGCATGGGTTGTGCATCGATTAATTCTAATGCATTTGCGGTATATTGAGTGAAAGTATCGGTATCTGAACCTTCCAACACAATAGCGATACCTGGATTGGTGCAGAATTGACCAACACCCATACTTAGCGAACCAGCCCAACCTTTTGCAATTGCAGTGCCACGAGAAGAAAGAGCTGATGGTAGAATAAACATAGGATTAACCGAGCCTAGCTCACCGAAGAAAGGAATAGGTTCAGCGCGCGCCGCACATAAATCAAATAATACACGACCACCTACCAATGATCCGGTAAAGCCTACAGCTCTAATCCGAGGATGCTGAACGAGTGCCTGCCCAACAATGCGATTACCACCTTGAATTTGATTAAAGACGCCTGGATGAACATCACATGTTTTGATCGCAGCGGCTATGGCTTGAGCGACAATATCAGACACGCCAGGATGAGCTGAATGACCTTTGACGACAACGGGGCATCCTGCAGCTAATGCCGCTGCGGCATCGCCACCAGCTGTCGAAAACGCAAGCGGAAAGTTTGATGCACCAAAAACGGCCACAGGTCCAATTGGCCGTTGGATAAGCTTTAGATCAGGACGCGGTAATGGCGTGCGATCAGGCAACGCTTCATCATGACGCTTATCCAGATAATCGCCCTTCTCAATATGCTCGGCGAATAATCTTAATTGCCCAACCGTGCGCCCACGCTCTCCCTGCAAGCGCGCTTCTGGCAGACCCGTTTCCTTATGGCCAATTACTGTAATGTAATCACCACGTATATCAATTTCCTTTGCTATCTCACGTAGAAAATACGCACGCTCAGAACGTGTTAAATATCCATAAGACCAAAAAGCCTCTTCAGCCGCCATGCATGCGCTATTGATGTGTTCAACAGAGCCTGCTGCAAACACATCTGCATCACCTGTAACAGGTTCATTTGTAAAAGTTTTTTCAGAGCCCACGAACTCGCCTGCGATCAAATGTTTACCGTTTAGCATTCTTCAGTTCCTTAGTTTTATTAGTTCACATGTCGCAAGACTGCGCATAAGATAATTTATGCCAAATACCCAATTCAGATCTTTCATATGTGCAAACAAAGTCTTCAAACAATACATAATCCATTAGGTTGTTGATGATGTCGTAAAGTTGTCTGGTTAACCCTAATCGCTTCGTAGAAGAAAGCCTTTCAAGCACAAAACCATCGTTGTTTTGTCTAATTTAGACTATCTACTTTCGCATGCATGTGTAATTTTTTTGCAATGTTTGAGAGGGCTTCTCACCAAACTTTTCAGCGTAGAACTTTGAAAAGCGACCTAGATTACTGAACCCCCATTTAAATGCGGCCTCAGTAACACTTGATGTACTGTTCGTAAGATCCTGTTTTGCATAATCGAGCCTGATATTCCTCAACACTCTTAGGGGGCTTGAAAGGCGAACTTTCTTAAAACTGGCATGAAGTGTTCTTTCGCTGCATGCTACTTCTTTAGCCAAGTGTTCGATACTAATGGCTTGTTCTGCATGATTTTGCATATACTCCTCGGCGCGTTCGACAACAGCAAGCGCCAAATTTTGTGTAGTGCTAATATTAGAAAGCTTACTATAATTATGTGGCAGTTGTCCGATAATTGCGGAGATTAGAAGTTCTTTACTGCTTGTTGCCACCATCTGATTTGAGAAAATATTTTGATCACAAGTAAGCAGTGAATAATAGTATTGGACAAGAGACAGAAATGCTCTCCCGTGAGAGGTATCTGTATCCACAAGAGGGGAAAATTGAAGAGGAAGCGCACCGTCATATTCAAAATATGAACGAGCCCGTCTTTGGATTTCACTAAAAGGTACTACTAATTGTAATACCGTTCTCTTTGATTTACTTAAAATTTCCGTACCAGGATTCATAGACAATACTCGGAACTGATTTGGCCTTCCTACAACTCTACCCAAGACAGGGTCTATAACTTCTGACTGGCCGTCAAAATAAAATACAAAGTGCAAACTATCTCGTCCTCCGATTACTACGCTCTCAGATGGTTGGCTCCATTTCATAAGGCAGATATCAAATTCGTCATTTGATAATAATGTTGTTTTTGCCTCCAACTCACCGGTATATCCAGCACCGGGTCTTGTTTCATATGGTGCCATATTACGGGAGATCCACTCGGTCATTTCATCAAATGATGTTAGATTTTTGGTGTTTTTGTCGTTTTCCAAATTCTGTAATATACTCGATTTAAAGTCCATAAGTTTCCTCGATTATTACAACTGTGATATATTTAAGGGCGTAACTCTCTACAGGTAGATCGGATTCTATCTAGGGTATGGCATCCATCAGGTGTTCGTTGTGCATGAAACTTTCGAGCTTCTCTTGTTGTTCGGCAGTCAATGGCCACGCAGCGGGAGCGCGGGTTCGCCCACAATCATTTCCAATCAAAGTAAGTGCTGCTTTTACGCCGGTAACATTTGTACCGTTTCGTTCTTCAGCGCGAATGGTTTCGAAAACTTGCATACGATGAATCAATATGTTGGCACTTACATAGTCATCCCGCTCAAGGGCTTGGTGAATGGCGACCGAATGTTCCGGCCATATATTTATGAGCCCTGATGTGAAACCACGTGCACCAACTGCATAGAATGGCGGCGCCCAAGTCTCTGCCAATCCACCCACCCACACAATCTTAGGGTCTGTGTTTTGGATGGCTTGCGCTAACTTGATAGGATTAGGCGTAGCCCATTTCACGCCAACAACATTTTCAAGATCGCAAATATCTTGAATGGTCTCAATACCAATTTCATCATCGCGCAGGTAAAGTACGATAGGTAAACCTTCACTTGCATCATGAATGTGTCGGATATAATCAACGATACCGCGCGGAGCGACAAAAGGGTCTGGCGGTTGATGTATCATTAGGCCAGTTGCACCTGCCTGCATGGATGTTTTCGCAAGGGCGCATGCATCTTTGACTGAACGTCCAATCCCTGCCAACATTGGGATACGCTGATTAATAATCTCTGCAGTCATTGAAACCATCTGCTGCGCTTCATCTGTTGTAAGCGCATAAAACTCACTGGTATTACCGTTGCTTACTAGAATATGTACACCTGCATCGATTGCTTTATTGACAATAGGTTCCAGTTTCGATGGTTCGACGGTATTTTTATCATCAAAAGGGGTGACAAGAATGCCGGAGATGCCGGTGAGAGCGGTACGCAGTCGTTCGTGGGTCATGTATTCTCCTGTTGGCACACATTGCATCCTTTAGATGTGTGAAATTCGAGTTGTCACTGCAGACATAGAGGTCGAATCAAATGACTGGGCCTATCATCCAAGGTGCAAACTCTAAATTTCCAAAATTCTGTTCTTCGCTTTTTGAGCTCTGACCGCTCGCAACATCTAGCAGTAAATCGAATATTCGCTGACCACAGTCTTCGACACTTTCTGTGCCTTCAAGAATTGTGCCGCAATTGATATCCATATCTTCCGACATGTGCGTATACATTGGTGTGTTTGAGGCTAGTTTTATGGTCGGAGCTGGTTTTGAACCGAAGACACTTCCACGACCAGTGGTAAAGGCTACGATATTAGCACCTGAAGCGATTTGCCCAGTCACTTGCACCGGATCATAGCCTGGGCCGTCCATAAAAATAAGTCCGCGCGTGGTAACAGGCTCAGCATATTCGATGACCTGGGTCAGATTGCTATTTCCTGCCTTGGTGATCGCGCCGAGTGATTTTTCCAGAATTGTTGTCAGGCCACCAGCGTTGTTTCCGGGGGTTGGATTAGCATTAAGTGATACACCTTGTGAGGCGCTGTAGGCTTCCCACCACTTGATACGCTCAATGAGTTTTTTTCCAACTTGGGGGCTGGCTGCGCGACAGGTGAGTAGGTGTTCTGCTCCGTAGGTTTCTGGAGTCTCCGATAGTATTACGGTGCCGCCGTGGCGCACCAGTAAATTGCTGGCCGCGCCTAACGCCGGATTTGCAGATATGCCGGAATATCCATCTGAACCGCCACATATTAAAGCTACTTTGAGTTCACCGGCAGCAATAGGTTCCCGGCAACAACGGTTGCTTTCTGTTAAAATGTCACCCATCTCCGTCACAATACGCGCAACGGATTTGCGTGTTCCGCCTGAACCCTGAATCGTCATTTTTGTGACTGAAGGGCTTTTGCTACCGGTTGCGATACCGCTTATCTGATTGACTTCACAACCTAGCCCAAGCACAATAACATGAGAAAAATTTGGGTGATCAATATATCCCTCCAGAGTTCGGCGCAGAAGCTGTAAAGGCTCACCGGAACTCATTCCACAACCTGTTTTATGAGTGAGCGCAATAACGCCATCGACGTTTGGGTATTGCGCTAATGGATCGTAACCAGTGACTGGATTTTTCTCAAATGTACGGGCAACTAGATCTGCCACATGAGCAGAACAATTTACCGTAGAAATGATTCCAATGAAGTTCCGCGTTCCGTATTTTCCGTTCTTACGATTGTATCCCATAAACGTCGGACCAACCTGAGTAGGCATTTGATTCTGACGATGCTCGCAGAATGCATAATCAGGCGATACTTCGCCCATCTTGAGGTTGTTTAAGTGAACATGTTGTCCGGCAGCAATAGGTGCACTGGCAAAGCCGATGATTTGCCCATAACGTAAAATGCTTTCACCTTTTGTGTGTGGTCGTAAAGCAACTTTGTGTCCAGGGGGAATTCTATCGATGGACTTAAGTCCGTCGCGTATGAGAGCTCCTTTTGGCAAGGCTTGGCAGGTGATGGCAACCCCATCAGCAGGATGCATTTGTAGAAGTGTTGGACTAGATGTTCCAGAACCGGAAATATCATTTTTCATTCTACTCAGCTTCCACCTAATGGATTTAAGCTGTTGTAAAAAAACAAGTCAGTATCGTCCAATACTACCTAACAATTAACTGATATCAATCAGGTATCAGTATGTATCTGATTGACGATAAATCGATCGAGCAACGCTTTGTATACTCGCTCGATAAGGGGGTTTGCGATCGTGCTCTTTGCGATGCCCATGTAATATTCTGTGGCAACATCTTCTGGTAATTGAACGGGTTTGAGCAGGATATTAGGAAGAATTGTTTGATGAGAAAATTCAGGAACTAGAGCAAGTCCTTCTCCCGCATTTACCAGTGAAAGTATTGTGATACTATTGCCGATCAATTGAATAATATTGGGATGAATATTATGCCTAGAAAATAGGCCATTCAGTATTTCATATCCATAGGCACCGCAGGACGGTGAATACATGATAAAATCCTGCCCATCAAGATCCTGAAGGTTGAACTTTTTTTGTGTGGCCAATGGATGATTACGATGGATCGCAACCGCAAATGGTTCCCGGGCAATTTGCGTAAGCTGCAGGCGACTATGATCACGTGGAGGGCGCATCAGGCCAATATCAATTCGCCCTGTCGGTAAAGCCTCAGCCTGATCAACTGTCGACATTTCTTGCAGTACTAGGTCAATTCCTGGCGAAATTTGCCGAACCGTTTCAATGATTTGGGGCAAGAGACCAAGGGCGGCAATTGGAATAAAACCTAAAACTAGACTTCCCTCCAAGCCGCTATCAGCGCGCCTTGCAGATAATGCTGCATCTTCAGCCCGACGTAGCAAGTCTTCTGCTTCAGATAAGAATCTCTGACCTCCAACCGTTAGACGTATCGCACGACCTGTTCGATCAAAAAGCTGCACACCGACTTCTCGTTCTAAAAGTTGAATTTGCCGGGTAAGTGGTGGTTGAGTCATGTTGAGAGTTTTGGCGGCGCGCCGAAAACTCATCTCATTGGCGATGGTCACAAAGCTACGTAGTTGGTTTAATTCAAACACAAGCTCACTCCATCCCGCGTCAATTAAGCAAGTGTATCAATTTCGAATTGGAAAAAAAATACACATTAATGTGTACTGGCAATAATCCAATTTGGATTAATCTTTTAAAGCTTGTTTTTTCGAGTTTGCTGTCCTCCATATTGTAACCAGAATATAGAGGGCCGCGAGACTTAAAAACAATGCTGAAACTGGGCGTTCAAAAAATGGTAGGAAGCTACCGCGAGTCGACATCAGTGCGCTGCGCATATTTTGCTCAATCATCGGCCCAAGTATGAAGCCAAGTATTAGAGGCGGAAAAGGGTAATCGAATTTGATCATTGCATAACCAAACGCTCCGAACGCAATCAATGTATAGACATCAAACATCCGATTGTTGATAGCAAAGGATCCGATGACAGCCATTACCATAACGATGGATAGAAGATAATGTTTGGGGATCGCTAAAACCTTAATGAAAAGCCTTATGCCAAAATACTCCAAAAGTAACATAACGACATTGGCTACGAGAAGAGCCACAAAAATCGCATAAACTAATGAGCCATTTGACTGAAACAGCATCGGACCTGGCTGAATACCATGTATCAGAAATCCACCGAGCAGCATGGCAGTGACAGAATCACCCGGAATACCTAACGTAATTAGAGGAATCATGGCCGCACCTATTCCTGCGTTGTTTGACGATTCGCTTGCCACCAGTCCATCCACTACACCAGTACCAAACTTTTCGGGCGTTTTAGAGCTATTTTTCGCCGCCAGATAGGCCAATAGATTGGATGTACCTGAGCCGATGCCCGGAAGCAGGCCAATTCCAATCCCTATGGCACTGGAACGAAACAGGTTTACAATTTGTGCCATGAATTCCTGCATGCTAATCCCAAAGAATTTTGGCATTTCGAAACTTGGAAATTTTGTCCGGTGTTTCAGGAATGCATTTTCAGATTCTTTTAAAACTTCCGATACCGCAAATAATCCCAGCAAGACGGGAAGAAGTGCAATGCCAGCATCAAATTGACTAACCTCCATGGTGAACCTTTTATAGCCATCAATTGGAGCAACACCCACCATTGCAATAAGCAAACCTAACGCTGCACTGGCTATCCCTTTGGCAAGGTTTTTTCCAGATAGACCTGCAACAAGTGTTAATGCAAATACTGATATTGCGAAATATTCATATGTCCCAAAACGCAAGGCAAATTTGGCCAGAGAAGGTGCCAAAAAGAACAAAACTAAACACCCCAATATCGATCCAAGAAAGGAAAACAGGATGCCCACACCGAGAGCTTTCCCGGCGTTGCCGGCTTGAGTCATTGGGTAACCGTCGAAGGTCGTGGCAATTGACGATGGTGTGCCGGGAATATTGATAAGTATTGCGGTGATAAGGCCACCGGATATGCCGCCAACAAACAATGCCGCTAATAACGAGAGGCTAATGACAGGATCAAGCCCGAAAGTCATAGGTAGACAAAGAGCAATGGCCATAGTGGCACTCATACCTGGAATGGAACCAAAAATAATCCCAATGGCAACGCCAACCACGATGGCAGCAAGCGGATAGAATGAAAATATCTGTGAAACGCCGGAGATCCAAAGGTCCATTTTAATTCCTTACCATAGATTGCCGGATGGCAGAATGACGCCAAAACCATAAGTGAAAATTGTATTGGTTGCCAAAGCTGTAATCACAGCAACAATCACAAAATAAACAGGATTGTGTTTATCGCTAGGTGCAAGGATATAGAACTGCGCCACCAAAAAAATGATTGTTGCTGGTATGAAACCTACATGTGAGATTGCTAAACCATAGATAATAATCAACATAAGTGACTGTGCTACTGCATGTACCGATGATTTATTCTTGTTTTTGATTACTACAATATGGTCATTATTTCTAATGCCTTGCCAAATAATAATGATGGCGAGCATCGCCAACACTGCTGAAACTACTTCAGGCATAAAACCGGAGTCGACACCTATGCGCAAGCGGGTTGGAATCTGACGGGCGCTTAGATAAATACTGCAAGAAAGTGCCAGTAGGAAAACTCCTGAAAAGACATCTTTTTTTTTAGTCGACATATTAATTCCCCACCAATCGAGAACTCATTAGAACATTTAACATATTTGTCTGAACCCTTATCGGGTGTTGATGCTTGTGAATTTCATATTCTGACTTGGGTCGGTGTCCAAGATATGAATAAGCCGTCTTAAAAACATGACTCAAGGATGCTTTCCGTTAGAAAGCATCCCTGGGGCATTCGATGTTTAATTAAAACTCGACACCATTGATGATCTGTTCTTCTTTCGAAAGGAAGTTTATGGCTTCCTCGGTATCCAAGTAATATGGTTCCTGCCGGTAAACGTTTTCGAGTTCCTGCGCATATTCTTGATTATCAGAAATAACTTTTCCAGCAGCGGCCGACAATGTCGCTATTATTGTGGGGTCTGTTCCTTTTGGGAAAGCCAAGAAGTAGGCATATTGGAATTGAACTTCATCATAACCTTTTTCCACAAAAGTAGGCACATTTGGTAATGCACTGTTTGCTTTCCGAGCAACAGTCGCTAGCGCCCTTAATTCTCCAGATTCAATATAGGGTAGAACTTGACCCAATGGGTTTTGCGATACATCTACATTACCACCGAGAACAGCTGTTAGACGGTTTGATGAGCCGCCGACATCGACGAAATTAAAATCACCTCCAGCATTATTGATCAAAGAACCAATCAGATATGTTGTGGCACCAACATTCGTTGTTAGATCAATTGATCCGGCGTCAGCTGCAGAGGCTTTCATCAATTCATCGATTGTTTGCCACGGCGCATCTTTATTTACGACGATAACTCCACCCGGCTCGCGCCCAACAATACTAACAACATCCATATCGTGAAATGAAAAATCAGCAATACCGGAAGCGGTATTGACCAACATGGCTGAGTGGAAAAATAGCACAGTTTGACCATCAGGGTCAGCACTATAGACTTGTCTTGCGCCGATACTGCCACCAGCGCCGCTGACATTAATGACTGGCATCGAGGTGCCTAGTTCAGGCTCAAGATACTTAGCCAGAAGACGAGCATTAAAATCCGTATCACCGCCAGGGTTGAAAGGGACAACTATTTTTACAGGTTGTTGAGGCCACTGTTCGGCCTGCGCAACATTCGAGATCATTGGCAATGCGATAAACAATGCAATGGCTGTTTTAAAAATTGAGTTCATAAATACCTCCCATTTATTCGCTCTGAATTGCAGCTCGATCATGGACAATTTATATAAGTGCAATCTGCGAACACAATAAAAAAGTAGCGAGCTAATTGATACTCGTCCAATGTTCATACTCGATCAACTGATACAAGAAGTGTATCGTGCGAAATCGTCGAGCATATCTGCTCAAGCCACCCGCATATTGTGTGCCCGCCATCGTTACACAGCAAGATGAAATCTAATGCAGTATTATATAATTTATTCATCTATTTCGGTTGCTAACGTCATAAATATTACCTGTTTTATCGCGTTGTTTGAATAAAATATGCTCACTTGTTTCTATTCATTTATACTCTTTCAAAATTAATTCAAACTCACGTTTCCAAATAACCAATACATCTTCAGCTTACAGTATACAGATGACGGTATCTCAAAGTAGCGGCAATTTAACTGGAAAGTAGCGAATTCATATCCAAAATTTCAATTACGAAGAGTAGGTATTATTCATTTTGCATATTCATCTTTTTGATGTGCGATTGTGATGCGAGTATCTTTTCAAGAAGTATTTTCGCCTGCTTAGACCGTATTGATGTAATGTGAAACTTCAATAAAAAGTTGGCGTGATCAACCACTAAATAGAAGTCAAAATCAATCACCTATTTTGGTTATTTTGCTGTTTTTTTTACACTCTAACCTATTGTTTTTATTGAATTTTAGATAAAAATGAATCTATTAATACTAATCATCAAAATTCTCCCTTGAACTGTATTTTTGTGAGACACTAAAGTCAATTCGAAGTTATTAAATTAGGAGTTTCTCATGACAAATATAGTAGACGGTAGTTCTGCGAACGACGCTTTAAATGGCACCAGTGATCAAGACGTTTTTCTTGGCTCTGACGGTAACGATCGCATTGACGGTGGTGATAACGGTTATAACCAAATTGATTATGATGGTGCTGCAAGTGATTATACATTTACACAAAACGTTGATGGAACAGTTACAGTTAAGAAACCCAACGGTGGAATTGATATTATATCCAATATTGGCGGGTTTTGGTTTAAAGGTTCAAGTGAGTGGAAGCCCCTTGAGGACCTTCTGTTAAACACTGATAATAATAATGGTAGTGAAAACACTGGTAGCGGAAGTAACAGCGGTACTGGTGAGACTATTACAGGAACTGCTGCGGCTGAATCCCTAAGCGGGACATCGGGAAATGACAGCATCAATGCTGGTGCCGGTCAAGATGTGATCAATGGGTCAGCGGGTAATGATGTAATCGATGGTGGTGATACAGGGTATAACCAGATTGATTATGATGGTGCTGCATCTGACTATACGTTTACTCAAAATGATGATGGTACGGTGTCGGTAAAAAAACCTGATGGAGGTACGGACACTATCTCCAATATTGGCGGCTTCTGGTTCAAAGGTTCTGCTGAGTGGAAACCATTACAAGAGGTTTTAACCACAAGCAGCAACAATGGAAGTGTGAACGATATTAATGGCACCAATGGTGACGATTACTTAGATGGTACATCTGGAAATGACAATATCAATACTGGTGCGGGTCAGGATGTGATCAATGGTTCATCAGGTAATGATGTAATTGATGGCGGCGATGCAGGGTATAACCAGATTGATTATGATGGCGCTGCGTCTGATTATACGTTTACTCAAAATGATGACGGCACTGTATCTGTGGGCAAGCCTGATGGAGGTACAGACACTATTTCTAATATTGGTGGTTTCTGGTTCAAAGGTTCCAGCGAGTGGAAACCACTTTCAGAGGTATTAGGTACTGATGTCGACAAAAATGATGCGATCCTTGAGGGACATTATTTTAACGACATAAATGGTAATAATATTGACGATGCAGATACTGCAGTCGTAGGTGTCCGTGTTCGCTTATTTGATGTTGACGAAAATCAATTTGTAGCAGAAACAACAACAAATTCTGATGGTAATTATAGATTTTCAGATCTTGGCGCAGGGGATTATAAAGTATTTTTTGATCCGCACCCGCAAGCTAAAGGATTTGTAACTCCAAACGTTGGTAACGATGATACCATCGATTCAGACGTCATTAGTATTGATAGCGATGGTGTTGGTTCAACAGATGTGATCCAGTTATGGGCTGGTGAGCATAATTGCGAAGTAGATGCAGGTAGCTATAAAGAGCCTGTACCCGTAGTTGGTTCACTATCTGGTAAGTTCTTTATGGATAACAACCGCAATGACATCGATGATGATGGCGCAAACGGTGTTGCTAATGTTGTGGTTCAGTTGTTGGACGCAAATGGTGATTTAGTTAACTATACAACCAATACAACAGTAACCGATGCTAATGGTAATTATTCTTTTACTAACTTGCGACCTGGTCAGTACGGTGTAAAATTTACAGACAATGTATCTGGCAAAACGCTTGTTGATCAAAACGTTGGTAACAATGATGCGATCGATTCAGATGCCGCTGATATTGGTAACAATATGAGCCAAATTGACGGTATTACGGTTGTTGCTGGTCAGGATACACCAGACAATGATGCTGGTGTTGAACAAGTGCCTGTACAGCCTGTTTTGGGTTCGCTATCTGGTAAATACTTCATGGATAACAACCGTAATGACATCGACGATGACGGAGCAAATGGTATCGCCGGCGTGACGGTTCACCTCCTTGATTCAATTGGTGGATTAACAGGCCGCGTCACAACGACAGACGCCAATGGTAATTATTCGTTTGATGGCCTCTTTGCAGGTCGGTATGGCGTTAAGTTCACAGACAATGTGTCTGGCAAGACGCTGGTTGATCAAAACGTTGGTAACAATGATGCGATCGATTCAGATGCCGCTGATATTGGTAACAATATGAGCCAAATTGACGGTATCACTGTTGTTGCTGGTCAGGATACACCAGACAATGATGCTGGTGTTGAACAAGTGCCTGTGCAACCAGTTTTGGGTTCACTATCTGGTAAATACTTCATGGATAACAACCGTAATGACATCGACGATGACGGAGCAAATGGTATCGCCGGCGTGACGGTTCACCTCCTTGATTCAATTGGTGGATTAACAGGCCGCGTCACAACGACAGACGCCAATGGTAATTATTCGTTTGATGGCCTCTTTGCAGGTCGGTATGGCGTTAAGTTCACAGACAATGTGTCTGGCAAGACGCTGGTTGATCAAAACGTTGGTAACAATGATGCGATCGATTCAGATGC
>NZ_JBFNGQ010000009.1:47934-60553 GCF_040784015.1 Lentilitoribacter sp. EG35
GCCGCTGATATTGGTAACAATATGAGCCAAATTGACGGTATCACTGTTGTTGCTGGTCAGGATACACCAGACAATGATGCTGGTGTTGAACAAGTGCCTGTACAGCCTGTTTTGGGTTCAATTGGTGATCGCGTTTGGCTTGATGAAGACAAAGATGGTATTCAGGATGCAAATGAAAGCGGTGCTGAAGATGTTTCAGTTAGTCTTAAAGATGCCTCGGGCAACATTCTTGAAACCACTACCACAGATGCAAATGGTAACTATCTCTTTGATGACTTGAGTGCGGGTAATTACTCCGTCGACTTTGAAGAAAAGGATGGCTTTGATTTCACAACAGTAGATGCAGGTAATGATGATAACATCGACAGTGATGCTAATGTTGATACCGGTATGACTGGCACCATAACCCTTAATGAGGGGCAACATCGTAGAGATGTTGATGCTGGGCTGATAGAGGAACCTAAAGCCAAGAAGGAGTTTGATTTTACCGGTAGTGGTGCCGCGGATGCTATTAGTTACCGTTATGATGGCATTAAATTAAACGGAGATCCTGTAATTAAAGGCGCGTATAGTCTACTAATCAATAAAGACATATTAGAAGACGCAATTGGAAGCTTCTTCCCGGCAGGGTACGAACTCAAATTGGATATTTTAGCTGTAAAGGAAGCATTCATAAAAGCGCAAATTGGAGATCTTGACTTTGTAGAAAGTAATCTTCCAGGACAAGATCAGGCTCATTTGGTTAAATATTTTGCTTCTACAAATCTTGAAAGCGGAGACATAAACACTCCAGATCTTACCTTTAATATACAAATACTGGATAAAGCGACCGGCGAATATGAAACAGTTTGTTTCCATATTGATGGTGACGTTAGAATAAATGATAGCAATTCACCTATTGCGTTCGACTTGAATGACAATGGAGAAATAGATGTCACCGGTGAGACTACATCAATTGAAAAGGATGCTGAGGACGAATTGGGTCGTACAGTTGAATTTGATATTGATGCTGACGGTGATCTAGATACTATTGAATGGTTTGATGGTTCAGGTGATGGTATCTTAGTCGATACTACCAAAATCGGCGAAGATGGTTCAATCGACGGTTCTGCTCTCTTCGGTGACGAAGGCGGTAAATATGCTAACGGCTATGAAAAACTGGAGCAACATGATGCCAATGGAGACGGTATGATCTCTGGTGAGGAACTTGAAGGTCTTGGTCTTTGGGTCGATGATGGTGATGCTGTTCTTGAAGATGGCGAAATGCTGACAGCCGAAGAGGCAGGCATTGCATCTATCTCAACAGATATGAAAATCGTGCTTGATGATGATGGCAAACAGCTTATGCAATCTAGCGCGACTACAATCGACGGTGAAGAAATTCTCACCGAAGATGTTTGGTTTGCTGAGGTAACTGAAGTCAGTGAAGAAATGACAGCTCTCAATGAGGAAATGAATCAAATAACGTCTGAAGATGTGATGGTTGCATGATTTCACTTTTGAAACGAGCTAAAACTAAGTTATAAGTTCAGTAATATGAAGCTCCCCACCTAGGTGGGGAGCTTTTTTGCTTGGTCTATTCCGCATTAAAACAACGTAGTTCTGTTCCTGCCTGTTTCGCTCCAAGTGAGATTGTATCGAGATTTGGTTTATTAAAATGCCTAAGTCTTTGCACCAATAATCATAAGGTGAATTCGCAAAAAATGTGGGTCTTGAGTTTGATTAACTGGCAGTATAGCGGTGTCTATAGTTAGATCACTCTAAATTGGATTTTGCTTTTAAGGACGTTAATGCGCCAGGTCTTTACCAATTTCATTGATCAGATAATATCGCCGATCTGAGTTATATATATTAGGGTCATTTGCTAAACTTTATAAACTGGAGGAGTGTTGCCGAAGGCGCAAAAACAACTTCCATTTTAATATAGTTTTACGTAAAAGCCGTGCGTTATTTACACACATCTCGGAAAATAAATAAGTTCGATTTAAGTGCAGAAAGTACGAAGAAATTAAATTCTAAGAAGAGGAGGGCTCTGGTAGTTTATGGTTCTATTAATAGTCAATTATACTGAAGATTATGAACAAGTTCAAATGGGTAAACGGTTAATATTTGATTTGATATTATGGCTAGTGCGTAATTGGTAGCAGAAGAACGTCTAGCGGAATTTAAAAATGCAACACAGCCCTGATATTACTGCGTATCAACTGGCTTTCTTTCCAAGAAGTTCGTTGACAAACCGTCCAAACAACTCGCCTCGTGATGAAACGCCAAGTTTCAAATAGATTTTTTTGATATGGCATCTGACCGTTTCAGGGCTTATCCCCAATGCTCTACCAATTGTTTTTGCAGACTCCCCGTCCAAGAGAAGTTCGAGTGTTTCTCTTTCGCGCGGACTAAGTGCGTATGCGCTAAGATTCTGTATAATAAGGCTTGTTTGTTGATTCTTAGCATGTACTGGATTTGTATTGGCAAACTGATTTTGATCTTTAGCCCAAATTAGCAGAAGTGCTGTTCGCACAAGCGGAGCTACAAGGCGAAATTCAGCAATCTCGCATTCTCGAAAAGGTTTAAAATTTTCAGAGCGTCCGAGTGTAAGTAGATATGTATCGCCATCACAAGTAGGGTACATGTAACTGATCTGATCCGAAAACCCAGCTGTTGATTTGAGGTAATCATTGTAATAACTGGAACTTCGAAAATTATGGATTTCGATTTCTGATAAAGTTACAAACTCAGCAACATTTTTATCACAAATAGCTTTATAAAATGGGTCATCCCGAAAATAGGTTTCAATGTACTCAGCACTTGATCTAAGGCTATCCTTGCAATCGATTAATTTTGGTTGGCCAAATGTATTGAATTGTACGAGCATCCATGAATCAAAGGGCGCTATGTCTGAAAAAGTTGAGGCTAACAATCTTGAAAGCAGGCTATCATCTGTTTCTGAAAATAGATTTTTTATTGAAGAAATAAATTGTTTCATCGAAAGTTATCCCTGATCCTCTTAAGGGACAGTAGAGCGCATAATTCGGATTTGCGCTGGCCCGAAACCGCATGAAAAAGACAGATAACGCATAATTGTGCATTTTAATGCATAATAGAATTTTGAGTCAGGAAGTCAGATATAGCAAAAGCGCGTTATATGGTGAGTGCTAGACAAACATATTTATCTGTGTTTTGGAATAATAATATGCCGAGAATTTTGAGGAAAGAGAATAGTATATTCTCTTTCCTCAAGGTTGGTTGTGTGCAAAATTCGAAGAGGTATTACACTCAACCAGCCGGCCGACGCCTTTGAATGTATTCTCAGGTTACGCCTTCGATAGTATAAGGGCGCATTTTCTTTTCCAATGAAGGAGGATTAGGAAGGCGTTCTTTGATTGGTTTTAAAGGACTATCAGGCCCTGCAGAAAGATGTGTAAATAAGTAATCAACGTGTGTCTTATCGAGTAACAGTGTTTTAGAGATAAAACATACAATTCTACAAGTACCTTCCAAGCGTGAACTTATAAACTCCACATCAGAATCAGGAGCATAGAATACGCCATGAACATATAGTTTTGTAGGAGGGTGGAATACATGTTTTTTTGGAGCACTATTCCCTCGGGCAGAAAAGAATGTGACCCCTGCATGGTTACCAGTTTTGGGGCCAGTAAAATATAGATTTCCCGCTTGCGCATTTATCTCAGCATCCTTGCCTGATAAATATATAAGGACATCTTCTCCGATTATATTTTTCCCTTTCATAGTTTTATCAATTAGCAGAGGACCACCTTTGATGATATATGTTCCAGGGAGAAATTTAACCTCTTGCACGTTTGTGATTTTCAATCCGCCGCAATAGATGCCGGGCCTTAGGATCTCAAACATGCGGCGAGTTTTGAAGTTCCTGCGAGTGCACCGACCTCCTGTACTTATTTCAGGAAGGTCTTGCAAAAAATCGGCAACGGCTGGCTGTTTTTCTTTTACACGGCCCGTTTTTATGCCGTTTATAGTCCCCGTAATATTATAATATGGAGTACCTATATCTTTAGCATACAAGGTACTTTCCAACGCACCTCTAGCATTTGAATTGACCTGTATTGATGCGACGTCAATATCTGTGCCTTTTGTTGTTGTGAATGCGCCCACTGCATCGTTTGATAACATGTGAAAACTTGGTGGAATCGGAAGAAACGCTGTTGTTTCAACCGAAATATCTAGGCTGTCTCTAAATATCGAACCAAAAAATGTAGGTAAAGCATTTCCTCGTATTTCATTCAGTATAGCTGTTATTTTGACAGCATTTACTCCCGCTGCATTTTGTGCCGTGTTTAATTTTTGAGTAGAAAAATTCCAAACACCAAATTGAATATCTTCCTTTTTAACAGAGATATTCCTGCCTACCGCTGGAGCATTTTTGTTTACCAACTTGATAATATCTTTTTCCAAATCACGTAAAGCAGATTTGGTAGTTATACCATAAAGAGCCAAGGGGTCGGGGTTGTCATCCTTCATCTTCTTTAAAGCTGCTAAGCTCGCAATATCAATGGCTTGTTGCATTTCTGTTTTTATATTGTACGCGTAACCGACGTCAAACGCCAACGCGCCCATGCCAATGAAAACAGGCATGGTGATGGCGGTCATTAATGCGACGGAACCTCTGTTATTAGTGAAGAGTTTTGCTCTTAAATTTCGTAGCTGTTTCATCTCATACTCCATACAATTTGGTGAGAACAGATCGTTAAAGCTTTGCGGGGTTAAATTGTGCAATCCGCGGCGACGTAACATCAACCTTAAACTCGCCGGTCAAGAGATCAGCAGAAACAAATGGAAATGGCATTAATGTTGATGCTTTTGCATCTGCAACTATTGTAACAGTTACATCTTCTGTTTTGGTATTTTCGCTGATTGCGATTTTAAAGGAGCCATGAAGTTTGTTTAGTTTTCTTTTTGCTTCACGCTTGGCTTTATTATTTTTAACATTTCCGTAGATGACTGAACGTAATGTATCCCCTGCAATATTTTGCATTGTATGTTTGGTATAGATCACATAACCAAAGTTCATAATACCAGCGAAAAGCATGATGAGAACTGGCGCGAGGATGGCAAATTCGGTTGCGGCAATGCCTGATTTGTCTCGCAAAAATAAACTACAAAACTTTCGCGTTTTTATTAATCCAACCATTTTACTCTCCTACTGCTACTTGTAATCATAGCTTCTTACAATGAGGGTAATGTCTCATTGCGCGTAAATAAATCCCCCTTATTGGTTAGTTAATATCGGGTGCGGAGCGTTGTGAACTATGTTAATTTTCCGTCAGTATTTGCCTCAATAATTGAATATGTCTGCCATAACGCGAGTTAAATTATCGGTGGTTTGTAATCCGAAACTCATAAAATATGAGCTCTCAATCGGACTGGAGAATTTGAATGCCTTTGAATATCGACTCATTTGAGACGTTTCGTAAAGTCTACAGTGTTGTCGATTCAGGTACTATCGACGAAGTTGGTGAAACTCTTTCCCAGCATGTCACTGCTTATGATGCCGTTCCCGTGGGAAATGCTAAAGGTACAATTGACGCGCAAATTGCTTGTGCTACCAAGCAGGATATCAGTCTCGTTTACCTTGATTGGGGCGCACCAATGATTGGTAGTTCCCTTGCTAAAGAAGAAGAGTTCAACATAAGACTAACACTGAAAGGAACAGCGTCCACAACAGACCCCTATTTTGGAGAGATTTCAGCAGAACGGGAAAGAAATCATGCTCGCATCTTTAGCCTAATTGAAGATACAAAGACCTATAGTTATGGGCATGTAGGCTTAAATCTTGTTGTTCCGCATAAAATGTTAGAAGAAAGAATTAAGACATTTTATCAAGATGAAATTAGTCAGCCACTCAGATTTGCACCATTACTAAATCTTTCGACAATGGCCGGGAAGTCAATTGTGACAATGATTGATTACCTCAAGACCCAATATACCGAAGCGCCCGAGATATTAGATGACCCTATGGTTGGGACTAGTTTTAAAGAGCTGATGATTGCAGCAATTCTTGGTGGTATGGAACACAACTATCGTGATTTTCATAATACCGGAGTTAGAGATGTCGCTACTCCCCACCGTGTAGTATTAGCGGAAGAATATATGAAAGCTCATGCTAATGAACCAGTCACTGTTCGGGTGCTTGCTGAGCAAGCAGCCTGCAGTGAACGGTCGTTGCATAACGGATTTCGGAAGTTTCGAAATAAAAGTCCTTTAACTGTGTTGCGAGATATTAGGCTAGAAAATGCACATAAAGACCTGGTGAGAGGAGAAGCTTCAGTAACTCACACGGCATTTAAATGGGGATTCAGTAATGTTGGCAGGTTTGCAAAAATATATTTCTTGAGGTTTGGTGAAAAGCCGTCCCAAACTCTAGGCTCATCATCCCATAAATTAAAGACTGCAAAATACTAGATTTATTTCTACAATTTGCAGAGAAGCGACATTCATTTTTGGCGACGTTAGATGAGCCTGCGATTGTGGTATTTCGTACTGTGCATAGCTATGACTGCGATACACTGGCAAGGGTATGTTTGCGTTGGAGACATATTTGGAAAGGCTCACAGGGATTATGAACTTCATATTAGGGAACTAAACTTTGCTCCGTCCTGACAGTTGCAAACCTATTGGAGAAACGCGGAGCGAGTGCACATGCATCTGCTAATGCTGCTGCTAGGATCTACAGAGTAATACCGGGACAGTTGCTGAAAATGTTGCAAGACACCGGGTTGCCAATGTCTTGTAATTTGCTTGCCTCCACCCTTTGGTTTTGGGTTAACCCATGATGGTTAGTTAACCAGAATGGGTTACTGTATTTTGGTTAAGTGTATGAAAAATTTAGATAAAATACAACTATTGTTTTCTGGATTTAGGATTTGTTAACCTTAAATGCCGTAATTTTCTACTGGTATCCAGATGGGTGCAATTTAAGGAAATGCAGTGGTTGACCCCAGAGTTTTTGAGAGAAAAAAGCACTCGTTCTTGGTTCTGCGTCGTTTGAAGGTGACGTTAGCAACGACGGTTGCTTTTTCTCAAGCGGTTAGTGCTTTTTCGACTGAGTTGCCGTCAGCACCGAACATTTTGTCCGGTGAGATCGCTATCTCAGCACCTAGTGCCGGTGGACTGCTGATTGATCAGACATCCTCGAATGGAATAATTGAATGGAACTCATTTTCTATCGGTAAAGGTAATACTGTCCATTTTAACAATGGAACTGGTGCCACGCTCAATAGGGTGACAGGAGCTAGTATCTCACGCATTGATGGATCTCTAACAGCATCTGGAACTCTTTTCCTCATCAACCAGAATGGCGTGATTATTGGCAGGGATGGGGTTGTCCAAACAGGTGGAAGTTTTATCGCATCAACCCTAGATATTACAGATGCAGATTTTCTAGATGGCGGAGATAACACGCTTAGGGGAACCCACAGCGCTTCCGTTGTTAATCTAGGCAAAGTGTCATCGCTAGGTGGAGATGTTGCCTTCATCGCGCGCAATGTTAGTAATGAGGGAGATATTGACGCTCTAAATGGGACAGTGGGTCTAGCTGTGGGGCGAGAGGTATTACTTCGCGATGGTGCACTTGATGACGGCAAATTCTTGGTCAAAGTGGGGGATGCCAATTCTGAGATAGAAGAAAAGGGCATAATTCGTGCCGCTGCTGTGGAGCTCAAAGCCAATGATGGCAATATTTATGCACTTGCGGGTAATCGAGGCGGGGCAATAAATGCCACAGGCGTGACTAAAAAAGGTGGGCGTATTTTTATAGGCGCTGGCCCATCAGGACGAGTGGTTACATCCAAGAAAATTACAGCCAAACGAAAAGTTGTTCGTAACACTCAGGCCAAAATGGATGGTGGTGATATTTCTGTCAGTGCCGGATTTATTTCAATTGGCGATTCACTCCTTGCTAACGGTGCCGTAGGTGGCTCTATCTCAATCGCGGCAGCGAAAACGCTAAGTGCTGCTGAGATAATTGATGCACGCGGATTAGAAGGTCAAGGCGGAAAAATCTCGATTGATGCTACAGGTGATCTTCTATCTTATAGTTCGACATTGTTGGATGTAAGTGGAGCAACAGACGGCGGTTCTATTCGTCAGATCACAGGAAAAACACTTACAACATCTGGCAGTTATAAAGCTGTTGGTCAAACGGGTGTTGGTGGCCAAATAGATATTGGGGGAGGGGCGTCACGTATATTGTCTGCAAGTCTGGATGCATCTGGCGCAACCAAAGGCGGGCGTATCCGCTTGGGTGGAGAATATCAGGGTGGCAAAAACCTGACGACGGATGAGTTGCCTAATACACTGCATCTTGCCGTTACAGATGGGACGACTATTAAAGCTGATGCCACAAATGCAGATGGCGATGGTGGACGGGTAATCCTTTGGGCAGACGAAAAGGCTACAGTTTTAGGATCTATCTCTGCGCGGCCAGGAACACAAAGCGGCACAGGCGGCTTCATTGAGGTTTCTGCAGGTGATCGTCTTTCAGTTTTGACAAGTGCTTTGAATACAGCAGCGATCGATGGGACTCGTGGCGGCAGCGTTTTACTGGACCCAAAGAATATCATCATCGACAATGTGGCAGCAGTGGATCAATCGATTTTCGTCATAGGCTCGGCATATGCTTTGCCTGATGTGAGCACGCTAGATGATTATGACTATTTTGGTGCTGCCGTGTCTATTGATGGTAATCGTCTTGCCGTAGGAGCCAGCGGAGATGATAGCGCAAATGGTTTGTCAGCAGATTCAGGTGCGGTCTACTTGTTTTCATTTACCGATAGTGCCTTTAAAGGTGGTAAGTTGGAAGCCACGGTCGGCAGAGGTTATACGGGCGGCAAAAATGTCAACGTAGGGAGTTTGACAACTAACGATAGATTTGGTGTTTCTGTTTCGCTAGATGGCAAGCGTCTCGTAGTCGGTGCTATGCTTGATGACGGCGGCTTAGCCGGTGCTGTAGATTCTGGATCTGTCATTTTATTTTCCTTCTATGACGATGCTTTTACAGCTGGCACAATAGAGGGGGCAATTGGCAAGGGCTATGTGGGTGGCAACAATACTAACGTTCCTGCCTTAGAATTAAATGACTATTTTGGCAGTTCAGTTTCCCTTGACGGTAACCGATTGGCAGTCGGAGCCATTGGCGATGATGGTACTGGCAATGCGTCCGCTGGTTCGGGCGCAGTTTATCTATTCTCCTTCACGAACGATAAATTTGATGGCGGTGTGTTAGAGGCTACGCTGGGGAAAGGCTATACTGGCGGTAAAAGTATTGACGTCACTAATTTGAATAACGCCGATCAATTTGGCAAGTCAGTTTCTCTTGATGGCAATACTCTTGCGGTCGGCGCGATTGGTGATGATGGTGTTAGCAATACATCGTCCGATTCAGGTGCCGTCTATCTGTTTTCATTCACTGATAGCACTTTTAATGGCGGTGCATTAGAAGCCACGATTGGCGACGGTTATACGGGCGGCAAGAACATTGATGTGGCGAATTTGCAAGATTATGACTTCTTTGGTCAATCAGTTTCTTTAGACGGAAACCGCCTTGCCACTGGGGCTGTTGGCGATGCTGGTTTTGATAATACGTCCTATGCATCTGGTGCCGTCTATCTATTTTCATTCACTGATAGCACGCTTACTGGCGGTGCTCTAGAAGCGATAATTGGTAAAGGTTATACGGGTGGCAAGAATATTAATGTAGCCCTACTTGATGACGATGATTCGTTTGGAGAGTCCGTTTCTCTTGATGGAAACCGCCTTGCTGTTGGCGCACTTTATGCTGATGGCACAGGCAATGCGTCGGAAGATTCTGGCGCGGTCTATCTGTATACGTTTGCCGATAGTGCATTCAATGGTGGCCTAATGATTGACATCGAAAACTTAGATAACGGCGACCGATTTGGCAACGCGGTTTCTCTTGATGGTAACCGCCTAGCTATCGGTGCTCACTCGGATGACAACTCAGATGATACTGGCAACTTCCCTGGCGCTGTTTATCTGTTTTCTTTTACTGATGAAGTGTTCAACGGCGGTAAACTAGAGGCCGTAATTGGTAAAGGGTATACAGGCGGCAAAAACATCGACCTGACTAACTTAGATAACGAGGATTTATTTGGCGTAGATGTATCGCTTGATGGTAACCGCTTAGCTGTTGGTGCCTACGGGGATGATAATTCAAATAATACCGGCAACTTTCCCGGCGCTGTTTATCTGTTCTCGTTTACTGATAGCACGTTCAATGGAGGTGTGTTGGAAGCCATAATTGGCAAAGGTTATACGGGCGGCAAAAACATTGCTGTGGCAAACTTGGAGGACACAGACGCTTTCGGACAGGGGCTTTCTTTGAGTGGTAATCGTCTAGCCGTTGGAGCGCCTAATGATGATGGTTTCGGTAATAGCTTTAATGGGCCAGGTGCAGTTTATTTGTTTTCATTCGCAGATAGTGCTTTCACCGGAGGTGTATTGGAAAGCATAATGGGCAAGGGGTATGCGGGCGGTAAGAATGTTAATGTCACGGATTTGAGCGATCTTGATGCATTTGGTGGTTCACTTTCTCTTGATGGTAACCGTCTAGCTGTCGGAGCCTATGTTGATGATGGTAACGGCGACAACTTTCATAATAGAGGTGGGGTTTATCTATTTTCGTTTGTCGATAGCGCGTTCAATGGCGGTGCGTTAGAAGCCAGAGTCGGGTACCATTGGAGCGGAAAAGATGTTTATGTGCCAGCCTTGGAAACAAATGACTTTTTTGGAACATCGGTGTCACTTGATGGCAATAGCTTAGCTGTCGGAGCGTATGGTGACGATGGCTTTGGCAATGGATATAGCCTTTCAGGCGCTGTTTATTTATTTTCATTCACTGATAGCGTTTTCAATGGAGGTAAATTGGAGACGACCATCGGAAGAGGTTATATTGGTGGCGAAAACATTGATATCACGTCAGTTGGTGTTGACGATCAATTTGGCCAATCCGTATCGCTTGATGGCGACCGTCTTGCCGTTGGTGCAAGCCATACTTACAGTTTTACACCGGTTGAACCCGGTAAAGTTTACTTGATCACCAATCCTTTTGGTGACCAACTGCCTGAAGTGTCAGAAGCTACCTATGGCACTAATCCTGGTGAGGATATCACTATAACACCGGATACCCTGACTGCCTTACTAAACGCCGGCAATAATGTAATCTTGCAAGCCAACAATGATATCACCGTGACTGCTGCAGTTCTGGCAAATAATTCCACGGGTGATGGTGGCGATTTTACCTTGCAAGCTGGGCGGTCAATTTTGGTCAATGCCAATATCATTACCGATGATGGTGATCTGAATTTCTTTGCCAATGATCTCTTGGCAAACGGAGTAGTAGATGCCCATCGTGACGTAGGGACAGCCTCCATCTCGCTTGCTTCGGGTGTGACTATCGATGCTGGTACAGGTGCAATTAATTTTGAGCTGCGCGATGGTACTGGCAAGACTAACAGCGATGCAGGAAACATAGTTTTTGCAAGTAACAATGTTCTTAGTGCAGGTACATTATCGCTAATTAATCTTGGCCCTGAAACAAATAATGATGTAATTTTTGGCACTGGTAGTGTGCTTAATGCATCTGCTGCTGGTAATGCTATTGTGGTTGCAGGCGATAGTTTTTCCAACAATGTAGGTGTTGGCTTATTTAACCTCACCGGTGGTGGCCGGTCATTGGTATATGGAAATGCGCTTGGCTCGATCACTCGTAACGGGCTGACTGGCGGCAATCTCTATAATCGCACTTATGCGAGTAATTTGCCCGCGTCAATCACCCAGACCGGAAATCAATTTATATACGCTGCACAGCCGACATTAACAATTTCTGGCACTAACACCTCTGTCACCTATGATGGCACAGCACAAAGCCTCAGCGGTTTCACTGTCACAGGTCTTGTTAATGGCGATAGTCAGGCGCAAGCGTTGACCACAGCCCCTACACTTGAGGGCTTTACCAATGCAGGCACATATACAACAGGCCTACTAACTGGCAGTGCGTCTGACATTGGCTATGCAATTACAGTAGTTCAGGGGCAGTTGAATATCGATAAACGTGCTCTAACGATCACAGCTAATGCTGGTAACAAGATCTATGATGGTAACACAACAGCAACAATCACTTATGGCGACAACCGGATTGGTGGCGATACACTAACGATTGCGGGTACCGGAACCTTTGCAGATAAGAATGCTGGAACGGGTAAGACGGTATCTGTTGCAGGGATCACCGTGGGTGGAGCGGATGCTGGGAACTATACGTTCAACACAACAGCCAGTGATACAGCTGATATCACAGCACGTGCTCTGACGATCACAGCGGATGCTGGTAACAAGGTCTATGACGGCAATACCACCGCGACCGTGACCTATGGCGACAACCGTATTAGCGGTGATACACTAACGATTGCTGGTACCGGAACCTTTGCAGACAAGAATGCTGGAACGGGTAAGACGGTATCTGTTGCAGGGATCACCTTGGGTGGCGCGGATGCTGGGAACTATACGTTTAACACCACAGCCAGTGATACGGCGGATATTACAGCGCGTGCTCTGACAGTATCTGGTC
>NZ_JBFNGQ010000009.1:60650-191176 GCF_040784015.1 Lentilitoribacter sp. EG35
TCTAACTGCCAATAATAAGATTTATGACGCAACGACGAATGTAACGATCTCTGGCACTGCAAGCTTTGGTGGATTAATATCTGGTGATACGGTTTCAATTGATGTCGGCGCTCTGAACGGAAGTTTTGGTGATAAAAATGTTGGCACAGGTAAGAGCATTACGCTTTCTGGCGTTACCCTTTCGGGTGCTGATGCAGGTAATTACACAGCGGCTACACCCACCGGTCTTTCTGCGGATATTAGTGCGAAGGCTCTGACTGTAACGGGTGTGGTAGCTGCTAATAAAGTATATGATGGCACTGCCATCGCTGCACTCTCAAACTTCGGCACACTTTCTGGTGTAGTTGGTGGTGATGCGGTAACACTGGACGCTGGTTCTATTGTCCAAAGCTTTGACAACAAGAATGTTGGTACGAATAAGGATGTAACGCTTTCTGGTTATGCGATTGCAGGGGTAGACGCTGGCAATTACATTGTATCCAACCCAACAGGCATCGCCGCAAATATCACAGCAAGAGCTCTAACGATCACAGCTAATGCTGGTAACAAGATCTATGACGGCAATACCACCGCGACCGTGACCTATGGCGACAACCGTATTAGCGGTGATACACTAACGATTGCTGGTACCGGAACCTTTGCAGATAAGAATGCTGGAACAGGTAAGACAGTGTCTGTTGCAGGGATTACTCTGGGTGGAGCGGATGCAGGGAACTATACGTTCAATACAACAGCCAGTGATACGGCAGACATCACGCCGGGAGCTGTAACGAGCACATCTATTATACTTCCGAAGAGTAATCTTATCTCAGATGTAGATGACGCAGATATTTCTGAAAACCTCATTGGTTTGCAATGTAATATTAAACCCTTTCAGAATTGCCCTAAAATAGATTTAAGCTTTGTAGATCAGTGGGAATTACGCTGATGAAAAACTATAAAGCCCGTATACTTACAAGATCATTGTCCGCGATGGTGTTATCGGTTGCCTTCGGTGGTGTTGCTGCCACTCAGGTTATCGAAAAACATCCTGCGAAAACTGCACAAGGAAAAGCCTCTCAAAACTTACCATATCCCACCCTTAAGGGTTCACACGATGATAGTGAGTTTGGTGTTCAGCTCAAGCAGTTGGTTGTTGTTGATACCAGAGTATCTAGTGATATGACTAGTTTTGCCGATGGCGTGGATTTATCTCGCCTCGGAGATTTACTACAAAGTGCGTCATTGCGGACTCATTTGCAAACTTTTATAGGCGAGCCATTATCGCAAAAACTTATGTTTGATATTCGTGCTGCCGTTACGCAACACTATCGTGCGATAAACCGACCTTTGGTCGTTGTGACAGTACCACCGCAAGAGCTGACAAATGGTCGACTACAAATAGATGTCTTACCTTTTAAACTGGGCGAGAAGAAAGTAGAAACTAATGGGTCTGCCAAGGTCTGGACGCCTTCTGAGTATATCAATCGTAATATGCGGGTGGAAGAAGGGGACGATATCGATAGTGTTGCACTTATCGATGATATTAATTGGCTGAATCTAAATCCCTACCGTAATGCCAATGTAATATTTGAGCCAGGTACAAAAGCTGGAACAACAAATTTGATCATCCGCACGGATGAGCAAAAACCATGGAGTATTTATTCAGGTTATAGCAATTCTGGTTCTCGTCGGGATGATCGTCATCGCTTTTTTTCTGGATTTAATGTTGCAAACTTACCTTTCACGGATGCTCAGTTGGGTTATCAGTTTACCGGCAGTTCTCGATCTTTAGCCAAGGGAAAGGTAACAGGGCTTGATAGTCAACGCGGTCTTGTTAGTCATTCCGGCAGCTTCTTTTTGCCTCTGTCGTACGGCAATGGGTGGCGTCATAAAATCAATCTAAATGCTAATTACGCACAATCATTCACTCCACTCATAACACCGTTTATGCAAGATAATCGCACTACATCGATCTATGCGGATTATGCCGTGCAATTGCCACGAATTGGTACATTAAGCGCGGAAGTCTATGGTGGAGTAGATTTTAAACACCAAAAAAATGATGTGTACTTTTCAGGGGTTCTTTCTAAATCCACAAAGCAGGATATTGCCAATCTAATTGTTGGTTCAAGAGGGCAATTTGTAACACCATTTGGATTTATAAAAAAGGATTCCGCCATGCCTGGTCGTGCAAGTTTTGATATGCGTATTATTGCAAGTCCGGGTGGACTTACGGGGGATAATGTAGACGAGGTCTTTATTGAAACTTCAGGTGACCCTCTTGCGCGTGCGCGTTATGCCTATCTCTATGGTGAACTGTCGCATATAGCTCCATTGCCAAAAGGGTATTCTCTATCGCACTCTTTGAAAGCACAAATTGCTACAAACCGCTTGCCTGCTGTTGAACACTTTTCTCTTGGTGGCGATCAATCCTTGCGAGGTTATTTGAGTAATGAGCACTCCGGCGATTCAGGTATAAGTTTACAAACAACAATTTATGCTCCAGCTTTTGAGTTATTTGGTGCAAAAAAAAATGTAACAGATAATTTGAAGCCCTTTGCATTTTTGGATTTAGGACAAACTGGTGCGATTGGGGCTGCTAGCATGTCGCTTGCGAGTATCGGCGCTGGTTTTTCATATCAATTCAACAAAAATACGTTTCTGTCAGCCTATTATGGTTATGCACTTTTAGATGGAAGTCAGACTAAATCTGGCGACGGTAGTGCGTCGATGCGATTGACAATGCGATATTGATTCAGGTCTCAGAAATTGAAATTAACTCGTAAAACAAAGTTTTCATACAGTGGTTCAGCTCGGAAGAATTGCTCTAAATATCAAAATCAACGAAAGGTTTTAAAATGACTACCTTCTCAAGGATTATACCTACGGCATTTCTGTTAGGAGCGCTTTTATTTGTCCCGGCAGCGGTCTCCAATAGTCAAGAAGCAATGGCACCTGCAAGCATGACCGCAAATTACGGCGACTGGTCTTTGCGTTGTCGTTCCGTGCCATCGAACGCGGAATCTCGAAAGGTTAACAGGAATAATACTTCTGCAGATGTTTGCGAGATAGTACATATTATTCGTATCGCAACTCGGGATGAGGCCACTGGGCAAACATCTACTCCTCAAGTTTTGGCACAGATTGCTATGGGGCGGGTGCCCGAGAGCGGCGATGCAATTAAAGTTGTATTTCAAGTGCCTGGTGGTGTGATGTTACGAGAGCCTATTCGCTTGAATCTTGCTACTACAGCGGAAGCTCTGGCTGACGCGACTGGAGATAACTCGCAAGAAGCTAATTATTTTCAGTGTCATGGTAATGCATGCCTCGCCGATATGGATCTAACCGAAAATCGGTCTGATGCTATTGTCAGTGCTAGATTTGCGCGTTTGTCCTTTATAGATGGTGCGCGCAGAGCCATAAACGTTCCTGTATCACTCAATGGTTTTGCAAGCGCATTTGCAGCTCTCGAAAAGCGAGGTTGATTTCTGATTGTACGGTACTGTCATGTTAATTTGAGTGGTTTGAACAAGGCATTAACTTCTCGAATTTTAAGCGGTCAACTCGTCGGAGTATTCGCACCAAAGACTATGTGCGTCTGATCTAGCTTGTCGGTATGAATTAGAGGAAAGGGTGTAGCAGCGTGGACGAAAGAGACAGGCTATTTGATCGTGGGCTGCTAGAAACATTTGAGCTTGCCTTGGCGATTTGAAGCGACCGAATATCTTTTCACGCCTCCTGGTTTGTCTGTGTGAAACCTCGGCTTTGTTATTCAGACCTTTGTGTTGGCGGTGTTCGACGCCCGGGATCAGTTGGCGTTTTGCTGCCCCATGGCTGCCTAATTCATCAGTGATGAGAACGCGAGGTTCACCATATTGTTTGACCAATTTACGCATGAAACGTATTGCCGCTCTGGTATTCCGGCACGATTGGACAAGGATATCCAGAATATCGCCATTAGCGTCAATAGCTCTCCAGAGCTGGCCCTTGATTACGATCACGACTTCGTCCAGATGCCACTTGTCATTCGGTATCGGATGATCACGTCGGATCGACCTTGCATACTGCTGCCCGAACTTTGCGACCCATGATCGAATAGTTTCATAAGAAACTGCAATACCTCGTTCCGCCAACAGGTCTTCCACATCGCGCAGGCTCATGTTGAACCTAAAGTATGCCCAAACGGAGTAGCTGACAATCGATCCAGGAAAGCGATGGCCTTTCAATGACGAAAGTTTTGGGTGGTATTTCATCAGGGTGCGCTAAACTGCGATGAAACCATCGTCAACATGACAGTAACCCGCCGGGAAGGTACGCCGCAGGCGGGAGAATTGAAATTCCCATGACGAATTTTTTGAGTTCGGTTTGTAGTACGATTATCCTCCATAAATCTGTGCGGGAAGCCAAATGGCCAAATTTGGGAAGAACCACAAAATCACCAGGCAGAATAGTTGGATCAGAACGAAAGGTATGACTCCCTTGTAGATCTGGCCCGTTCTGATTGTGTCTGGAGCCACTCCCCTTAGGAAGAATAATGCATATCCAAAAGGTGGTGTGAGGTATGACGTCTGAAGGTTCAAGGCCATCATAACTCCCAACCAAACGGGGCTCATGAGAACACCTGGTGCCACCTCCATTTGCAATAAAACCGGAGCAACGATCGGTACAACGATGAAGACGATCTCAAGATAGTCGAGGAAAAACCCAAGAAAGAACATGATGATCATGACGATCAAGACTGCAGACAAAGTACCACCCGGCAGCGATTTCAGCCATTCCTCGATAATTTCGTCTCCGCCGAACCCGCGGAACACGAGTGAGAACATGGCCGCACCGATCAAGATCACAAATACCATTGATGAGATGCTCATGGTTGAGCGCATGACTTGTGCGAGCACTCTTAACCCGTTGCTGCTGCGTTCCTTGAATGTCGTTCGAAGAGCAACGGCCATTGCAAAAAGGAAAACACACGTAGCAACAAAAGCCGCCGCGATTGCGATCCAATCCTTCGTAGTCACAACGTCGCGTTGCGACCGCAAATCAAATCCTAAGGCAAGGGTTACCATGACAGCAAATGCAATGAGGCCAGCTAGCATGGTAGTTCGCGTAGCAACATTAAGTTTGTAGGATGCGAGTAAGATTGCGCCACCGCCACCCACTGCCGCCGCCTCCGTCGGTGATGCGATGCCAGCTAAAATGGAGCCTAAAACAGCAACAATCAAAAATATTGGCGGGATCAAAGAACCCAGCAATTTCCAGATCAGACGGTTATCACCATTCGCATTGTCTTCAGGCGGCATAGCAGGTGCTATAGCCGGATTTATCATCGTTCGAACAAAAATGTAAAGGACATAAAGACTTACAAGAACAAAGCCCGGAAAGAGAGCACCAGCAAACAGCTCATTTACGCTTACTGTATCGGGTGAAAATATTCCCTGTTCAAATTGCGCATTTTGGTAAGCGACGGAGAGCTGATCTCCTAAGATGACCAAAATGATTGAAGGAGGAATGATTTGGCCGAGTGTTCCGGAAGCTGTGATGATGCCGCATGACAAAGAAGGATCGTAGCCACGGCGTATCATGACCGGCAATGATAACAGTCCCATGGTGACAACGGTGGCACCAGCTATGCCAGTTGAAGCGGCTAGCAACGCACCAACGATGCAGACTGCATAGGCTATGCCGCCGGGTTTTGAACCGAAGATGCGCGCCATGTTTTCAAGAAGTTCTTCGGCGAGTTTTGATCGTTCGAGCATCACGCCCATGAAGACAAATAGAACGACCGCAATGAGCACCTCATTGGTCATGATCGAGAAAACCCGTTGTGGGAAAGCAGTCATGATGGCCCAATCGAGCACACCAAGGTATGCGCCTATCGCCGCGATAATCAGTGAACTACCGGCCAGAGTAAAAGCAACCGGAAATCCAAATAGGAGAAGAGTTGCAACGAGGCAGACCAAAGCTGCACACATGAATTCAGGGGTGATAAATTCCATTACTATACCTCCTCGGCGGTTTTACCGCCGATAATCAGAAGGCACTTGATGGCTTCGGAACATGCTTGCAGTCCTAGCAGCCCGGCAAAGACCCAGATCATTGTTTTGTAGAGAAAGATAAGAGGCAGACCACTCAGTTCGATTGAGCCTTCCAGCGTGGCCCAACTGTTCGTGACATAACCCCAAGATAGATAGATTGTTGCAAAACAGACAGGCAAGAGTAGGGCGAGTATTCCAACTAGATTGACCCATGCCCTATAAACTTCAGATTTACCGCGGTAAAAGACGTCAATCCTGACATGACCATCGGCGAGGAAAACGGCTCCGGCAGCGACCATGAAGACGGTCCCGTGCATATACCAAATTGATTCTTGTAAGGAGATGGAACCAATCGAAAAGACGTAGCGCAGTATGACGACTGTCAGTTGTACGAGGACCATTATGAGAGTGAGCCACGCAGTTGTTCGTCCGATCCAATCATTGAGTCGGTCAACTAGCAGCGAGATAGTGCGCAGTTTTTCCATTTGAAAGTTCCATAGTTCATTCGAAGACAGCTCTCGCAACACCGATTGGTGACGCGAGAGCTCTTAGTGAAAACGCTCAAGAGCGTGACTAGCCGTTGATGTTGCGCTTGTTCATGTACGCGCCATCTGAGATGCCCGACCAGCTTCTCGCTTTTCCAAGGAAATCGTTGAAACTGTCAGCGACCTTTTTGGTGTCAGCGTCGGTTGCAGCCACCTTGGCAATAATGTCCGGCGTGACTTCCGCAACTTTCTTGTAGACCTCGTCTGGGAACTCAACCAGATTTACACCATGCTCTTCGACAAGCGTCTTAAGTGCGCCTGAGTTGTTGGCGGTGTATTCTGCTAAGTCATAAACATTCTCTGCCATCGCACAGTATTCGATGATAGCGCGATCTGAAGCTGACATTGCGTCCCACTTGCCTTTGTTAAAGCCAACTGAAAGCAAAGTTCCCGGCTCATGGAATCCAGGGTAGTGGTAGTTTTTCACGACCTTATAGAAGCCAAAGGCTAGATCGTTCCAAGGACCGACCCATTCAGTCGCATCAATTGTTCCGGCCTGAAGGGCAGGCAGAATTTCTGACCCGGACAGGGTAACAGGTGTAGCGCCGAGCTCTTTGAGAACGTCACCGCCAAGACCGGGCATACGCATTTTCAGACCTTTGAAGTCATCAAGCGATGTGATTGGGTTTTTGAACCAGCCACCCATTTGAGAGCCTGTGTTACCACAAGCCAATGGCTTGATGTTAAACGGCGCAGAGATGTCGTCCCAGATTTGCTGACCACCGCCATGGTAGATCCAGCCGTTCATCTCATCAGCTGTCAAACCCATTGGCACAGCTGAGAAGAACGCAAGCCCTTTAGCCTTACCCTGATAGTAATATTCAGCGGAGTGATAAAGATCTGCGGCACCCTCTTGGACGGCATCATGCACACCGAGCGCTTTCACTAGTTCGCCAGCAGCAAGTACCTTGATGGTGATGCGTCCGTCGGTGGCCTTGCCAACCCGTTCAGCAAAACGCGATGCTGCTGTTCCAAGGCCGGGAAAGTTTTTCGGCCATGAGGTTGCCATGCGCAGTTCAATTTTGTCCTGCGCAATTGCGGGTGTTGCAAGAACTGCTGCTCCGGCGCCAGCTGTGACAACGGCACCTTTCGCAATGAAGTTTCTTCTATTTAAATCAGTCATTTTTTACTCCGTGATTTGGTTGTTGGGCACTCGCTGGTTCACGCGCTGTTTCTCCTCCCAGTGAATTTTCGATATGCGAGTGTTGCTGCTGCAAGGTCCTCCAGCGCAGTACCAACTGCTTTGAAGAGCGTGATTTCTTCGGCGGTTTGTCGTCCAGAATGTTTTTTGCTGCACAATTGAGAGAGGTCAGCTTTGACCTCTTCTTTGGACAGAACACCGTTTTTTATAGGATCGATGATGTCGCCGCTTTCTGAGAAAGCGCCATCGGTGTCGATGAATACTGAGCTTCTCTGTATGGCTTGATCATCAGTCTCACGCATCAGCGGAGTGAAGCCGCCGATGAGATCGAGATGTTGACCTGGTTGGAGCCAGTCACCTTTGACAAGAGGCTCTTTTGAGAGCGTTGCACAGGTTATGATGTCTGCCTCTTCGACAGCATGTTTTAGATAAGCACTTGCGGAGGCATTGAAGCCGTCTTGCTTGAGCTTTCTGACAAGTGTTTTCGACTTCTCAAGGTTTCTGCCCCAGACGATGACATTCTTGATAGGGCGCACTGCGCGATAGGCGTAAGGCAGGTTGGAGCCAAGTCGACCTCCACCCACCACCAGCAGCGTTTCGGCTTCAGGATTTGCCAAATAACTTGCGGCAAGTGCTGATGCGGCCGCTGTGCGGCGGGCGGTGATCTCCCCCCCGTCAAGCATTGCAAGGTGATGACCTGTCTTTGTGTCAAACAGTAGGTAGCTTGCCGACAAAGCTGCCTTGCCTCTGTCAGCATTTCCTGGATTAACATTGACAAGTTTGATGCCACCTAATTGCTCGCTGTTCCAAGCCGGCATTAACAAGAGGGTTGCATCAGGATCATTCGGGATTTTGATTGTATGGTGATGTCTTAGCGGGGCCTCGCAGCCCTCAATAAAACCGGATCGGAGTGCCTCAATGAGTTCGTCAAAGGGTAGGAGGTCTTTGGTTTCTTGGGGGGCTAGTGCGAAAAAATCTGTCATGGTCGTTGCTCACACATCCAGAGTGAGATCGGTGGTCGGAACTGCCTGACAAGTCAGACATCGATCGTTCTCATTGAATTCAAGGTCGGTTCGGTAGGTCACATCACCAGTGACAATGGTCTGCACGCAGCTCTCGCATTGCCCCGCTCGGCAACCGCTGTTGAGCGTGATGCCTTCTGCTTCTCCCAAATCCAAAAGCGATCCTGACGCCTGTGTCCAAATGACGGTTTTGCCGGACTTTGCGAAAGTGACCTTAAAGGGTCCTTTGGGTATGGGATTTGTAGCTGCTGGTGATGTGAAGGCTTCCTTGTGCAACAATTCTGCTGGATGACCGTGTTCAGCAAGCGCCTTTTCAACTGCTGCCATCATCGGAGGTGGGCCGCACTGAAAGACATTTGGTGCGGTATCAAATTCGCTCAACAGAATGTCGCCCGCACTGATAAACCCGGAGCGGTCGAACTCAACGCCCTTGAGATCATCCGTCAAAGGTTCGTTGTAAATATTGCTGACAGTCAGCGTTGGGATTGCTGCCTTAAGCTCCAGCAACCGCTTTCTGAAAGCATGAACGCGGCCATTTCTATTGGCATATACGAGATGAATTCTCGGCTGAATTTTGCTCTTAGCAACTGTCTCCAGATAACTCAGGAAAGGTGTGATTCCGATTCCACCGGCGATCAGCACAATTGGCGCATCGCTTTCAACTGGCATGACAAACCGACCAGCAGGCGCTTTGATAGCCAGCTTTGTTCCCGGCTCAAGGCCATCATTGATATAGCCAGACATTTCACCTGGCGGTAAATCAGATGCACCAGCAGGAGCAAGCACACGGCGAACTGCAATGACATATTCGCTGCGTTGAGAATTTACCGCTTCGCCAACAAGCGAATAGCAGCGCGTGAGTTTGTTCGCGCCATTGGCTCCATCAATTGATAGGACGATGTGTTGGCCAGGTAGATAGTCAGGTGCTTCGCTCAGATCATCGATCTTGATGGAGACTTGTGTTACATCATCTGCGACTGTTTCGACCGACGTAACCGTTGCTGATGCAAACCCTTTCCAAGAAGGAAGGGCGGCCATTGTTGAATCCAGAAGCGACAATTTGCACCGCGCAGATCGATGTGGAACTGCGCCACTGATCGGGTCGCTTTTCTCAGCTGTGATCAATCGATTATAATTGGATCCCTTGTTTGTGTAGGGATCAAATCCCGGCAGGCTCATGCGTTCGTTGGCCTGCCACCAACCGTAAGACGCCACGGCGACATCTGGATGCAAGGAATCATTAATCCGCAATTTCATTCGTATTTCACCCGATGCAGTTTCGATGCGCATCATATCGTCTGCTGCAAACCCGTTGTTGTCGGCAGTTTCGGAGCAGAGCTCTACGTAGGGTTCTGGAAGCCGCTTGCGCAGTGACGGAATATGTCTTTGGGAGGAGTGATTATAGTAACCGCTTTTGGCGGTAGTGAGTACAAACGGAAAGTCTGCGTCGCCGCGCTCGGGTGCTTCAAAACGCGGAATTGGATCGTAACCATGCCTTAGAAAAAGTTCTGAATAGATCTCCACGCGACCGGTGTCAGTTGCAAAGCCGACCAACTTGCCATCGATTTGTTCTGCGTATTTTTTTGGCTTATAGGAAAGAGGTCGTTTGATACCTTCGGGATGCGCGCGCAGCTCTTCAAGGCTAACGCCGGTTGGCTCCAGCATTGCGGAAAGGGCTTTGTTGATGTCTCCTCCGTAAAACTCCTCGGACAATCCGACCCGTTGTGCCAGATCGAAGAGAATCTCCCTATCAGAGCGGGACTCACCTTGGCTATCGATCATCGGTTGGCGCAGTTGGATCAGCTCTTCTGCGTCTTGACTGACCTCAAAACCAACGCGCAATCCTTCACGCTCCCAAGCGGTGTTTACTGGCAGGAAGATGTCGGCATAGCTTGCTGTTGGGGTTTCGATTGCATCGCAATGGACATGAAACTCCAATGCTTCGAGCGCTGCTTTGCCGCGTACTGTCTCTCCATGGGAAACGGCAAGGTTTGCGCCAAAGACCATCATGGCCCGAATAGGGTAGGGTTTCTTCGTCAGAATTGCTGAGTAAAGATCAGTGGCCGCCACCCATCCCTGTGAGGCGGGGCCAAGGGGACGTTCTTTAGCGCCTAAAGCCTTGGCAAGTTGGCCTTCGGGCCATTGATTGAAGTTTGTGGGAGCATTGGTGACATGTTTTGAATAGGCAACATTACCACCGGGTGCATCATAACAACCCTTAAGCGACATAAGCATTGCAATGGCGCGATCAGTTTGAACAGCGTTAGAATGTTGGGCAACGCCATTCCACGCATAATAAGCAACACTCTTTGCCTTGATCAGTGCTTCAGCTGCGGCTTCAATCGCATCTGTTGGAATAGTCGTTTCTTGGGAGACCCGTTCAAGCGAGTAGGCCCTGCATGCTTCTGCATAAAGATCAAATGCTGGGCGGCAGATGATTTTGCCTGCAACTGTCTCAACCGCAATATTTCCCTCGAGAACAACATCAGACAAATTCGTGTCTTCATTCCTGATTCTTTGATCAAGAATAATGAGTTGCCCATCAGGTTTGGCCACAACATACCGACCATCGCCTTCAGCGCCGATGTCTTTTGCCCGCAAAAATTCTCCGGTGTCATCGCGGACCAAGAACGGACCATTACTCCAATGCCGCACGAACGCGTCATTGTAACCGTTTCGTTGGATCATGAGATTGGCTATACCCATGGCAAGGATACCATCACTGCCGGGTAGAATTCTGAGCCAGTGATCGGCGTCGCGCGCGTAACCAGAATTTCGCGGATCAACCGACATGATCTTTGCACCACGTGCGCGCGCGTTGGCTATTTGAGTTGCTTGATCAAGCCAAGTCGCACTCGGATTAAACCCCCAAAGCAATATCGTGTCAGCTTTCGCATATTCAGGGTAGAGGATGCCTGATCCGAAAGTAAATCTGTGCGCATGGTCTTTATGCCAATTACAAATCTCAGTTGCGTAGGCGGTATTGGGGCTTCCGAATTTTCTTATGAAGCGTTCAATCCAATCAATATTATCACTGATGGTCGAGCCACTTGGGCTGGTTACTGCAAACGCCACTGATTCCGCACCATTATTGCGCTTGATTTCATTAAATTTGCTGGCCACCTCGCCAAGAGCCTCATCCCAGCTGATGCGCTCCCATCCCGGATTTGGATCCGTTTTGGGCGTGGTCCGCCGCATCGGATGCAAGATCCGTTCTGGGCTGTAGATGATTTCAGGGGCAGCCTTGCCTTTTAGGCACAACGCTGAACCAGTTGGATGATCAGGCGCTGGTCCGGCGGAAGTTAACTGACCGTCCTTAATCGTATACGTGGCTCCGCAACGTGAACGACATAAGGAACAAAATCCTGTTTTTGTTGTGATTTCTGCATTGCCCATATGTATCCGCCGGTGGCCTCAAAAAAGTTTGAAATTTCATCCCCATAGGAATTTTACGGGCAACTTTAAAATATTCCTATTTTTGATTTTCAATCCATGGTATTGATTTTTTCAATGAATATTACATTAAGACAAATTCGCTATTTTATAGCGACAGCAGAAACCGGGCAGATTTCGCGGGCCGCACTGGTGTGCAATGTTACGCAGTCGTCCGTTACGACAGCGATCAAAGGACTTGAGGAGCAACTGGGGTACAAATTATTTGTTCGTCAGTCCAAAGGCATGCATGTGACGGCACTAGGCGAACGATTTTTACGCCACTGTCATTCCATTGTCAGAACTGTAGAAGATGCAACAGAAGCCGTTCCAGACGAACCTTCTGAAGTCTCTGGAGTTGTCAAAGTTGGTGTCACTGACACGATCTCAGGCTATTTTTTGCCGCCTATTTGGAGAAAGCTTAGACGCGACTATCCTGAAATCATTCTTGAGGTTCTAGAAGTCTCACGTGCAGAGCTAGAAGCTGGTTTGCTTGACGATAACTTTGACATCGCCATCATGCTCACGTCTAACATTCGGCATCGAGATCCATTCCACTACGAAGAGTTGATTGCCTCGCCAAGACGCCTTTGGGTGTCAAGCCGGCACCCGTTGGCTGAACAAGATCAGGTTTCAATTCATGACCTGGCCACCGAAGATTACATCTTACTGACCATGGATGAACACGAATCCACGATGGGGAATGTTTGGGATCTGCATGACTTCAAACCCAACATCACATTTCGGAGTCATACAATGGAAGCACTTCGCAGCATGGTCGCAAACGATATGGGCGTCGCCATTCTATCTGACATGGTGTATCGTTCCTGGTCTCTTGAGGGCCGACCAATTGTGAAGAAAGATTTGATTGAAGACATCCCATCCATGAACACTGGTATGACGTGGCGGCGTGGTCGCAAATTGTCTGACGCTGCTGCAACTTTTTTGACGTTTTTGCGTTCTGAAGTGGTTGCTGGGCGCGAGTAACATCGTACCATTTCACCCTCTCACAGAGGATTTTCGGGCTTGTCGCAAAGTTCGGGCAGCAGTATGCAAGGTCGATCCGACGTGATCGTAATCAAGGGCCAGAAACACTGGCTCTGGCGAGCTATTGACGCTAATAGCGATATTCTAGATTTCCTTGTCCAATCGTGCCGGAATACCAGAGCGGTAATACTTTTCATGCGTAAATTGGTCAAACAATATGGTGAAACTCGCGTTCTCATCACTGATGAATTAGGCAGCCATGGGGCAGCAAAACGCCAACTGATCCTGGGCGTCGAACACCGCCAACACAAAGGCCTGAATAACAAAGCCGAGGTTTCACACAGACAAACCAGGAGGCGTGAAAAGATATTCGGTCGCTTCAAATCACCAAGGCAAGCTCAAATGTTTCTAGCAGCTCACGATCAAATAGCCTGTCTCTTTCGTCCACGCTGCTACACTCTTTCCGCTAATTCATACCGACAAGCTAGATCAGACGCACATAGTCTTTGGTGCGAATACTCCGACGAGTTGACCGCTTAAATTCGAGAAGTTGATGCCTTGTTCAAACCACTCAAATTAACATGACAGTACCGATTAGTTGCAATATATGCACTCATTTGTTGGATCAATTGATCAACAAAGAAGTAGGTAATTACCACGCCAATCATTCTAATCATAAGATTTTCGGTAACAGGAATTCTGGCATTTTTTGATGATTGCCAATTGGCGACCACAGGTAACAGACCGCTACCAATATTTGCGCCAAGTACCAAATATATTCCTGCTTCAACATCTAACGATCCAGCTGCAACAATACCAATACAGCTAAAGCCGTTCCCACATCCGCGCCAAGCATGATCAGAAAAGCGGTTGATGTTGCCATGACATTCTGCGCGGGAAAGGACGCTGCGATCATCGCTGTTACCGTGCTACTTTGCAACGCGATTGCGACGAACAAACCTGATATAAAAGATGTAATCCATTTGCCTTCAGCGCGTCTCGCCCATCTTCTAAGCACAGGTCCATATGATCGCATAACACCCGTGCGAACCATACGAAGCCCCATAACAGAAGCGCAACAGAACCGAGAATATTGAATAAAGTCACCAATGAAACATACTTTCACCTGAAATTTCAAAATTGATAAATGGGCATCACCCAAGTTCGAGCAGATGGTTTTTAAGGCGTTTTCGAGCCTGAAAGGAGTGCTTTCGTTCGCGCGGGGAAATCGGTAATAATGCCATCCACGCCGCAATCGATCATTCTGAATATGTCCGCTTCTTCATTGACGGTCCAGACATTTACGATCAATCCAATTTGTTGCGCCATCGCTACGTGTTCTTTTGTGATATCTTGGAAAAATGGCGCCCATATTTGACCACCAAGGTTCTTGATTATATTCGGCAATGAAGTTTTAGCGCCTGACCAATGCGCCCCTGCCATCCACGGAGAATCTGTATAAATGTTGGGCTGCATCGGTGGGTTTGGTCGATCAAAATAACTTAAGAATCCTAAGGTAATTTGATCATCTAGACTAAGACATTCCGTCAGCACACGCCAGTCAAATGAGGATATGATTGCGTGTTCGCTCACGCCAAACTTTTCAAGTGCTGTTATAACCGTTCTTGCCAATCCGGATGGACTATCGCCGAGATCAGAACGGTTTGCATATGACTTAATCTCAATATTTGCGACGAAATCTGGTTGCTCGCTCAACCACTCACAAAAGGTTTCCAAAGTAGGAACAGAAACATCGTTCATCACAAGTTGGTTGGGGAACTTTCTTTGATAATCCGTACCGGGTTTAAGGGCACCCAAATCATAAGACAGCAAGTCAGAATATGTACTCTCGATGATTTTAGGACCTGTTTGATCGAGCCAATCACCATTTTCATCCTTGGCTAAATTGGTCGATATTTCAGGATCATGATGAAGTATGGGAACAGAGTCAGCTGTGTTTTGCACATCAATCTCTACTGCAAAAATTCCATTCTCAACTAGATGTCTGATACCCGGCATAGTATTTTCAGGCAATTCTCCACGCGCACCGCGATGGCCATAAATTAGAGGCTTAGCGCCTAATCCCTGTAGCTTTTTACGGAGAAATTGGGAGTAGATCATCCAATTCGCTTTCCGCTATCGACATTAAATAGGTGCACATTTTCCGGAGCTATCGACAGACGGATTTCTTCACCCGCCTTGGATATTCTGTGCACACCTTGAGCACTTACAGTAAATGGCTCATCACCTAACTTACCATGCAATAATGTGTTGGCACCTAAAGGTTCTGACTGAAATACGTTAACCGTTAGCGGACCTTCAGGATCAATTACAACATGCTCCGGACGCATACCTACAGACACTGAATCATCAGGCGCATCACTGTCACAAACATAAGAGTTTCCCACACTTACTTTGCCAGTTTTCACATTGCCAGCGACAATGTTCATTGCCGGACTTCCGATAAACTGAGCGGTGAACAATGTTTGAGGTTTTTCATATACATCAAGTGGCGATCCCACTTGTTCGGCAATGCCGCCATTCATAACAATCATACGATCAGCCATCGTCATGGCTTCGACCTGATCGTGCGTTACATATAAGGATGTGATCCCTAAATTAGCCTGAAGCTGTTTAATCTCAAGGCGCATTTGTACGCGTAATTTGGCATCAAGATTAGAAAGTGGTTCATCAAATAAAAACACCGCAGGCTCACGTACGATCGCACGTCCCATTGCAACGCGCTGACGTTGTCCACCTGATAGTTCTTTAGGTTTACGATCCAAATATGGCTCAAGTTGCAAAAGTTTTGCAGCTTCCTGCACCTTATGCTCAATCTCGCTTGCCGGAACCTTTGCGATTTTCAAACTATACGCCATGTTCTGGCGCACAGACATATGCGGATAAAGCGCGTAATTTTGAAATACCATAGCGATATCGCGATCCATGGGCTCTTTTTCATTCACCCTACCGCCATCGATTTGGATCTCTCCTTCACTAATGGTTTCAAGACCCGCTACCATGCGCAAAAGCGTTGATTTACCGCAGCCAGAAGGTCCAACGATTACGATAAATTCACCATCTTCAATATCGACGCTGACACCGTGAATAACTTCGGTTCTGCCATAGCGTTTTTTAATGTCTCTTAGACTTATCGTTGCCATTTATTTCTCACTATCTACTAGTCCGCTGATGAACAATTTCTGCATAGAAATCACCACAACAACGGGAGGGATCATTGCCAGAATGGACGTGGCCATAATGACCGGCCAATCAGCAGTGTCATCACCTGATGGGAACATTTGTTTGATGCCCATCACAATCGTGTTCATGTCTGGCTCAGTTGTGATCAACAAAGGCCACAAATACTGGTTCCAACCATAGATGAACAAAATCACAAAGAGTGCAGCAATATTTGTGCGGCTCATCGGAATGATGATATCAATGAAAAAGCGCATCGGACGCGCGCCATCAACACGCGCAGCCTCTGCCAATTCATCAGGAATTGTCATAAAAAATTGCCGAAACAAAAATGTCGCTGTTGCCGATGCGATTAATGGAAAGATTAAACCAGAGTAACTGTTTAACATGCCAAAGCCAGCAACCACTTCGTACGTTGGCACAATGCGAACTTCTACTGGCAGCATCAACGTGATGAATATCATCCAGAAAAACGTCGAACGACCCGGGAATTTAAAATACACAATGGCAAAAGCTGATAGGAGAGAGATAATGATTTTACCAACTGCAATGCCAATCGCCATAATAAGCGAGTTGAACAGCATAGTTGCCACAGGCACGTTCACTCCTGCAAATAATGCGCGAGTATAATTTTCAATAAAATGACCACCGGGCAATAGCGGCATTGGAGGCTTTACAATCTCAGGCTGGGTTACGGTAGATGCCACAAACGCAAGCCAGATTGGGAAGAAGACAATCAGGATACCAAAGATCATCAACGCATGCGTGAGCCACAATGAGCCGCCTCTTTTTTCGACCATTCCAGGTGCAGGATCTTTTACAATCTTACTCATCAATAATGCACCTTCTTCTCTACGAATTTAAATTGCAGAACCGTCAATGCTCCAACGACAATGAGTAGGATCACCGATTGTGCGGCTGAGGATCCAAGATCCTGCCCAACAAAGCCATCGGAAAACACTTTGTAGACCAAAATTGTTGTCGATTGCTGCGGACCACCAGAGGTAATTGTGTGGATGACGCCGAAGGTTTCAAAGAATGCATAAACGATATTTACGACCAGTAAGAAGAATGTTGTTGGCGATAGAAGTGGCAGTACTATTGTGTAAAAACGGCGCCAGAATCTTGCCCCATCAATTGCTGCAGCTTCGATCACCGACCGTGGCACAGCTTGTAGTGCAGCAAAGAAAAATAGGAAATTGTAGCTTATTCGTCCCCAAGCCGAGGCAACAACAACCAGCCCCATGGCCTCCTCGCCATTTAAAACATGGTTCCAGTCATAGCCTAATTGACCTAAATACCAGGACACAATCCCCACACGCGTATTAAACATGAATAGCCAAAGAACACCTGCAATGGCTGGGGCCACCGCATAGGGCCAAATAAGCAATGTTCGATAGGTAGATGCACCTTTGATTAATCGATCAGCCAATACTGCAAGAAATAATGCCGGCACCATCGATACGATTGTGACAAGTGTAGAAAAAAGCGCGGTCGTTCCAAACGCTGACAAATAGTATTTATCGGTAAGTAGAAATTCAAAATTTCCAAACCCAACAAACTGGGTCGACAACCCAAACGGGTCGGGTATAAACATTGACTGCCATATAGCTTGCCCGGCTGGATAGAAAAAGAATACCCCAGATATTAAAACCTGCGGAAACACCAGACATAGCGGCAAAAGCCAGCCGTTGAAGCGAACGCGTTTTTCCATAAACTTGATCCAATTTTAAGAGGCTGCCGGAAGAGTCACTTCTTCCGACAACCACATGCTTGGGAGAGTTCTAGCGGTTTGCTTGCTCAAAGCGACGGAGCAACGGATTCCCACGCTCAACTGCACTATCAAGTGCTTCTTGAGCTGTTTTATCGCCTGACCAAACAGCTTCCAACTCTTCATCGATAATGCCACGGATCTGATCAAATGAACCGAGACGTAAGCCTTTTGAATTGGCTGTTGGCTCTTTTGCGGTCATTTGAATAACGGCAATATCTGTACCTGGGTTTTCATTATAAAACCCGTCAGTTTTAGTTTTGTCACCAGCCGCTGATGTGATCGGTAGATAACCTGTATCCTGGTGCCACTTGGCTTGGATATCAGTTGAAGACAAGAAGTTTAAGAATGCAGCTGTTGCTTTATATTCATCAGCATCATGGCCTTCCATCACCCATAGGGATGCACCGCCGATAATTGTGTTTTGCGGAGCGCCTGATGCTTCTGACCAATATGGCAATGGACGAACTTCAAATTCAAACTTGGCTTCGCTTTTGATCCCAGCGTAACCAGCAGAGCTTTCTGTAAATAGCGCACATTCGCCAGCACGGAAGTTTGCACCACCTTCATTGCGGCGACCAGCATAGAAGAACTTACCTTCTTTGGCCCAGTCACCCATTGTTTGGATGTGCTTAACTTGTAGCGGGCTGTTAAATGAAAGCTCTGTATCTAGCGCTGCAAAACCATTGTCTTTCGTTGCAAATGGAGTGTTGTGATAAGCAGAGAAATTTTCCAAATGGATCCAGCTCTGCCAAGCAGTTGTTAGCGGACATTCGCTACCTGCAGCTTTTAGAGTATCTAGTACTTCGCCAACTTTATCCCATGTGGACAAATCAACATCGCCAGCAATACCCGCTTCTTTTAACGCATCTTTGTTAACCCAAAGCACTGGTGTTGATGAGTTAAACGGCAATGACAACATTTGGCCATCAGTTGATGTGTAATAACCTTTAACTGATCCGATGAAAGCATCCTGATCGAATGTAGCGCCTGCTTCACTCATCACTTCAAATACAGGTTTAATCGCACCTTTAGCGCTCATCATTGTTGCGGTACCAACTTCAAAAACCATCAAGATATTTGGTTGTTCGCCAGCACGGAAAGCGGCAATACCAGCATTGAGCGTTTCTGAATAATTACCTTTGTGAGAAGCCGTAACTTTATAGTCGCTCTGGCTACTATTAAATGTTTCTACCTGTTCAGCAACCAGATCGCCAAGGCGACCAGTGAATGCATGCCAGAATTGAATTTCGGTCTGCGCAGCCGCCAAAGTAGGCGTAAGCGCTGTTGAACAAAGAGCAACTGCTCCAAGAACTAAATTCTTCATAATTATCCTCCCAGATAGTTTTGTCTCGAAATAAACGCCATATCGCGGCATCGATAAATGAGCATAAGTCAGAAAAATTTATAATTCAAGTGCGTTTTTATTGCGTTTTATATAACATAATATTATAAATATGTGCAGTTTGACTTTGGGAGGCAGCATTGGAAGGACCGGTCAGGATACGTCAGCTAGAGGCTTTAAACGCGCTTGCAGATCATGGAAGCATGACAAAAGCAGCTGAATCTTTGAAGATCTCTCAACCAGCCGTCAGTCGATTATTGGCCGACCTTACAAAAGATCTCGGCTTTAAATTATTTCATCGAAAAGACGGTCGAATAAACCTGACCCAGGAAGCCCGGTTCTTATTGCCAGACATAAGGCGTGTCCTTGAATCCATGTCTTTCATCACCGAAGCTGGTCGAAACTTGTCCAACCAAAAAGCTGGTCACATACGTGTTGCATGCCTTCCAGGTTTTGCAACAAGTCACTTGCCTGCCATCATAGCCAGTTTCATGGCGGACCGACCTGGGGTAACCATAACAGTTGAACCTGATCGACCAGAACGTATCCTAGAGTGGATAGTGGGGGAGCAATTTGATTGCGGTATCACCGATGGTTTTGATGGCCACCCTGCCATTGAACACGAGACCGTGCCGATTCGCTCTGTCTGTATATTTAAAGAAGGTCATCCACTTTGTGAACTTGATGTTATCACGCCCGCTGATCTGAAAGATCAACCGATCATTCACACGCGGCGAGACAGTGCATTTTTTGGCTCCATAGACTCGGCGTTTAAGGTTGCAGGTGTGCCACTTAAACCGCATATTGAAATTCGACAATTCACAGCTGCATGTGAATTGGTACGAAATGGCGCGGGGTTATCGATCGTTAGTGAGCTTGATGCGAGAAGTTATGCTGATCGGGGTGTAGATTTTCGTCCCTTTGAACCCAGTATCTCGCATAACTTATCGCTAGTTCGTCCAATTCATCGGCACCCATCAAAATTAACACTTGAGTTCATGACTATGTTTGAGGAAAGTTTGCAAAATCTGCGTGTTCGCGAGTGAGTTTACCGATCAAACTTTGAGGGCATGCGAAAAATATTAGGCGAAGCGATGAGCAAGATTTTGTCTCCTTCTGGCCCAAAGCGAACATTCAGCTACTTGTCAACAACTCCTAAAACCGAACTTTAAAGCCCACATTTCCGCCGATGGATTGGTGGGTGTCGGTTAGGCTTGCATTTGCGGAAGCGAAGAATTTCGCTCTCTCTGAGAATGACTTTTCAAAACCGACTTCAAAGAAGGCGCTGTGGCGATTGCGTTCGACGCCAGTGGTCGTGAAGTTGCCGCCGCCAGAAAACGCAAATGTTGCCTCGGGGAAGTTATTGCCGAACCTGTGCGAATAGCCGCCGCCAAAGGTTAGCTTGGTGTCTTTGTCCAGCTCAACATCCATGCGTGCGCCGAGCACCAAATCTAGCGACCAATAGTTTTCGCCGTTTGAGACAAGATTTGCCGCGCCCGCGCCAGTTTCAGTGTAGGCGCTAGTGGCGATGTTCATATAGCGACCAAGCACATATGGCGTGATGTCTTTGTTGTGGTCATAAGTGAACTTGCGAGCAATTTCGCCCTGAATGGTGGCTTGATGCGCGTGATAATCAGAAAGGGCTGTTGCGTTGACGTTGGAAATCGTACGGCTGCCATCAATCTTGTGATAGGTGTATGCGGCCAAACCGTTGATAGTGAAATCGCCCAATTCTTGTTGTGTGTAGACAGAGCCAGAGAAGGAATTCATGCCAAGGTTGGATAAGCCATCATGGGTGAGCGTCGTGGTTTTGGCATAGCCAAATGCAGCGCCCCAAGTGCTTGAGCCAACAGTTCTGTCGCCGCCAAATACCGCGCCAAAGCCAGATGGAACAGTGCCCTGTGCATTTCCATTTCCTTCTGCATTGGCACCTTGGTCATGGGCCATTGGCACAACCTTTTTTCTGTCTTCACCAGATACAGGGATTTCCATGTATAATGTTTTTAATTGCTCAACATGTGGATATTTCGGATGACTTTGGATTGTTAGATTGGCGTTAGCTGGAAATTGATATTCCTGAATAATTTCCTCCATGTTGGAATCAGGACCAGGTGTAAAATGAACTCGAACACATGAATCTAGAGCAACAACAGCGCCCAAATCTGTCTTCCCCCATCCATCAATTGCAATCCTATAATCAGCGGCGAGCTCTTTTTCACGGGAGAGTAAATCTGCCAAAGAAATTTTAGAATTGTCTGTGACAAATTTTATATTGTCAAAATCATCCTTGAAGCTCCCCTCTTGGTTATTTTGGTTCAGCCATGAGTAAGATTGACCAATACCTATGGCGTTGGGGAATTCTGGAAACAATCCACGGGATGCTTTTATCTCAAGGTTAAGTATTTCGGAGATACCCTTTTGGAGAGTGCTTGCCCACTCAACAGTAACTAACCCATGACCTGGTGTTAAGTTTGCCTCACGCTTTTGGGAGTCTTTGAGAAGAATAGAGCCTCTTGCTAGTGAGGCAATGCATAATAAATCAAAAGCGGCTTAACGGTTTCTGATGCTGTTGATGCAGAAACAAAATATTCCCTTCCTTAAGTGCAGCACGAACTAATTTCATGTGCTCTGGTCATGTTCAAAGAACGATCATGAAGTAACTTGTATTTCCTCTCTAAATAATCTCTGCTTTCAAATCTTAATAGAGGTTCCCATAGCTTTCGATCTATACATTTTTCACACACCTAAGGTGTGCTGGCGCTAAGTTATTGATTTTATTGAGGGTGGTGATCCCGGCAGGATTCGAACCTGCGACACCAGGATTAGGAATCCTGTGCTCTATCCCCTGAGCTACGGGATCAACATTTTGTGAGATATCAAACTATCCTGGATCATACAATGATCGATTGGTAAACTTGAAATGTTATTCAAATCTTATGCAAGTGCTCGCTCTGCAAGTTTAACCCAGTATGAAACACCATAGGGGATAGCTTCGTCATTAAAGTCATATGCTGCGTTGTGAAGTGCGGGTGTATCGCCGTTGCCCATCATAATATACGTGCCTGGTCGCTGTTCGAGCATGTAGGAAAAATCTTCGGCGCCCATGTTTGGTGCAGCCATTCTGTTGACCTTATTTTCGCCGACAATTTCGGCTGCAATATCAGCGGCAAAATCTGTTTGCGTGTTGTGATTGACAGTCACTGGGTAGTTCCGTTTGTAGTGAACCTCTGCTGCCATGTCATAACTTGCCGCAATATTATTGGCGATGCTTTTAAGGCGCGTTTCGGCAAGATCACGTAACTCGTTTTTGAGGGTTCGTATTGTCCCGGAAATAACAGCCTGTTCGGGCAGTACATTCATGGCCGTTCCAGCGTGAAATTTTGTCACTGAAATAACCAGACTTTCAAGCGGGTTGGTGTTTCGTGATGCGACTGTTTGCAGGGCCGTTACCACATTAGCACCTGCCACAATTGTATCTGTTGCAGTATGTGGATATGCGGCATGACCACCGCGCCCCGTCAGTGTTATCTCAAACTCATCAGTGGATGCCCAAATTGCGCCGTGGCAAATGGCAAACTCGCCAACCGGGATACCGGGCATATTATGCATTGCAAAAACTTCATCAATGGCAAATGTGTCGAGCATGCCATCGTCGATCATTGCTTTTGCGCCTGCGCCACCCTCTTCAGCAGGTTGGAAGATTAGAGCGACGGTGCCTTTGAAATTGCGTGTTGAAGCGAGGTGTTTGGCCGCTCCTAAAAGCATAGATGTATGGCCATCATGCCCGCAAGCATGCATCTTGCCCTTTGTTTTGGATGCCCAAGGCTTGCCTGATATTTCTTCAATCGGAAGTGCATCCATATCCGCGCGAAGGCCGATGGTTTTGCCGGGGCCACCATTTCCCCTAATAAGCGCAACAAGGCCTGTTTTGCCTAAGCCCGTTGTGATCTCATCCACGCCAAACAATCTTAGTTGCTCTTCAACAAATTTCGCCGTTTCAAACACATCATATTGAAGTTCAGGGTTTTGGTGGAGTTTACGCCGCCAATCCGTAATTTCGACATGGAGTTCGTTTAAGCTGTTGAGTATAGGCATAAGAGATCCTTGATGGATTTTATTTATTGCGTAATATGGTGCACAAGTATTAGTGTCGGGCGTAGATTCAATATTGATGGTTTAGTGTAAAAATCACTCAAACAAAACTGAAAACTGGGTTATGGGGTAAAAATGAATCGTTATACTCGGCTGTCTACCACGCAGTGGCTTCGAGCATTTGCTGTGGTCTTATCTGTGATCATATTTTCCAGTTTTAGTTTTCAAAGTACAGCCTTTGCTGGACCTTATATTACCGTTGATGCTGGTTCTGGCCGAGTTATCAACCACGATCAGGCATTTCAGAAGTGGTATCCTGCGTCAATTACCAAGATCATGACAGCCTATCTTGCTTTTAAGGCAGTAAAATCGGGTCGTTTAAGTATGAAATCAATGGTAACGATGAGCAAATATGCCGCATCTAAGCCGGCGAGTAAAATGTATTTTAAGCCGGGAACGCAGTTTACACTCGATTCCGGTCTTAAGTTTCTGTTGGTTAAATCTGCAAATGATGTAGCGGTTGCGATTGCTGAAACGATCAGTGGTTCGGAGCAGGCATTTGTTAATCTTATGAATAGGGAAGCCAAACGTATTGGTATGATATCCACGCGCTTTGCTAATCCTAACGGTTTACCTGGTGGAACTCAGTATACAACAGCGCGAGATTTAGCCGTGCTTGCCGTGACTGTGCGCCGTGAATTTCCACGTTATCAGTCATATTTTTCGTTGGAGGGTTTTTCAACGGGTAAGAAAAAGTACACAAATTATAACCTGCTATTAGGTCGTTTTGCCGGTGCTAATGGTATGAAAACAGGGTTCATTTGTGCGTCTGGTTTCAATCTAGTTGGTTCCGCCACACGCGGTGGTAAAAGCATTATCACTGTAGTTTTGGGTGCAAAAAGCCAAGAGGCGCGGGCTGAACTTGCCGCTGAGCTATTGCAGGCCGGATTTAGAGGCAAGCGGACAAATGCTAAACTATCAACACTTCAACCCTACGGAGCAACTCGCAACCAACTAGCCAATATCCGCAATCAGATTTGCACTAAAGAAGCTCGAGCTGCCCGCTATGATGGGCGCGATGTTGAAGGGAAAATGGTGCTTAAATCACCATATATAAAGGCAATGCGTCGTGAACCAAGGGTTGTTTCCGCACCGTTTAGCGCTGTTGTTGCAGCAAGTGCAAAATTGCCGAGATCAAGAAATGTTCCTATTCCTGCACCGCGTCCCAAACGCTAATTTTTCAAAAAAACCGACCTTACATATGCTAGGATTAGTATCGTTGCAAATGTAAAGGCTAATGCAGTTATCATATGTTCAACATTTGATAGATGCAGCGCTATCTTTACCTTGGATAGCCAAAGGCCGACTTGAAACTGAATATTGATGATAATCATGTTTCCCCAAATGCCAAAACCTTGCCGACCCATGATTGTATCGATGCTATAGGCTAGGAAGAAACTGAGAATTAATGTCAAGGAAAGTGCTGAGAAACCAGCTCCGGTATTAAGATCAAATAACATATAACCGCCCTTATGGTCGGCCCCCATGCGTTAGTTTATCATTTTTTGATCGATCAGGAGGGTAAATAATGTAATCTGCTTGCCGGTATTTTAAGTTAATCGTTAAAAGTTGAACTTTAGCGTTAATATATTGTTATTCGGTGCGTCTTTGCAGCACATTCGGCTTATGCAATTTTCTTGCTATGCGTAATTGATCGAACTACCGCATTACTGCGTAAGAATATTAAGATAGGATATTGAAATGGACATGGCTACAATCACTTATGGTCTGGCAATTATTTTTATGATCGCGGTTGCCGTGGTCTTGGTACGTGGCCTCATTAATATGGTGCGTGCCGGCGATGGAAATCTGTCTAATAAGCTCATGCGTATGCGCATTCTTTTGCAAGCAATCGCTGTGGTTTTGATTGTTGCAACACTTTGGCTAACCGGCGGAGGGCACTAATCCATGGTAACGCTGAATAAGATTTATACGAAGACGGGCGATGATGGCACGACGGCTCTGGTTAGTGGTGAACGACGTGTAAAGCATGATTTACGTGTTGAAGCCTATGGCACCGTTGATGAGCTGAATGCGTTTATAGGTGCTGCCAGGCTGGATGTTGCTGATCCTAATGTCGACAATATGTTAAATCTTATCCAGAATGATTGCTTTGATCTGGGTGCTGATTTGGCTAATCCTCAAAGTGATTCTGACGTGGAGTTTGAACCTTTGCGAGTTGTCGATACGCAAGTTTCCAAGCTTGAAGGATATATTGACGAACTAAATGCAGAGCTTTCTCCATTAAAGTCGTTTGTATTGCCAGGCGGATCGCGCGCTGCTGCAAACTTGCATCAGGCAAGAACGATTGCTCGTCGTGCAGAGCGTGTTGCTACACATTTGGCAGAACAAGCCAATGAGGAGGTTAATCCGCTGGCCATCAAATACTTAAACAGATTGTCAGATTTCCTATTTGTTGCAGCTCGATGGTGCAATAATAAGGGTGCTGATGATGTGCTTTGGATACCTGGCAAAAACCGCTGAGCATTTTACTTAAAATAAGGCACTTCAATAAATGATGAGTGTGCGTTAGGGTTGGTGTTCAAACCTCGGGCAGTTATATGTTTATACCTTTATATGATGATAACAAGCTGAATCACATTCGCTTTCAGTGGGTGACCTTAGCAATAATTATTTTAAATGTTCTGCTTTGGTTGCTTATGGCAGGGTTTGGTGAGGAAAGCAGCTTTAGCGCTTCAGTTGTTCTTGGTTTTGGTTTCATTCCTTCCATCGCCAGTGGTTTAACCGAACTTTCACCAGAATTGCTCCTTTTTCCTGAATGGCTAAACTATGTCAGCTATGCCTTTGTACATGGAGGTTTTATCCACCTTGCAGGCAATATGGTTTTTCTTTGGGTTTTTAGCGATAATGTTGAAGATGCGATGGGGCACGTTCGCTTTGTTATTTTCTATTGTGTCTGTGCCGCTGCCGGGGCTTATTTTCATGGACTTTTACAACCAGAGTCCGATGCTCCGCTGATTGGAGCCTCTGGTGCTGCCGCAGGAATGGCATCTGCTTATTTGTTGCTACACCCTCGTGTTAGGATTTGGACGTTGGCATTTGGTCGAATTCCACTACCGTTGCCAAGCTACATTATGATTGGATTATGGATTCTGTTTCAGTTTTACATGCTAATAACGGATTTTGATGGTCAGGTATCCTGGGGTGCACATGTAGGTGGTATTCTCGCAGGAGCTGTTTTGGTTTTCTTCATGAAGCGAAAGTCCGTCAAGCTTTTCCAAAAACCTCGCCTCTTAGATGAAATTCCTGAAAATGATGAGGAGCGAGCGACTTTGGGTTGAAAACCTAATATGCTGATTCTAATCTCTCAGGAATAAAGATAATGATTAGTTAACCATAACATTTTAAGCTTTGCCATCAGGCATAGTTGGTGAGTGATATGGGTCTAAAAGATAATAGCTTAAAGCAAGCACGTCGCATGATGATGGGTATGCGCGCAGGCTATATTGTTGCTTTGTCTGTAATGGTTATCATGTGTGCAATGCTCTATCTTGAGCAACGTGAGAATGAAAATCGTATAAAAAATACTGTAGAGCTCTCCAATAAACTAAGTGCTGTGAGTAATGGATTCACCCGCGCAGCTAAACTTTCATATGTGACGATCAGAACTTATTCATCAAATGCTGTTGATGAACGCATAAAGGGTATGACGTTTAAGGAGCGGATTGCCTTTTATAAAACAGCAGAACCCGAAATGAAAATTCGAATTGCAAAGACCACTGCAATCCGAATTATGGATAAACTTTATCACCAAACTTTGGACCTTGATGCCCTTTGGTGGCAAGCTCCCAAAGAGTTTAGACAAGAACTTATCGATAGAAATATTATTAATGCGAGCGCCAAGCCATTTTCCAAATATGAAGAAGTTGCGGAAAATATCCTGCTAAAACGAGCAAAATCAGAAGTGCATATGTATGTTGCAGCAAATAAATTTATCGATGAATATGAAAGCTTCATACAATCTCATATTGTTCGTGCTCAAGATTTTTTGAAGCGCTACCTATCAGATTTTGTCGAAAAACAATCAAATGAGCAGAGTGATTTCTTTCTGGTCATATTGACAGCTCTTGTAATTCTGGGTTTCTTTGTCTTTTTGCCAATTGATATTACATTAAGACGGCTCTTTTCCAAACTGGTCGAAAAGACAAATGTTGCTAATAAGGCGTTAAAGGAGGCCCAGGCAGCTGATAAGGCAAAATCGGAATTTCTAGCCACCATGAGCCATGAAATAAGAACGCCTATGAATGGTGTGCTGGGAATGGCTGAATTGTTGTCTCGTACAGAATTAGATACACGCCAGAAGACCTTTTCTGATGTGATCATCAAATCCGGTAATGCACTTCTTGCGATCATTAATGATATTCTTGATTTTTCCAAAATTGAAGCCGCACAGCTATCACTGGTGGAAGCACCTTTTAATCTGTCTGAGTCCATAGAAGACATTACATCTTTAATGAGTGGAAAAGCAGCGGAAAAAAACATCGAATTATTGGTGAAGGTAGATCAAACAATTCCTCAATCAGTGATGGGAGATCAGGGAAGATTAAGGCAGGTTTTAACCAACCTTGTTGGTAATGCAGTCAAATTTACAGAAGAAGGGCATGTCTTTCTAAAAGCAACAATACAGCCATTACATTCAGAAGATAAAGACGGCCATATTCGGATAGGTTTTGAAATCTCGGATACTGGTATGGGCATTCCAGAAGATCAAATCGGTTCGGTGTTTGAAAAGTTTAGTCAAGTTGATGGTTCAAAGTCTCGTAAGCACGAGGGTACAGGTTTGGGACTTGCCATATCTGCGCGGCTTATAGCGCTAATGGGAGGGAATATCAGAGTTACGAGTGAATTAAATGTGGGGTCTACATTCAGTTTCTCGATTGCCTTGCCGATTGACCAAGATGTAAAGAATGTTTCAGATCAACCTTTAGCAAAAGTTGCCCACTCACGTATCCTTATAATCGATGACAACAGCATTAATCGAGCTATCTTGACTGAATATTGTCAGGGATGGGGCCATGATTGTGTTGCCGTGGAAGCTGGTGCAATTGGTCTTAAATTTCTCGAGCATTCAGCACAGGAATTTAGCTCTCCTGTTGATATAGTAATTTTAGACTTCCATATGCCTGACATGAACGGAGCAGATGTTATTCGTGCCATTCGTGCCAATCCAGCTATAGCCAAAACACCAATTCTGATCTTATCATCCGTGGATCAAGCTGATGAACTTGCGGACTTGGGAGATATGGAGGTGGAAGGGTTCCTCACTAAACCTGCGCGTAACAATATTCTTCAGTCAACATTAAACTCAATTCTGAAAAAGAAAATGGTTAGAGAGAGCCGCGAGCAGGTCAGCACAGTTCAGTCAATTGTTGATAACAAACGAAAAGTTAGTACGAGACAATCAATCAAACCGGCATCTAATGACAAGCTACCTGAGGCTATACAACAAGAAGAGAGTGTGGAGCAGCTGGCGAAATCTTCCCAGTTAGCAGTGCTTGTTGCGGAAGATAATGCTGTCAATCAAATTGTATTTACTGAGGCGCTTAAACAGTTTGAAAGAGACTTTATGATTGTTAGTGACGGCCTTGAAGCAGTAAAAGCATGGCAAGAAGAACGACCCAAAGTTGTTGTGATGGATGTCTCGATGCCAAATATGAGTGGTCATGAGGCAAGTGTAGAAATTCGTAAGATTGAGCAGAAACTGGGTCTAGAGCGAACGCCAATTATTGCTGTCACAGCGCATGCCCAAAAAAGCGATCGAGAAAACTGTCTAGAAGCCGGCATGGATGATTATATGACAAAGCCAATCTCACCAGAAATGTTAAATGACAAGATTAGTCACTGGCTTGATGAACAGGGTTCTGAGGGTAAAGTTTCGGGTAATTCAGGCTGATGTAAACCATTCAACGTAAAACCTCTTGCCGCATTTGATGCAAGACACTACATATCAAAAAGAATTAAATTGATTTCGAATATTCTGACGTTGGTTAGATATATTGATGAAATCGACTATGGAGATATTTAAATGATAGCTGTATTTGCTACACTTGACGCTATTCTTGGATTTTATACCTATATCATTATAGGTAGTGTAATATTTTCTTGGCTTTATGCGTTTAACGTCATTAATTCTGGCAATCAGTTTGTGGGTATGATTGGTGAGTTCCTGCATAAGCTGACGGAGCCTGTGTTGCGGCCTATACGGAATATAATGCCGAATTTGGGTGGACTTGATATTTCTCCAATCGTTTTGTTGTTTGGCATTTATTTCATTCGTATTTTTCTGCAAACAACAGTTGCACCATTATTTATCTAATGAGTTGGGTACAAGGCCGGGGCGATGATAGTTCGTATTTGTTTTTGCGCCTAACACCCAATGCTCAATATGATGGCATCAACGGTATTTATGAACATGCGGATGGTAAGAATTATTTACAGATAAGTGTGCGAGCTGTGCCTGAAAATGGTAAAGCTAACAAAGCTGTTACAGTACTTCTTGCAAAAATATTGTCTATTGCAAGATCTGGCGTCAAACTAAAAAGCGGCTCAAAGAGCCGCTTTAAATGTATTCAGATTAATATGCCTGCCAGTTTGATAGAGCAGAAAATCGAATCTCGAGATATTTGATTACTATTTCTTTGCGCGTTCGATAGCTGCCACAATTAGCTCTCTTGCTGCCTCTGCACCCTTCCAATCACCAATCTTAACCCATTTTCCAGGTTCAAGATCTTTGTAGTGCTCAAAGAAATGCTGAATTTGTTTGACGGTTATGTCAGGTAAATCTTTTACATCATGCACATGCGCATAACGCTGTGTAACCGTCGGCGCCGGGACGGCAATAATTTTTTCATCCTCGCCAGAATTATCTTCCATAACGAGAACACCAATTGGGCGTACATTTATGACGCAACCTGGAACCAATGGACGTGTGTTACAAACAAGAACATCAATAGGGTCACCATCGTCAGACAATGTATGTGGGACAAATCCGTAGTTACCTGGGTATGTCATAGGTGTGTAGAGAAAGCGATCTACGACCAATGTGCCTGAATCCTTATCAAGCTCATATTTAATTGGATGGCCGCCAACTGGAACCTCAATGATCACGTTGACATCTTCTGGCGGATTATTGCCAATTTTAATTGCGTCTACTCTCATAGAAGGGAACTCCGGAATTATTGTAGAAATATTACAGCACCTTATTGCGTTGCAGCAAGGATTTGTAAAGTCTGAAAGTAGGAAAAAATTAAATCGTCTGAGATTGAGGGCAGGTTACCCTATGACCAGGCATAGGCAATTTTGCCAAATTCTTTTTCGTCAAATACTTCATGACCAATAGCAATTTGTTGACCGCCAAGTGCTTCGTAGAAGTTTACTGCACTCTGATTGTCTTGCAAACACCAGACCACGCAACCACGATGATCAAGTGAATTTAAATATCTGCGAGATTCTGTAAATAATTTACGACCTAACCCGATGCCCATAAATTCCGGGCGAAGGTATAATTCATATATCTCACCCTCTTGAGAAAGATTTCGGACGCGATTAACACCAAACGTCGTATAGCCAGCAACCTCTCCACCAACATCCACAACCATGACATTTGCTGAGCCGGTTATGGCGCGTTTCCACCATGATACATTTCTGCGTTCAAACATCTGGCGCAAGGTTATATGGGGAAGAAGACCATTATAAGTATAGGTCCAAGCTTGCTTATGAACATCTGAAACATCCACGCAATCTTCTATCTCGGCAGGTCTGATATCTATCGTAAGAGCATCCATGGTCTCAGTTAAAGAGATTTTTGCTCATTAGAAAAGTACGAATTTTTATATAATAAAGCCCACCCACAGTTCTTTTTGTAGATGGGCTAAATTTGTTATTTTTTAGCTTGCACGTGATTTTTCGAAGCGTTTGCGCTCATGTGGATCCAAGTGGATCTTACGTAGTCGAATATTTGAAGGCGTAACTTCCATTAACTCATCATCTTGAATCCAAGAGAGAGCTTTTTCAAGCGTCATTTTAATTGGTGTTGTTAGTTTCACCGCATCATCTTTACCTGATGCGCGCATGTTTGTTAGCTTTTTGCCCTTCAGAATGTTGACTTCCAAATCATTCGGACGGTTATGAATACCAACAATCATACCTGCATAAACTTTTTCGCCAGCCCCTATGATGAATGGACCGCGATCTTCAAGGTTAAACATCGCATAGGCAACAGATTCACCTTGTTCTTGCGAAATAAGAACACCGTTATTGCGTCCACCAATGGGGCCTTTATATGGTTCATAACCGTGGAACAGGCGGTTCATAATGGCTGTACCGCGTGTATCAGTCATAAGTTCAGATTGATACCCGATCAAGCCGCGGGTCGGTGCTTGGAATACCAAGCGTTGGCGTGTACCACCTGATGGACGAAGTTCAATCATGTCGCCTTTGCGTTCGGCCATTTTCTGAACAACAACGCCTGAATATTCCTCATCTACATCGATGACAACTTCTTCAACGGGCTCTAGCTTTACGCCATCTTCTTCCTTCATTACAACGCGGGGACGGGAAACGGCGATTTCAAATCCCTCACGGCGCATGGTTTCAATCAGAACTGCAAGTTGAAGCTCGCCGCGACCTGATACGTAGAAGCTATCTTTGTCATCAGCTTCTTCAATTTTCAGCGCAACGTTACCTTCGGCTTCTTTAAAGAGACGATCACGAATAACACGAGATGTGACTTTATCACCTTCTGTGCCTGCCAATGGTGAATCATTGACAATGAATGACATTGTAACCGTTGGTGGATCAATTGGTTGTGCAATCATTGGCGTATTAATTGATGGATCACAGAATGTGTCAGCGACAGTACCTTTTGAAAGACCTGCAATTGCTACAATATCACCCGCATGAGCTTCATCCAGCGCAACGCGTTCCATACCTCGGAAGGCAAGAATTTTAGAAATTCGACCATTTTCAAGAGTTTTACCATCAGCATTTAGAACTTTAACACTCTGGTTTGGTTTGATCGAGCCAGAATTAATGCGTCCAGTGATAATTCGGCCAAGGAAGTTATTTGCTTCCAGAATTGTGCCGATCATAGAGAACGGACCTTCTTCCACCTCTGGTTCTTTAACATGCTCAGTAACGAGCTTGAACATTGGCTGTAGACCTTCTGACTGATCACCATCAAGCTCTGTGTTCATCCATCCTGAACGGCCTGAGCCGTACAAAATTGGGAAATCCAGTTGTTCGTCGGTTGCATCAAGGCTTGCGAATAGGTCGAATACTTCGTCGACAACTTCTTCTGCACGCGCGTCAGAACGGTCAACCTTATTGATCGCGACGATTGGCTTAAGGCCAACTTTAAGCGCTTTACCAACCACAAACTTGGTTTGTGGCATTGGGCCTTCGGCTGCATCAACCAAGACAATGGCACCATCCACCATGTTGAGAATACGCTCAACCTCACCGCCGAAATCAGCGTGTCCGGGAGTATCGACGATGTTAATTCGGATACCTTCCCATTCAACGGATGTTGCTTTGGCAAGAATAGTAATCCCGCGTTCTTTTTCTAAATCATTGGAATCCATCATACGTTCTTCGGTTGCTTGGTGAGCATCGAAGGTTGATGATTGTTTCATAAGTTCATCGACAAGTGTTGTTTTGCCATGATCAACGTGGGCAATGATCGCAATATTGCGCATAGTCATAGTAGTTTCGCCTTCTAGGGAGGAATTGGCTTTACATCGAAAAAAGGGCCGAAAAGTTTATAACTTAACAAGCCGATGCGCGCTCGTTACACGGTTTTTGATAAAAACAAAAGGTTTAATCTCAATTGAGTGCGCAGAGGTTAATCAGCAATAGTCCTCTGGACCTACCCGTTGCGGTTCAGAATAGCGGTGTCCGTGAGCAAACCCAACAGGCAAAATGGCTTCAATTTCTTCTAACTCTGTTTGCGAGAGATTGATATCAGCACCTTCCACGCATTGTTCAAGGTGATCGACTGTTCTTGTGCCAGGAATTGGTATTGAGATATCATTTTGTGCAAGGATCCATGCAATCGTAAGGCCTGCGGAGCTAACACCTTTGTCCTTCGCGTAAGATCTGTATGTACTAATTTTTGCCTGATTGGCGGCAAGGTTTGGTTCTATAAAGCGTGGATTTGGGTGCCGGAAGTCGGTTTTATTAAAATTCTCAGCTTTCATATTTGCACCATCATCGGTCAAAATTCCCCGCCCTAAAGGTGAAAAGGGGACAAATGTTGTGCCTAGTCGCTTACAAGCCTGGATAACACCCAGTTCCGGCATACGTGTCCAAATCGAGTATTCGCTTTGAACAGCTGCCACGGGATAGATTGCGCTAGCCCGTTCTAGCGATGATGGTGAAATTTCGGAAAACCCGATAGCTCCAATTTTCCCCTGATCAATAAATTTGACCAGCGTCTCCATCACATCTTCGATGGGGCGGGTTTGATCTCGGCGATGAATATAATAAAGGTCGACATAATCTACCCCTAGACGCTTCAAAGAACCTTCTAGGCAATCTGATAGATATTCAGGGGAATTATCAAAGGCACGAGGCGGTGCTGTATTTATACCGCCTTTGGTCGCGATGGTGAATTTTAGCTCCGGATTTTCTTTAAGGAATTTCCCGATTATGTCTTCTGACACACCATTTCCGTAGATTTTAGCGGTATCGAGGTGCGTCATGCCCAATTCATGCGCTTTTGCGAGTGTGTCATGGGCTGTTTTGATATCGCAAGCGCCATAGAAGCCAGCAAAGGACATGCATCCTAAGCCAACCGCACCGACCATAGGGCCATTTTGGCCCAATCTACGTTGCTGCATCTTGTTCTCTCCAATTATGCCGATTCTAAACCACGTTTTTCAATCATTGCATCAGCTGTTGGCATGCGCCCGCGGAACTTTTCATAAAGTATTTCAGGTTTTTCAGAACCACCCTTTGAATAAATATGGTCATGCAAAAGTTTCGCAAGTTTGGGGTCAAATGGATTATCCGTTTCTTCAAATGCAGCAAATGCATCGGCGTCAAGAACCTCAGACCACATGTATGAATAATAACCTGCGGCATATCCTTCGCTTGAAAAAACGTGGAGAAAATGCGGGATGCGGTGGTACATGGAAATTGCATCTGGCATGCCAAGCTCTTTGAGCATGTCTTCTTGGAACTGCATTGGGTCTTCAACATTATCTGCTGTATGAAGTGCAATATCGATGAAGGAACTTGCACAATAGCCGAGTGTTTCGCAGCCATTGTTGAATGTTTGAGATTTAATCAGTTTTTCAACTAACTCAGCTGGGATAGCTTTGCCCGTTTTATAGTGCGTAGCGTGTTTTTCCAAAATTTCAGGAACTGTTAGCCAGTGCTCATAAAGTTGAGACGGTAATTCGACAAAATCGCGAGCAACGGAGGTCCCCGATACTGATGGGTAGGTGACATTAGATAGAATGCCATGTAGTGCATGGCCAAATTCATGGAAGAGCGTTCGCGCGTCATCAGATGATAAAAGTGCAGGCTCGCCCTCAGCAGGTTTTGCAAAATTCATGATATTATAGATAAATGGCAGTTCGCCATCCTTACCATTATGCGTTTTGAGTTTGTGCTGGCTTTGATATGCACTCATCCAAGCGCCGGAACGTTTTGATGGTCTTGCGAAATAATCGGCAATGAAGATTGCTTGTATTTCCCCATTACGACCTAAAACTTCAAAGACTTTTGCATCAGGGTGATGAGGTGTGATGTCATCTCGTTGTTTAAAGTTAAGTCCAAACAGGCGATTTGCGACATCAAAACTCGCATTGATGATCTGATCTAACTGAAAGTAAGGCTTAATTTCTGCTTCCGAAAATGCGAACTTTTGTTCGCGTAATTTATCAGAAAAGAAACGCCAATCCCATGCTTCAATTTTATCATTATGACCCATGCTTTGTGCAAGTGCCATAAGTTCGGCTTCTTCTTCCTTTGCACGGGTCAGCGCACGCGGCCAGACACCCTTTAGAAGCTTTGTTACATTTTCAGCGGATTTGGCCATAGTGTTTTCAAGGCGAACTTCTGTGAAATCTTTATAGCCGAGTAGCTGCGCTTTTTCCTGGCGCAATTTCAGGATTTGTTTGATGTTTTCAACATTATCGGTATCACCACCGCGAGCGCCACGACTTTTTGCAGCCTTGTAGGTTTGTTCGCGCAGATCACGACGTGTTGACGATTGCATAAATGGTGCCAAGATCGGACGAGATAAAGTTAAAAGATAGCCCTCATCATGGCCACGCTCTTTAGCTTGCGCCGCCAATGTATCAAGAAGGAAATCGGGTAGGCCCGCAATGTCTTCATCGGTTGTGAGCAACAATGTCCAATCATTGCTGTCTGCCAAGACGTTCTGGCCAAAATTTGTGTACAGTGTTGCCAGTTCGGAGCCGATGTCTGCAAATCGCTTCTTATCATCGCCTTCCAGCTTCGCGCCATTCTTAACGTAGCCGCGCCAGTAGCGTTCGAGGACTTCTTGCTCTTCACCGGAGAGATTAAGTTGATCTCGTTTCTGATAAAGTGCGTCAACGCGGGCAAACACTTCCGGAATCATTGACATTTCTGATCCGTGCGCAGCCAAAACTGGGGCTATTTCACGTTCGATTTCTTTGATGTTATCATCTGTATCATTGCCTGCCTTGGAGAAAAACAGACTGGCAACTTTACCAAGACCAGATTCCATTGTTTCAAATGCAATAATGGTATTTTCAAAGGTTGGCTCATCAGGATTATGGGCGATTGCCAAGGTTAGTTCTTTGTCACGCTTGAGTGTGATTTCAAACGCCTTTCTAAAATCCGCCTCAGCTAATTTTGAAAAATCAGGAAGACCAAATGGGCCATCCCATTCGGTGAGAGAAGAAATTGATTTCAGTTCAGAAGCTGTATGGGATTCAGACAAGGTGTGATTCCTGTAAATTGATTATACTGGAATCTAGATATAGGCCTCTCAAAAGAATTTGAAAGACCTAATATATATTCTCACACTCAGAAGTTCGTGATCAAACTATTTTGAGCGATTTCTCGCTGCAAGTGTTCTTAGGCGCAAAGCGTTGAGCTTGATGAAGCCAGCTGCGTCTTTTTGATCATAGGCACCATGATCGTCTTCAAAGGTCACGAGCTCGTCGCTGTAAAGCGACTTACTGGAATCACGACCAACAACAATTACATTACCCTTATAAAGTTTGAGGCGAACAACGCCCTCAACATCTCTTTGAGAGTGGTCGATAGCTGCTTGTAGCATCTCGCGCTCCGGTGAGAACCAGAAACCGTTATAAATAAGTTCGGCATAGCGTGGCATTAATTCGTCTTTAAGGTGTGCCGCGCCGCGATCAAGTGTGATTGATTCCATGGCCCGGTGTGCTGATAGCAAAATTGTACCGCCTGGTGTTTCGTAAATGCCACGAGATTTCATACCGACAAAACGGTTCTCAACCAGATCAAGACGGCCAATTCCGTTATCTCTACCAAGATCATTTAATTTTTGGAAAAGTGTGGCTGCTGACATTTTCTCGCCATTGAGTGCAACAGCATCGCCTTTACTAAATTCAATTTCAATAATTGTTGGCTTATCCGGCGCCTCTTCTGGAGAAACGCTACGTTGGAACACGTATTCTGGTGCCTCTTCATTAGGGTCTTCTAAAACTTTACCCTCGGAGGATGAGTGCAACATATTTGCATCAACTGAGAAAGGTGATTCGCCACGTTTATCTTTTGGAATTGAAATTTGGTGCTGCTCAGCAAATTCAATGAGCTCTGTGCGAGATTTAATTGTCCAATCGCGCCAAGGTGCAATGATTTTAATGTCTGGATTAAGCGCATAGGCGGAAAGCTCGAAACGAACCTGATCATTGCCTTTACCTGTTGCACCATGTGCAATGGCATCAGCGCCTGTTTCCTCGGCGATTTCGACCAATCGTTTTGAGATAAGTGGTCGTGCAATAGATGTACCCAGAAGATAGACACCTTCATAAACCGCATTTGCACGGAACATCGGGAATACATAGTTTGAGATGAATTCTTCACGAAGATCTTCAATATAGATGTCTTTATCGCTTAGGCCCATGAGTTCGGCTTTTTTGCGCGCAGGCTCAAGCTCGTCACCTTGGCCGAGATCAGCGGTGAATGTTACGACCTCAGCACCCAATTCTTTTTGGATCCATTTCAAAATAATCGATGTGTCTAGTCCACCGGAATAGGCCAATACGACCTTTTTTACGTCTTTGTAGGATGTCATCTCATTAAACCTTGCAGTTTGGGGGCTGGGAGAGCCCATTTGTATCCGGCTTTACGCCAAGAAAACATAAAATCAGCGGTGCTATACAAGAAATATTGTCCGATTGCGACCCCCAATTGACCACTCATGCAGATATCGATATGAGCACATATGAGTTTTATTCCCGATTTTTGGACCCTGGTTGCATTTTGTACAGCAGCATTTGTTCTGGCCGTTACGCCAGGACCAGATATGACGCTGATGATTTCCCGTGCTTTGAGCGATGGACGGCGTGCCGGTTATTTTGTTGTAGCCGGTGCCATTAGCGGAATATTCGTTCATACATCATTGGTTGCTTTTGGGCTTTCAGCGTTGGTTTTGGCATCGCCAACGGCTTTCTGGGTTTTAAAGATATTAGGTGCGGGCTACCTTCTATGGTTGGCAATTCAAGCGATGCGAGGCTCCTCAAGTTTTTCAGTAGAAAAGAGGAATAAGAGCGATCGAAGCAGATTTGATCATTGGTTAAGCGGGCTAAGTGTGAATATTCTCAACCCTAAAATCATTATTTTTTTTATGACGTTTTTGCCTCAATTTGTGGACGCGCAAGATCCCGTGTTTACTGAAAAATTGTTATTCTTAGGCGTGTTGTTTGTTGTGGTTTCGTCGCCGGTTGTGTTCGGTGTTGTTTATCTTGCCGACAAAGTCGCAGATTGGTTAAGCAATAATCCAAAGGCTATGCGGTTGCTTGACTATTGTTTTGCCACTGTCTTTTCGCTATTTGCGTTTCGTATTCTGCTCGCGCAGGCGAAATAGGTCATACAAGTCATTTCATGTATTTTGATGTCTTGAATGAACGGGACCCAAAGGCTATTCATATTCGAAAATAAATGAGCGGAAGCGTTCGATAGATTTTGGAGAGATGTAGATGGCGAATATCGGATTTATTGGGCTTGGAAATATGGGCCTGCCTATGGCTATTAATTTGGTGAAAGCAGGGCATGCCGTTACGGGATTTGATCTTAGTTCGGTCGCAAAAGAAGCTGCCCAAGATGCTGGTTTGTCGATTGTTAATGAGATGATTGCTGTTACTAAAGATGCTGAAATCGTTGTTTCGATGTTGCCGAATGGAGCTATTGCAAAATCTGTTGTTCAAGAGATTTTGCCTGACATGGCGGACGGAAGTCTTTTGATCGATTGTTCAACAATTGATGTGTCTTCGGCACGTGAGATACATGAAATGGCTGAAAAATCGAATAAATTATGTCTAGATGCACCTGTGTCTGGTGGTGTGGGCGGCGCAACAGCAGGAACCTTGACCTTTATGGTTGGTGGTTCCGATGAAGCATTTGCAAAGGCAAGTAATGCACTTGATATAATGGGTCAAAAGGCTGTTCATTGCGGTGATGGTGGCTCTGGTCAAGGGGCAAAAATTTGCAACAACATGCTTCTTGGGATTTCAATGATTGGCGCCGGTGAAGCTTTTGCATTGGCGGAGAAACTTGGTCTTGATCGGGGAAAACTATTTGATGTTATTTCAACCTCATCTGGTAGTTGTTGGTCAGTTAATACCTATTGTCCGGTACCAGATGTTGGTCCAAAAAGTCCCGCAGATAACAATTATGAACCCGGATTTGCAGCATCACTTATGTTAAAAGATTTAGGCCTCGCCATGGAGGCAGCACGTGATGCGGGAGCATCAACACCTTTAGGAAAACATGCAACCGATATTTACAATCAGATGAGTGAGCTTGATCACGGTGATAAAGACTTCTCAGCTGTGATTAACCTCCTTTCCAAATTGGATTAAATTTAATACCGCAAAGAAAGCTATATTTATGAATAATACTGTTCTTCTGGAGAAAATAGATCGTGTTGCAGTTCTGACACTTAATCGTCCTGAGGCGCTCAACGCCCTGAATAGTGAAGTCCTTTCGACACTTCGTGAGCATATTGATATGTTAAATAACAACCCTGATATTGGTTGTATTGTTCTGACAGGTTCAGACAAAGCATTTGCCGCAGGTGCCGATATTAAAGAGATGGCGGATAAATCTTATATCGATATGTATATGACCGATCATTTTGGTGATGTTAAGTCATTAAGAAGCCGTCTACCCGTTATTGGTGCTGTATCAGGTTATGCTTTAGGTGGCGGGTGCGAGCTTGCCATGATGTGTGACATGATTTTTGCTTCTGATACCGCCCAATTTGGGCAACCTGAGATTAAGCTTGGTGTCATACCTGGTATGGGGGGGTCACAGAGATTAACGCGTGCTATCGGCAAGGCAAAAGCAATGGACATGGTTTTAACTGGACGTATGATGGATGCAGAAGAGGCAGAACGTACAGGGCTCGTTGCTCGGGTTTTTCCCATCGCTGATTTGTTGGAAGAAACTAAGAAGGTCGCAAAGAAAATAGCGTCTTATTCAAAGCCATCAGTTTATGTGGCAAAAGAGGCGGTTGAACGTGTCTTTGAGACAACTTTGGAAGAGGGGTTGCGTTATGAACAACGTGTTTTCTATCCGCTCTTTGCGACCGAAGACCAGAAAGAAGGCATGGCCGCATTTTCTGAAAAGCGTAAACCAGACTTCAAGCACAAGTGATCATTCGAGCTCTTAGTTGAAGATACTCATTGAGCATTAATTTACATCGCAATGCAGTTCATTTAACAGCAAGATATGGACATAAACACGGTACTCGATCATATATGGGCTTAAATTTCTCGGATGACATCTGGTTTTCCGGGATATGCGTCTTCGATAAGAGTTATATATAATTGTACAAAAGGAACTTAATACACATGTCCGCTATATCAACTCGAGATATTGTTCTCATTGCTCTATTTGCTGCAATTACTGCTGTATTGGGTGTTTTCCCTCCACTAACTCTGCCTGTTATTTCAGTGCCGATTACGGCTCAAACTCTTGGCGTAATGCTTGCGGGAGGTGTGCTAGGTGCTAAAAGAGGGGCGCTGTCGATGGTGCTTTTCTTAGTATTGGTCGCGGTCGGATTGCCACTACTTTCAGGCGGGCGCGGTGGTTTTGCCGTATTTTTTGGGCCAAGTGGCGGGTTTCTAATTGGCTGGATCTTTGCCGCATATTGTATCGGTATGATGATAGATAAGTTCTGGAATAAACTTAACTATTTCAGCGCATTTGTAGCCTGTTTTACAGGCGGAATTGTATTGCTGTACTTAATTGGTATTCCTTGGGTCGCATTTGCAGCAAAAATACCGCTTTCAAAAGCGTTTATCGGCTCAATGTCGTTCGTGCCCGGTGATATTATCAAAACAGCAATAGCTTCATGGGTTATCGTAACTGTTGCCAAGTCCTACCCGATCATGAAGCCTGCGTAATCACCCATCATTTATATGTGAGTGCGCATGATGCGCCCACATCTTTGACATAGGAAATAGTCACGTGATCAGTATTTCTGGCGTGACAGTTATCAAGAATAACAATGTTATACTCGATAATGTCTCGGCAACTTTTGATGAAAATCGAGTTGGAATTATTGGTAGCAATGGTTCTGGCAAGAGCACGTTTGCAAAATTACTGAACGGATTAGAAAAAGCATCTTCGGGCACGATACAAATAGGCCATAAATTAACTAATGGGCAAACACACCAACCCAAAGTGGGGTTTGTGTTTCAGAATCCAGACAATCAAATTGTATTTCCTCTGGTTGGGGAAGATCTCGAATTTGGCCTTAAGAAATCAGGACTTTCCAAAGTGGAGATCAAAGATCGCATCGGTTTTTACCTCGATAAGTTTAATGTATCTAATTTAATTGAGCGCCGAACACATGAATTAAGTGGCGGTGAAAAACAACTCATTGCGCTGATTGGTGTACTGGTTATGGAGCCAGAATATATCGTTCTCGACGAACCAACCACATTACTTGACCTGCGTAACCGTTCCATTCTCATGGACTTTATGGAAAAGCTCAGTCAAAAGCTTATTATTGTGAGCCATGACCTTGATCTGATGAGTGATATGGATCGTTTGATATGGATTGATAAGGGGCAAGTTAAAGGTGACGGTGAAGCCGCTTCTATCCTTGCTGCATATAAACACGCCTCAAAGGTCGACATATGCTGATAAGCACATATAGTTCTGGTAACAGTATTGTTCACACTGCCAAACCTATGACAAAGGTTTTTTTGCTTATTTGTAGTTGTACTCTTTTGTTTGTATGGGAAAATTGGATTTCACTTGCGCTTGCCAGCCTTCTTATTGGTGGGCTTTATATCATCGCCAAGATATCTCACCAAAACATAGTTGCTGCAATTAAGCCTGCTCTATGGGTTCTTTTGTTTATCTTTGCGGTGCAGGTTTATTTAGTTGACTGGCTATTTGCCAGTTTTGTAGTTTTGCGCTTTATCACCATGATTATGGCCGCCTCGCTTCTCACATTGACAACAAAAACTAGTGACCTGATTTCCGGGATTGAGGGTTTCTTAGGTCGATTTTTGTCTGAAAAAAACTCTGAGTCCATCAGTTTAGCTTTGTCACTGTGTTTTCGGTTTATTCCGATGGTGCGGAAGATTTTTGAAGAAGTGAAAGAGGCGCAAAAGGCGAGAGGGTTAGATCGCAGCTGGCGTGCGCTTGTTACACCAACGATTATTAGAACCTTAAAGTCTGCGGACGAAATTTCTGAAGCGATTGTTGCAAGGTCAATCGATATATCGCTAAATGATCATGGCAGCAGATCTAAAAATACTGAGCGTGAGGCATAACCTATGTCTAAAACCCTCCAAGACCATTTTTCAAAACTATTGATCGATAGACGTTCTACTAGAGCATATTTAGAGCGTGATGTGGACGAAGCTGTAATAAGTAAGATACTAAACATAGCTCGTCATACTCAAAGTGGCGGTAATATGCAGCCTTGGCGTGTCAGCGTCTTGAGAAAAAAAACTATTTCCAGACTTCAAACCGCCATTGCAGATGACGTGAGTAAGACCGGTTTTATCGATAATGGTGATTATCAATATTACCCTCGAGAGCATATTTCTCCCTATTCTGAGAGAATTCAACAATGTGGTGTTGATCTTCACTCTGCGCTAGATATCGGGCGCCGTGATACGGCAATGGCTCGGTCGCAAAGGATGAAGAACTTTGAGTTTTTTGGCGCACCTGTAGGCCTGATCATTACTATGAATAAAAGTCTCGAACAGGGTAGCTGGATAGATGTTGGTTTATTTTTGAACTCACTCACCTTAGCGATTTCAGCCTACGGTCTGTCGAGTTGCGTGCAGGCAAGCTTCTCAAGCTATGGCGATATAATCCGGAATGTTCTTGATTTACATCACGATAAACTCGTTATTTGCGGGGTTTCAATTGGCTATGCAGATAAAGAACATCCCGTTAATAATATTCCGCAAAAACGTATGGCGGTTGATGAATTCACCGAGTTTTATCCATGATAAAGTTACGTGGTCACCATTTGCTTTGCTCACTGACTTTTGCCGGACGAGGCTATTCTCGAGATTTTGAACGTGACTTTAAGAAGGTCATTCAAAGGATCAAACAAAATGAGCCAATTGAGATAGTTTCTGGTCCGGATGAGATATGTGCTTCGGTGAAAGATTGCGTTGGCAGTCACTGTTTTGAAGATCGAATTATCAATCGAGATAGTTTGGCATTGAGAGATATTTCAGCGTTGCTTGGCGTTAAATTGGAGGTAGGTTCTAAGTTGATTCCGAATGACCTCTTTCACAATCAATATAGAAAAGCCTATCAACTGCAAAGTGTTCGGAGCGCTTGCTTTGACTGTCAGTGGTCGGAAGTTTGTGATGCGGTGGTTGCGGATGGTTTTAATAAAACGCACTTGAAACGCGGATAAGCTAGATGATGAATTCACAAATCGCTTCCCGTATCGTGGCAAATCTCAACCATTCGGGTGATAAAGTTGTTATTTATTTTGGCGATAAGCAGATTAAGGCTGCTGAATTTTTAGATCTAATTCAGATATATCGGCGTGGGTTGATAAATTTACACCGCCACGAAAATATTGCCATATTGATGAAGACCTCACCGGATGCCTTGGCGCTATTTATCGCTTCATTATCTGTTGCGAAGAATACGTGTTTCTTTGATCCGAACTGGCCAGAGGATATTATCAAGAAGACTGCAAATTTAGCTCAAATCGATATGATTATATCTGACGATAGCCAATCTGCCGTAGATACATTATCCCATCTGGTATTGAAAACGCCAACCGTAACGGCGGATCATGAGGCTGAAGCTGAAGTTAATAATCTGGATGGTAACTATGATCCAAATTATACGTGCTTCACGTCCGGTTCAACGGGACTACCCAAAGGGTGTATGCGTTCGGAGATGTCGTGGATACGGAGTTTTGGTTCGGATCAGAAATTCACCGATATCCAAGAATCTGACACGGTTATTGTCCCCGGCAGTTTTGCTCATTCCTTGTTTCTTTATGCTGCCATTCGTGGCCTTTACACGGGTGCAACAATTGCACTCTTTACAAACTTTCACCCAAATCGAATTGTAGAGATATTCGAGCATATCAATAATGGTGTGATCTTTGCTGTTCCTACTCAATTGGATGCATTAGTCCATTCAACCTGTCAGCATGGCGAAAATATCAAACGAATATTATCAACGGGGTCGAAACTGCCAGTTTCCATTTATGAGAAGCTTGTTGATGTATTCACGGAAGCTGTGATTGTGGAGTTTTATGGAACATCTGAATTAAGCTACGTCGCAGCACGTACAGTATCAGTTGATGACCCTGAGACTTTGGTTGGGCGACCATTGCCTAATGTTGAAATTTCGATCAAAGGGCCGAATGGTGCAGACATACCAATGGGGAACGAGGGGCTTGTTTATGTGAAGAGTGATCTTGCTTTTCGCGGTTATGTTTCACATTCGGGCCTGCAGGAAGCCGATAAATCGATATGTGTTGGTGATGCCGGATTTTTCGATTTCAACGGAGATCTGCATTTGGTCGGGCGCATGGATAGAGCGTTTCAAAGTAGTGGTCGGAATATTATTCCAGAAGCTATTGAAACAGCGTTGACCTCAATCGAAGGTGTTACATTGGCAGCTGTATTTGGGGTTCCCGATGCCACCCGTGAGAATAGAATTGCTGCGGTGTTATGTATTGACGCCCAGATTATGAAACCTGATCTGATATCTTGCTTACGACAGTCACTTGCCACATACGCAATACCTAGTATCTACTATAAATGCGATATATGGCCTAAAACTACGTCTGGGAAAATTGACCTGATTACACTAAGGAGCAAACTGTTGGCGAAGGAGCTGGAGGTTCTATTTTGACAGGATCATCATGGATGATAGGCGCGATGCGAACACCTGTGGCTTCCCGAAACGGGGCTCTTTCTGCATTCACAGCACCTGAGTTGGGTAGCATCTCAATTTCAGCTCTTATAGACAGTTTGAACGTACCTTCTGATCTCGTTGAGCATCTTATCCTCGCAAATGGTCTTTATGGCGGTGGAAACCCAGCAAGATTGAGTGCTCTTGCATCTGGCCTTCCTGAAAATGTCCCCAGCATGAGTATTGATACACAATGCTGCGGTGGGTTAGATTCAATTCTTTTGGCACATGGTCTGGTGGCCTCCGGCATGCATGATTTTGTTATTGCTGGAGGTATAGAATCCTTCACAACGGCTCCACGGCGATTTAACAGGTCTTTGGATGGTGGTCCGGATCAAGAATATAAGAGACCCCCATTTTCACCTTGGGTGGATAGAGATCCAGACATGTTGGAGGCTGCGGCTCAGCTTGCCAAAGAGTTCAATATATTACGTGCTGAACAAGAAGAATTTGCAATAAGAAGCCATGCATCTGCATTGAAGGCGCAAGATAGGCTTTTGAGCGAATGTATTGCATTTGATGATGTCCAGTTTGATACATTTACACGTGAACTAAGTTCCAAATTATGTAAACGGATGCCTATTATTGCAGGTGATGTTGACCATGGCATAACCAGCGCTACAACGTGTGTTGAGGCGGATGCAAGCGCTGTGTGTGCAATTGTATCTTCCGGTTTTTTAAGTGCGCATCCGAAATATCAAAAGACTGCGATCAAAATTTTGGGCACTCAATCTGTTGGCAGTGATCCGGCAATTCCCGGACTTGCGCCTGTTGATGCAGTTAGAGAGATCTTGAAGAAGCTTTCACTCACTGCGCAAGAATTTGACGTCATAGAAGTCATGGAAGCATTTGCGTCACAAGCAATAGCTTGTATCAGATTTTGTGGATTTGATCAGAACATTGTAAATCTTGGCGGCGGTGCCTTAGCGCGCGGACATCCGATCGGAGCTTCTGGTGCAATAAATGCTGTCAGATTGTTTCAAGAGATGAATTATCGACCATCTTCTAAACTTGGATTGGCTGCGATTGCAGGCGCCGGGGGGCTTGGTTCGGCCTTGGTGTTGTCCAAATGAAGTATATTCATGGGTTGGAAGACTTGGATAGTTTAGTCGGTGAGGGTGTCGCTGTTGGTCAATCTCTACAAATTGATCAGATGATGCTGGATCAGTTCTTAGAACTTTGCGGCGATACAAACAAAATACACCGCACCTCACCATCAAACTCTCAGCCAATTATCCCCGGGAACTTTTTGATTTCACTCGTTCCTCAGCTCTTGCAATCACAGATGAGCATTCATGAAAGTATCGAGTGTTTTACTGTTGGCTATCAGATGATTAAATTTAGGGCGCCGGTACGAGTACAAGATACTGTTATATTCAATGCTGATATTTCGTCTGTTAGGTGTGTCAAAAAAGCCCGACACGTTGTTTATGATTTCACATTTAGAAACCAAGATCAGAGTAAGGTTTCAATGGAAGGTCAAATGACGGACTTATATCGTAAGGTCTGATCACCTAAATTGCATATGGTCTTACTGTCGGATTAAAAACCCCAAATTCCCACAGGCAGAAGCAATGACAAGAATGGAAGACCAACAAGCAGGGCAAGGCGCACAATATCAGCAACCCAGAACGGGGTCACACCTTTAAATATTGTAGCCGTTGATACATCTTTCACCACGGACCGCAGAACAAAAACATTTAGTCCGATGGGCGGTGTGATAAGTGAAATTTCCGTGACAACAACAACAACGATACCAAACCAGATAAGCGCAAACTCACCCGTTAGATCACCTTCGAAGAAGCCAAGTGATGCTATCAATGGAGCAAACACTGGCACCGTTAAGGTAATCATCGAAAGACTTTCAAAGACTGCACCCAGTACCAGATAAATTAAGATCATCATTCCTAAAATCATGAATGGTTCAAAGCCTGCACCTTGCACAAGAGCCAACAGATCATCGGGCAGCCCTGCACGCGTAATAAGGCGGCTAAAGATATCTGCACCGATAAGAAGAACGAACAGGCCCACAGACGTTTTTACAGTTTGCGTCAATGCATCCATTAATTTTGCGAAGGAAAAGCGGCCGATGGCAATTGAAATTAGTATAGCACCAAATGCCCCAACGCCGGCAGCCTCATCGGCCGTGAAAACACGCCCGTAGATGCCACCAATAATTATGCAGAAGAGAACGAGTATCGGGATAACACGAAGCACACTTGCTTTTGTTTCAGCCCCGGATAATTTTTCGCCTGCCGGTCCCGCCTTCGGGTTGCGCCATACAACAAAGACTACAGCGCAGAGATAAAGTGCGATACCTAGAATGCCGGGAAGAATACCTGCCAAAAATAGCTTGCCAATGGATTGACCTGTCAGGAACCCATAAATAATGAGAATAATGCTGGGAGGAATGAGAATTCCCAGCGTACCGCCTGCCGCAACTGATGCGGTTGAGAGGCTATCATGGTAACCGAATTTTCGCATAGGTGGCAGGGCGACTTGCGACATTGTAGCCGCTGTTGCCAGTGAGGACCCTGAAACTGCGGAAAATCCGCCACAAGCTAAGATCGTGGACATAGCCAAACCGCCCGGTAATCGCCCAACCAGAGCATAAGCTGCGCGGTAAAGATCATGGGCCATTCCGCTTTGCGCAATCAACATACCCATAAAAATGAAAAGCGGAATTACCGACAATGCATCATTTTGCGTAACATCAAGAATAGAATCAGCTGCTGGTCCCAGCCCTGCTGACCAGCGCCAGTCACGCAGGTAAACAAAACCAACTGCACCGACTAAACCCATGGCAAAGCCAATGGGTATACGTAACAACACAAGCGAAATTACGAGCGCAAACGCAATAAGTGATATTTCCATTACTTGATTTCCTGCGATCCTGATACGATGTCAGGTTTACCCTTGAATAGTCTTGAGAGCATTAAAATTAACACCAATACACCCGTTAAGAATACAGCGCCGGAGATGATGTAAATCAGAGGGTATTTTGGAATGAATAATAGTTCACTGACAATTCCGCGGCTGAGAGCTTTCTCAGCGCGGGTAAGCAACCAATAGCCCATTGTAAGAAGTGATAGAGAGATTAGAATTTCGATTAATCGGTCACGAATGAAGGCGGCTTTAGGCGAAAACATGAAGTCCATCAGATCAACATCGATCTGCCCGCCGCGTAAAGTCACGACTGGAAATGCCAGAAAAATCGAAAGTGCTAGCAGGATTTGAGCGATATCCTGCCGGCCAAAAAGGGGCGCGTTAAACATATAGCGCCCCACCACCTCAACAACTGTGACACACATGATGAGGACAATGCAGACCGTACTAAGAAAAAGGCTAAGTCGGGCGAGCCAAGCGCCCGCCCTTTTAATAGTCGTATAGGTCATCATTATTTATTGTATTCAGCCATTGTATCACGGATAAGTTTAAGAGCGGCATCAGCATCGACACCCTTTGCACTGACTTCCTCCAGAACAGATTTCTGAATTTGTGGTACAAGAGCTTCGAACTTTGCAGCAGCACTTCCTTCAAGATCTATGACTTTACCAGTTTTTGACTGTGCGTCTATACCGCGCTGGTTGCCTTCATCCCAAGCTTTACCGGCAAAGGCTGAGAATTCTTCACCCAAAACAGCGTTGATTGCTTTGGCATCTTCTTCCCCGATTGAATCCATGAACTCTTCACTCATGATGATGGAGAAAGAACCACGATAAAAACCACCAGGAACACGATATGTATAAGGCAAGACTTCTGTCAGGCGCAAAATAGCAATTGTATCACCGGGGAAAAATGTTCCGTCAGCAACACCGTTGGCAACAGTTTCATACACTTTCGGTGCAGAAACCTGCACACCGGCCATATCCAACCCTTTTAGAACATCACCCATGACACCACCGCCAGAACGAACTTTTAGTCCAGCAACATCTTCTAAGGATGCAACTTCTTTTGATAGGTGAAGCATGCCTGGCGCATGTACCATCATAGCCACAGGTACGACACCATCATGCTCATTCACTTTGCCAAGCATTTGTTGATGGGCACGCCAGTGTGCAGCAGATGCGGCAGCAGAATCGCCTTCCAAACCAGGTATTTCAATCAATTTTGAGGTAACAAAACGGCCAGGATTGTAACCGTGGAAAATCCATGCAGCATCTGCGCCGCCATCTTCAATCAAATCAGCCTGTGCCGGCGGAGAAGCAAGACCATATTCGATCTTACCTTTTACTCGACCTTCTGTAGCAGCATCAATACGCTTGATAAATTCCGGCCAGACAATTTCGTTCATGATGTGGCTTGGTGGTAGCCATGATGAAACAACCATCGTTTTTTCAGCAGAAGCTGAAGATACAAAAGCGAAAGTTGCAAGCCCTGCAATCAGAGCATTTGATATAATTTTCATAATTTCCTCCCTTTGCAAGCGCGCCAGATGCGCTTGTTTCCATCATCCTATATAAAACCGACTGGACGGTCAATATATAAAAATATTACCCGTTTATTCCTTCTTGATAAGCTAATTAATTCAATAATTTATGAGATTTCATGAGATGAGGTTATAAGAGTATAGAACAAATTTTACTTGACATGTTACGGTTTATACGGATTATATATTTTCGTAACATATTCGCTGAATAACGCTCTTTAGTTATTTCAGCTCTAGATTTGGAGATCTTGCAATTGTCGGCTTTTATTCTTGATGCTGTTCGTACACCCATTGGACGTTATGGTGGCGCTTTGTCATCTTTGCGTGTGGACGATTTGGCGGCGCTGCCATTGGCAGCCCTTAAAGATCGAAATCCTGAACTGGATTGGGCAAAAATTGATGATGTTATCATGGGAGATGCAAATCAAGCGGGCGAAGATAATCGGAATGTTGCGCGTATGGCGGCACTTCTGGCAGGGCTCTCTGTAGAGACGCCAGGCACAACGATTAATCGTTTGTGTGCATCAGGTTTAGATGCAGTTGCTATGGCGTCACGGGGCATCAAAGCGGGTGATTATCGCATGGCCATTGCAGGTGGTATGGAAAGTATGAGCCGCGCTCCATTTGTCATGCCAAAGGCAACCACCGCATTCTCCCGCTCGAACGATGTGTTTGATACGACTATTGGCTGGCGTTTTGTGAACCCAAAAATGAAAGCCGAGTATGGCATAGATTCCATGCCCGAAACAGCGGATAATGTAGCTGATGAATTTGGAATTAGCCGTGAAGATCAGGATGCCTTTGCAGCCCGCAGTCAATCACGATATCAGGCCGCCCATGATGCGGGCGTTTTCTCAGATGAACTTATCGCCGTTTCTGTTCCTCAACGTAAAGGTGATCCAATCTTGTTTGATAAGGACGAGCATCCTCGCCCTGGGACAGACCAAGCAAAATTATCGGGTTTAAAAGGCGTAAACGGGGCGGAGAAAACTGTAACAGCGGGCAATGCTTCTGGTGTCAATGATGGTGCTGCAGCTCTGCTTTTGGCCAACGAGGCGTTAGCAAAAGATGCAAAACCGCTCGCGCGTGTAGTTGCAGCTGCAGCAGCTGGTGTTGCACCGCGTATTATGGGTATTGGCCCTGTTCCAGCAACACGGAAAGTGTTGGAGATTTCCGGCCTGTCATTGGATCAGATGGATGTCATTGAACTTAATGAAGCATTTGCAAGCCAAGGTCTGGCTACATTACGGGAACTCGGCCTGCCGGATGACGCAGAACACGTTAATCCAAATGGTGGCGCAATTGCGCTTGGTCACCCATTAGGTATGTCCGGGGCAAGGCTTGTTATGACTGCAGCTTATCAATTGCGCCGCACGGGAGGTCGCTATGCACTGTGCACAATGTGTGTGGGTGTTGGTCAGGGCGCTGCAATGATTATTGAACGTATTTAAGGGAGAAAGAGCATGTATGCACAGATGGTAAATTCTGAAACTTCCAAAGGCGAACTTACTGCCGAGGATATAGCTTTTCAGGCGCGTATCGATGCGGGTCAGAAAATTGAACCGAAAGACTGGATGCCTGAGGGATACCGTAAAACTCTTATTCGCCAGATTGGTCAGCATGCGCATTCCGAAATTGTCGGTCAGTTGCCAGAGGGCAATTGGGTAACCCGTGCACCCACGCTGGAGCGAAAAGCTAACTTGCTGGCAAAAGTACAAGATGAAGCAGGACACGGATTATATCTTTACTGTGCTGCTGAAACATTGGGTGTGAGCCGTGATGAACTCTTAGACATGTTGCATGCAGGCAAAATGAAATATTCATCCATCTTCAATTACCCGACATTAAACTGGGCAGATATGGGTGCTGTTGGCTGGTTGGTTGATGGAGCAGCGATCATGAACCAGGTTCCTTTGCAGCGGACTTCCTTTGGTCCTTACTCACGCGCCATGGTGCGGATTTGTAAAGAGGAAAGCTTTCACCAGCGTCAGGGCTATCACATCATGATGACCATGTGTAAAGGCACTGACGAACAGAGGGAAATGGCGCAAGATGCCATGAATCGTTTTTGGGAACCTGCACTTATGATGTTCGGACCTTCGGACAAAGACAGTGTGCATTCTGAACAGAATATGAAGTGGAAAATCAAGATCAATACCAATGATGAGCTGCGCCAAAAGTTCGTTGATGAAACCGTTCCACAAGCAAAATATCTGGGTCTTACCATTCCAGATGACACTATCAAATGGAATGAAGAACGTGGTCATTACGATTTTGCTGAACCTGATTGGAATGAGTTCTTTGATGTTCTGAAGGGTAATGGTCCTTGCAATACAGAGCGTTTGGAAACACGCAAAAAAGCGTGGGATGATGGCGCTTGGGTTCGTGATGGCATGATGGCCCATGCGGAAAAACGCGCAGCGCGCAAACAAGCAGCGGAGTAAATTAAGATGTCTAAAGTTTCAAAAGAATGGCCATTATGGGAAGTTTTTATTCGCGGGCAACACGGTATGAGCCATCGTCATGTTGGTTCACTACATGCCCCCGATGCGGAGATGGCAATTAAAAATGCTCGTGATGTTTATACACGTCGAAATGAGGGAGTAAGCATCTGGGTGGTTGAAGCAAATCATGTGACTGCATCAAGCCCTTCGGATAAAGGCCCACTATTCGAGCCGGCGAAATCCAAGGTTTATCGTCATCCAACTTTTTATGAAATTCCAGAAGAAGTAGGTAAGATGTAATGAGTGCTTTATATGAATTTTTACTTCGCCAAGGCGACAATACACTTGTGCTTGGGCACCGTGTGTCAGAATGGTGTGGAATTGGGCCTGTGCTGGAAGAAGATATAGCACTTGCAAATACCGCGCTTGACCTGATCGGACAAACACAAATGTGGCTTGGTTATGCCGGAGAAGTTGAGGGCAAAGGGCGTAGTGCGGATGATCTTGCATATTTGCGCGATCCGCATGCCTTTAGAAATCTTTTGATGTTGGAAACGACAAACCGTGATTTCGGTAATACGATGATGCGTCAATTTTTATTTGATGCGTATCAGGTCCAATTTCTTGCAGCATTGGAGAAATCATCTGATCAGAGGGTTGCAGACATAGCAACCAAATCACTAAAGGAAGCGCAATATCATCTGGAGAGATCGTCTGATATCGTTATTGCTTTGGGCGATGGCACGGATGAGAGCAAAGAAAAAATGCAAGATGCACTCAATCGTTTGTGGCCATATATCGGTGAAATGTTTGAAAGTGATAGCATCGACCAAGCAATGGTTGATGCTGGCATTGCTCCTGATCCAGCATCCATCCGTGCTGAATGGGATCAGATCATTCAACGCGTTATGAGCGATGCTTATCTGCAGTTGCCAGAAGATGCATTTACCCATCTTGGTGGAAAAAATGGCAAACGACATACAGAACATCTTGGTCATATGCTTGCGACGATGCAGACATTGCAACGTTCACACCCTGGCGCAACCTGGTAATTGACATGGTCACAACTCGCGCTTCAACGGATGAGATATGGATTTGGCTGGACGGAGTTCCTGATCCTGAAATTCCTGTAATTTCGGTTGTTGATCTAGGTGTTATCAGAGATGTTTCCTGGCAGGATGATGTTCTGGAAATAACGATCACGCCGACTTATTCGGGCTGTCCGGCTATGTCTGTCATCTCACTGGATATCGAGACAGAGCTTGCAAGAAGAGGCTTGAAGAATACCAGGATCAAAACTCAGATTGCACCTGCCTGGACAACAGACTGGTTATCAAAAAAAGGTAGAACTGAGCTAGAGAAGTTCGGTATTGCTCCACCGCGCCCAGCGGGTGGCCCAGAGCGGTGCCCGCATTGCAAATCTCTTGATGTGGAGAAAATCAGTCAGTTTGGCTCAACCCCATGTAAGGCTCAATGGCGGTGCAAAACCTGCCTTGAACCTTTCGATTATTTTAAATGTATTTAGGAGGTGGAAATGGTTCAGTTTCATGATCTAGCAGTCACAGATATTAAGAAAACCATTCGCGATGCAGTCGTGGTGACCTTAAAACCTGAGGATGCTGATGCATTCGATTTTGTTCAAGGTCAATATCTAACTTTTCGCAAAAAATTTGACGGCGAGGAGCTAAGACGTTCCTACTCTATTTGCGCTGGTAAAGATGATAATATTCTACAGATAGGCATCAAACGTGTTGATGGTGGTGCCTTCTCAACCTGGGCAAATACAGAACTAAAGGTTGGTGACCGGTTGGAGGCCATGCCTCCGATGGGGAATTTTTACAACTTAAATGAAAGCCCGTCTGACCCGGACTATTTATGCTTTGCAGCTGGTTCTGGTATCACACCGATCTTATCCATTTTGCGGACAGGTTTGGCGCGTGACCTTACGGCGCGATATACCCTTGTTTATGCGAACCGTAATGTAAACACGATCATGTTTCGTGAAGAGCTTGAGGATCTAAAGAATGAATATTTGGATCGATTAAGCATCATCCATGTTCTTGAAGACGATTCTCAAGATATCGAATTATTTTCGGGACGTATTGATGCGGACAAATGTGCCGGATTGTTTGAACATTGGATTGATCTCGAAAATGTCGATACCGCCTATATTTGCGGTCCAGAACCTATGATGTTGACAGTCTCTGATGCTCTGAAAGCAAATGGTCTTAGCAAAGATCAAATCCGCTTCGAGTTGTTTGCCAGCGGCCAACAAGGGCGCGCAAAAAAACGTGCTGCCTCTGCTGATGCGCAGACGGCTGACGTCTCTGCGAAAATAACTTTAGCCGGTGAAACGCGTTCATTTGAGATGTCCAACGATACAAGCCTTCTGGAAGCGGCTTTGCAGAACAAGCTTGATGCGCCATTTGCCTGTAAATCGGGAATATGTTCCACTTGCAAGGCCAAGGTTGTAGAAGGTGAAGTTGAGATGATCGCCAATCACGCTCTTGAAGATTATGAAGTCGATGCAGGCTTTGTTCTTACCTGCCAGTGCTATCCAGTTTCCGATAAAGTGGTTTGGGACTATGACCAGGCAGGTGGTTAGGTATACAAGATTGCTTGGTAATTAGACTTAAGTACGACTACAGCTCGTGCTTAAGTGAATTGCATGACAGTGGTTGACTCCCTTTCTACTAGGGCGCATTTTCTGGGCATCTCAAGCGCTATTCATACCAATGTTTAATAGCACGCGTACGGAATAAATCACTCCAAGTACTCAAACTTAAAGGCCGGGAATGCCTTTTAAACAAAGCTTGCTGACAATCTGCGCATAATCTTCACGTTGTTTTTTACCTGCACCTGCATTCCACATGTAAAACCAATTAAGCATGCCAAAGAGTGACATCGTTGCTGCGCGTAATTTATCTTTGTCACCATCGAAAATAGCAGGCGCTATGCCATCCACCAGGACAGCAACGTGTTTGACCAAATCGCGTTGGTAGCCAACTAAAATATCTTGCTGCTTCTTCGGCAGATGTTTAATGGCTTCGGCCTGTAGCCGATGCTCATTATCGGCGCCTTTATATGCAAGCAGTATTTCTAGAATTGTTGCTTCCAATCGCCCCTCTGGCGTCAAATCCTCTAATGACATGGAGCATATGCGGTCTCGCAATTCAGACAAATAATTATCCAATATGTCGAAAAGTATATCGTCCTTGCTTTTATAATAATGATAGATGTTAGCTTTGGAAATTTGGCAGGCTTTGGCAACGCTGCTTACGGATGCTCGGTCAAAGCTCTCCTCGGCAAATAATTTTGCTGCTCGATCCAGGATCAAGCGGCTTTTATCATCATAGTCTTTAGCAATTGTGCGGGCCACTCAGCGCTCACCTTCTCTATTATCGACAACACGTTGGGCTTTGCCTTGTGAACGCTCCACAGCGCCAGGATCTCCAACGACGATCTCGGTTGATATTCCTACCACATCTTTGATACGCTTTGTAAGCATGCGAGCGGCTGCATCCTTGCTGAGCTCGTCAGCAGCATCAGCATTTGCTTCCACATGTACGCGCATCGCATCCATGCGACCTGCACGGTATAATTCAATTTGGAAATGCGGTGCAAGACCACCTGTTGCCATTAACTGTTCTTCGATCTGAGTGGGAAATACATTTACACCACGCAGTATGATCATATCATCAGTACGACCTGTAATTTTTTCCATACGACGCATGGCACGAGCTGTGCCCGGCATGAGTCTGGTTAAATCTTTTGTCCGATAACGGATCATCGGTATTCCCTCTTTAGTCAAAGTGGTGAAGACTAATTCGCCTCGCTCCCCATCTTTGACAGGCTCCAAAGTGTTTGGATCGACAATTTCTGGATAGAAGTGATCTTCCCAAACGTGCAAGCCATCTTTCGATTCGACACATTCATTGGCAACGCCAGGCCCCATAATTTCTGACAATCCATAGATGTCCACAGCATGCATGTCAAAAGCGCGTTCAACCTCATCACGCATAGCATTGGTCCATGGTTCTGCCCCAAAAATACCGACTTGTAATGAACTTTCACGCGGATCCAGTCCCTGTTTATGAAATTCTTCCAAGATATTGAGCATATAAGAGGGTGTTACCGTAATAGCTTGTGGTTTGAAATCGTTTATCAGGCCAACCTGTTTTTGTGTTTGCCCACCGCTCATAGGCACAACCGTTGCGCCTAAACGTTCAATGCCGTGGTGAGCGCCAAGCCCTCCTGTGAAAAGGCCATAACCATAAGAATTGTGAACCATTTCACCGGGCCTTACGCCTGCAGCTCTCAGCGAGCGTGCAACCATATCGGCAAAGACATCGCAGTCATTTTTGGTATAGCCCACAACGGTGGCTTTACCTGTTGTTCCTGACGATGCGTGAATTCGTTGAATCTTCTCGCGTGGTACTGCGAATAAACCGAACGGATAATTATCGCGAAGGTCATCTTTAACAGTGAATGGGAATTTTGAAATGTCGCTCAATGTTTTCAGGTCATCCGGGTGGACACCCTTTTCATCGAACCGCTTTTTATACATCGGAACATTATTATAAGCGTGATTTAACGACCACTTCATACGTTGCAACTGAAGGGATGAAATTTCATCCCGACTGGCAATCTCTATAGGCTCCAGTTCTTCACGTTTTGCTCCAAGATCTTTCATTTTATTCCTCCGAAAAAAGGTGCCCGCTGATCGCCCGAGATGCGCCTCTGAACACAGCAATAATTTCATTATTCTGATTGGTAACAGTCACATCAGTTATGCCGTTGCGACCTGTAAGATTAGTTTCTTGAGCGTTGGCTGTCAGTATGTCCCCTACCTTCGCGGGCGCTAGATAACTGATCGAATTGTGCTGTGCGACTGTGGATTGATTGCGGCTATTGCATGCAAAGGCAAATGCACTATCGGCAAGCGCAAAGGTAATTCCTCCATGACAAATACCGTGACCGTTGGCATGGTGAGCCTCAATTTTCAAGCGTATCGTTGCACAACCTTCATCGACTTCAACCATTTCCATGCCAATCCAAGTGCTGGCATTATCGTCATTCCACATGGTTTCGGCGGATTTTTCGGCGCGTTGTTTTGGTGTCATGTTCATTGTCCTGCGAAATTTGCTGCCCGTTTTTCTAAAAATGCGCTGACGCCTTCGGCATAGTCAGATGTTTCACCGCAGAGCTTCTGGCTTTTAGCCTCCAGCTCCAATTGTTCATCCAATGAATTCGTGTGTGCAGCCTGAATAGCCTTTTTTGTCATGCCGAGACCAACTGTCGGGCCATTGGCCATCTGAATTGCTAAGGCCTCTGCATCCTTCATAAATGTTTCATCTGGTAGGGCTTTCCAGATTAAACCCCACTCGGCAGCCTGAATGGCGCTGAGCGGTTCGGCTGTCATTGCCAATGCTTTTGCTCGTGCTTCACCTAAAAGCTTGGTTAAAGACCAACTTCCGCCACCATCCGGCACCAAGCCAACTTTGGCAAAAGACTGAATAAACTTTGCACTTTCAGTCGCCACGACAATATCGCAAGCCAGTGCGATATTTGCGCCAGCTCCCGCCGCTACCCCATTTACTGCACAGATTATCGGAATATCGAGAGAGCGTATGAGACGTACGAGAGGGTTATAAAAATTTGCAATTGTTGTACCCAAGTCTGGTGGTGTATCCATTTTGGAAGGATCTCGGTCACCCAAATCCTGACCCGCACAGAACCCGCGTCCAGCGCCAGTAAGTAAAACAGCGCGCGCGCCGTTATCGCGTGCACTTTCAAGCGCCTTACGTAATGCTAAATGCATTTCGTCATTAAAACTATTTAGCCGATCAGGTCGGTTCAACGTAATCTTGACTAGATTACCAATTTGTTCGGTTAGAATTGTTTCACTCATATGATGACCTCCCGCATTCAGCATTTTCATACTTGCATAAACCGTCTGGTTGGTCAATAATAGAGTTCTGAGAGAGGTAAAGGAACTTCAAATGCGGGCTCAATTGGTTACTGTTGATATGGTTGATGAGATCGCGATCGTTCGCGTCGATAATCCGCCGGTAAATGCAACATCAACCGCTATGAGGATTGGTCTGTTGGATGCTGTGCATGAAGTGGAACAGCTGGGCGCTCTAGCTGCCATCCTGATTTGTAAAGGTAGAACATTTATTGCTGGTGGCGATATGAGCGAATTTGACGCGCCACCCGTAGAACCGCACTTACCTGATGTTGTGCAGGCGATAGAAGATAGTTCAGTGCCGTTTATTGCTGCGATGCATGGAAATGTGCTTGGCGGTGGGCTTGAGATTGCTATGGGTTGCGCTTGGCGTATTGCGCTTGAAGGTACAAAATTTGGAATGCCTGAAGTCAATGTAGGGCTTATTCCGGGTGCAGGTGGAACGCAGCGCTTGCCTCGTTTGGTTGGAACCAAACTTGCATTGGATATGTGTGCCAACGGCACAATGATTAAAGCAGAAGAATTTTATTCAGCGGGTGGGGTGGATCTCATCGTTGCGGCTAATCTTGAGATCGAGGCCATTGTGTTTGCAAAAAAGAGCAAATGTCGCCCATCAAAAATTTGTACCCGTACAGCCTTACAATGCAGTGCTGAAGACTTGAAGCTTGCGCGTATTCAGATTGAAAAGAAGGCCAGAGGGCGACAGGCGCCACTTCTGAATTTTGAAGCCGTCCAGTGGTCTGCTGAACCTTTTAATGTAGGGCAGCCTAAGGAACGTTCGCTCCATTTGGAGCTTCGACAGTCTGACGAAAGTAAAGCATTGCGCCATGCTTTCTTTGCCGAACGGTCTGTTGCCAAGCCATCAGTTATTCACGGTGCTCACCCGCTTGAGATCAAAAAAGTAGTTGTTGTTGGCGGCGGATTGATGGGGTCTGGTATTGCAACATCCCTTTTGAATGCTGGCAAGATTGTTACGCTTATTGAGCGCGATGAAAGTGCATGTGAGCAGGCCATTCAACGTGTTGAGCAAAATCTAACCGCTGCAGAGAAGCGTGGTTTAATTACATCAGAGCAAAAACTAGCGCGTTTGAAGCTCTTTACCACAACTCTTGATTACCGAGATAGCAACGGACATGATCTGGCTATTGAGGCGGTTTTTGAAGATGTTGCAGTAAAACGCAAGGTGTTTAACTCTCTCGGAAAATTTATGGATGAGGATGCAATATTAGCAACCAATACATCCTATCTGGATCCACAAAACATATTTGAGGGAATCGCAAATCCGGAGCGTTGCGTAGGACTGCACTTCTTTAGCCCTGCTCATATTATGAAATTGTTAGAAGTGATTTATCTGCCACAAACGTCGGCACAAACAGTAAGCACGGCATTTGCATTAGCGAAGACCCTTCGAAAAACGGCAGTCCTTTCTGGCATTTGTGATGGGTTTATTGGTAACCGTATTTTGGCTGCATATCGGCGAGAAGCAGAATTTTTACTTGCAGATGGCGCATTACCCGAAGAGGTTGATCAAGCCATGCGAGACTTTGGCATGGCAATGGGGCCTTTTGAAGCGCAAGACATGAGCGGTTTGCAAATTGCCTGGGCCAATCGAAAATTGCAAACTCAAACACGTAATCCAAACATGCGATATGTGACAATTGCGGATCATTTATGTGAGATTGAAAGGTTTGGTCAACGCAGCGGCAAAGGCTGGTATGATTATCCGAGCGGACCAAAGTCAAAAGTGGCGTCTGAGGATGTTACCAATATCATCGAAGACTATTCTACGGCCAACAACATTACCCGCAGAAATTACTCCAACGATGAAATTGCAGACCGTCTATTAGCCATCATAGCTAACGAAGGTGCGTTGATTGTGGAAGAAGGAATTGCTGAAAATGCGGCAGCGGTAGATGTGGTCAAATTATATGGCTACGGCTTTCCTCGCTGGCGCGGTGGACCCATGCATTTTGCCCTTCAACACAAACGCAAGGCCTTTTCACAGATTCTAAAACAAAGTGCAGCGGAAAGCGGTGAGACATATTTGATAGCCGCGGCCTTCCGCGACTGATCCAAGCTTAAAGAGGAAGACTAAAATGACACTTCAAGATGTACAATCCTTTGCCCACGGCAAATGGATACCGGTCGGAACAGGCGCGCGCAGCATTGAAAATGCGGTCACCGGAGAGGTCTTCGCACAAGCGGGTAATGCCGATCTTGATGTACAAGCTATGCTTGATCATGCACGCGATGTGGGTGGGCCTGCATTACGCAAAATGACTTTTCATGATAGAGCACGAATGCTCAAAGCGTTGGCGCTTCACTTAGGCAAACATAAACAAGCACTTTACGACATGTCATTTGCGTCGGGTGCAACACAATCCGATCATCTGATTGATATTGATGGGGGCATCGGCACAATGTTTGTTTTTGCGTCCAAAGGGCGTCGGGAAATGCCAGATGCGCATGTTTATCTTGATGGTGAGGTTGAACAGCTTAGCCGCAATGGTACATTTTTGGGGCAACATATATGCACGCCTCTGCAAGGTGTTGCGGTGCATATTAATGCATTTAACTTTCCCGTTTGGGGTATGTTGGAGAAGCTGGCTCCGACCCTGCTTGCAGGTGTTCCTGCGATTGTAAAGCCAGCAACAGCGACCTGTTATATTACCGAATTAGCGGTACGCATTATGCTGGACAGTGGCATATTGCCAGCGGGCAGTTTGCAACTTGTGTCAGGCGGGTTGGGCGATATGCTTGATCGATTGACATGCCAAGATGTTGTCGGGTTCACCGGCTCTGCGTGGACGGCAGGGAAGCTGCGCTCTATGCCACATATTTTGGAAAATTCAATTCGCTTTGTTGCAGAGCAGGACAGTCTGAATTCTTCGATTCTTGGCCCTGATGCCAAACCGGGAACACCTGAATTTGATCTCTTTATCAAAGAAGTTCAACGGGAAATGACGACAAAGGCTGGGCAGAAATGTACAGCTATTCGCCGTATCTTTGCACCAAAGCAACATGTGGAGGCTGCCATTGAGGCACTTTCTGCGCGTTTGGAGAAAACGCTGATCGGAGATCCCTCGAATGAAGCGACACGCATGGGTGCACTCGTATCCAACGATCAAAAACGTGATGTACTACAGAAGGTAGATATCATTGCGAAGGAAGCCGAGCGGGTTTTTGGCAACCCTGACAGTTTCGAGGTGAGCGGTGCTGATGCTGCAAAGGGCGCATTCTTGCCTCCTATGCTGTTTCATTGTGCTGATCCCGACAAGGCAGAGCGCATTCATGATACGGAGGCATTTGGTCCTGTTTCAACTATCATGGGATATGATAATCTTGATCACGCAATCCAATTGGTCAATCGTGGGCAAGGTAGTTTGGTCGCTTCTGTGATTACCCATGATCCAGAAGTTGCCAAAAATGTTGCTCTTGGCGCAGGTGCATTTCATGGTCGTCTTTATTTTAATAATCGAGACAGTATGAAAGAAAGCACAGGGCATGGCTCTCCATTGCCTCATATGGTTCACGGTGGTCCGGGCCGTGCTGGTGGTGGCGAAGAATTGGGTGGTGTGCGCGGTGTGACACATTACATGCAACGCACAGCGGTTCAGGGTTCGCCAGATATTTTATCCGCCATCGGTAATGTTTGGGTTCCAGGCTCAGTTGAGAAAAAAGCGCCTGCGCATCCGTTCACACGGACTTTTCATGAGTTGGAAATTGGTGAAACAATTCACACAGCACCGCGAACCATTACTATTGAAGATATTGAGCATTTTGCAAGCTTTACCGGCGATACGTTCTACGCTCATATGAATGAAGAAGCAGCCAAACGAAACCCGTTTTTCCCCGGCCGGGTTGCGCATGGTTACTTGCTTTTAAGTTTTGCAGCAGGTTTGTTTGTGGAACCAAATGAAGGACCCGTGCTGGCAAATACGGGACTGGATAGTCTGCGTTTTATGAAACCGGTTGAGGCTGGTGATGACATTCAAGTGCGGTTAAGTGTTAAGAAAAAAACACCGCGCAATGATGAATATGGTGAGGTGCGCTGGCATGTAACCCTGACCAATCAGGATAAGGATTTAGTTGCTGAGTATGAGCTTTTGACCATGAATGCCTACGAGGTTTGATTGCTTACCAGCCTATTGAAGGGGTTTAAGCTATCCCTTCAATAGACTACAGATTGCCGAGTGGCACTGAGCAAACACTCCATTTTTGAAAAGCCAGATATGGAGCCATGTGTTATCACGGAGTGCCATTTTGCGCCAATGGTGGAGCGCTAGAAGTCTTATTGCTGCGCGGTCTTGCTCATCAAAACTTTTTAAAGATGTGCTCAATTGTTTGGTGGCGGATAAGTAATTTTCAGCGGTGACCTTAATATTATTAGGTATGGTACGTTCTAAAAACCAGTCGGGCACATTGTCGATATCAATGGTCACTTCCATTGTTGTTGATTGAGACTGATCCACGCCACACGGCACCCAGACGACGTTCTTGAAAACCTGTAATTTGGGGAGATGTTCGTCGCAAGTATCATCCATCTGCAATTGTAGTTTCCACCCAGCATCATATTTTACATCTTCCCGATAGACATCTTTATAGGCCAATCTGGTTTGCAAAATGCCATTCTCAGACAATCGATATATTGATTGCCGCCCAACTTTGTTTGAGACAATCCAACCATCCTTTTTTAATCTGTGTAATGCAACGCGAATAGCTTCTGGCTTTATGCCGATATGGCCGAGCAGATATCTGATGTCTTTACCTGCAAGTGATACAGGCTCTTCTCTACCAAGATCACCAAATAGAGTGACAATAAGAGACCAGACTTTGATAGTTTCAAGTTTCAGCAACTCGTCGATATATTGGCGTGGCGTCTTCACAGATATAAATTCCGATATGAATTTGGATTTAAAAATCAGGCCACTATTATCATCAAGCATTATCCTGCGCTAGTAACAACACCCAAGTATGCTTTGTTTCAAGTTGATTTTGGAAGAGTTGGGGCCGTATCTGTTTAGCGAAGTTTATAAGGTTCGGACAGGATAAAGTACATACCAGCTAGAGGTAACATCCAGCTCGAATCATATATCAGAACCAATTGAACCATGTAAAAGCTTAGTAACGGTCGATGCAGAAGATACCAATTGAGTGATTATATTGTTTGATATTTTTGGAGTGGCGCTCGAAATTGGTAAGGACACACCAAAGCTACCAATTACAGCGCCATTTACTCCAAGGATTGGTGCCGCATAGCCGACTGTTCCAACAAACGTTTCTTCCCAAGAGATACAATATCCTAGGGTTCGAGCTTCTTTGAGTTGTTTATTAATATCATCAACATCGATGATGGTTTTATTGGTAAAACGTTGTAGCTCACCCGATAGGTATTTGCTTTGTTCTACCTCAGGTAAATAGGCCAAGATAACTTTTGGTGCTGCTCCGGCGTGAAGAGGAAAAGTAGAGCCTATTCGTTCATACACGCGCAGTCCTTCATTTTTGCCGACAATCTGATCAATACAAACCGCAACGGATCTCGATGCATCATATGCACTGAGTAAAACGGTCTCCTGAATTGCATCTGCTAAACGTGCCATTTCTTTCTGAGAAACGGATTTTAATTCGAACCCATCGCTGGCCCTTATGCCCAATTCAATCGAGGCTAAACCCAGCGAGTACCTGCCTGTAGATGCTATCTGTGTTAAATAACCGGTACTTGCCAGAAATCGGACAAGACGATTTACAGTAGAACGATTGAGCTTCGTTGCTCGGACTAATTCGGCTTGGGACCAAGTTGGACGATCAACTTGAAACATGTCGAGAACTGTAAAAGCTTTCACGAGCAAAGCCACACCGGCTGAAGGATCTGACTTGACTTCCATATCCAGTTCCCTTTAACGTGTAATTACCCATTATATGCGCAAGCATCCCACTATATGATACATTATTTAAGTTTGACTTCAAGACCAAATCAGAACTCATACCGTTCAATATGAACGGAAGAAAGGGAGATAATATGACAATTTTCAGGAAGACAATCGTGGGGGCAATTGCCGCTGGATTGATCGCAACATCGGCTTATGCAAATGATACTAAATCCATAGCGATTTCAACAATTGTAGAAGTGCCTGCGCTTATTGCTGCGCGAGATGGTATTCTCGCAGCTCTTGCGGAGCGGGGTTATGTAGAAGGTGAAACTCTGAAAGTTGATTATCAGAATGCAAATGGCAGTATGCCAACCCAACAGCAAATTGCTAAGAAGTTTGTTGGTAATGCGCCAGATGTTATTGTGCCAATTACCACACCAACTGCGCAATCAATGATCGGTGCCACGTCTGATATTCCGATTGTATTTGCAATGGTTACTGATCCGATTGGTGCACAATTAATCACGCGTTATAAGCAACCGGGAGCCAATGTAACTGGTGTATCTGATGCGGCACCTATTGAGCCTCAGCTTGATTTGATGCGCGAATATATTCCAGATCTGAAAAAAATAGGATTTATTTATAATCCCGGTCTTGATAATGCGCTGGCCACTCTTGCAACAATTAAGAAGCATGCAGAACCACGCGGATTTACCATTGTTGAATCCCCTTCGCCGACAACTAACGAAGTTATATTGGCTACAAAAAAGCTGATTGGCGAAGTCGATGCAATTTATGTACCTAATGATACAACGGTTGTTGCTGCGCTTGAGGCAATTATCAAGATTGGGGAAGATGTCGACCTGCCAGTCTTTGTTGGTGAAACAAGTGCCGTAGAACGTGGTGCTATTGCATCTATCGGCTTTGATTATCTTGCTGTTGGCAAGGTGGCGGGCGAAATGGTTGCAGATGTGTTGGATGGTAAGGCTGTTGGAGATATCGATGCGGCTATTGCTTACCAAATCTCTGATAGATTAATTGTTGCGGTTAACAAGGGCGCGGCGGAGCGAATGGGTGTTGCAACCCCAGACGCTGCCCTATCTAGAGCAACTTTGATCACTGAGTAAGCCTGTCGAGCGCACAGTCTCTTGGCTGTGCGCTATGACGGCTGGAACCTTCAAAGGCCCACTAAACCGTAAGCGATTGTTGTTCTCACGAAAGCAAAAACATGTCATTATACGAACTTCTGGGTACGCTTGAAACCGGATTAATCTTTGGGATCGTCGCGTTAGGCGCCTATCTGACATTTCAAATCCTTGATTTTCCAGACTTGACGGTTGAAGGTAGCTTTCCTTTAGGTGCAGCGGTTGCTGCAATCTTGATGGTTGGAGCAGAATGGAACCCTTGGCTTGCCACGCTTGGTGGTGGTTTTGCAGGTTTTATTGCCGGTTTTATCACTGCATGGCTGAACGTGCGCTTTAATATTCTTCATATTTTGGCTGGGATACTTGTAGGTATCTCGCTGTACTCCATCAATTTACGCATTATGGGCGGACCAAATGAACCCCTGTTGCGTGTAGATACGGTATTTACCTCTCTGGAGATTTTTGGCATTCCCGGCTATATTATTAACCCGATATTTCTGGGTGTCTTTGTCTTGGGGGTTAAGCTGTCGCTTGATGCTTTTCTGGCGACAGGTTGGGGCATATCCATGCGTGCTTCAGGTGCAAATCCTGCGATGGCAGAAGCCAACGGGGTAAATGTTGGTCACATGAAACTATACGGTGTTGGTGTTGCGAATGGGCTGACCGCAATTGCGGGGGCGTTGTTTGCTCAGTCATTTGGTGCAGCCGATGCATATATGGGTATTGGCGTGATCATCGTTGGATTAGCGTCCGTGATTGTGGGCATGTCTATTCTGCCGTCGGGGACTATTTTTCTTGCTACATTCGCCTGTGTTATCGGTGCTATTCTTTATCGCCTAGCTGTTGCATTTGCTCTGAATGCTGATTTCATTGGGTTTCATGCCTCAGATGTACAGCTTGTAACTGCGGTTCTGGTCGCCGTTGCTCTTATTGCGCAACAAAGCGGGTCATTAAAATCCTTGTTTAAACGAGGGGAAAAATAATGATCAATCTGTCGGATATAAACGTCACTTTTGGCAAAAACACTCCGCTTGAGACACGTGCGCTGCGCGGTGTTGATCTGAATATTCCTAAAGGGCAGTTCCTAACAATTATTGGCTCCAATGGTGCCGGAAAGTCAACGAGCCTTAACGTTATCTCTGGTCTTGCAAAAGCAGAAAGAGGGCGCGTTGAAGTCGATGGGCAAGATGTTACCAGTTGGCCAGTTCATAAACGCTCGGCAATGTTATCGCGGGTATTCCAAGACCCAAAGATGGGAACTTGCGAGGATTTATCGATATTGGAAAACTTTGCATTAGCCTATGGCCGTACAAATCACCGCGGTATGCGGTTTGCTGTAACGCCACAGATGCGTGATGAAACGGCTGAAAAGGTCAAAGTGCTTGGTCTCGGGCTTGAAGATCGCCTTAATGATAAAGTTGGCCTGCTCTCCGGCGGACAGCGGCAAGCGGTTAGTCTATTAATGGCGGCTACAGGTGATACAAAAGTTCTATTATTGGATGAACATACTGCGGCACTTGATCCCAAAACAGCTGACTTTGTGTTGGATTTAACCCGTACCATTATTCATGACCTGGAATTAACAGCAGTTATGGTGACCCATTCCATGGCACAGGCATTGAACACGGGTGAACGTACGGTGATGTTCCACCAGGGGAAAATTATTTTTGATATTGCCGGAGTCGAACGAGACAAACTTGAAGTTAAGGACTTACTTGATTTGTTCCGAAAACAGCAGGGTGAGGAACTCGCTGATGACTCACTTTTACTGGATTGAACCAAAAGACCGAGAAAACAACAAGATTTTATAAGGAACCCACTCATGCCTTGGATTGATACCATTCCCTACGATGAGGCCGATGCAAAACTAAAACGGCTATATGATCGGGTTAAAGGGCCAGATAATAATGTCGATAACATCATGATGATGCATAGTCTGCGTCCGCATTCGATGGAAGGGCATATGGCTATTTATAAATATGTTCTCCACCATTCAGGTAATACAATACCGAAGTGGTTTCTGGAATGCCTCGGGGTTTGGGTATCCTTTCTGAATGAATGCGATTATTGCGTTGAGCATCACTTTGGTGGCCTTAAACGGTTGTTGAACGATGATGCAAAGTCTGCTGGTATTCGAGCGGCAATTGAAACCCGTACCATTGATCAGGCACCTCTTGATGAGGCCCAGAAAGTGGCAATGGAATATGCTCGCCAACTAACTCGTGATGCGGGCGGTATGAATGAAAACATCATCCACCGTCTCCGTGAAGTTGGGTATAGTGACGGCGAAATTCTCGAAATTAATCAGGTGAGTGCTTATTTTGGCTATGCCAATCGCACTGTTTTGGGACTGGGCTGTTCAACCAAGGGCGACATAATCGGTTTGTCGCCTAATAATTCCAACGATCCGGATGATTGGAACCATAGCTGATTTTGCGCCTTTTTCGTACAAGGAAACCAGATATTGACTTGGATAAAATATATTCCCTTTGAGGAGGCTACTGGTCGGCTTAAAGCTATTTATGATAAATACAAACGTGCAAATGATACGATTGCAAATATCATTACAGCGCATTCGATACGACCCCATATGCTTGAAGGCCACATGGCATTCTACCGCTCGGTGATCGGACATGGCTCAAATGAATTACCTTTGTGGTTTCTTGAAGCTGTTGGCGTTTATGTCAGCGCGATAAATAAATGCGGATATTGTATTGAGCATCACAGTCATTTTGGTGGATTAGCCTATGATGGTACTAATGAGAACTGGGCAAATATGACAGAAACATTACTGGATGATTGCCCAGAGAAGGCATTTGATGGCAAATACCTTGTGCTGTTGGGCTATGCAAAAGCACTGACTGTTGATCCATCTTTACTGAACGAAAACGATATCGCTAATCTCAGAGCTGCTGGTGCTGATGATGGCGAAATTCTGGAAGTAAATCAGGTCACCGGTTATTTTTCCTATGCCAATCGCACCGTTTTGGGGTTGGGTATTACGCTAGCTAACGAAGTACACGCTCATTGATTTTATGTAAGATTTAAACAAAATTTTATAATGAAATCAATATATTATAATCAAACCAGTCATTGCTCAAAGGTCGATTTCTATAGTGATATCTGCTTTAGCCGCACGAGATTGACATAAAATAATAGCGTCTTTTCGTTGTTTTTTCGACAATACAAAATCTCTGTGCTCGACCTCTCCACTAATCAGGCCACATTTACAAACGCCACAAATTCCATCGGAACATTTCACATCCACATGTATGCCGTTCTGCGCAAGAATATCTGTTACAGATTTATCCGTCGGAATATCAAGTTCTCGCCCACTTTTTGCCAATTTTACCTTGAATGGATAGTTCTCATATTCTGGTAATTCAGGGACATTGAAATATTCAATATGCTGTTCTTCTTCATTAAAGCCAGCACGTTCTGCCGCCTCTATGACGGACTTCATATAAGGCTCAGGCCCGCAAGTATACACATGATCACCGGTTTGGTATCCACCCAAAATTTCATTCAGGTCCGCGCGAGTATGTTCGTCGCTAAAGTGCAGTTTCACTTTCTCGTGCCAAGGAAATTGTGCAAGGTCTTCTAAGAAGCCAGCATTTGTGCGAGATGAACATGAATAATGCACGGCGAAGTTTGCCCCAATGGTATGTAGACGATGAGCCATTGCGATCATCGGAGTGATGCCAATGCCGCCGCCCATTAAGAATGTTTTTCGAGCTGTTTCATCAAGTGGAAAATGGTTGATGGGTTTTGAGATAAATATCTTGCGTCCTTCGGTGAAAATACGATGTAAAAGCTGCGAGCCACCTCGACCCTGGTCTTCTCGCAACACGCCAATTTGGTATTTGCTTCTATCAGTTGGGTCGCCCGACATGGAATATTGGCGCAGGAACTCTGGTGCGACCACGATGTCCAGATGTGCGCCTGCTTGCCATTCCGGAAGCGGTGATCCATCCAATGTTGAAAATTCGTACTTGGTGATACCTTGGCTCATTTGTACGGCTTTTGTGATCTCAACACGGATTACCGGTGCGTCCCCCTCAATTTTATATTCATGTGCCAAACCATACGTATCGCCTTGCGCAAGGCGCGTTTTATACTGCTTGGCGGTAATCATGGCTTGATAGGCTTCTATCCCCTTTTCTCGATCCATTGGAAACGGAAATGGCCAAGGATGAGGGGCAAGATTAGCAGGATAGACTGCCAGTGTTTGATCTTTGAATTTGAGATCCAGATTCTTTTGAAGATCGCGCTCATTTACCTGATGTCGGGTGGGGCGATAGGCGCCATCATCCTGAATTTCGAGGTCCCACCACCATTTTTTGATTACATTGCGTTCACCATTACCTACGGCATCATCCAATTTTGCAAGCATGGGTGCAGCTTTTGGAATGTTCATTGCGGCCCAACGAAACGGAGCTTCAGCAAAAATACCTTCGAGGTTCCAGGGGCAGGTTTTCATGCAACGACCGCACATTGCCCCACCTAGATTTGTGATGCGATAGGTCGTGCATTTTTGGCTATCGGATTTCCAAGTTTCATAACCATTGAACATCAATTTTGGCCCAGCGGTAATGGCCCCAGACGGGCATTCGCGCGCGCATTTGTTGCAGCTTTCGCAGAATTGTTGCAACCCAAATGAGATTGGTTTGTCGTGCGTCATTGGCATATTGGTGGTAACAACGCCTGACTTCAAACGTGGGCCAAGGAATGGATTGAGAATAACTTCGCCAATCCGGCTAACTTCGCCAAGGCCGGAGAGTAGCAAAAGCGGCGGTTGGAGCACCTCTCCGTCCATAACTGTATGTGCTTTTGCTTTATAACCAAGTTGTCGAATTTGCTTGGCAACAATGCTGCCCAAAATGGAAAAACGCAAATAGGCACGCATTGACTGAGATACAGCGATCCAGTCATCTCCTGAGGCGCCTTCCATGGTCTCATAGCCTTGATCAATAACCATTGAAATGGCTTGATCATGTGGTGGGGTGATTGGTTCACCCGTGGCATCGTGTGAATACCAGGTCCATTCAGGACATCGCGAAATCCCTGTTGCATCAACACCTAAGAAATACGACATAGCTTTAATGTTTTCAGCATTGCGCAATGCATTGGCGGTTTCATTTGTTTGGGTGGGATTAGGTTGCCCGTCCTGAAGTAAAACAAATGCACCAAGTGCTCGCCGTTGTGCCATCGAGGGGGCTGATTTTCGCACATATTGCCCGTTGCGTGACGCGTTTTGATTGCGTTTTCCCATGTCGCCAAACAACGAGCGCGCAAACATATCGGTGCGTTTCGGGACGCGAGGAACACGGCTTTCGTCGATGTAGGTCGTAGGGTGTTCAACCCGCTTTAGCGTTTCAAATGGATGCGCACCATCCACAAAACGCCGTTTTGCATAGGGGTCAATATTTCGGGCGCTTTTGGCGGTGCCTACCCCCCATTGCCACGCAAAGCCATGTGTTTTGGATCTCGGTTGATCCTTTAAAGGGACCAGAGGTTTATCATGAGAAAACTCAAATTCTGTTGTTACCACTGCAATGGAAAAGTCTTGACCTAAATAGGGATTAACCAGTTCATCACCTTCAATTGTTGCAAGCCCTGAAGCGGCGGCTAAATGATGAAGATCTATATCTGTTGTTGTATGGCTGTGCGCGCGCGCATCATAACCCAATAAGCGGATATATTGCGCAAGTACAACCGCAGCTTCCATGGCGCGCAATGCTGAACGTGCTGGCCCTGCGCCCTTCAACCATGTGTTTCCCGGTTCCTCATCGCGAACTTCACGCGGATGTTCGACAACAAAAACAAGTGCATGTTTGTGACTATCCATGCTTTTTGGTGGTGCATTCATCGCATCACGTAGGTCTGCCATAATGACATCAATACCCGATGCCAGAGACTTCGTTTGATCTGTACGTAATTTCTGCGCTAGAGCATCTATATCGGGATTGTGACACGAATTTTTCAACATCATTTGAGGTGTGAAAGCGCAAGTCGCAGACATCGCTACATCTGAAAAATATCCAAATGCTTTGAGATGATTGGCACGTTCATCAAGATCGTCGGGAACGGTCGCCTGGGCTTTGTTTATCAAGCCATCGCGAATGGCATCCAGCATGGCTTGCGCCTCGCCCATAGCATTGACAATATTTTCCGGATTTTTTTCATCCAGAAAGCGCATTTGCTCGAATTTGGGAAGGTTGGCTATGTTCGAAATATTGTTGGTACGTGATAGGCGCTCCAATGGGTAGGGGCCAAGGTGTACAGGACGTTTTTTATCAGAAAAATATTTCAAGTTCCAAATTCCTCTAGATGCTAATCAGTTACAGACGCATCAGATTAACGTTTTCACCTTCTGTCATTTTGTCGATTGCCGCCATCAATATGTCAAAGGTTTCTGGGTCAAGTTTATCTGTAAAATGCCCGTTTAGTTCTCGGACCAATACATGGCATGTTTTCATTTTTTCAATGCCTAACTCTGTAAGTGTAACTTCAGTGAGCCGTTTGTCACCTTCAATACCGCTTCGTTCCACATATCCGCGTTTTTCCATATCCTTTAACAGACGCGATATGGCGGGCCTTGCTATGCATATATATTCGGCAAGGCCTGAAGGTGTGTTTACATTTTCCATGCCTGCTCCGCGCAATACACACCACATTAAACGGGTAACACCATGTTGTGACAATTGTTTTTCAAGCCTTGCTTCCATAATTCGGGCTAAAAGTGTGACTTTAAAACCAACGCGATTATGCAATGTGAATTCTTCAGACAATACAGCCCTCCAGCAAATTAGTTGACTTACACCATAGCCTATAGTTTTATATAGTTAACATAGATAATTATCTTAGTTAAGCGTTATTACGCACATTTGGAGGGAGAAAATATGCGACAGGAATTTAAAGGATTACGCAGTTTTGCAATTTCAGCTATATCGATGGCTGGTATCATTACAGGTGTTACATTTGCGAATGCAGCTGAGTTAAAAGTTGCTCATTTTATGCCGGCGACGCACCCAATGGACAAAGGTGTTATGACGCCATTAGCGGAACAATTGAATGAGGCAACAAACGGTGAGCTAACGATCCGAATTTTCCCGTCTGGTGAACTCGGAAAGGGACCAGCCCAACAATATAAACGTGTTGTGACAGGGGTAGCCGATATTGTTTTTGGTATACCTGAATATACGCCGAAGCGATTTAGTAAAACAGCGATGGTGCATTTACCTGGATTATTTCCAGGTGGTGAGGCAGCGACCAATGCACTTTGGGACAATATCGATCTTCTTGCAGATGAATACGAAAAAACAAAGCTGCTCGGTTTGTGGGCAAACAACCCATCTGTATTAATTACGCGCGATAGGGCTGTGCGTACAGTTGCAGACATGCAAGGAATGAAAATTCGAACGCCAAACCCTGTCATGGCAGATTTAGTGAAAGCATGGGGTGGTATTCCCGTCTCAATGCCAACAATCGACACATATAACGCGATGAATACGGGTGTCATTGATGCTGTGATGATTGGCCCATCAGGCATTCGTTCCTACAAACTTAATGAAACTGCAAAATATGTCACAACCAATATGCCCTCAGCGCTCGATAGTTTTTACCTGTTGATGAATAAATCAAGCTGGGAAAACCTGAGTGATGAACACAAAGCTGCGTTGGATGGTCTTACAGGTCGAGAATTAAGCTTACGTGGTGCAAAATCTTTCTTTGAAGCTGGACAAGCAGGTCTAAAATTGGCGCAAGAAACTGGTTTGGAGCTAATTGAGATCGACGCAGAAGCAGACAAAGAATTCCGAACACAAATGCAAAAAGCATTGGATGCATTTGTCGCCAACGTCGGTAGTGAGAAGAATATTGACGCAAGTGCATTAGTTGATGCATTGGCGGGCAAATCATAAGTGTCCGGTGAAAAATTAAGTTCAGCTGCTGAAGGAGTGGCTGGCTGGCGCAACTGGATCGAGGTGCCGTTGGTAATCGGCGGTGCCTTGATTGTATTTGGGCTTATGGGGCTATCCGTGACAGATGCACTTTTGCGATCATTTCTCAACATGCCCATCTTCGGTGCGAATGATTACGCCCAAATACTTTTATCCTTTTTGGTTTCCATTAGTTTACCGCTGTGTGTCTTAGCTGGCCGACTAATTGCAATAGATACATTAAAAGCGATGGCCCCCGCAAAACTGCAAAAAACCTTGGACTGGATTATATCAATTTGCGGCTTCACGATGCTTAGTTATCTTGCGTGGCGTGCATTTTCCAATGCATTGGATGCCGCTGACTTTGGTGAAGCAACGCTCTTATTGCAGCTGCCCTTCGGTCCATCCTATTACGCTGTAGCAATTGGCTGCACTTTTGCAGCACTTATGCTTTTGCTAGAGAGATTATTGCCATGAGCCCTGAAATATATGGCATTCTAGGATTTGCGGCCTTATTCATGTTTTTGGCTATAGGTGTGCCGGTTGCGGTGTCGTTGCTCATAGTGGGTTTCGTTGGCACAATCTTTTTGTCGGGCTTTCAAGCTGCGGCATTCACGTTAAGTGGGCAAGCCTTTGCCACGGTTACAGTTTATCAATTGACCATCATTCCCCTTTTTATTCTTATGGGAAACCTTGCCTCCACAGCTGGTCTTAGTCGGGATTTATTTGAAGCGGCACACAAAATTGTTGGGCACCTACGTGGTGGGTTAGCTGCAGCAACCATTGTAGGCTGTGCAGGATTTGCGGCGCTATCAGGCTCCTCTATCGCTTCAGCGATAACCATGGGTAAAGTCGCCTATCCAGAAATGAAGCGGTTTAACTATGGAGCGCGGCTTGCAACCGGTTCAATAGCTGCCGGCGGGACGCTCGGTATTCTCATTCCACCATCTACGGGGTTTGTGATCTATGCTGTTCTCACAGAAGAATCTATTGGCCGACTCTTCATGGCAGGAGTTATTCCAGGCCTACTGCTGACAACAATGTTTCTCATTGCAATTGCAATTGTGACTTTTATCTGGCCTAGCGAAGGGCCACGTGGTCCAAATTTTACAATGAGGGAGAAGATACGAAGTTTATTCCGCGCTACAGGAATTGCTATCATTATCCTGATCACGATTGGTGGAATCTACACTGGGTTCTTCACCCCAGTTGAAGCCGCAGGTGTTGGCGCATTCTTTGCTTTAATTATGCTTATTTTACGTGGAAAGTGTACATTTAAAAACCTCTACCATGTGAGTGCTGAGACACTTAAAACGACGGGTATGGCATTTTTTATTTTGGTCGGTGCAAATGTATTTGCCCCTTTTGTTGCTTTGTCTCACCTACCAACAACAATAGCTGGCACAGTGACAGGTTTTGAACTTGGAACATATGGTACATTAGCCATCATTCTTTTTGGTTACATTATTTTGGGTATGTTCATTGAAGGCTTATCTTTATTGGTCATCACCCTCCCAATTGTGTTCCCGCTCGTGACGGGTATGGGTTTTGATCCGATTTGGCTCGGTGTTATTATGGTCATTGTTTTGGAAATGGGACTTATTTCACCGCCTGTGGGGGTAAATGTTTTCATTGTTAAAAGCGTTGTGCCTGACGTAAAAATTGAAACAATTTTTGCTGGTATCATGCCATTTTGGTTAGCTATGATCGCGACATTAGCCCTCATAGTCGTATTTCCACAAATTGCGCTTCTACTGCCAAATGCGATGTATAACTAACTTGGTATTTCTAGATAAGATTTTGGTACCTCCCGCCGGAATCGAACCGGCACTCCGTGAGGAATTGGATTTTGAATCCAACGCGTCTACCAGTTCCGCCAGGGAGGCCCGAGGAGCGACATACTATATGCATTTGAGTTAGGCAAGTCTGAAAGAGAATAAAGCAAATTAAAAAAATAGCACTCATTCTCGCATGATCTATTTTGTAGGTTGCAACATGATCAAAATTTCTTTTGCCCATTCGCCGATAATTGGGATGAAATCTATTGTTGATAGAAAGTAAACCAAAACGGAAACAAGTACTGTTGCACCAACAACTGAACCTAGGCCGAATGCCAATCCTCGCATGAATTGAAACCCAAGCATTCGCGGCATTGAATTGTGAACTTTGATATAACGATGATTATTAATTTTGCTCAATTCATCGCGCAGCGAAGAAATTTGTATCTCGAGGTTCTGATCTGACATAAATGGCCTTTTGAAGCAGTAATCTTCTTTAGATTTTAGTTTACAAATTTGTATATAGAGCTACAAGAACCATATCCCAAGATAATACTGGATTACCAAATGATCAGACGCCTTTATGATTGGACCATGTCACTTGCTGCGACACGTCATGCTGAAAAAGGTTTGGCCAGTGTATCATTTCTAGAAAGTTCAGTCTTCCCAATTCCGCCGGATGTCTTGCTGATCCCAATGGTGATTGCAAATCGCGATAAATGGGTCCGCATTGCGCTTATTTGCACATTATTTTCTGTTCTCGGTGCGTTTTTGGGATATTTTATTGGTGCGTTTTTGTATGAGACGATCGGTAAAGCTGTTTTGGAGTTCTATGGAAAAGCAGATTCGTTTGATAAGATTTCACAATGGTATAATACTCACGGTGGTTGGGGAGTACTTTTTGCTGCGGTCACGCCGTTTCCCTATAAGGTTTTAACGATTTTTTCCGGTGCAACTGGCTTGAATCTAATAACGTTTGTGGTGGTAAGCATTATTGGTCGAGCGGCGCGTTTTTTCCTAGTGGCATATTTGCTTCGCAAATTTGGTGAGCCAATTAGATTGTTTATAGAAAAATATCTTGGCCTCCTTTTTGCCCTATTTTTGATATTGCTTATTGGTGGGTTTTATGCGGTGCGTTACGTTTTTTAGGGGTTGATATTGTCTAACGAAAATTCGTTGCTGGATTCATTAAAATTACCAACATCCAATGACCATAAAGAGGTATCATTTTATCTCGCAATTGCCATGGCAATTGTTGTGGGCTCTGCGCTCGCGTTCGAACATATCGGTGGCTATATTCCTTGTGCATTATGTCTTGAACAACGTACGCCTTATTATGTAGGCGCTCCGATTTTGGTGTTAGCTGCGTTGTCAAAAATCATCACGGTGCCAGCTATTATTACACGATTGCTGATTTTAATCGCAGGCCTAATTATGCTTTATGGCATGGGGCTTGCTGCATTTCATTCCGGCGTTGAGTGGCTATGGTGGCCGGGGCCTGAATCATGTGGTGCTGCTGCTGACGGGCTATCTGGCAATGCAGGCGACTTGCTTGCTGATTTGAATGCAAAGCGCCCTCCTTCATGTGATAAAGCAGCATTACGCGTCTTTGGATTATCATTTGCGGGCTGGAATGTATTTACAAGCGCTGTCTTGGCATTTTTCACACTGCGATTGGCTGTCAGAAAAGCTTAAGGCTGTAGTTCTGAATCCCAATAAAGATAATCAAGCCAGCTTTCATGTAAGTGGTTTGGCGGGAATAGCCGGCCATTTTTGTGTAGATCATGAATAGTTGGTTGGTAGGGTGTTTGTCTTGGAAACATTTTAGCTTGTTGAGGAAGCTTGCCGCCTTTTTTCAAATTGCACGGCGAGCAGGCAGCTACAATATTTTCCCACGTTGTTTCTCCACCGCAACGGCGGGGGATAACATGGTCAAACGTTAAATCTTCTTTGGAATAGCAATATTGGCATTCAAATTTATCACGCAGGAAGACATTAAATCGTGTGAAAGATGGATGTTCTGGAGGTTTGACATAGCTCTTTAAACAAACCACGCTTGGAAGTTTCATTGAAAAACTTGGTGATGAAACTTCATGTTCGTATTCTGAAATAATATCCACGCGATCTAAAAACACAGCTTTGACCGCATCCTGCCATGACCAAAGCGACAGCGGATAATAACTCAGGGGCCTATAGTCCGCATTTAATACAAGTGCGGGCAGAGACTCAGGCGACACAGCAATCGTCAAGTTCATCTCCTGATCGATACAACGTTCTCAGTTACGTATACTACGCATCATATGACGTTCTTGTGAAATGAAATCAGATAATTTTCCAAAGAAAATCAAATTGGGCTTTTGTCGAAGTTTTTAATATCCGCGTAATATGCCCAAAGAATTCGAGCTGCAACGCTACGCCATGGCGCCCATCGTTTTGAATATTCCCGCAGGTCTTTTTGATCAGGTTGCACACCGTCAAAAAAAGCATGCCCCGATGCCGTGCGTAGAGCAATATCCCCTGCGGGAAATATATCCGGGTGACCGCAGCATGATAAAAGATAAACTTCGGCAGTCCACGGCCCGATACCCTTCAAAGATATCAACTCTTTCAATGCTTTATCAGGGTTGTGTTGTTCTAGCAAAGTGAGAAATTCCGGGCTATCAATCAGCTTATTAGCCACGCCTAAAAGTGTGGTCGCTTTGGCGCCCGATAAGCCAAGGTTCCTTAGTTTCTGTTCGGTCGATTGGGCAATGTTTTGCGGTGTTAGAAAGCCAAAATATGCCTTCTGTTTCTCCCAAATGGCATCCGCTGCTGCACGCGATATCAGCTGTGATGTGATGATGTTTGCGAGGCTTTCAAAACCTGTTTCTGCTCGGCGTAATGGAATGTGATTAAGTTTCTCAATAATGGGAACGAGCAGAGGGTCCCGTTTTTTGAGGTCTGAAACCGCCAATAAGATATCGGCTTGCGAATCGATTCGTTTATTCATCTTAAGGATATATCGTAAAATCTTCGGATGACGAAAATGGTTTCTCATGCAATAGATGTGATATGATTACGGATATTGGAAAATGCGTCCGCTTTGCGCCAAGCCCAAATGGTTATTTACACCTTGGCCACGCTTACTCGGCGCTTCTCAATTGGCAATTTTCGCAAGACTATGATGCTGAGTTTCTTCTGCGGATGGAAGATATAGATATCACGCGATCGAAACCTGAATTTGTGGATGCAATTTTTGAAGATTTAAGATGGCTTGGGCTAGATTGGCCTGAACCAGTATTATTTCAATCCTCTCGTTTTGAAGCATATCAAGCAACTCTGCAAAATTTGATAGAACGTGATTTGGTATATCCGGCCTTCCTCTCAAGGAAGGACATTAACAGTCTCATCGCGATCTATGAAAATGATGGTATTCATTGGCCGATAGACCCCGATGGCAGTCCTCATTATCCGGGTAAATGCAAAGAGCTATCACGCCAGGAACGTAAATTACGAATTTTAAATGGTGATGCGCATAATTGGCGGCTGGATATGAGAGCTGTCCTCGATCAGCTTGGACAAGATGTGACTTGGGTGGAGTTTAATGCTGAGCTGAAACCAACTAAGATAGAAGCTAGCCCTGACGCTTGGGGTGATGTTGTTATAGCACGACGTGATATTCCGACGAGTTATCATTTGTCTGTTGTTCTAGATGACGCTGAGCAGGGTGTGGATTTTGTTATTCGTGGGAAAGATCTGTATCATTCGACGTCAATCCACCGTGTTCTGCAAATTCTGCTAAACTTGCCAGCGCCCAATTATCGACATCATGATCTTATTATGGCTGACGAACATTTTAAATTATCAAAAAGTGATGGTTCGCAATCACTCAAAGATTTGCGTGAAAAAAAGAACCTCACGCGAACTCAACTTCTGAAACTCATTCATCTTTAGTTGTGTCGGTTAACTTCTCAACGATGAAGACATGACCATCTTTATCAGCAGAAGAAGAGATGAGTTTTTGGTTAAACTCATTGCAAAAATGGGGGATATCGAGCTGCGCCATTGGATCGGTTGTCATAACCTCGATCTGTTCTCCAATCTTAGCATGATCACGCAAATAGCGTCTCAGCCGCAAAACGGGTAAAGGGCATTTTAAACCTTTAAGATCAAGTGTTTTCATGAGGCGGCTATACGCTAATCATCTGAGTTGGATTTTCGTTTCCAAAACTTCCAGCGAGGTGTTTTTTCCTCAATCGTTGCGTTAGCGGCAGTAGGAACGGGCACATCCGCTGTATTAATTTCCTGCGGTGCTATGGATGTATTTGCTTCAGAATTGGTGGTCGGGTCGGGCTGAGTTACTTGGTTTGTTTTGTAAAGATTGGCAGCCAAACCAGTGTTTCTTGGTGCGTCGCTGTTTTGCTTCCGTGAGAAAATTGATGCAACCGGTGAGAAAGCTTGTGTGAGTTGTTCATTGCGTTTTTCTGCAATTTCGGCCCGTTCTGCAGCGCGGGCTTGAGCTGCGATTTTTGCAACTTCAGCCTGTTGTTCCTTTGCAGCGGTTTTATCCAACTTGGCAACTGCTTCTGCGAAGTCTTTCTCATATTTCTTCTGAAAATTTGCATGCGCAAATTGCAGCGACTGTGGTTGAGACATTTGTGGGCAAGCGGCGCTTGCGCGGAAACGCCCATTATCTTCTGCAATTTGATTGAAGACATATTGACGTCCACAGACTTCTACCTTCGGTGGTTGTTTCGTAATCTCAAAGTGATCATACCCTTCTTTGAGCATGTTCCAAAATTTAAAACTTTTATGATCGCGATGCCGTGCCATATTCTCAGCGGTCAGGCGAAAAGGATAGGCTTGAACTTGAAAGTATTTTTGCCCGCCTTTAAATGCATCTCTTGCAAAACCAAAGATTTCTAAAACTTGCTCATCGGTCATAGAATAGCAGCCAGCTGATGAGCATGCGCCATGTACCATTAAATTGGATCCTGTACGCCCATGGGATCGGTCATAACGGTTTGGAAAACCCATATTGAAGGATAAATAATAGCTTGAGTTCGGGTTCATTTGGTGAGGATGGATCCGATAGAAACCTTCAGGCGCTTGGCGATCGCCTTCTTTGAATTTGGGGCCCAAGGTTCCAGACCATTTGCAGATGGCGTAATTTGTTACGATTTCATATCGACCATTTGGCTTTTGTTTCCAGACTTCGAGCGTGCCTTCTTCTTTGAAAATGCGCATCATAATAGGTGAGCGGGTGCTCATACCTTGCGCTTTCATTTGGCTTACAAGTTTTTTCGGAAGCGGGTGTTCTGCCTTGTTGGCGACGGATGTAAGTGTGTCGTTACATCCAGCTAAAGCTAAACAGCCTGCCAAAACGACCCATTTCGTATCTAAAAAAGCCATATACCGCTCGTCTAATATCAAACCAAATCAAATTCAAAACTACGTCAGAAGTTCTACCACCCTTATGGTTGTCGAAAACTTACCATGGGCGTTAAAAAAAAGCAGATAAACAGATTGTGATCGAAATAATCCCATCGAATATTATGTTCATATGGGATTTAAATATCAAATTAGCCTAAATTACGGCCTATTGCCAAGAATTTCTCTCGGCGCTCTTTGCGAATATCATCGCCGGATTTATCTGCAAACTCAGCGAGTGATGATGCGATGACATCACGCACACCAGAAATTACTGTTTCTGGCTCACGGTGCGCACCGCCAACAGGTTCGGCAATAATGCCATCAATGACGCCTAGGCCTTGTAAATCTTGTGCAGTAATCTTCATGCCTGTTGCCGCATCTTTGGCTCGCGCGGAATCACGCCAAAGAATGGATGCTGCGCCTTCTGGTGATATTACACTGTAGATCGAATGTTCGAGCATAAAGACTTTATTGCCAACTGCGATTGCGATTGCTCCGCCAGAGCCGCCTTCGCCAATAATGATTGAAATGATTGGAACGCGTACGTTCAGACACATTTCAGTTGAGCGTGCAATAGCTTCGGCTTGACCGCGTTCTTCTGCGCCAACACCAGGATATGCGCCGGCTGTATCAACCAGCGTAATGATGGGCATATTAAAACGATCAGCCATTTCCATCACGCGAATGGCTTTCCGATAACCTTCAGGACGTGCACTACCAAAATTGTGTTTAATGCGCGTTTCTGTGTCACCACCTTTTTCTTGCCCTAAAACAGCAACAGCTTGACCATTAAATCGCGCAAGACCTGCCTGAATAGCTTCATCATTTGCAAATTTACGGTCGCCAGCTAGCGGTGTAAACTCTGTAAACAGTTTTGCCGCATAGTCCACAAAATGCGGGCGCGCTGGATGACGGGCAACCTGCGTTTTCTGCCACGGATTTAACCGACCATAAATTTCTGCAGTTGCTTCGCTTGCCTTAACTTCAAGGCGTTCTACCTCTTCAGATGTATTGATGCCTTCATCGTCACCTGAAAGTGTTTTTAACTCACGAATTTTACCCTCAAGGTCGGAAATAGGTTTTTCGAAATCTAGATAATGCTGCATAATACTCAAGGTGCCCAGGTTTATACTTTTTGGGTTTAAATTATTTTGAACCGCAATAAAGCATTCTCTTCTCAAAAGATAGGTGGTTTGGGCGCGGTTTCAATGTGCAGTAGCTCTAATCGGATTTTTTATCTAGTTTTGCAAGAGGGTGATGCTCATTGACCAGTTTTTTCAATCGTTCATCGAGCACATGGGTGTAGATTTGTGTGGTTGAAATGTCAGAATGTCCCAATAACTCCTGTACAGCACGCAAATCAGCACCATTGGCTAACAAATGGCTTGCAAAAGCATGCCTTAAAACATGTGGTGAAATTTTTTCGATATTAAGACCTGCAGATTGGGCTGTATCTTTGAGTTGCCGGGCAAATACTTGACGCGCTAGATGACCCGTTTTGGATGATGCAGGGAAAAGAAATGAGCTGTCGTCGGGCTTTTTTGTTGCCTGGTGATGTTTTTTATGAAGATCGATATATGTTTCAAGCGCACGTCTTGCAGCTCCAGAAATTGGTACAAGACGTTCTTTATTGCCTTTGCCGGTAATGAGAAGAAACGGCTCGTTACGCTTGAGTACGTTTTTTGGCAGAGCAACTAATTCGCTGACCCGCATACCTGTTGCATATAAAAGTTCTAAAAGTGCTTGAAAACGAACATGTTGTAGTTTTGTAGATAGGCTTTGCTCCGGGGCGTTGGCTTTATCATCTGCCGTTTTTAGTAGCAGATCAACATCACTTTCAGACAGTGTTTTGGGCAAGGTAACTTGTGATTTAGGTGCATCAATAATGCCGGTAGGGTCGTTATCCCTTAGGCCTTCGTCATGTAGAAAACGAAAAAATTGCTTTAATGATGATAGATGCCTGCTTTGCGATGTGGCGGCAAATCCTTGATCTGCCATATGGCTCAAATAGGCACGAATATGATCTGAGGATGCTTCAGTTAATTTGATGTTTTTCGTTTGCAGGAAACCTCTCGCGTCATCGAGATCACGGGTGTAAGATTCAACCGTATTGTTAGCTGCACCACGTTCAGCAATCATCATCTCCAGGAAAGCTTCAACATGGGCTGCGCTGAGATCTTGTTTCATTGGTCGCGATAAAGTTGTTCTGAGGGCACTCGGATCGTTATCTCTCGATCTTTCGGCTCGACATAATTGACCAGTGCAAACATGATCCCATAGCCAATTCCGACAATGATGCCGATAACAAACAGCAATCTGAATAATGATGGCATTTAGCTCTTTGAATCCTTCGAAAAAACAACTTCTTTTTATGAAGATTTTCGTAAACTCGCAACTAATATCTTAAGTTGGCAAGTTTGAGCGGTTTTATAAACTCGGGCTTTCCCCTTGACCTAGGCGGGCTGTTGCCCGATAGGGATAGGGAAATCTGGAGTTTGATAATTGTCCGCACAGGATGAAAATGATTTGGCAGAAATTGGGCGGTTGGCGCGCGAAGCGTTGGGCGACACTAATCTCGTGCTTATTGGTCTTATGGGCGCAGGAAAGTCAGTGATTGGTCGAATGCTTGCTCAACTTATGGAGCTGCCGTTTGTAGACACAGATGATGAGATTGTCGCTGCTGCACAAATGCCGATTACGGAAATATTTGAAGCTTATGGCGAACCCGAATTTCGCGCTTTGGAAACACGCGTTGTTAAGCGAGTTTTGCAAACTGGTCCGCAAATTGTTTCTACCGGCGGCGGGGCTTTTATGAATGAAGAAACACGGCAAAATGTGCTTTCGAGTTCCGTAACCTTATGGCTCAAGGCAGATTTTGATGTGTTGTGGCAAAGGGTTTCAAAGCGATCGACGAGACCACTACTTCAACAACCCAATCCGCAGAAAATCCTTCGTGACTTGATGGATGCCCGTTATCCGATTTATGCGCAGGCTGATTTGGTTGTCCAATCACGTAATGCGCCAAAAACTACAGTGGTGAATGATGCGGCAAAAGTGATCTCCGGAGCGGCCGAAATAGCACAAAGCAAATTATCTGAGATGGAAAACTAATGTCCCAGACACCTCATGATTTAACACAAGAATGCGTTAAAGTATCATTGGGAAATAGATCCTATGATATTCTTATCGGTAGAGACCTGATGAAAAAGGCAGGGCAGGAAATTACATCGCGTTTGCCAAATGCCCGCGCCACAATTATTACCGATGAGAATGTGGCTGAACATTATTTGAAGCCATTATCGGCCAGTTTGAAAGAGCACGGTATTGATGTTGAGCCACTTATCTTAAGTGCTGGTGAGAAAACCAAGAATTATGAAAACATGGCACGTGTTTGTGACCATATTTTGGAGTGTAAGTTGGAGCGCGGTGATGCCGTAATTGCTCTGGGTGGTGGTGTCATAGGTGATTTGACCGGATTTGCAGCAGGCATCGTACGACGGGGCATGAAGCTTATACAAGTGCCAACGAGCTTGTTGGCGCAGGTGGATTCATCTGTTGGTGGTAAGACAGGGATTAATACCGGAGCAGGCAAAAACCTTGTCGGTGTATTCCATCAGCCGCAATTGGTGCTGGTGGATACGAATACGCTGGATACTTTGAGCGACCGCGAAATGCGGGCAGGTTATGCAGAAGTTGCAAAATATGGCTTGATTGATCGGCCGGATTTTTTCGAGTGGTTAGAGAAAAGCTGGCAAGGTATCTTCTCAGGTGGTCCTGAACGTATTCAGGCAATTGCTACAAGTTGTCAGGCTAAAGCTGATGTTGTCGCTGCCGATGAGGAGGAGCATGGGTGCCGCGCACTTCTTAATCTTGGCCACACATTTGGTCATGCGCTTGAAGCTGCGACCAAATATGACAGCACTAGGTTAGTTCATGGCGAAGGTGTTTCGATTGGAATGGTGCTTGCATATAAGTTTTCTGCACGAATGAATCTTGCCAGTCCCGATGATGCGGTGCGTGTTGAACAGCATTTGAAGCAGGTTGGTTTACCAATTTCGCTAAATGACATTGACGGAGAGCTTCCGCCAACCGATATATTAATGGAACATATTGCGCAGGATAAGAAAGTCTCACGCGGAGATTTAACCTTTATTTTGACAAAGGGCATTGGACAGTCCTTTATAGCAAACAATGTGCCTGCCGATGAAGTGCGGCGCTTTATTGAAGAAACACGGAATAATAGATGATCGAAGCTTTTTTGCTATTTGTTGCCGCTCATTGGGTGACACTTGTTGCGATTTTATTTCTGATTGGGTTTTCTGCTTTTTTTTCTGGCTCTGAAACAGCGCTAACTGCGGTTTCGCGTGCGCGAATGCATTCGTTGGAAAATAACGGAGAAACACGAGCGGGGATGGTGAGTAACCTGATTGAACGCCGCGATAGGCTTATTGGCACGCTTCTTATCGGCAATAATTTGGTCAACATTTTGGCTTCATCGTTGGCGACAAGTCTACTTTTGTCAATTTTCGGCGAATCGGGTGTTGTTTGGGCCACGCTTGTAATGACGGTTATGCTTGTTGTGTTTGCGGAGGTGCTGCCAAAAAGCTGGGCGATCTCAGCGCCAGATAAATTTGCCCTCACGGTCGCTCCCATTATTCGTCCTTTTGTGTTGATTATTGGGCCTCTTTCAAGCCTTGTGAACTGGGTTGTTCGAGGGATCTTGAGTATCTTTGGGGTAAGCTTGGCGTCTGGCGATTTTATGCTGTCTCCGCAAGAAGAAATACGTGGCGCGGTGGATTTGCTTCATAAAGAAGGTTCGGTGATCAAAGCGGATCGTGATCGCCTCGGTGGCGTTCTTGATTTGGGTGAATTGGAAGTTTCAGATGTTATGGTTCACCGCACATCCATGACAATACTCAATGCCGATGATGCGCCGGCCGATAACGTGAAGCTTATTCTCGAAAGTCCTTACACGCGGATGCCAATTTGGCGCGATGAAGCGGATAATATTATAGGCGTCATCCATGCAAAGGACGTGTTGCGGGCGTTGGCCACTTCTGGTCAGAAGGCTAGTGACATCGATTTAATGAAAATTGCGCAGAAACCTTGGTTTGTGCCAGATGCAACAAATCTTAAAGACCAGCTCAATGCCTTCCTCCGACGTAAAGCTCATCTTGCCATCGTGGTTGACGAATATGGTGAAGTTGAAGGCATGGTTACACTTGAAGATATCCTGGAAGAAATCGTCGGTGATATTGCCGATGAACACGATCTTGATGTTCAGGGTGTAAAACAACAAGCTGACGGCTCGGTTATTGTGGATGGGTCTGTGCCGGTTCGTGATCTAAATCGAGCATTTGATTGGTCGCTACCGGATGAAGATGCGACAACGATTGCAGGTCTTGTTATTCATGAATCACAGATTATTCCTGAGGAAAAACAAGCGTTTACCTTCCATAATATGCGGTTTATTGTGCTTAAAAGATCAAAGAACCGGATCACCAAGTTGAGTTTGCGTCCTATCGAGTAGTCCGGCGACCTACCAGTTTTTTGCTTCACTGGGGGCGGCTAAATCCAGCGCAAGTGCATGTAAACCACCATCAAATGCGCTTTGCATTGCCTCGTTCACTGCACGATGGCGGGCAACCCGAGATAGTCCAACGAAGCTTGCAGATACCATTTGAATTCGGAAATGAGATTCACCCTTGCCATCAAATCCCGGTTGATGTCCGGCATGTAAATGACTTTCATTAATAACGTTTAATTCTACTGGATCGAAAATTGACTTCAAATTAGCAGTAATTGTGTCTTGCAACGTCATCATGTTCTCCTTATTACTCTTCTAGTGTCATTGCCCTGAAAAATGCCATTCGTCTAGATATATTTTAATGGCCTTGGGTAATAGACAATTTCGTGACCCGATCATGTGGAATTTTGATTACCTTGTTTCGCATGGTCCTATTTCAAAAAGTGCTGATGAATTAAATATGAAACTTAATTCCAAATATTTCGATTCGATTAGAACCAAGCCGAAGGGCACAAAAAAAGGTTCAGTCAAGAAGGATGCTGAGCAATCTGAGTGTCAATGGGACGGGTGCGAGAAAAAAGGCGAGCATAAAGCGCCGGTAGGTCGCAATGCCGAAGGTAAGTATTTCAAGTTTTGTGCCGATCATGTTCGTCAGTACAACAAAGGTTACAATTATTTTGAAGGCTTGTCTGATGGTGAGGTTGCTCGGTATCAGAAAGAAGCTTTGACAGGCCATCGCCCGACATGGGGCATGGGTGTCAATAAGAAGGTCAAGCATACACCGTTGAAAGATCCTGGTCCATCGGGCAGTGCAGGCTCGCGTGCGCGTATGAATGATACATTTGGTTTCTTTGAGCAGTCCGAGCGTCAAGCGCCAGAACCGAGAATGAGAAAACTTAAGGCGCTTGAGACCAAAGCTTTTGATACGTTAGGGCTCCCGGCTGCCGCGTCGTCGGATGATATTAAGGCTCGCTATAAAGAACTGGTAAAAAAGCATCATCCTGATGCAAATGGTGGCGATCGTGGTTCTGAAGAACGTTTTAGAGAAGTTATCCAAGCCTATCAAATGCTAAAATCGGCTGGTTTTTGCTAAACAATTTTAAAAAATTATTCCTAAAAATGAGATTAGAATATGAGCGCTATACAAACAAATACGCCTGACATCGAAATATCAGTCAGAGATACGTTTGGAATCGATCTTGATATGAAGGTTCCTGCATATTCAGAAGCTTCTGGACAAGTGCCTGAGATAGATCCTGATTATATTTTTGATGAGGATACGACGCTTGCGATTTTAGCAGGCTTTGCACACAATCGCCGTGTGATGGTGAGCGGTTATCATGGTACGGGTAAATCAACGCATATTGAACAAGTTGCTGCGCGCCTTAACTGGCCATGTGTGCGGATCAATCTTGATAGTCATGTTAGCCGGATTGACTTGATAGGTAAGGATGCGATTATTGTTAAAGATGGTCAGCAAGTAACCGAATTTAAAGATGGTATCCTGCCTTGGGCCTATCAAAATAATGTTGCGCTTGTGTTTGATGAGTATGATGCTGGCCGTCCAGATGTGATGTTTGTGATCCAACGGATTTTGGAAACATCAGGCCGTTTAACGCTGCTTGATCAGAGCCGCGTTATTCATCCGCATCCTGCGTTTAGACTGTTTGCTACAGCCAACACTGTTGGTTTGGGTGATACAACTGGTCTTTATCATGGTACTCAACAGATTAACCAAGCACAGATGGACCGTTGGTCAATTGTAACGACATTGAATTATCTGCCACATGACAATGAAGTTGATATCATCATGGCGAAGGTTAAGTCCTTTAAAGGTGTTGAGGGGCGTGACACTGTCTCTCGTATGGTCCGTCTTGCAGATATGACACGCCAATCATTTATCGCTGGTGATTTGTCGACTGTTATGAGCCCAAGAACTGTGATCACATGGGCTGAAAATGCTGAGATTTTTGGTGACCTTGCCGTTGCTTTCCGTCTTACATTTGTTAATAAATGTGATGAGCTTGAGCGTTCTTTGGTTGCTGAGCATTATCAGCGTGCATTTAACGAAGAGCTTAAGGAAAGCTCTGCCCATGTCATTATGAGCGCGGCGGGTTAGTAGAGGCACCTCATGGCAGCTGGTCGCGGTGATAACCGGAAAAATAATCCCCCAGGTCAGATAGACGCTGAGCCAATCAAGCGTTCTATTGCTGGCTGCGTTCGTGCGCTTTCTGGAGATAAAGAGCTTGAGGTGATTTTTACAAAAGACCCTCCGGGCACTGCTGTAGGCACGATCCGGTTGCCTGAATTGCCAAAGCGTCCCAGTCTTAAGGATTTATCGATCGTTCGGGGGCTTGGGGATTCTCTTGCGCTTAAGCAAGCCTGTCATAATGAAAAAGTGCATATGAAAATGACGCCTGAAGGCGCTGATGCACGGGCAATTTTTGATGCTGTTGAGCGGGCGCGGGTTGATGCCATCGGCGCAACAAAATATTCTGGTGTTGCGAAAAACCTTACTGCAATGCTTGAAGACAGGTATGAGAAGCAAAATTACACCACTATCCAAAATCGTGAAAGTGCGCCGCTTGAAGAAGCTTTGGCACTTATTGTCCGCGAACGATTAACTGGTGCTAAACCACCTGCAAGTGCTGGTCCCGTTGCTGACCTTTGGCGTGATTGGGTTGAAGAAAAAGCTGGTGGGCAGCTTGATCAACTTATTGAGAATATGGATGAACAATCTGATTTTGCGCATGTTGTGCGTGATATGCTCGTCTCTATGGATGTTGCCGAAGAATATGAAGGTGACGATGCGCCGCCGGAAGATAATGAGAGTTCATCCGAAGAAGAGCAGCCTCGCTCCGAAGAAGAAACATCAGAAGAGATGGAAGAAGATGCAGGTTCTGAATCGGCACCCGCAGAAGATAATGAATCTGCTGATGATCAGATGGATGAAGGCGAACAGGATGGCGCTGAACTTTCCGATGATGACTTCACTGACGATGGTGATGAGGAAGCAGAAACACCGGGCGAAACCAAACAACCTGATATACCATTTGCAGCACTCAATGAAAAACTGGATTATCGCATTTTCACGCCTGAGTTCGATGAAGTTATCAAAGCAGAAGAACTTTGCGATGAAGAAGAACTTGATCGGTTACGCGGTTTTCTTGACAAACAGCTGGCAAATTTATCCGGTGCTGTGAGCCGATTGGCAAACCGCTTGCAACGTCGCTTAATGGCGCAGCAGAATCGTGCCTGGGATTTTGATCTTGAGGAAGGCCATTTGGATACGGCGCGCTTACCTCGCATTGTTATCGATCCGACACAATCTTTGTCATTTAAACGCGAGCGCGATACGAAATTTCGCGATACGGTGGTTACGCTTCTTATCGATAATTCAGGTTCTATGCGCGGGCGCCCCATCACAGTTGCTGCTACATGTGCTGATATTCTTGCGAGAACACTTGAGCGCAGCGGTGTGAAAGTTGAAATTCTAGGCTTTACAACAAAAGCCTGGAAGGGCGGTCAAGCACGTGAAAAATGGCTCGGCGATGGCAAACAGCCAGACCCTGGTCGTTTGAATGATCTCCGCCATATCATTTATAAATCCGGTGATGTGCCATTGCGTCGTGCGCGGCGAAACCTTGGTTTAATGATGCGTGAAGGCTTACTTAAAGAAAATATCGATGGTGAAGCTCTTATATGGGCTCATAACCGTCTTCTCGCACGTAGTGAGCAGCGTCGTATCATGATGGTGATATCTGATGGTGCTCCGGTGGATGATTCAACGCTTTCCGTGAATAGTGGAAACTATCTAGAGCGTCATTTGCGCGGTGTTATTGAAGAGATTGAAACAAAGTCTCCAGTTGAACTTCTAGCGATCGGTATTGGCCACGATGTGACCCGTTACTATCGTCGCGCTGTAACGATTGTTGACGCGGAAGAATTAGCTGGTGCTATGACTGACCAATTGGCTGAACTGTTTGCGGAAGAACCTAATTTGGGTCGTCGTTCTGGCCGTGTTATGAGAGCAAGCTAGATGCGGATGAGGCGACTAGCGGCACCCATTCTTTTGTTTTTCTTTTGTCTTATTCCCTGCGCCAATGCCGATATTGTGAAGGTCGACGTGAATACGCGTTTGATCGAAAACTTCAAAGTCGGTTCAGATGAGGATGTCTTTGGTCATTTGCAATTTCTTGGTGGTCTTGAGTTGTCTTCTGATAATGATTTGCTTGGTGCCATGTCAGCTATTCGATTAACCGCTGATCGCTCAACCTTCATCGGCGTAGCGGATACTGGCCATTGGTATGGTGGTAACATTAAACGCGATGATAATGGTCGATTGTCAGGTATAGCTTCGTTTGAAATAGCACCCATGCTTAATGAAGAAGGGAAATATTCAACCGCGAAGTGGAACCTTGATGCCGAAGGCTTAGTTATAAAGGATGAGTATATTTATGTTAGTTTTGAACGCAACTCGCGGATTGAAGGCTACAAGCTAGCAAACCCAATGCAATCGGCTGCTGTTAAGTCTTTGCCTGTGCAAATACCGAAACGAGAATTCAGAAGAAATGGCGGACTAGAGGCCATTGCGAAATCACAAGTTGATAGCCCGCTAGAAGGTGCTATCGTTGCGTTTTCTGAGCGGAGTGTGAATACTGAAGGTGATCTATTTGCTGCCATTATTGATGGTACTGAGCCGGGTGTGTTCTTTGTGAAACGAAACCCACCCTATAATATCACAGATGCTGATTTCTTACCTAATGGTGACCTACTTCTGCTTGAACGTCGATTTAGCATCGCTCGCGGTATAGGTATGCGTATTCGCCGAATTGATGTATCGACAATCAAAAAAGACGCGACAGTTGACGGGGATATACTAATCGATGTTGGTTCTGGTTATCAGATTGACAATATGGAGGGAATGTCTATAACGACGAATGATCAAGGTGAGGTTTTTATCACCCTGATTTCAGACGATAATCATTCGTTCCTGCAGCGAAACCTAATGCTTGAGTTTAAGCTTCTACAGCAATAATAAATTACGCGGCAGCGGTTGTTTTGCCACCAGTTAAATAAGGTAGTGCTGCACCATAAGGGATTAGCATTACTAAGCCCACAATCAGTTTCACACCAAGGTCACCCATTGCCCACGAAATCCAACGTGGAGCCTCCATAGCAAAAAGACCTAAGAGTGGTGCATTTTCTAGAACAAATGTATCTTCAAATCCTAAGAAACCAAATCCAGCTGAAAATGCGATAGCAAAGAATAGAACCGTGTCGATAATCGAGCCGATGATGGAAGATATAAGCGGTGCGTGCCACCAAGTTGATTTACGAAGGCTATTGAAAATTGAAACATCAAGTAGTTGAGCAATTAAAAAAGCAGAACCTGATGCAATAGCGATACGCGGTGTCGCAAGCCAGATTGAAAGGCCAACAGCAATTAGAAAACCAACGGCAACTACTATACGAGCAGATTTGGTACCAAATTTCCGATTGGTCATATCTGTGATCAAAAAGGCTATTGGGTAGGTAAATGCGCCCCATGTCAGAAGATCAGCTAGGTTATAATCACTGATAGTGTAATTGACTGGAAATTGGACGAGATAATTTGAGGCAACAACAATGAATGCCATCAAAAAAATAAACGGAGAAATAGATTTTACATTTAGCATTTTTTTATCCTGGGTGATGCCACCAGTTAAAATAAAGGCAGGCCTTAAAGGAGCCTGCCCAGCGAAACTGAATTTGAAGCTAGACTAAGCTGCAGCTTCAGCTAGTTTTTTTGAAAGTTGCTTTTTGATCAAACGTGCACGTGTTGATAAATCACGGTCGTTTGCTTTCGCCAAAAATGCATCCAAACCACCACGATGCTCAACAGAGCGAAGCGCGTTAGCAGAAATACGCATACGAAAGCGCTGATTTAGAGCTTCTGACATCAAAGTCACGTTGCAAAGATTTGGCAAAAACTTGCGCTTTGATTTATTGTTGGCGTGGCTAACATTGTTACCAGATTGAACGCCTTTTGCAGTTAGTTCGCATGTACGAGACATTATAACACCTATTTATACTAGGCCATTCCCACGTAGAAAATCGCGCGATCTGCGCGCCTAACCAGTAGAGACCTTTTGGAAAGTTGCGGTTTCATAGTCATAATCTGAGAAAACGTCAAGTAATTTGATGGCGTCAGACTGACGAAATGTTACAATGTGACTAATAATAGACATAATCTTACAATATCACAATTTTGTTGGGACTTTCCAATCGGTTTTCCGGCCAGCCAGTTTTCCGATTTGGATTTTAAGAAATGAAGAAAATGAAATTAAAGAACCTTTTCGTTTTTACGGCGCTTTCATGCGTATTCACGACTGCTGCGTTACCAAGTGTTGCTGCAGCTAAAACCGCAAACTCGTCTTATAAGCTTGTTATTCATGGAATTACGCTGGCAAAGCTGAATTTCAAAACCGAAATTAGTGGTGAGACATTCAAAACATCTGGCAGCATTAAATCGTCATCATTAGCCGATATTGTAGCAAAAATTCGAGGTGAAACGACCGTTACTGGTAAAGTTACGCCACATATGTTCCGTGCTGATCAATATAAAATAAACTATACATCAGGTGATGAGAAGCGCGCTTTCGATGTGCTTTACAATGAAAATGGTAAGGTCACACAAAGTAAAATTTCACCTGAACCCAAAAGCCGCCCTTCTGACTGGGTAAAGCTTAAGGATGCTGATCTTCTGTCTGTGGTGGATCCAATTACGAGCCTAACTTTGCCTTATAAAGGGCCTAAATCACCAGTTTGCGGTCGTACAGTTTCGATATTTGACGGCGAAACTCTTGTTGATCTTAAATTGAAGTTCATTGGCCATGCTCGTTATAAAACAAAGGGTTTTAGGGGGCGTGTGGTTAAATGTCAGGTCACATTTACGCCTAAAGGTGGCTATCGGGCCAATCATGATTCGGTCAAATATCTGCAACAGGCAAAAGGTATGGAAGTTTGGTTTGGGGTTAATAAGCACATGAATGCTCATGTTCCAATGTTTGCAAAAATTCCAACAAAAATCGGTGATGTTCGTGTGTCTGCTACCGAAATCGGTTCTTAAAGGAAACTAAATCTGAGATGGCGCCCAATTTGGTTCTGCCATCTCAAATTTTTCAAACTCAAATCCTGGCGCTACTGTGCAGCTAACCAACGCCCATTTGCCAAGTGGCTTGGCGCTTTGCCATTCGTTCGCCTCAACAATTGCTTGTGGGCGCTCGCCATTTATTAGATCAAGCCCCAATTGAAACACTTTTGTAGTTCGCCCATCTTTGGAGATTGAGAGTTCCATTGGTGCACCACCGTGCCACAGCCAGATTTCTGCGGCATCGGTCACTCTGTGCCAGTGTGAGCGCTGTCCCTCTTCGAGTAGATAATAGATTGCTGTTGAATGGCCTCTGGTCCCTCCATCACTATCTCTAAAGGTCTGAACGTACCATCCTCCCTCAGGATGGGGTTCCATAGCTAAAATATCGATAATGTCACGTGGTTTAAGATTGTTATTTAAGTTCATGAGGTGGTCCAACCTACTTGCGAAATTGAAGTTTCAATCCTAAATCTAAGGAATGAATACAGATATTGTCGATTTGCGAGAATTTTACAACTCACGACTTGGACGCCGCGCGAGAAATAAAATCGCGATGGCGTTGTCGGCGGTATGGTCGGCAAGTGGCAATGAGCGACTTTTAGGGCTAGGTTATACCTTGCCATATCTTGATCGATTTCGTTCAGATGCGGAGCATACAATTGCATTTATGCCGGCAAAGCAGGGTGCCATAGCTTGGCCACGGCATGAACCGTGTGCAGTATCATTGGTTTTTGACGAAGAATTACCATTGGCGGACAGTTCCATTGACCGCATATTAATGGTGCATTCGCTCGAATTTACTGAAGATCCAGCGGAAACGTTGAAAGAGATCTGGCGCGTTTTATCCCCCAATGGAAGTGTAATTGTGGTTGTGCCGAATAGACGAGGTGTGTGGTGCCGGTTTGAGCATACGCCATTTGGTGCGGGGCAGCCCTATTCACGAGGACAACTCGCCCAACTTCTCAGAGCTGCTAATTTTACACCACGTGGAAGTTCAGAAGCATTGTTTTTTCCACCAACAGATCGCGCACCAGTGCTGCAAGCTTCCCCCATGTGGGAAAGGCTTGGGCGGAGGTTTTGGCCCCTGTTTTCTGGCGTGATCGTCATGGAAGCTCAAAAGAAGTTATATCAGGGACTTCCCGTTGCAGAGCGTTCTTCACGGCGTATTTTCGTGCCAGTACTTTCCCCACAACCGTCGTCTCTTGGTCGTAACAAAAGAGAAAATGACTAGTTTTAGGTTTCGTCTGTGAGCAGGAATACGGCCTGCTGTGCTAAAATATTCCATAGGTAATGCGGGACAGTTTTCGTCATGTCACGTCCTGTGTCCGTCACGGGTGTGACATGCTCAATATTCGCATTCACATCATGGCAAAGCTGGGTAAAGTCATAAAGCGTACAGAAGTGAATATTGGGCGTATCATACCACGAATAAGGAAGTTTTTTGGTAACGGGCATTCTGCCTTGTAGAAGCAATTGTATGCGCATGCGCCAATGACCGAAATTGGGTGCGGAGACGATGCAATATTTGCCGATACGTAATAACTCTTCCAAGACCTTTTTTGGACTATGAGTTGCTTGAATGGTTTGAGACAGGATTACAAAATCAAAGCTTTTGTCAGGGTAATGCACAAGATCACGATCTGCATCACCTTGAATGACAGATAAGCCGCGTGCGACGCAATTATTCACGCCCTTTTGCGATAATTCAATGCCGCGTCCGTCGACGGATTTTTGCTCTTTTAAGATGCTCAAAAGCGTTCCATCACCACAACCAATATCTAGCACTTTTGCATTTGGTGTCACATGTTTGGCAATGACTGTGAGATCAAAACGTCTTTTTTCAGCTTCGGTCATTTAAATCCCCCTTGCTTCTGCTGCGGAATTCAAAAACCCAGTGACAGTGCTGATCATAACAGGTTCATTGAGTAAAAATGCGTCGTGCCCCTTGTCTGATTCTATCTCGACAAATGATACAGATGCACCTGTAGCATTTAATGCATGAACAACATCGCGACTTTCTGATGTGGGGAAAAGCCAGTCGCTTGTAAATGACATGAGACAAAACCGAGTGCTGGTGCCGGAAAATGCATTTGCCAATTTCCCGTCATTGTCAGCAGCCAAATCAAAATAATCCATGGCACGTGTCATGTAGAGATAGGAATTTGCATCAAATCTGTCGACAAAACTTGAACCTTGATGGCGCAGGTAACTTTCAATCTGAAAATCTGCGCCAAAACCAAAGCTCACATTATCTCGGTTTTGCAATTGCCGACCAAATTTCCGTTGAAGCGTCGGTTCTGAGAGATAAGTTATGTGAGCAGTCATCCGCGCAACAGCCAATCCTTTTGAGGGAATATCATTTGTTGCAGCATAATTACCGCCATGCCAGTTCGGATCAGCCATGATGGCCTGTCTGCCAACTTCATGGAACGCAATGTTTTGCGAAGTGTGTTTTGCACCTGTTGCCATTGGAATAGCTGAGAATAATCGAGATGGGTAAGATGATGCCCACTGCAGAACCTGCATGCCGCCCATGGAGCCGCCAATGGCGCTGAACAAGGTATCAATACCCAGATAATCGATAAGCATGGCTTGTGCGCGAACCATATCGGCAATTGTTAAAACCGGGAAATTCAAACCATAGGGTAATCCTGTTTTTTCATCAATGGATGCGGGACCCGTTGTGCCAAGGCAGCCGCCGAGCACGTTTGAGCAGATAACAAAATATCTTTCGGTGTCTATTGGTTTTCCCGGGCCAATAAGTGTTTCCCACCAACCTGGTTTTTTTGTAACAGGTTGCTCACTTGCGCAATATTGGTCGCCCGTTAGGGCATGGCAAATCAGTATTGCATTTGATTTATCTACGTTCAATTCGCCATGCGTTTCGTAGGCAATTTGAAATGGCGATAGCGATACACCTGCATCAAGTTGAAGGGGTTTATCTTCGCCAAAATGCGCAACTTTGCTTGACGGAAATAAAGCTTCTGAGTTTGCTTTTGTTGCAGTTGTGCTTTTCGTTGCCATTTAATCAGGTTTTCAGTGCTAAATTGGAGTTAAATTGATAATTGCCAGGATTTTCATTTTATTTGAGACAATACAGGTAAGATTTGACGGCACTCACGTCAATCTTTTCTTATCAGAAAACTTTTGTCTGCTCGACAATATGCTCATAAGCGTATAATCGAACACCATAAAATATGGATTTTATTGTTTAAACTGTTGGAGAGCGTGATGGCGGACAAACAAACCCCTGAACCGAATTCTAGTATTCTGGAAATTGCTGCTTATGTGCCTGGCAAGAGCAAAGCAACAGGTGCGACTAAAATCCATAAACTTTCTTCAAACGAAACACCGCTTGGAGCAAGTCCACGTGTGCAAGAAGCGATTAGAAATACGCTCGAAGAATTGGAACTATATCCTGAAGGCTCATCTTTGGTTCTGCGTGAAGCAATCGCATCGGTGCACGGTTTAAATGCTGATAATATTTTGTGTGGCAATGGTTCAGATGAGCTTCTTGGTTTATTGAGCCGGACATATCTCTCTCAGGGTGATGAAGCAATTTACTCAGAGCATGGTTTTCTTGTTTACAAAATCGAAATCCTTGCAAGCGGTGCAACGCCTGTCGTCGTTAAGGAAAAAAACCTCACTGTTGATGTGGACGCCGTGCTTGCGGCGATAACACCCCGAACCAAGATGGTGTTTTTAGCAAATCCAAATAATCCGACAGGTACTTATCTGCCCAGCAGTGAATTGCGACGGCTCCATGATGGACTGCCAAAACATGTCATTCTTGTTTTGGATGCAGCATATGCTGAATATGTCCGTAAAAATGACTTTGAAGCGGGTATTGAGATGGTGTCTGCAAATGAAAATGTTGTTATGACACGTACATTTTCCAAGATTTATGGTCTTGCTGGCTTGCGGATTGGCTGGATTTACGCACCGTTGAAAATTATTGATGCGCTTAATCGTGTACGCGGGCCATTTAACGTCAATGCTGTGGCAATTGCTGCGGGCGCTGCTGCGGTGGCCGATAAGAAGCATATTGAAGATGCTATTGATCACAATCTGATTTGGCTTGAGAAGGTGACACAGGGCCTGACGAAAATCGGTCTTGATGTAACACCATCGGTTGGCAATTTTGTGTTGATCACGTTTCCTCAAGATGGTGTACATACTGCCGCAAAGGCAAATGATTATCTTTTATCCAAGGGGTTTATCTTGCGCGCTGTTGGTGGTTATGGGTTTCCAAATTCATTGCGAATGACAATTGGAGGTGATGAGGCGAATGAAGGTGTTATTGCCGCGCTGAAAGATTTTATGGGTAGATCATAATGGGTGATATTCATTTTAATAAAATAGCGCTTATTGGTATTGGCCTTATTGGGTCATCTCTTGCAAGGGTGATAAGAGAAAAGAAACTTGCCGAAACAATTGCAATTATGACGCGTTCTCAAACAACGCTTGATGAGGCTCGTGCGCTTGATTTGGGTGACGAATATTCCACAGACTATGCAGATATTGTCCGGCATGCGGATTTGATCATTGTATCTGTGCCGGTTGGCGCGTCTGGCGCCGTTGCGAAAGATATTGCGTTTCATTTAAAACCAGGTGCTATCGTCACCGATGTTGGATCGACTAAAACGTCGGTTATTGAACAGATGGTTCCTCATATTCCAGATGGCGTGCATTTTATACCAGGTCACCCAATTGCGGGTACCGAGCGTTCAGGTCCTGATGCTGGATTTTCCGAGTTGTTTGAAGGGCGTTGGTGCATCTTAACCCCGCTTGAAAATACCGATCCGGATGCGCAAGATAAACTCTCACAATTCTGGCGTGCTTGCGGCTCTAATATAGATGTCATGGAACACGAACACCATGATCGCGTTCTTGCAATTGTTTCTCATTTACCTCAGTTGATTTCATACAATATTGTTGGAACAGCGAGTGATATGGAAACAGTCACGGATTCTGAAGTAATTAAGTATTCAGCTTCAGGTTTTCGTGATTTTACACGCCTTGCAGCGTCAGATCCGACAATGTGGCGTGATGTTTGTTTGCACAATAAAGATGCTATTCTTGAGATGCTTGCGCGGTTTTCTGAAGATTTATCCTCATTACAGAAGGCAATTCGTTGGGGCAAGGGTGACGAATTGTTTGATTTATTTTCACGCACTCGCGCGGTTCGACGCTCAATTATTGAGGCCGGACAAGATGTTGATGTTCCGGATTTTGGACGTCATCTTTCTACAGATGCACCCTTAGATTCCCAATCAGATGGCGGGAATAAAACCGAGCGGGAATAATCCCGCTTGCACAAAACCGTCTCTGAGTGTGAGTTTGAATTGGATATCGCCATTTGCCCTATTTTGAAACATCGGGAGTAGGGCATTGATCTGTGCAATGTTTTGGCTAAGTTCTGGATAGTTCTTTTGCGCGATTTGTAGAAAGTCCGACGCGTTGTTTATGATCAGATTTAATTCTCCACTTAGTAGTCCCTTTGCCGAAATATTAAGAGGACCATCTGCAGAAATTTTCGCACCGTTTTCACTTATGAAATTGAAGTGCTCAAGATTGATATTTGAACTTCGGATATCAAAATCTTCGCCTGAACGTGTATGTTCTAATGCGTTTGCCCCATCTATAAGCTTTGCAACCATGAAAAACTCAGAAGCGGGCAGTATTGTTTTGGTCCCCTTGGTTTGAGCGATTAACTTGTCCGCACTTGCGGCAACATCAAGATCATTCTCATTCTGTCGCAGATGAATTTGTAAATCGTCAGCTAGTAGGGAACCAAGATCTTTAAAGATTGTGTTTTTGAAATCCACGCGAAGGTTTGATGCTTCCACGGAGGTGCGATTGATATTTGTGAGATCAATACTGGCGCTTGCTTTTAGGTTTTGCCAATTGATTTCTAATTGATTGCTCTTGTCAGATAAAAGCATGGGGCCATCAAGTTCAGCGATGATTTTGCCAGGTTTGTATATTTGGGCGGCTGTTCGTAATGCACCTGCGGATAATCCAAACCGTCGTCTATTGTCATCAAATGCTGTGTGCGAACAACGAAGTCCCAACCGGAATGGAAAGCCTTCAACATCTAAGTTGTTACACGTGATTGTTTTGCCATCTGATGAAAACTCAGCGAGTTTATCACTAACGCGCACCTTCATTTCATCTGCGGTCCAATTCCAACCTAGATATACTGCAACAACAACAAAGACGATGCTAATGCCCAACCATAATATCTTCGTGCGCGGTTGCATGCCTGCTGATTTAGTAGAATTGATCACTTGATTTGCTTTCCTATGTTGTGCATTGCATGGTGTGATGTTCACCTTATTGGAATCAATGGCATATAATATGGACGATTTTTGGGTCTTCGGTTACGGATCGCTTATGTGGCGGCCAGGGTTTGAGTTTATAGAGCAACACAGAGCACATTTATATGGCTATCGACGGTCTTTATGTGTTCATTCCCATGTTCATCGTGGAACGCCGGAGAAACCGGGTCTGGTTTTGGGGTTAGATACCGGGGGATCATGCAGTGGAATTGCGTTTAAAGTTTCTCGCAATATTCATGATGAGGTTATGGAATATCTTCATGGGCGTGAACTGGTGACAAATGTTTACATTGAGCGCGTTTGTAATCTTAAGCTACATGACAAGCGTCGTGTACCTGCTTACTGTTACATTGTTGACAGGCAACATAAGCAATATGCAAGCGGTTTGTCGGCTGAAACTGCCGCGCATGTTGTTCAGTCTTCAAAAGGTCAATCGGGGCATAATGTTGACTATGTACGAAGTACAGTAGAGCATCTCCGCGAAATGAAGCTGCGGGATGCCTGGCTTGAAGACGTTGATAGACGGCTTAAACCGTAGCGGATGATTTAATATCTTCCAGTCTTTGCACTACAAGCGGTGGCAAAGGTAGATTTGGATTGTTTTCCACTGCATCCAGCAACAGTTCATCCGAAGCTTCCTGTGTGACGTTGGTCAGTTTTTCCAGTGCATCTCTAATGGATAGGCCAGGTTCGATTGGGGGTAATATTCGTGCCTTGAAATGACCTGGTTGACGTAAGAATGAATGGCGTGGCCAGTACAGACCAGATACGAGCGCGATTGGAACAAGCGGCACGTCAATGCCACTATAGATGCGTGCGGCTCCGAATTTATAGTCAAGTGGTGCACCCACTGGGCTGCGGGTACCTTCCGGAAATATAAATAATTGACGACCGTTTTGACCTATTTCTCGTTTGGCACCGACCATAACGCTTGCCATAGCTTTGCCTTTGGCTCCACGGTCGACAGAAATCATTTTAAGTTTCGTAAGGCATCTGCCGAACAATGGTATTCGTAGTAGTTCTTGTTTGAAAATGAAAACGGGACTGTCAATATATTGAAAAAACGCAAATGTATCCCAAAAAGATTGATGTTGGGCGGCAACTATGAAGCCTCTGTCTTTGGGTAAGTTCTCTAAACCCTCTATTTCGACTTTGGTGCCTGCAATAATCTCCTGCAACCTTATAGATGATTGGCCCCATGCTTTTGCTTGTGCGAGTACTGTTTCTTTACTGCCGAAATAAAGCCAAGGGAGCATGATGATCAACCGGCCAATCGTGTTGATGTAAAATGCAATATTAAAAAGGGCAGAGCGGATGAACAGCATGAATAAGATCTCAAATTAGTTTTGTGACTGCTTACACGAACTTTATTGCTGCACAAAGCACCTTTTATGATTTAGAATTTGTTCTTAGCTATCGCGCGTACTTTATCACGTATATTTTTCGCCAAATTCTTAGAGCTTCTGTAAATATCCAATTGTTTGGTAACTTGGCGAACGTCTTTATCACTATTGGGGCTGGTGCCCACGATAATTGTTCCCATCTCGCAACGCTCTTTCCAAAAACGTGACATGATCGGGTGGTCTGGAACGGCACAAGAATCAGTTCGAATAGTATTGAAGTCATCAAGTTGCCATTCAGTTGTCTGTTGCATGAGTAATTTGCCAACAGAAAGCGTCGAGTAATCTTCATCAAATGTTGTTTTCCAAGTGTAACTTTCACCACCCATAACAAACACAATAAGTGAGGCAATTACTTTACCGTCAAGCTGCAACGAGTGGATGCGAACACGGTCTAGCTCAGCGAGGTTTTGTACGGCTTCTCTTGCAAATGCTGCACGGTGTCGGTCTGCAACAAGAGATGTCTTTTTCTGGCCTTTCCAGCCCTTGTTTTCCAAATGTAAAAACTCATCAAGTGCAACACGGATGTCACCGGGCTGTCTGGCAATAACAAATTCCAGTTCACCCATTTCTGCAAGCCGGCGTCGTTGGCGCTCTAGATCGCGTAAATGATGTTTGGAGATGGCGCTTGAAATATAGTCCGGTGAATCAATTTCACTTTCAAGCATTGGCCTTTCAAACTTATTTGTTATCGCGAGTGGCAGATTTTTGCTTAATGCGATACCGCTCATCATCCGCGCAAAGGAGCTGTCTAGACGAATATCGGGAAAAACTAAAACATTTGGAAGTTTCATCTCTTCTCGAGATACGCCTTCCATAAAGTCATCCAAGCTTTGAAGAGCATTTTCGCTATCAATAAGCGGGGTTCCTAATGGACCATATTCATTGGACCAGATCCGCATAATTGGAACGCCAATACCCAAGTTTGGTTTTTCAACTGAAAAAGGTAATAGCAATCGTATACGACTGCGCTGCGCGTTTACATCTCGCATGACGCATAATTGGACGGTTCGATTGTCGAGGCGCGGCATAGCAGGTGCTAGAAAGCCACTGGTGAAAAAGATGTTTGGCTCAAGCGCTCTGTTGGAGATAAATTCCAATTCTCGCTCTAGCTCATAGCCGGATCGAGCGGGATAGATAGCCAGTTCACGTCCCTCTGTCCCGATGCGGATCATTCGATCAGGCTCAATAGCCAGTTCGTTGTGCGTCGCAGTTGTTTGCAGGCTAGAGGCTGCTTTTGACATCATGTCTTGCTCATCAATCATGACGTAGACTTTCTATTAGTTTGGACAGTGTAGTTAGGAACATTTTGTTTTGTCGCGGGGCTAAATACAAACATCATGATGTCCATTTTTTTGTAGATCACGATGAAAAGTAAGATTGCTTCGATAAACATAGCACCCGCGGTAGCCATCGCGGCGCCCATTATCCCAAACAGCGGGATTAGAGCAAAGTTTAAGCTAAGATTGGCACTTAGAGTGACTGCATAGATAATCGTGCAGATTTTTTGATGGCCTGCCATAAATAGTAGCACTTCGCCAGGACCAATGCAGGCCTTTGCAAGGATGCCAATGAGCAGGATTGCCATAACGGTGTAGCCTTCTATAAAACTTTCACCAAACATGGACAATATAAATTGGCCAAATACTATAACAAATGCGCCCATGGCAATTGTTGGGAAAAATGTCCAACGGGCTGTTTGTTTTACAAATTTATTAAGTGCACCCATGTCGCCAGATGCATACAATGCTGAGAAGCGTGGGGCGGCACCAGCTTTTACTGCAAAATATATAAAGTGAACCAATGCCATTGTTTTTGCAGCGGCAAAATAAATTGCAACGCGTTCAGGAGATAAGAAAAACCCTACAATGATCACATCCGCATTTGTTAAAAGATAGTAGAAACCCTCGATAAAAAAAATGGGTATAGAAACGCCAACCCATTGTTTGATCTCCCATTCATAATGACCTTTTTGAAAACGGTTTCCTAACTTGTAAGTTACGGTTATGAATTGCGCAAATGTTGTTATGTATGTTGATGCGAGTGCGCACAGCAGCGCAAGTCTTGCATTTGCTTCATACCCTATCAAAATTGCCCCCAGCACAAATAGAATAATGAGGCCTGGACGAATTATAAAAGTTGGACTTAGCGCTACAATTGGCCAATTGTTCGCGCGGGATGTTCCATCCAATACGTCGCCTAATGCGATCATGGGAATGGCGCATCCACCTAAAATAATAGGAACGAGATAATAGTCTGGGATGGAGTTTTCGAAAAAGAAAACAGCACCAACACCGATTAATGCGAAGATGGAAGCGATGATGATTGCAAAAACACGAGATATAAACGTTAGGCCCCGAATGTGAGAGTTTTGACCTGTTGTTTCATATTGGGGTAGGAACTTAATAACCGTTGTATGAAGGCCAAGGCAGGATAGATTTCCGGCAATAATGACAAACACCCAGATGAATACGAAAATTCCGTATTCGAAACCTCCCATGCTTCTGGCAAGAATAATTTGAGACAAAAATGCAACGGCTGCCGAGAGGATACGAATAGCAAAAGCAAGTAATGCTGTACGTTCCGCATTTCTTGTACCGTCTGTGTTTTCCAGAATTGCAAAAATCTGAGCAAGCTTCGGCAGAGCCAACCGACTAAGTCGATTGGGCATAAGTCTTTGCAATACTGACAAAATTACGTCTGACACACTCACCACATATTTGCATTTAAAGTTTGTGCAAATTGTAGTGAAACAGCGTTAACAAAGTGTATTGATTAAAGCGAAGTCAATGTTTTACTCAAATGTTTTCAGGTGCAAACGAGCCATGGCAATGTTTGTATTTCTTACCACTGCCACAAGGACAAGCTTCATTTCTACCAACTTTGCCCCAAGTTGTTTGGTCATTCGGGTCACGATCTTCTGGAGCTACAATTTGGTTAGACATGGTTTGCGTTTGAAATGACGCTCCGTCAGCTTCGCTGTCGCCAGCGCTTGCATGACTTGCTTCCATAACCTCTGGGGGCTGTGGAGCAGGTTCTTCTGCTTGTTGGGCTAATTCTACGCGCATAAGCTGAGATGTAACAACCTGACGTAGATTTGCGAGCAATGCCTGGAAAAGCTCAAAGCCTTCCGATTTATATTCTTGCAATGGATCGCGTTGTGCATAGCCTCGTAATCCTACGACAGAACGGAGTGATTCAAGGTTGACGAGATGCTCTCGCCATAACTGATCAAGTGTTTGAAGAACAACAGATTTTTGAACATATGTGTTAATTTCAGGTCCGAAGCGTTCTGCTTTTTCTTTAGCAATATTTTCGACAATTTCGGTTAGTCGCTCATGGATGTTATCTTCGGCAATACCTTCTTCTTCTGCCCACTCATCAACTGGAACATCGACATTGAGATAAGTTTGGATGTCTTCTCTAAGTTGAGCCGTTGACCATTGAGCAGGATATGCATTTTCTGGAATATGTTGGCTGATGAGATCATCAATAACATCCTGGCGCATTTCAGCGACAGTTTCTGAAATATCTTCAGCATCCATAAGTTCTAGACGCTGTTCAAAAATAACCGTTCGTTGATCATTCATGACATCATCAAATTTCAGCAAATTTTTCCGAACATCAAAGTTGCGCGCTTCGACTTTTTTCTGAGCGCGTTCAAGTGCTTTATTGATCCATGGGTGAACAATTGCTTCACCTTCTTCGAGACCAAGCTTTTGCAGCATACCATCCATACGTTCGGAACCGAATATGCGCATAAGATCATCTTGCAAAGATAAGAAGAAGATTGAACGACCCGGATCGCCCTGACGGCCTGAACGACCGCGCAACTGGTTATCGATACGGCGACTTTCGTGACGCTCTGTAGCCAGAACAAACAAACCGCCAGCATCGAGCGCTTCTTTTTTGAGTTTTTCGACGTCAGCCTTGATCTCGGCTTCTTTTTTTGTTCGTTCCGGACCTTCTTTCATTTCACCAAGCTCAAGTGCAACTCGCATATCAAGATTGCCACCAAGCTGAATATCTGTCCCGCGACCAGCCATGTTGGTCGCAATGGTTACAGCCCCCGGTACACCAGCTTGTGAGACGATAGCAGCTTCCTGTTCGTGGTAGCGAGCGTTGAGGACATTAAACCCTTCGACACCTGCATTTTTTAATAATTCAGCTAGTTGCTCAGATTTTTCAATCGAAGTTGTACCAACAAGAACTGGTTGTTTTTTATCGGAAGCGGCTTTGATCTCTTTGATAATAGCCTGATATTTTTCTTCGACAGTGCGGTAAACTTCGTCGTCGTCGTCAATACGGGAGATTGGAACATTGGTTGGAACTTCAACCACGCCAAGGCCATAAATATTGGCAAATTCTTCTGCTTCCGTTGAAGCTGTGCCTGTCATACCACCAAGTTTGTCGTACATGCGGAAGTAGTTTTGGAAGGTTACTGAGGCCAGAGTTTGATTTTCTGGTTGAATAGTAACCTTTTCCTTTGCTTCGAGCGCTTGGTGTTGACCTTCGCCATAACGACGACCTGGCATCATTCGACCAGTAAATTCATCAATAATAACAATTTCACCGTTGCGAACGATATAATCTTTGTCACGTGTAAACAATTTATGCGCACGTAAGGCATTATTGATGTGATGTACGATAGAAACATTTTCGACATCATAAAGTGATTCACCTTTTAACAGGTCTGCTTCTGTGAGAAGTTTTTCCAGCTTCTCCGTACCTTCTTCAGTAAAGTTGGCTGAGCGTTGCTTTTCATCAAGCTCGTAATCGCTGTCATCCAATAGAGGGATAAATGTATCAACGCTGGTGTAAAGGTCGGACTTGTCTTCAAGTGGCCCAGAGATTACTAGCGGTGTTCTTGCTTCATCGATAAGAATTGAATCAACCTCATCAACAATTGCAAAATGATGTCCGCGCTGCACCATTTGTGAACGTTCATATTTCATATTATCGCGCAGATAATCAAAGCCAAGTTCGTTATTTGTGCCATATGTGACATCACATGCGTATGCAGCACGGCGTTCGTCATCTTCAAGTCCATGAACGATGGTTGCTGTTGTCATACCAAGAAAACTAAAGAGTTTGCCCATCCATTCAGAATCGCGTGTTGCAAGATAATCGTTTACTGTGACGACGTGAACGCCTTTGCCTGAAAGGGCATTGAGATAGGTTGGTAGCGTTGCTACGAGAGTTTTACCTTCACCTGTTTTCATCTCAGAAATTGCATTTTCATGCAAAATCATGCCACCAATTAGTTGCACGTCAAAAGGTCGTAAACCTAAAACGCGCTTTGACGCTTCACGTACCGTTGCAAATGCAGGCACCAAAATATCATCGACTGACTTACCGCCTGCCAATTCAGCCCTCAACTTATCGGTTTGTGCTTTCAGTTCATCATCGGAAAGGGCTGCAATTTCTGCTTCCATTGCATTGATGGCATCGACTTTTGGTTTATAGCCGCGAATGCGGCGCTCATTTGAGGAGCCGAAGATTTTTTGTGCGATTGCGCCGAAGCTGACCATGGAAATGGTCCTTTCTGGTTTGCTGCCTCACTTGCTCGATTTTTGACGCGAGGCGGATACTTGAACTTTCATGCCGTAAAACGGTTGTTATTTCGTTTAAGCGTACGTAAAAGAATGAAATAATACGCCGCTTTGCCTGACAGATAAGAGTGAGTTTAAGCGATGTCAACAGGATCAGGCTTATCAGCTGCCGTGCTTTTATAAAAAGGGATATTCAATGAGTTATTTAAAATTCGCTGCAGGTGTTGCAACAGCAGTTGCTTTAACACTCTCACCACTCACTTCAAATGCACAAGATAGTGATGCATTGATTGCTAAAATTGATGGTGTTGAAATTAAACAAAGTGACTTTGATCTGTTTCAAACACTTGATCAATCATTTGCGCAGCTACAAGGTGAACAGAAGCGTCTTGCGGTTTTGTCGGCAATTATTGATGTAAAATCATTGGCAAAGAAGGCCGAAGCTGAGAAATTTGCAGATGGTGATGACTTCAAAAAACGTATGCAGCTTCTAAGAGAACGAACATTGCACAATGCGTATTTTCAAAAGAAGGTTATTACATCAGTTACCGAAGAAGATGCAAAAGCTCGCTTTGATAAAGAGCTTGCGGCTGCAACTCCAGAAGTTGAAGTTCGAGCGCGTCACATTCTTGTCAAAACATTAGAGGAAGCGAAAGCCGTTATCAAACAGTTGGATGACGGCACTGATTTCGTGGAGCTTGCGAAGGAAAAATCCACAGGTCCAAGTGGCCCCAATGGTGGTGATCTCGGTTTCTTTGGATCAGGACAAATGGTTCCTGAATTTGAAACGGCAGCTTTTGCACTTGAGGCTGGTGCTTATACAAAGGAGCCTGTTAAAACACAATTTGGTTTTCATGTTATCAAACTAGAAGAAAAACGTGATCGCCCATTCCCTAAATTTGAAGAAGTAAGTGATAATATGCGTCAAGTATTGCTGCGTGAGCGTTATCTTGAACTTGTAAAAACTGCCCGTGCGGAGGTTGAAATTGAGATTTTGGATGAAGGTTTGAAAACTGCCTACGAACAAAATGCTCCAAAGTAGGGCCTGACTAAATGAAAGTATCACCCTTAGCGCCCAAAAAATTTGCGGAGTTGCCGCCAATTGCTGGTGTTAAAATGCAAACCATTGAGGCTGGAATTAAATATTCTGGCCGCGATGATGTTTTGTTGATGACATTTGACACTCCAGCATCGGTTGCTGGCGTATTTACCAAGTCAAAATGTGCGAGTGCTCCCGTTGATTTTTGCCAGAGGAACCTTTCCAAGGGTGTAGCGAAGGCGCTTGTTGTTAACTCAGGTAATGCTAACGCTTTTACAGGCGTTAAGGGTGCTGACGCGACACGTGATACGGCACAAATGGCTGCAAACGCGATTGGATGTACCGAGGATGAGATCTATCTTGCATCAACAGGTGTTATTGGCGAACCGCTTGATGCTGGAAAATTTGCTGGTGTGATGGATGAACTCGTGGCAGGGGGCATAGAAGATAATTGGCTTAGTGCTGCCAAGGCTATTATGACGACTGATACCTATCCTAAAGTTGCCACTATCACGACGAGTATAAATGGCGAACCAGTTACTATAAATGGCATTGCCAAAGGCTCGGGCATGATTATGCCTGATATGGCAACTATGCTTTCCTTTATTGTGACAGATGCAAATATTCCATCAGATGTTTTGCAAAGCCTTTTGTCCATTCATGTTGATACAAGTTTTAATGCCATAACAGTGGATAGCGACACATCCACTTCTGATACAGTGCTTTTATTCGCCACGGGTGCAAAGGGCGATAAAGTTGAGCGTGTAGATGATACGGCTCTGGAATCTTTCTCCCAGGCTCTTCGAGCACTTATGCATGATCTGTCGATGCAAATTGTTCGTGATGGAGAAGGTGCGACCAAACATGTGGAAATACATGTTACTGGTGCGTCATCGGACCAATCGGCAAAGGTCGTTGGATTATCCATTGCAAATTCACCATTGGTAAAAACTGCAATCGCGGGTGAAGATGCCAATTGGGGCCGTGTCGTTATGGCTGTTGGCAAAGCGGGTGAAGAAGCTGATCGTGATAGAATCGCAATTTGGTTTGGTGATGTTCGCGTTGCTGTTGCTGGCGAACGTGATCCCGATTATTCTGAAGATGAAGCATCACTTCAAATGAAGGGTGATGAAATTTATCTTAAAGTTGATCTTGGGATTGGTTCTGGTCAAGCCAAGGTTTGGACGTGTGATTTAACAAAAGAATATGTGGCAATTAATGGCGATTATCGATCTTAACAGTGTGGCGTTGATATGTTGAAACATGCAATTGTTAGGCGACTAGAAGCACTAGCTTTTCGTGCGTGGCCAGCTGCATCAACATTTTATGATGGCAGCTGGTTGATAAGGCAAACAGCAGGCCATCCGTCCAAGCGATTGAACTCGGTTAACCCGCTTGATCCATCAGATCATCATCAGATCGAAGAGCGCATTGAGCGAGCAACACGAAGGTTCGAATCCTATAATCGACCACTTGTTTTTCGCCAATCACCGCTGGCGCCTCCGCAATTGGATAGTTTTCTTGATGCGCGTGGTTGGGTAAGGTTTGATGAATCTATCGTGTTAATGGTGGATATAGATGCAATTAACCTTGATGATGCGGTTGATATGGTGCCAGTTCAGGATGTAGGCCTTTATGTCGACGCTGCCGTTAAAATCCGAGAGAGGGATCGTGATTTTAAAGCTGGCCTCACAGAGATTGTTACTTCGATTAAACCGAAGACAGGATTTTTTCTGTTAAAAGATGAAGAAGGCGGCGTGGTATCATCTGCACTTTGTGTGCACGATGATGAATATGCGGGCCTCTTGGATGTTGGAACAAGCAAACAATGTCAGCGTGCGGGGCACGCGCGCGCAATTTTAAAGTCAGCGATTTTGTGGGCTCGCTATAATGGTTCGAAACGAGTTTGGCTGCAGGTTGAAAAAGCGAATGCGCCCGCGCGCGCACTTTATGATCAAATTGGTTTTAAAGAGATCTATCGATACAGTTATCGCAAACAACCGGATCATGCATTGTAATGCCAGATGAAACTAAAATTGTCTGCGTGGTTGCTTGCGCGTTGGTTGATGCGGACAACCGCATATTAATTGCCCAGCGTCCGGTGGGGAAATCTATGGCTGGCTTGTGGGAATTTCCTGGCGGCAAAATTGAAAATGGTGAGACGCCAGAAGGTGCTCTTATTCGTGAGCTAGAAGAAGAATTGGGTATTGAAACTAAAGAAAGCTGCCTAGCTCCCCTAACATTTGCGTCACATTCCTATGACGCATTTCATCTATTAATGCCATTATTTATATGCCGCCGGTTTTGGGGAACACCTCAGCCGAGGGAAGGTCAGGCATTAAAATGGGTGCGTGCTAAACAGCTGAGAGACTACGATATGCCCCCAGCGGATGAGCCTCTTATATCACATTTGCTCGATTACCTTTAATCACATAACTATTTCTAGCCATTGATATTAGCAGAAAACAATGCGCTTTTGTTAAGTTAACGTTTATCACATTATGCAATCCTTGTTTTGTAACTCGTATAAGTGGATTAGTGTAATGGCAAATGAAGAGCTTTGGACCTCATCAGGTGATGATGTTTTTGAGACGAAAAGTAGTGGTACCAGTGCGCTACGTATCTCGGTATTATTTGCTTGCGGCGCTGTCGCACTAGCACTTGTTGTTACGCCGATAGTAGCAGGTGATACTTCATCCAAGAATGATGCCTACGATAATCTAATAACGAGTTCAGTTGGGGGTGGTAACGTCTCGAGATCTAAGGTCATTCAGGCTTTCCCAAAGAGCCTTAATAATCAAGGCTCTGGTTCGAATGTTTATACTATCCGGCGTTCAATCACGCAAACGTCGAACGAAACCTGCATTATTTATGATAACGGTTTGAAGACAGATGGTTGCGAGTAAGAAAGCGGTGAACAAGATGATCAATCTTTTAAGAAGATTTCGAAATAATGAGCGTGGCGCAACAGTCGTTGAATATGCTCTTATAGGGGGCTTAATTTCAATATCGGTTATTGCGGGTGCAACTCAAATGGGCGGTACATTAGGTAATATTCTACAGGGGCACGCCGATACTATAACTGAAGCCAACAAGAAAGAAGAATAAAGTTAGCTCTGCTACTTTTGAACTTTAATCTCATCCACATTAAGAGCATCGGCTAAGCGTTGTTTTGCTGAGCCTGGCTTTAAAGGCTTTTGCTGGCTGTCATGTGCCTTCCATCCGTTTAGATAGATGATGTTAAAACTCGCGCGTATGCGGCCATCATGATCGGAAAATCGCTCAAGGTAGATTTCATTTGCCCGCTTAAACAAAGTTCTTGAGGTAGTTTTTTTTGAACGGTCGGTTAATGAATTTGTCATTCCCATAGCTCTTAAATCTTTCATCAAAGCAAAGAGACTGTCATATCGTACTGTCAGGCCTTCGCTATCAATGACGGGAAGGGTAAAGCCTGCTCTTTGAAGAAGCCCGCCAAAATCTCTTATATTTGCAAATGGTAGAACGCGGGCGCTTGCACCGCCAAATAATTCAGTTTCTGCAACCAAAAGGCACTCTCTTAGTTCTTGCAATGTGCCAGCTCCCAGCACGGCTCCAGAAAATAAACCATCAGGGGACAATGCTTTGTTTATTTGCATGAACATGCCGGGCGTATCGTTGGTTAGGTGCAGCGAAAGCGGTGATACAATGAGATCGGCTTTTGATGATAAGTCTGGAAATTTTTCCAAACTTGTAACTAATGTAGCGTCATCGTGGTTTTGCTGATACCAATCGATGAGTTGAAAATGATCTGCCTGACCACGTTGGCGTATGCGATCCGCTAGATCACCAGTATAACCGTGCAGCTGTATTGCCGTTTTAAATTTTCTTTCAATTACCGAAAGCCGTTCATCTAATTCCTGATTTACATATTTTAGCAAAAAATCTGCACCTTTTACGCTAGCTTTTTCGGCGCGTATTCTTCTTTTCAGAAGGGTTTCATGATCAATAATGAGTTTCATGGCTGACTTAGGCTTCTTAAAATGAAATTATATCCTCGCTTAACAAGTAATCTGGGGTTAATGTCAAGCAAATGAAACATAATCTATCATTTGCATATCTGATTGCGAGGCGATTAGCTACATCAGTTGATCAGCTACTTTACCCACCGATATGTGCGAATTGTGGTGTGTTTTCAAGTCACCATAACGCTTTATGTGCACAATGCTGGAAAGATGTGAAATTTATTGAAAAACCTTACTGTGACGTGTCCGGCCATCCGTTTGCATTTGATTTAGGTGAGGGGATAGTTTCCGCAGATGTAATTGCAAACCCTCCTCCCTATAAACGGGCAAGAGCTGCGGTTGTGTATGATGGTCCTGCGAGAAAAATAGTTCACTTGATGAAGTATAAGGATCGGCAGGAACTATCAAATCTCATGGTCAACTGGATGGTAAGAGCAGCGCGGGATTGCCTTGTAGATGCAGATATAATCGTCCCTGTACCTTTGCATCGATGGCGTCTTTTGAGCCGACGGTTTAATCAGTCAGCTGAACTGGCGCGTAATTTAGCGCGAAAAACTGATAAATATTATCTGCCGTCTGCGTTGATACGTAAAAAATCCACACTTCCCCAGGTCGGATTGCCAGCAATAGCAAGACAAAATAATGTCAGGGGTGCATTTATCGTGCAGGAAGATAAAAAGCCTGACATTTTGGGTAAGCGGATTATTCTTGTTGATGATGTTTATACAACGGGAGCTACGGTGGATGCTGCCAGTCGAGCATTGTTGCAAGCTGGAGCGGATGAGGTGTCAGTTGTAACCTTTGCGCGGGTCGTGAATGAGCATTGATATCAAACCATTAGATCACTATATATCCTCATAACTTAATAGCTTTAATGGTATTTGAACTGGATCATAACTTGAAAGACATAACGATATATACACGACAGTTTTGTGGATTTTGCACCGCGGCAAAGCGACTTTTGTCTAAAAAAGGAGTTGCTTTTACCGAACATGACGCAACATTTAATCCAGCCTTAAAGAAAGAGATGATTGCTAAATCACAAGGTGGAACAACTTTCCCGCAAATTTTTATTGGCAAGGAACATGTTGGCGGTTGCGACGATCTTTTTGCGCTTGAGAATAACGGTGCGCTCAACGTTATGCTCGAAGACTAATTCAGGTTCATTGTTATTATGATCAAAGCAGCAGTTGTGCAGATGCGCTCGAGTAAAGATCCGTTAGAGATGGCGCTTCAGCTTGAGCAGGTTATACATGCTGCTGCCATCAAGGGTGTTGAATATATTCAAACGCCTGAAATGACCGGATGCATCCACAGTACCAGAGATGAGTTATATGCTGTGATTTTCAACGACGATGATGATCCGATAGTCAAAATGGCGTCCCGTCTATCTGCGGAACATAATATCATAATTCATATTGGATCGACCGCTATTGCGCTCGATAATGGTAAAGTTGCTAACCGTGCATTCTTTTTTCAAAACGGAAATCTGAAAGCGAGATACGACAAGTTACATATGTTCGACGTTGATCTTGATTATGGTGAGAGTTGGCGTGAAAGTTCAACTTACCAAGCTGGCCGAGAGGCTGTGATAGTAGAAGCATCTGGGGCCAAATTTGGATTGGGTATCTGTTATGATGTTCGCTTTCCCAATTTGTTCAGAGACCAAGCCATCGCGGGTGCGCAGATTCTAACTGCACCGGCGGCGTTTACCGAGCAAACTGGACAGGCTCATTGGCATGTATTGCAACGTGCTCGCGCGATAGAAAATGGCGCTTTTATGATTTCTGCTGCACAAGGTGGAACACATGAAGATGGTCGTAAGACCTATGGACATTCGCTGATTGTGAGCCCTTGGGGTGATGTTTTGGCCGAAGTTAAAGGCAATGAAACTGGAATTGCTATTGCCGACATTGATGTGCAGGTGAGTGCAAAAGCGCGTGCAAAGATACCAAACCTTAAGAATAACAGTGATTATACAGTTAATTCGGTCTAATGTAATAATATGATAAAATTCAATCTCATCTGCAACAAGCATCATGATTTCGAGGCTTGGTTCTCATCGAGTACCGATTTTGATGATCAGAAAGATGCGGGCTTTGTATCTTGTCCTATCTGTGGTTCGTCTGTGGTCGAAAAAGCACTTATGGTTCCAGCTGTTGCGACATCTCGATCTAAAGAAAAAAAGCAGCAGATGATGAAGAATACCGCGCAGAAAGAGGCTATGAAAGCCATTCAGAAGATGGTGACTGACGTTAAAGAAAATAGCGAAAATGTTGGCGATCAGTTTCCAGAGGAAGCTCGCAAAATGCATTACGGTGAGAGTGATAGTCGTGGCATTTATGGCAAGGCTTCTCTAGATGAAGTGCGCGAGTTAGTGGACGAGGGGATTAATGTGACCCCTTTGCCTGACCTTCCAGATAAACAAAATTAAACTGTCATATTCTGATGATATTCAATTAGCCTGTAATCGTTATTCAAGAATGATATGAAATGAAAATTCCTGGACTTGATGAAACGATAAGAACTTTCGGTCGGATCGGATTTCTTTCTTTTGGTGGTCCCGCGGCGCAAATTGCACTCATGCACAATGTGCTTGTTGATGAAAAAAAGTGGCTGAATGAGCAGCAGTTCTTAAATGCATTGAGTTTTTGTATGTTGTTGCCTGGTCCGGAAGCTATGCAGCTTGCGACTTATTCTGGCTGGCGGTTACACGGTGTCATAGGCGGTTTAATTGCCGGGCTTTTGTTTGTGCTTCCTGGCGCGGTCGTAATGCTGTCTCTTGCTACGATTTATGCTTACTTTGGTGATGTTGAACTTGTTGATGCGTTGTTTTTGGGTGTAAAAGCGACCGTCTTGATTATCGTTATTGAAGCATTGCTGAAAGTTTCGAGAAGGGCATTAAAACTCCGAGCTCATTGGGTTCTAGCTGCACTTGCATTTGTCGGTATATTCTTCTTTGCAGCGCCGTTTCCTATTATTATATTTTGCGCGGCGATTTATGGGTTTTTCTTTACCGGACATGCGCAAGAAGCGGAGAATATTGATGATATTAAGGCTGTTAACGTCAGTATACTTGATACGTTCAAAACGATATTCATCTGGCTTTCCATTTGGGTTTTTCCGGTTATTATTATTGGTTATTACCTTGATTGTGAATTATTCAACTTGATTGCCAGTTTCTTTTCAAAGCTTGCGGTGGTGACATTTGGCGGTGCATATGCCGTTCTCGCCTACATGGCGCAAGACGTTGTTACACAATTTGGATGGCTGACCGCTGGTGAGATGATGGATGGTTTGGGTTTGGCTGAGACCACTCCGGGGCCATTGATTTTAGTTACGGAGTTTGTTGGTTTTTTAGCTGCGTTTCGTGAAGGCGGTTTTTGGTTTGGTGTTGTCGGCGCAGTGCTGACACTTTGGGTTACATTTGTCCCATGTTTTCTATGGATTTTTGCCGGTGCACCCTATATCGAACAAATATCAGCCCAGCCTAAGCTTAAAGGTGCTTTATCAGCCATCACTGCTGCTGTTGTGGGTGTGATTCTTAATCTATCGATTTGGTTTGGCTTGCATGTCTTGTTTAGCAATGTGACACAAAAATCGACAGGCATTCTCACACTCTGGCAACCAGAGCTTTTATCTATCGACTGGAGAGTGTTGATACTTCTGATTGTTTCAGCTGTGCTTCTGTTTCGGTTTAAGATAGGTCTTATGAAAATGCTTGGCATATCGGCAGGGCTTGGCTGGTTTATGGCCAGTTTCCTAACTTGACTTACCTCTTGGAAACTCCGCCCAATTTCATGAGGGCGGAGTAATTATTTATGCCAATAGCTTACGGAAAATTCCATTGCAGATAATCATGATAATCAGACTGATGATCCAATAACCCGCATTTACATTTCTTACATAGGTATTTTGTTTTGCAAACATACCGCCTGAATAGGCAAGCGCGGTAAATGCAAGAGTTGCCAGAATAACTGTCAAAAGCGCTTCTGAAACAGCTGTTACCGCAACGAACCAGCTCATAAGTAATAGTCCGATGATTTGAGCAATCATGGCACCGGCTGGCATATCATTTGCTGTGCCAAGCTCTAACCCTAAACCTTCTGCCCATTTACGTCCGAAAAGCAGCGGCGAATACCAAAGCCAGCCTAATAAAAACGATGCAATCGCGCCAACGACGACTGCTGTCCAAGATACGTCTGTTGTTAGTTCACTCATCTTTATCTCTCCATTTTATTCATTGGTTCCCAATACATTTTATGCCAACCGGCATCTAGATGTGCTTCTGCCTCTTCAGGATGTCCGGTTTGTGTGAAGTGAATTGTAGTATTGGCGCCGTTTTGGTCAAGTTCGAAGCGTATGAGTGAATATTGTCCTTCGGGCCAGTCTTTAACGCGCCATGCTTGAACAATACGTTTATTTTGTATCAGTTCAATATTTCTAGCTTCAATCATTCCATCAAACAATGATAGCGCGCCGCCGGATTTTGCCTCAATGTTCGCTGTTTTTCCACCCGTCATAGCGCTAAATTTTTCTGAGTTGAGTAGGGTCTCATAGATCTGCTCTTTTGTAGCATGGATATCTACATTTTGTTGGATTGTCATGTTCTTTCCTATCAATATTCAACTTTATGGTTGAATATTGACTATGTTATATATTTTCTATTGTCAACTGGTTGGTTGAATAATATATAAGAGCAATGAATAAAGAAATTTCCCAAGATGAAGAGCGGCTTGATGTTGTGTTCCATGCATTGTCTAATCGCACGCGCCGCTCGCTATTGAAGCAAATGCAAGATGGACCGATGATGGTAACCGAGCTTGCCCAAAACTATGAAATGTCGCTCAATGCAGTTTCAAAACATTTGATAGTTCTGGAAAAAGCAGGGCTTATTGACCGCTCAATAGATGGGCGAAATCATTCATGCCAACTGCAATCTGGCCCACTAGCGGACGCGGATATGTGGATTGAGCAATATCGTACATTTTGGGAAGAAAACCTTGATCAGTTTGCTGCTTATGTCGAAAATTTGAATAATGTGGAGAAGAAGTAATAGTGATGGCCGAGCTTACTTTAACAAAAATTATCAAAGCACCGCGTGAGGTGGTGTTTGATGCGTGGACGAAGCCCGAACATCTAAAAAATTGGTGGGGTCCGGGGAAAGTCTATTGTCCGGAAGCACATGTTGATCTGCAAGTGGGCGGCAAATACCGTATCGCTAACAAAATTGAAGATGGCTCAATTCTATGGTTTTCAGGAAAGTTTGAAGAAGTTATGCCGCCTGAGAAGCTTGTTTACGATTGGTATGTTGGTGAGAACGATAATGCGCCAAGCCTGGTCACGGTGTTATTTAGAGAGCATGATGATGGAACAGAACTTGTCGTTTGGCATGCGCGAATTGGTGATGAAGCAACTCGCGATATGCACGGCAAGGGATGGCTTGGTTGTCTTGAAAAACTTGATGAAATGTTTGCGTGAGGTGATTTACTTCTTACGCTCAAAGACCATCATGTAATTAACATTCATATCAGGGCTTAAGTTCCAGCGATCTTGCAAAGGGCTATAGAAAACACCGGATTGGTCAACGAATGATAAGCCGCTTGATGTTAGAGGGGATGAAATTTCTTCTGGCCGCACTAGTTTTTCGTATTGGTGTGTGCCGCGAGGTAGCCAACGCAAGACATATTCTGCGCCAAAGATGGCGAGCGCCTTGGCTTTCATCGTTCTGTTTATCGTTGCAACAAACATAAGTCCACCAGGTTTGAGCATGTCTGCACACGAGGTTAGGAAAAGATCAACATTGGCGACGTGTTCAACAACTTCCATGTTTAGAATGATATCAAACTTTTCGCCATTGGCTGCCAGTTTCTCTGACGTATCTGCGCGATAATCGATTTCAAGGCCGCTTTGCTCAGCGTGAATTTTGGCGATTTCGATGTTTATTTCAGATGCATCTGCGCCTGTTACTTTTGCTCCCAACCGGGCCATGGGTTCGCAAAGCAAGCCACCACCGCACCCGATGTCAAGGAGACGTAACCCTTCAAATGGTCGGCTATTTTGACCTTCTCGTTCAAAGTGCGTAGATGCTCTGTTGCGAATGTAACTCAGACGAACAGGATTGAACTTATGTAGCGGGCGAAATTTCCCCGTTGGGCTCCACCATTCGGCTGCCATTTTTGAGAAGCGCTCAACTTCCACTGCGTCAATCGTTGTTTTTTGCGCGCTTTCCATTTAATTCGGCCTTGTTTGATACGTTTGGTGTCTCGTATGAAACAGAAGTTAAGAAGACAAGTCAAAGAGAAATAGTATGATCTTTGCCGTTAATCTTCATATCGGTCATGATGCCGCAGCCATTCCATACTATAAGATAGATCCTGCTCGTTTCTCCCTTTTGGTGTTAGGTCTATATAATTATAAGCACCATTTAGAAGATCAAGACCACGACTGAATGTAGAATAGGTGTGAAAAATATCCCCGTTTGAGTTCTTTGTAAATACGCTTACACCAGCTAACTCATCCATCTCAGATGTCATAGGCCTATAATTATAAGTCGCGTTGCCGGATTTTATATCTTCGGGATCGAAAGAAACATTAAAGTCTCTATTAAAGTTGGAAGGAGCCGATGAAACCCAGTTGAAGTCCCAATCCATACGTGACTTAAAAGAGTTTATCTTAGAGAGGCTTGCGCGGGAAATAGCAAGAAAACTGATGTCTCTATGGGCAAGGTGAACATCTATACCGTTGAAGTTATCTGCCCAAAATGAACAACTTTTACACCCTTCCTTCCAGTCATCACCGATCATGAAATGATAAATGATTAACTGGCTATGTTTTCCGAAAAGTTCATTTAGGGTTTTAACTCCCTCATTGGTATCGAATATATATTCATCTTCAATAGCGACCCACGGCAACTCTCGTCGTGCGGCACTTAATTTGTCTCTTTGCTTGCTGAAATCCTTCTCTTGGAGGAGCAAAGCTTTGCGAGCTTCTAACCATTCGTTGCGTGTAACAATTTGATGTTTCATTACATGGTTCCTGACATTAATTAGCATATAAGTTAATTAACTTTTATTCGAATTAACTTATAGAGTCAAACAGCCAAAGTTAATTGAGTTTAAATTTGGCAAACTACTGTGGTCTCACAGTTGCAGTTTGGGAGTTTTTTAGATAAGACACACCCACTTTGTCCCAAATGGTTGGTGTTCATATCGGGCTGGCGATGCCGGACGAAGATGGTTTTTTAGGTTAATTGCGACAGGACAACGCATTCTATGGCGCGAATAGTAATGAAATTTGGTGGAACGTCTGTTGCCGATTTAGACCGGATCAGAAATGTGGCTCGCCATGTAAAGCGTGAAGTAGATAACGGTCATGAAGTTGCCGTTGTTGTTTCCGCAATGTCAGGTAAAACAAACGAGCTTGTTGGATGGACCCGTGAAGCATCGCCCATGCATGATGCGCGTGAGTATGATATCGTTGTATCATCTGGCGAGCAGGTTACTTCAGGCCTGTTAGCAATTACGTTGCAGTCTATGGGGGTGAATGCGCGATCCTGGCAGGGATGGCAAATTCCTATACGTACTAGTGGTACCCATGGCGCAGCGCGGATTGAAGATATTGATGGTAGTGATCTGGTTCGCCGTTTTGGTGAAGGGCAAGTTGCCGTTGTTGCAGGCTTCCAAGGAATTGGACCTGATAATCGTGTAGCGACGCTCGGGCGAGGTGGTTCCGATACAAGTGCAGTAGCAATTGCAGCCGCGGTCAAGGCCGATCGCTGCGATATTTATACAGATGTTGACGGTGTTTATACAACAGATCCACGTATCGAACCGAAGGCAAAACGTCTTGAAAAAGTAGCGTTTGAAGAAATGTTGGAAATGGCGTCTCTGGGTGCAAAAGTGCTGCAAGTTCGTTCTGTTGAGCTTGCAATGGTTCATAAAGTTAGAACCTTTGTGCGTTCAAGTTTTGAAGACCCCGACGCTCCTGGGATGGGGGATTTTGACAACCCACCAGGAACCCTAATTTGCGATGAGGATGAAATTTTGGAACAGGAAGTAGTAACTGGTATCGCGTATGCCAAAGATGAAGCTCAAATTTCATTGAGACGTCTGTCTGATAAACCTGGCGTATCTGCTGCGATTTTTGGACCGCTTGCTGATGAGCACATCAATGTAGATATGATTGTGCAGAACATTTCAGAAGATGGTAAACACACAGATATGACCTTCACATTACCTTCTGGTGATGTCGAGAAGGCCGTCAACGTGCTTGAAGCTAAGAAGGATGATATCGGATTTGATGTTGTTCAAAGTGAAACTAACCTTGTTAAAGTGTCTGTTATTGGTATTGGTATGCGTAGCCATACAGGTGTGGCTGCAACAGCATTTAATACAATGGCCGAAAAAGGCATAAATATTAAGGCCATCACAACGTCTGAGATCAAAATTTCAATTTTGATTGATAGTGAATATGCCGAACTAGCAGTACGGGCATTACATGCGGCTTATAAATTAGATTGAATGTAGAATTTGCGCTTTATATACGAAACGAGACTATATTTCATGAGGATTGTTTTCATTGATTAGTCAGCCTTTGGGGCCACGCACAATGCTTAAACGGCTTCGAGAACTCATGGCAGAAGTACTTGAGCCGCAAGAGCGGCTTGATCGTGTTGTTGCACAAATTGCAACCAGCATGGTGTCTGAGGTTTGTTCATTTTATGTCTTGCGCGCTGATGGTGTGCTCGAACTTTATGCCACTCATGGCTTGAAAAAAGGTGCCGTCCACCAAGCACAGCTGAAAATGGGACAAGGTCTGGTCGGTTCCATTGCTGCGACCGCTGATCCACTTAATTTGTCTGATGCACAATCGCATCCAGCGTTTCGATTTTTGCCTGAAACGGGCGAGGAAAAATATCACTCTTTCCTGGGTGTTCCGATCCTGCGTGCGGGTCGTTCATTAGGTGTTTTGGTTGTTCAAAGCAAAAAAGAGCGTATTTACGCTGAAGATGATGTTGAAGCTATGGAAACAACCTCCATGGTTCTTGCAGAAATGATCGCAACGGGTGAATTGAAGAAAGTGACGCGTCCTGGTCTAGAACTAGACATGACACGTCCAATTTCGATTGATGCGGATGGTTATGGCGGCGGTGTAGGACTTGGCTATGTGGTTCTTCATGAACCGCGTGTTGTTGTAACCGACTTATTGGCAGAAGATATTGATGCCGAATTAGACAGGCTTAATATTGCGGTTAAATCCTTACGCGTCTCTATTGATGATATGCTTTCGCGGCGCGATGTGCCACTGGAAGGCGAGCATCGTGAAGTACTTGAGGCTTATCGCATGTTTGCTAATGACCGCGGATGGCGGCGGAAAATGCAAGAAGCGGTTCGTAATGGTTTAACGGCAGAAGCCGCTGTTGAGAAAGTTCAAAGTGATACGCGCGGACGCATGATCAATTTATCTGATCCTTATCTACGTGAGCGCCTGTCTGATTTTGACGATTTAGCAAATAGATTGTTACGTCAACTAACAGGTTTTACACCAAGTGCAATTGCTACTGGCTTGCCTGAAGCTGCTATTATTGTTGCTCGTAACATGGGTGCAGCAGAGCTGTTGGACTATCCTCGCGAGTGTATTAGAGGGTTGGTTCTTGAAGAGGGAGCGGTTACCAGCCATGTTGTTATTGTCGCAAAAGCAATTGGTGTACCTGTTGTTTCTCAGGCCACTGGAATTGCATCACTAGCAGAAAATGGTGACTCGATTGTCATTGATGGCGATGACAATATTGTTCACCTGCGCCCTGCGACAGATTTGCAAGATGCTTACGCTGATAAAGTTCGTTTTCAAGCAAAGCGGCAGGAAGAATTTTCTGCACTGCGAGATGTAGAACCGATCAGTAAAGATGGTGTTGCCTGCAATTTATTGATGAATGCTGGTCTTGTCGTTGATTTGCCGCAATTACGGGCTTCTGGTGCTGCTGGAATTGGTCTTTTTCGTACCGAGTTGCAGTTCATGATTTCGTCAAAAATGCCAAAGGCAAAAGAGCAAGAGACATTTTATCGTCAGGTTCTTTCGCAGGCTGGGAACTTGCCGGTTACATTTCGAATTGTTGATATTGGTGGTGATAAAGTCGTCCCTTATTTACGGTCAGCTGAAGAAGAAAACCCGGCCTTAGGTTGGCGAGCTATTCGCTTTTCATTGGATCGACCCGGTCTTTTAAAAACTCAAATTCGAGCACTTTTGCGCGCCAGTAGTGGTGCTGAACTGCGTATCATGATCCCGATGGTGACAGAGGTTTACGAGCTTGAGAAAACGCGCAAACTCATTGATCATGAAGTTGAGTTTTTGTCGGGCCACGGTTACAAAATGCCAAGTAAAATAAGCTTTGGAGCAATGCTTGAAGTACCAAGTCTGCTTTGGCAATTAGATGAATTAATGGCTGCAGTTGATTTTATTTCAGTTGGCTCAAACGACCTGTTTCAATTTATAACAGCGACGGATCGAGGTAATGCTCGCGTTTCAGATAGATTTAGCCCGCTTGATGCACCCTTCTTACGTGTTTTGCGGACAATTGTTGAGAAAGCAAGTGAAACAAACACACCTTTGACCTTGTGTGGAGAATTGGCCGGCAATCCTTTGACTGCTATGGCTCTTTTAGGTCTTGGTTTTCGTTCGATTTCCATGTCACCTGCTGCAATCGGACCGGTTAAAGCCATGTTATTATCTTTGGATATAGGAAAGTTGCAAACCGAGTTACTGAGATCATTGCGGGATACAAAATCAGGTCACTCAACCAAAGAATTTCTCATAAATTTTGCAAATGAGAATAATATTTCTTTATAAGTAAATCGCAAATAACTCGAAGCGAAAAATTAATGGCAACTTTACCAATTCAGAAAATGCAGGAACTCGAACGTCGCTTTGGCGAGATCGAAGCTCGCATGGCAACAGGTCCAGATTCCGATACATATGTTAAATTGGCATCTGAGTACTCTGAACTTGAACCTGTCGTGAAGGCCATTCGGGAATATAATGGATATTTGAGTGAGATTGACGGCCTTGCTGAGATGCTAGGTGATAAAACCATTGATGCTGAGATGCGTGAAATGGCAGAAATGGAACTGCCAGAACTAAAAGAGAAGATTGATGCACTTGGTGAAGAGATGCAAATTATTCTTCTGCCGAAGGATGCTGCTGATAGCAAAAACGTTATTTTGGAAATTAGGGGTGGAACAGGCGGCTCTGAAGCTGCGCTTTTTGCTGGCGACTTGTTCCGTATGTATGAGCGTTATGCATCTTCGCAAGGCTGGAAAGTTGAAGTGATATCATCCAGTGATGGAGATGTTGGCGGCTTTAAAGAAATTTCTGCAACAATTTCTGGACGGGGTGCTTTTGCCCGCTTGAAATTTGAGTCCGGCGTTCACCGGGTACAGCGTGTGCCTGAAACTGAATCTGGCGGTCGAATTCATACATCGGCCGCAACAGTGGCCGTTTTGCCGGAAGCTGAAGATGTTGATATTGAAGTTCGCAATGAGGACATTCGCATTGATACGATGCGTGCGTCAGGCGCTGGTGGTCAGCACGTGAACACAACCGATTCGGCTGTTCGTATAACGCATATGCCTAGCGGTATTGTTGTTACTTCATCTGAGAAGTCGCAACATCAGAACAGAGCACGAGCTATGCAGGTATTAAAAGCGCGTCTTTATGATATGGAACGTCAAAAAGTAGATGATGAACGTTCAGCAGATCGCAAAAGCCAGGTTGGTTCGGGTGACCGCTCGGAGCGTATTCGTACATATAATTTCCCGCAAGGTCGTGTAACAGACCACAGGATAAATCTAACGCTTTATAAATTGGATAAAATGCTCGTCGGTGAGATTGATGAGATGATTGACGCACTGGTCGCCGATCATCAAGCTACACAATTGGCCGCTCTTGGCCAACAGACTCACTAAGTAAATGGCACTGTCACTATCAGACGCTTTGTTAAAAATGCGGATGGCATTTGATGCCTCTGGCATTGAAGATGCTGGGTTTGAAGCTAAAGCTTTGTTAACCGGCTTACTGGAGTTTTCCACTTTAGATATTGCAATCAGAACCGATCTGATTTTGAAAGATGAGCAAGTTGTCCTCCTTAATAAGGCAATTCGAGAGCGTCTTTCAGGTAAACCGGTTTACCGCATATTAGGATGGCGTGAATTTTACGGCCTAAAGTTTGAGTTATCCGAAGAAACATTGGAACCTCGTTCCGATACAGAAACTTTAGTTGATGCAATTCTACCCATTTCTCAAAAGATTATCGAGGAAAGAGGCTCGTGCTCTATTCTTGACTTGGGAACAGGGACCGGTGCTATTGCTCTTTCAATTTTACACAATTGTGAAGGTGCGACGGCAGTTGGTGTTGATGTTTCAGATGGCGCACTAAAGACTGCTCGCCAGAACTCCAAGCAGCTTGGACTCGCCGATAGGTTCACGGCCCTAAGAAGCAATTGGTTCTCAAACGTGGATGGTATGTTTGATATTGTTGTATCGAATCCACCGTATATTTCGGCCAAAGCAATGGGTGAATTATCGATCGAAGTTGGGGAGCATGACCCGCATCTGGCACTTCATGGGGGGGATGATGGATTGGATGCATATCGCTTGCTGGCAGAACAAAGTGTTGGTTATTTGAAAACTGGCGGAATTATAGGGCTTGAGATTGGTTTTGATCAAAATGATTCGGTTAAGAGGCTGTTTTTGGATCAAGACCTTGTGTTAACTGGAGAATACAAGGATTTAGGTGGCAGAGATCGTGTTTTATTGTTTGGAAGCTGCGGAAAATGAGACTTTTTGTTACTTGTGCGTAAAAAAATGAAATATGGCAAGAAAAGACTTGGAATCGCCTCAAAACCTGTCTAAAGTCTTCTTGAAAATGGTAGTGGTGGCGCTAAAGCCAATAAGCTATAATGAAGCTTTTACCGCTCTTTCAAAGAAATCTTTTAGGGTTAAGATTTGCGGGCATTGCCAGTGAAAGTATTTGATATAATTACAATGTATAAGCTTTGCTTCATATAATCATGATATTTGGGCAACATCATTTGTTCTGCAATCTGGCAATGAACATTGGGCATCACAACCAAAAATTTAGGTGAGTTTTTTATGAGAACTGGACAACAGAATAAGCGCGGACGTGGGCGTAATAATAACAATAATAATCGTAAGAACTCTAATCCGCTCTCCCGTTCTTATGATAGCACAGGACCGGATGTAAAAGTTCGTGGTACTGCCCAGCATGTAGCCGAAAAATATATGACCCTTGCAAGAGATGCTCAAAGCTCTGGTGATAGGGTTATGGCCGAGAATTATCTCCAGCACGCCGAGCATTATAATCGGATTATTGCCGTTGGTCAGGCACAAATGCAGGAACGTCAACAACGCGATGAAGCTGCACGGGAGCAGCAGCAACAGCAACAACAAGAACGTGATGCTGAGAATGAAGCTAATACTGATGCAAAACAAGCAGTAGAAGCGCAAGATGCCACGCAAGGGGATAAGGCTGATGGATCGGGCGATGATGATCGCGCTAATCGTAAACCGCAGCCACGTCGTAGAAATAATTCTCGCCCTCGTCGACCACGTGTTCAAGAGGCGGCTCCAACCGATGCGACTGGTGATCTAACTCCGACTGCAACAACATCTGCAGCTCCAACACAAGCCGCTCCGACAACCCCAATACCCGCACCTGAAGTTTCAACTCCTGAAGCTCCAGTATCTGAAAAATCTGAAGCTCCTGCTGAGGCAGTTAAGCCTGTTGAGGAGACAACGCCTGCGGAATAATTTTGCGCTGAGTAAGGATTTAATTTTAGTACATCTTAAATTTGGTCAGCTTTAAACCTTTTCATTACGTCACCGAATACCCATATAAATTCTGTAGACGGCTTGCCACTTAATGGGAGCCTTTTCCGAAGCATTGTTTCCGCGCCACATTGGGCGGATCATGATATGGAGTTAGAAATGAATTTGGAAAAATATTCAGAACGCGTGCGCGGCTTTATTCAATCAGCGCAGGGTTATGCCCTTGGTGAAAATCATCAACAATTTACACCAGAACATTTGTTGAAAGTTTTGCTTGATGATGAGCAAGGCATGGCTTCGTCGCTGATCGAACGATCTGGCGGGAGTGCAAAAGATGCAGGTCTGGCTACACAAGTTGCACTTGGTAAGTTACCTAAAGTAACTGGTGGTAGTGGACAGATATATCTCGCACCTGAATTGGCGAAACTATTCACAACAGCTGAGAAGTTAGCAGACAAAGCTAGTGATAGTTTTGTAACGGTTGAGCGTTTATTGCTAGCTATGGTGACCGATAAATCCACCAATGTTGGTAAAATTCTGAGCAACGCAGGATTAACAGCGCAAAACCTTAATCAGACTATAAATTCAATTCGAAAAGGCAGAACCGCTGATAGTGCTAATGCCGAACAAGGTTTTGATGCACTTAAGAAATATGCGCGTGATCTTACAGAAGATGCGCGTGAAGGACGCCTTGATCCGGTTATTGGACGAGATGATGAAATCAGGCGTGCCATTCAGGTTTTATCACGCCGTACAAAAAACAATCCTGTTCTTATCGGTGAACCTGGTGTCGGGAAAACAGCGATCGCGGAAGGTCTTGCTTTACGTATCATCAATGGTGATGTGCCAGAATCTTTAAAAGATAAAAAATTAATGGCACTTGATATGGGTTCTCTTATTGCGGGCGCGAAATATCGTGGTGAATTTGAAGAGCGTTTGAAGGCTGTGCTGAATGAAGTGCAGGCTGAAAGTGGCGAGATCATTCTATTCATTGACGAAATGCATACACTTGTCGGCGCTGGAAAATCGGAAGGTGCAATGGATGCGTCCAATCTTTTGAAGCCTGCCTTGGCTCGTGGTGAATTACATTGTGTCGGTGCAACAACGCTCGATGAATATCGTAAACATGTTGAAAAAGATGCAGCGCTCGCGCGGCGGTTCCAGCAAGTCTTGATTAATGAGCCGAATGTCGAAGACACGGTTTCTATTTTGCGTGGGCTAAAGGAGAAATATGAGCAGCATCACAAAGTTCGCTTGAGCGACAGGTCTCTTGTTGCCGCTGCGACTTTATCCAATCGCTATATTACCGATCGGTTTTTGCCGGACAAAGCAATTGATCTTATTGATGAAGCGGCAGCGCGGTTGCGTATGCAGGTGGATTCCAAGCCAGAGGAGCTTGATGAGTTGGATCGCAAAATTATCCAACTTAAGATTGAGCGTGAAGCTTTAAAAAAAGAAGATGATAAAGCAACGAAGGATCGACTTGTCGATCTTGAGGCGGAGTTGTCTGACATTGAAGAACAATCAACTGGCTTAACTGCAAAATGGCAAGCTGAGAAACAAAAACTTGGTCTTGCAGCAGATATAAAGCAGAAACTCGAACAGGCTCGAAATCAGCTGGAAATTGCCCAGAGAAATGGTGAGTTTCAAAAAGCTGGGGAATTGACTTATGGTGAAATTCCGGCGCTTGAGAAGCAGCTTTTAGAATCTGAGAACCGTGAGAATCAAGCTGGCGCAAGCATGGTTGAAGAGGTTGTTACACCAGACCATATTGCTCATATAGTATCGCGTTGGACGGGTGTTCCCGTTGATAAGATGTTGGAAGGTGAACGAGATAAGCTTCTTCGTATGGAAGATGAAATTGCCAAACGCGTTATTGGTCAAGGCGAAGCTGTTCAGGCTGTTTCGCGAGCCGTTCGTCGTGCAAGGGCTGGGTTGCAAGATCCAAATCGTCCAATTGGTTCATTTATGTTTCTTGGACCAACCGGTGTTGGTAAAACTGAGCTGACCAAGGCGCTTGCTGAGTTTTTGTTTGATGATGAAACAGCTATGGTTCGCCTTGATATGTCGGAATATATGGAGAAACACTCCGTCGCGCGCCTTATTGGTGCACCTCCGGGGTACGTCGGTTACGATGAAGGTGGAGCTTTGACAGAAGCGGTTCGTCGTCGTCCATATCAAGTTGTTTTGTTTGATGAAATTGAGAAAGCACATAGCGATGTTTTCAATGTTTTACTGCAGGTGCTTGATGATGGTCGATTGACAGATGGGCAGGGACGAACTGTAGATTTTCGAAATGTTCTCATTATCATGACCTCTAATATGGGTGCTGAATTCCTCGTCAATCTGTCGGAAGATCAAGATGCAGAAGATGCACGTGAGGATGTCATGTCTGTTGTTCGGGCGTCGTTCCGGCCTGAGTTTTTGAACAGGTTGGATGAAACAATTCTTTTTCATCGATTGCGACGTAGTGAGATGGGCGCAATTGTTGATATTCAGATGCAACGTTTACTCAAATTGCTCGCAGAGCGGAAGATCAGCATAGATCTTAAAGACGATGCGAGGGAATGGTTGGCGAATAAGGGATATGACCCTGCATTTGGCGCAAGACCGCTTAAACGGGTTATTCAAAAATACTTGCAAGATCCTTTGGCGGAGAAAATCCTTGCTGGCAATATAAGTGATGGTGCAAGTATTGTGGTGAACAACGGATCAGATCGGTTGAATTTTTTTGTAAAAGACAACCAGAAGGATGCGGCTTAAATATTTGAATGTAAGTTTGCAAGATAGATTTGGGCAGGCTTTGATCTGCCCATTTTGCTGAAATTGTGGGGGAGCGGAATGACATACGATGAGTTTGATGAGTTTTGTGGCTCGCTACCTGCAACGACTTATGTCAATCAGTGGGGTGGATCTCATGTTTGGAAAGTTGGCGGTAAAGTTTTTGCAATTGGCGGATGGCATGATGATCCCAATTGGCCGCGAATTACATTTAAAACTTCGGACCTTGCTTTCGATATATTAAAGGAGCAACCGGGTCTTCGACCTGCGCCTTATCTTGCGCCTCGTGGTGGCAAATGGATTCAACATTCTGAGGCCCCAGGCCTAGATGATGATGCATTGAAAGATTACCTTAGAGAATCGCATCGTTTAATTAGCTTAAAGCTTACGAAGAAATTGCAGCGCGAGCTTAAACTTAATCAGTAATGCAATCTAATTACTGGCGAGTGTCGTAGTATCTTCAATACCTAGTAGCGTGTTGATTTTTAGGCGATTTTGGTGAAATGTCGCTAAGACATCACCTTTTAAAGCCTTGCTGTCAGGCAGCCGTACCCGCAGAGGATCAACTTTAGTTCCATTTACAATCAGTTCATAATGTAGATGTGGGCCAGTGGATAAGCCTGTGGAGCCTATAAGTCCAATGATTTGACCTTGTTTTACGCGTGCTCCTGGCACAACACCATTGCTGATTTTTGATTGGTGCGAGTAGGATGACACATAACCATTGGCGTGTTTTATCTTAGTTTGGCGACCATAACCGCCGGAATGCCATCCTGCTTCAAGAACTACACCATCACCTGACGCTAGAATTGGAGTGCCGCGTGGAGCAGCCCAATCAACACCTGAATGCATTCTGGTTCGGCCAGTTATAGGATGTCGACGGATACCAAAGGGTGAGCGAAAGATGCCAGTTGGAGCCGGGTTGCGAAGTAAAAACTGTCTCCCGCTGCGGCCATCTTTATTGTAAAAGTCAATTGTACCATCGTCAGGATGAGTAAATTTGTAGAAACTTAAAGTGGTGTCACCAAAATTGGCTGAGATGTACAAGAGATCTGAATCTTTATTGGCATTGGAGCTTTCATCTTCTACTGAGAAAAAGGCTTCCAATTTATCGGTTGGTCTAATTTTGGCCCTGAAATCGACATTTGCTGCCATCAATTGAACAAGCTGTTTGATCATATCCTGCGTCATACCGTAGTAAAGGCCAGCCCTATAAATTGCATCATAGGTCGTTGGTAAATCCGTTACCTGTGGAACTTGGTTTGGTGTGTCTTCTAGAAGTGCGGCCAGATTTGGAGAATAAATTGGCTCATCTGCTATCACGTATCGACCCTTGTCATTGAGTGCGGCAGTAATAATATGATTGTTTTTTTCATAGATTGAGATCCGAACAATCTCCGTAAATAATTCATCTTGCTCAATGCCAAGGCGAATAGACGTACCTGCATTCAAATTTTCGACATCGATTTCCTGGGAAAGAATATCGACGTATTTTGTGATTTGGCTCTCTTGGTGTCCGGTTTCAGTTAATATGTCACTCAGACTGGCCGCTGTTCGTATTGTTTGAACATCTTCAAAAAACTCTATCTCTTTAGTGTTCTTAGGCGCGTAACTGGCTACAGATATATTTTCAGCAACAACACGTGCATTGTTTTGAATGTTTGCTGTGAAATCAAAGATAGCAGTTTGTGCATTTCCAAAGCGGCGAGGGTCAACATAATGGAGCGCCGCAATCTGGCTATCCTGTCCAATCAATATTGACCCATTGGTTCGAACAGTTTCTTCTGCTTCATCAAGGTTCATTCTTGCAGCATATCTGAGGCTGTCGTCACCATATGGATAATCATATGTTTTAAGTGCGATTTCAGAATCAACTTTCGCGCCGTAAATTGCGCCAGAATCAAATGAGGCGTTAAGTTCAGGTTTCGTTGTTGAGAATATTTGTAACGGATTAAACTTTGGATATTCTTCCACATCCTGATAGTTTGAAGCCAATGGCATGGAGACATGCACAAAAGGGCGCGTCCGTACGATCTGTTGATCACCTTCATTAATAAGGGTCGGAACATCCATAACGAGTTTGTCCGGCTCTCGATTTGTTATGATGCTGGAACGGATACGGTGTTGTTTTTCACCTTTTGCCAAGGATGCAATAATAAGCAACGGGTCTGTGGCATTTAAAGCTACAGCAGGAGACGTTAGTTGTTCTTTACCCTCAAGCGCAACAAACAGTGCAATGCCCATCAATGAAATAGACGTAATGCCTGTCATAAAGGTGCCCGATAGCCACCTTAAAGAAACCTCTCTTCTATCCGGAGCGCGGGTGCCTCCAGCTAAGATGGGCGGTTCATCACCCATTCCATCTGCTCTATCGGTTCGAGATAGCATCTTTATATATATGCCCTTTATTGGCCTTCTTATTAGTGTGCAATCTAATTAAGCGGCGAAAGTATGTCCAGATACTCATTCCAGTAAAAAAATTGTAAATTTATGTAAAAAAAGCACCTCAAAATTACGAAATAAAAAAGTTTCAAAAATTGTGATATTTTTGTGAAATATAGTTTGACATGTTTTATTGTTTGGTTCTATAAGGCGTCTACCGGAGCTTGGCAGCTTAGGTTGCCGGCGGGCTTCAACGTGTTTGTTGAGGACAGTGGGTTTCGG
>NZ_JBFNGQ010000010.1:0-160704 GCF_040784015.1 Lentilitoribacter sp. EG35
TATAAAATTGAGATACTACATAACCAGATGTAGAAATAAACCAACAGCGACAATACGTTACCCTAGTAACGTATGAGAGCTATGGCACATAACTTGCCCAATTAGCCCGTCAATTTGACGGGCTTTTGGCATTTAGATGCTGGGATCCAGTATTTTGACACCTAATCAGGGGCCCAATAGGAGGGCTTTGCACGACGCATTGGGACAGAAAATGTAAATCCTACTCCCGCAATCAAAACATAAAAAGCCCTCACCGTAAAACGTGAGGGCTTTTTTGTGTCTGGTAGTTATGAAACATAGGGTAGCTGATAGCTGAGAAAATGATCGCGCATCCAAATTATTGAAAACAGTTAGATAAATCCTACCGATACATTCAAAATTCATTCCAGTATTGATTACCTGCTAAGACTATTGCTAAATAGTCTTACATCAGGAGAACTTAAAGATGTTGAAGTTTTACTTATCATTAATAGCCGTTACTCTATTAGCCTCTGGTTGTGCTGTTAACTCCATTGAGCAGGGTAGTCTTGAAAGTGGGATATATCAATCATCTACCCAAAAATTTACGATACCTGTTCCTGACGGAGCTAAAATTTTTGATGGTACACATGCGTTGGGAGAGTATGTAGCTGTAAATTCCTTGCCCAAACCTCTGGAAGTTCGTGGAGTGAGCTACAATCGCGTCGCGAATGTTGATGAAGAAACCTCCGAATTAACCAAAGACAACATAATTAAAAGCGGATATGATTTTTGGAGAAAAGGATATGCTGGCATAGAAGTGAGCACGATTAGTAGTGAATGGATAGAGCTAGACGGTAGACGCGTATATTTTACAGTTTTGGAGGGGCAGCCGGCAGGGCTTCTTGTTAAACCGAATACATTTTATGGCACGCTTAATTTTCTAAAAGATGGGTATGGTTATGTTGTTTTTGAGAGAATACGTACTGAAAAAATGCTAATTGGCGCTGAAGGGCGTCCAACAGGTGCGGATGCAGAGTTACGTAAAAATTCTATCCTTGCATTTTATCGCAGCATTAAATTCCATTAAACTGCAGAAATATATGTATTTTAAGTTTGTATCTCATTAGCCAAGGGTGAGATTTGGCAACTCTTGCCTACTCTGTGGAGTGAGCTTACCAGCTATTTAGTTAGTCATGTATTTGTATTAAATCCGTCATCAAATTGAGACGGGAAGGCCTTAGTGTTCGCTTGAGATGAACCAGGGACTTTGTACATGCTGCTTGAATTTCGTGATGTGATAAAAAAATTCGGACCCGCCACAGCGGTAGATAAAGTAAAATTTACTGTCGAGCGCGATCAGTTCATTGGAATTGTTGGACGCTCGGGCGCAGGGAAATCAACTGTTCTTCGAATGCTAAATCGCCTGGCGGACCCAACAGAAGGTTCGATCCTTTTTAATGGAAAGGATATCACAAAGTTGGAGGGCGCAGGGAAACGTAAATGGCAATCCGATTGCGCTATGATTTTTCAGCAGTTCAATTTGGTGCCGCGTTTGGATGTTGTATCCAATGTTCTTCATGGAACGTTAAACAGACGCAATACACTAGCAACGATGTTTAATCTTTATCCAAAGAGCGATATACACACAGCGCTCGATCTTCTTGAACGACTTGGAATTGAAGAGCATGCAATTAAGCGGGCGGAAGCGCTTTCAGGCGGTCAGCAGCAACGTGTCGCAATAGCAAGAGCATTGATGCAAGACCCGCAAATTGTTTTGGCAGATGAGCCTATCGCATCGCTTGACCCGATGAATGCACAGATCGTTATGGATAGCCTAAGGCGTATCCATGATGAAGATGGACGTCTCGTCATATGTAATCTTCACACACTTGATACTGCACGCAAATATTGCGATCGCGTTATTGGTATGCGTGATGGCAAAATCGTCTTTGATGGCGCAGGCGCAGAACTCACCGCTGGTGCAGCGCGTGAAATTTATGGTGCTGATGAGAGCTTTTCAGAATCGGCAACTTCAACAAGCGTTGAGACACTTGCCCAGACTAATCACAAGCTAGAAACGCTTGCATGATATGACCCAGCCCCGAAATGTACGGGGTTTTTTATGTCTTTAATGGAGAAATTAGATAATGAAAAAAATAGCTATTGCCCTAATGGCAACGACACTCATGACAGGTGCAGCATTTGCTGACAGCATGGAAAAAATTTCCGAATTCCGCATCGGCATCCTCGGTGGTGAAAATGCGCAAGACCGTATGAATGATAATCAGTGTCTTGCCGATAAAGCAAAAGAGCTGCTTGGGGTTGATGTTAAGTTGTTCGCACCTGCTGATTATGCTGGCGTGATTCAAGGCCTACTTGGCGGTACAATTGACATGGCTTGGCTTGGTGCGTCTGGTTATGCAAAAACGTATCTTTCTGATCCAGAAGCTGTTGAGCCTGTGCTGGTTAAAGTCAATGTTGATGGTGGATATGGTTATTATTCAGTTGGTTTTGCACGTAAAGATTCAGGCGTGAAGTCACTTGAAGACCTTAAAGGGAAAACATTTGGCTTTGGTGATCCAAATTCAACATCTGGCTATCTAATTCCTTCCATTGAAATTCCGCAGAAAATCAATGCTACGATGGAGTCAGGTGACTATTTCGGTGAAGTGAAATTCACTGGCGGTCATGAGCAAACAATTGTTGCTGTTGCAAATGGTGAAATCGCCGGCGGTGTAACCTGGGCTGATGGCCTTGGCGAATGGGAAGACGGATACAATTCAGGTGCGCTTCGCAAGGCCGTTGATGCCGGTTTGGTTGACATGAATGACATGGTCAAAATCTGGCAGTCAGAAACAATCCCTGAAGGTCCGATTGTGCTCCGTAAAACTTTGCCAAGTGATGTTAAGGTAAAAATGACAGGACTTCTCGCATCTCTACAATCTATCGATCCAGAGTGTGCGTATGGGATTGCTAAAGGTGAAACAAAAGGCTTCATGCCAATCACGCATGATGCTTATGAAGTCATTATCGAAGCTCGCAAATTGAAATCAAACTAATCGATTTTCAGCGCTTTTGAGGGCCACTCTTAACAGGGTGGTCCTTTGTTTTAATACCTACATCTCTCGTTAAAGATAGCTTATGTCATCTCAAACAATATCAAACTCCGCAACGACTGAATTGCGTGAAAAATATTTAGCACAAGTTCAGCGTAAGCAAATTTATAATGCAATTTTATTGGCAGTGTTCGTTGCACTTCTTGTCGGCGGCTTCATGACAGCCAATGATCGAAACGCAGGCGGTTTTTGGGATGGTTTGCCCAATATTTTTGATTTTCCAGATGAGATGCTAGCCGATGCAAGTGAAAAACTGGTACAATTTCCGGCCCATTTTCTGCGTTTTCTGCCCAGCTTACTAGAAACAATAAACATCGCAGGTGCAGCAACGCTTATCGGTGCGATTTTTGCCGTATTTATCTCACTGCTCGCAACTCGTGGGCTCGCGAAATGGCCAAGACTAATTCCTGTGTTTCGTCGCTCAATGGATATTTTGCGTTCGATGCCAGAAATTGTTATCGCGCTCGTTTTGATCTTTATTATGGGAGGTGGACCGGTTCCTGCCATGATTGCGATTGCATTTCACACAGTTGGAGCTTTGGGAAAGTTATTTTCCGAGGTTAATGAAAATGCAGATATTAAGTCGGTGGAAGGTCTCCAATCTGTTGGGGCGACATGGTTCCAGCGCATGTGGCTCGGTATCATCCCACAGGTGATTCCGAATTACTTGAGTTATGCTCTTCTACGTTTTGAAATAAATATTCGTGCCTCTGCCATTCTAGGTTTTGTTGGGTCGGGCGGAATTGGTTATGAATTGAAAAATGCGATGAGCTGGGGCAAAGGCAGGTATGATGAAGCTGCTGTTATTTTCATTTTATTGTTCCTGACAATTGTACTTGTTGATCAGGTATCCAGCTATGCAAGAAATAAACTCGTTGGAGAAAGCCGATGAGTACAATCACCGCTGATAATAAATTAGATATTAGAAACCTTGTCGAAGATAATTTCGCGCGAAAGAAGATTATTGCTTTTGGCGCTCCATTATTGATCGTTGCATATTTCATCTACATAGCAATTTCATTTGATTTTGCAGGGATATCAGAACGCGCTAAATTGGATAAGGCAGCAACACTTCTAGCTGATACTTATTCTTATAAAACCCATGTTTTGAAATCCAATCGCGGAGCAGAGGATTTTTCTATTGCCATAGAAGGCGAGAAAAAGGGACGCTACAAAAAAGGGGTTACGCCTGATTGGGTAGCAATCAATGGCGACAATGCGACGGTTTCATTAGCGCCGGAACATGCGATCGAGTTTGTTGGGAAGACTGTTTACTATGATATTCCGAACTATGGTTTGGTTGAGGTGCAGCCAAAGAGATCAGGGGTCGATCTTAAGTTACCAAGTGAAGATATTCCTGATTTTATCAATGCATCTAAAACGCGTGTAACAATAACAACTGATGCTGGCCGTGTAAGTGTTACAAAAACAAAAACGCAAGTCTTTCGTTACTTTTTTGGTTGGGAGATGTTTTTCTTTACACTCGATAGTCCATTCTACGATATGAGTTTCACCGAGATTGTTGGGTCAGCATTTTCATCAGATCAAATTGATCCTGTTAGAAGCAATGCGAGCGCCATCTGGAATGATTTTTGGTATAATCCAATGTGGCGCCATTCCGATGTTGCATGGGCGTTGTTTGAAACGATCCTCATGGCATTTTTGGGCACTGTTGGCGGTGCATTGATTGCGCTACCTTTGGCATTTATGGCTGCAAAAAACTTTTCACCGATTTGGTTGACGCGTTTTTCCCTACGTCGCGTATTTGATTTTCTACGCGGTGTGGACGGACTTATTTGGACCATCATATTGTCTCGTGCATTCGGTCCCGGGCCGTTAACCGGTGCGCTCGCGATTTTGTTAACTGATACGGGAACATTTGGGAAGATGTTCTCCGAGAGTTTGGAAAACGTTGATGAGAAGCAAATTGAAGGCATTCGATCAACAGGTGCTAAGCCATTGCAGCGTTATCGTTTTGGCGTGATCCCTCAATTGATCCCGGTTTTTCTTAGTCAAATTCTTTATTATTTAGAATCCAACACGCGCAGTGCTACAGTCATCGGTGCGATTGTTGGTGGCGGTATCGGTCTGCAACTGACTCAAGCCATTATCACTGGCAAGGATTGGGAAGAGGTTAGCTATTACATCATTCTCATTATTCTTATGGTGATGATGATGGATACGATTTCTGGCTGGCTCCGCAGGAAACTGATTGGTGGAAAGGGGTAAAACATGCCTTCTGCACTCATTACAGGAGTTGCGCGCGGAATTGGTTTTGAGCTCGCACGTGTTGCTTTAGATGATGGGTTTAAAGTCTATGGCAGCGTTCGCTCTGCGAGTGACGCGGATTATTTAGCTACGGAGTTTGGTAGCCAGTTTGTACCTTTGATCTTTGACGTAACGGATCAAGATGCCATTTTAACGGCTTCTATGCAGATTAGTGAGTTGGATATTATTATCAATAATGCGGGCATAACTGGTCCAGAAGATACGGACACAGTTTCTGCCAGCACGGACGAGTTTCTCCGAGTTTTCAATATAAATTCTGTAGCCCCTCTTAATATTTCAACGACCTTCTTACCCGCTTTGCGCAGGGTGGAAGGTGGAAGAATAATCTCGATCTCCAGTCAAATGTCGTGGATGGGGTATGGTAAATCTGATCGGATAGCTTATCGAGCGTCAAAAGTTGCATTGAATAAAATCATGCAGGGGTTGGCAACTGATTTGGCGGACGAGGGTATTAGCGTTTGTGTTGTTGATCCCGGCTGGGTACGGACGGATATGGGTGGAGTGGATGCTGATAACGACCCTAAGGACGTAGCTGTCGGTATTTGGAATATTGCGAAAAATTTGCAGGTGGATCATTCAGGCCAGTTTATTCATTGGTCAGGTGAAGAGCGAGACTATTGATCATGGCGAGATTATCAGAAGAAGTGTTTTTGCATCCGGAATGTAATGTAAAAAAAAGCAATTTTGGGCGTTATACCGAACTCGGTCAGGGAACTCGTATCCTAAACAGTGAGTTGGGCGATTATTCCTATACAGATCGCTATGCTGATATTGCTAACACCACAATTGGTAAGTTTTCTAACATAGCTTCATTTTCACGAATTGGACCTACGGACCATCCGATGGAATTGGCAAGCATGCACCATATGCTTTATCGGACAAATGATTATTGGGATGATGTTGAACCGTGGACAGATTTTTTTGAAAAACGCACAGCTCGCCGAACGCATATTGACCACGATACATGGATAGGTGCGCAAGCGATTATCAAGCCAGGGTTAAATATTGGTCATGGTTCAGTTGTTGCGGCTGGTAGCGTGGTGACGAAAGACGTAGCGCCGTTTATGATTGTTGCTGGTGTTCCTGCGGTGCCGCTTCGCAAACGTTTTGAAGATGATATTGCTGAACGCTTGATGGCTTTGTCTTGGTGGGATTGGGATCATGACAAACTTAAAGATGCTTTGCCGGATTTCAGATTACTTCATATAGAAGCATTCCTAGAAAAATACGAAAGCTAGAAAAGACGGGACAAATGCCCCGCCTTAATTTATCATCATGCGTTGTGTTTGAGATGATGCGTTATTCCGATTAATTAATTTTGTTATCCAGCTCCATGCAATTCGCATAGTAGGTGACTGTTGCAGGCCAATCAGAAAATATACCTTCGATGTCAACATCCTGAGCTAGAACATCAAGCACTTCAAATAACATGCCGTCGGTATTTGTTACATCTTTGATGGATTGGTAATACCAGCCGCCACCTGTTTGCAGAGGTCCTGAACGTTCAAGTGTCCAGGTGATGATTTTTAGGCCAGCTTCCTTGGCTTTATTTGCATATTCAGACGGAATGATTTTACCATCCTTTGTGGTCATAAGCATCCACATGGGAGGTGCGATATAGTTGACGCCCAAATCTTTGAGTTTTTGCATCGAAGGCTTGAAGGTTGCAGCATTATTTGCGTTGAAATCTTTGCGTTTGTAACTCGCATCTAGGTAGACAGCTTGTTTGCCAAATTCCGGTTCGTTTTTGATCCAGTATAAAACATCATCAAGGTTAAATGATTGTGCCCATACGTCAGAAGCGGGGATGCCAGCTGTTTTATATTCATCAATCATCTTCTGGGCGTAATCAGCCTGCGTAAAACCATTAAACGGCATTTCTACAGCTGGCGATTTGAGTTCTGGTGTAAACTTAACATCTAATGATTTGAACAACTCAATCGATTGAGCATGCGTCATTAGGGTGCCGGTCTCTGCGGCATAAAGATCAGTGCGCCAATCTGCCGTTCCACCCAGATACGCTGCAACATCTTTAGCTGAGCGATCTGCCGCATCCATCTTGCCTTTGAGTGTTTTAAACTCAGCTAATGTGATATCAGACGTTCTGCATTCTGCTGATGCTTTTTTATCGCCATTTGCTGGCATGAAACCAGATGTACATTGTGGCGCGAGATCTGATGCAAGAATATTGGTCGTTGTATGAAGATCGTTTTGCGCATGCCGGCACACAAGTTCCTTATCCTTGGTAAAGGTGACGTCACATTCAACAATGCCTGCGCCCATGCGTGCCGCAGCTTTATAGGATTCTTTGGTATGTTCGGGAAATTGCATTGCAGCGCCGCGATGCCCGATTGAGAAGTCAGATTTCTTGAAATCCATCTTGGAACATGAAAGCAGCTTCTCTTTAAGTTCGCTCTGTTTCATCTGATCAATCAGATAAAAGGGTCTTGGCCCTAATTCAATATCTGCGGCAAATGCTGTTGACGTAATAATTGCGCAAGCGAGTGTTGCTGTCGTTGTTTTCAGTTTGATCATTGAAAATCACCCAGGTTTTAAAATTTCTATAGAATGATAGAACCCACATGTGACACTAAGTCAAAGTTTATGAGACTGTTTTATGAAATTCTGAGTTTGCTTCATTTTTGAAGATAAGTTCGATATTATTTCCCGAAAACCATGTGCGTCCATATTCAATGATTTGTCCATTCGTATCGCAGTTTAATGCCAGAGATCGGAGCAGCGGAGCACCAGATTTCAAGTTTAGATGAATGGCTGTTGTTGCGTTGCAAAGGACAGCGGTAAGTCTCGTCTCAATTCGAAAATAGTCGTTAATACCGCACACCGACATTGCGCTTGTTACAGATCCGGTTTCAACCAATTTGTTTAACAGATTTGGGAGTTTTTTTGCCGGATATGCAGATATAAAGTGCGCTGCAGGTTGATCATCAATAAATGCAATTCCCTCGTGGATATGTACCAGGTCGGTCGTACTGATTTTTAATGCTTGAGCTTCTTCTTTTGTTGCAGGCCGTGTTTCAACATGAAGTGTTTCCTTTTTTGCTTTATGTCCCTCACCATCAATTGATTGATGAAACCTCACACGTTTTCCGATTTCATATTTGGCTGGAGCAGTGGATACGAAAACACCAGATCCTTGTTTTGAGAAAACTATCCCATCTTCGTTCAAACTGGAAAGTGCGTGGCGAATTGTATGTCGATTAACATTAAATCTTTCGACAAAGGCTGCTTCTGTTGGCAGCTTTTCACCTGGTTTGTGAATTCCATCTGTAATTTCTGTTTGAATAATTTCAGCAATGGTTTTCCAAACGGGTTTAGATTTTCGGTTATTTGTGCCGCTTCTCGACATGTCACATAACTTTCATAAAATTGGCATGGATATTTCATATATTTCATGCAATATTTGTCTAGTTGTATAGTAATATGGACAATTGGAGAATTTGTCTAGATGAAATATTTAGCAGATAGAAAAAATTGGATGAGCTTGCTAGCCAAAGCCCCGTCTTCAACATTGGCAGCTGCATTTTCGAATGTGATTGAAGAACTTGGTCTTACGCCGGATTTTAAATGGCTCCGCAAACCTGAGATTGGCGGTGTAATGGTGCAAGGTCGTGCAGGTGGAAAAGGCGATGCATTTAATCTTGGTGAAATGACAGTCACCAGATGTTCATTGAAGCTTGAAAATGGTGTCGTTGGTCATGCTTACGTGCAAGGGCGAGATAAAGTGAAGGCAGAGCAGGCCGCACTTATTGATGCATATATGCAAAGTGATAAAGCCACCGTTTTTGCCGATATCGTTTTGAAGCCAATTCTAGATGAGCTTTCCGGTATTGGTGCAAAACGTAATCAGCGAGCCTCAAAAACCAAAGTTGATTTTTTCACCCTTGTTCGGGGGGAAGATCAATGAGTACAAATTCACTTGAAGGCGGCTTTGTTGATGCGCCTGTAGAATCAGCACAGGCATTCCGCAAAATTATGAACGTGATGGCGAGGCCTGGCCTGATTGAAGATCTCGCAGTCGCAGCGCCTCCTCAGCCGTTGTCGCCAGCCATGGGCACGTTGCTTTTGACATTGTGTGATGGGCAAACATCAATTTTTCTAGCGGGTGAATATGATAGTGCTGCAGTGCGAGAATGGATTACATTTCACTGCAATGCTCAATTTGCCGATGCTGCAACTTGTATGTTTGCGATCGGGAACTGGAGCTCTTTGTTACCCATAGATCAATATTCGATTGGGACTTCGCAATATCCAGATAGGTCAGCAACATTGATTGTCGAGATGGATGAACTTACTTCCCATGGTCAGGAATTATCTGGCCCAGGTATCGAGACCGTAAAGCATCTTTCCTTACCGGATACGGACGCTTTCCAGAAAAATGCATTACTTTTCCCGCTTGGTTTGGACTTCTATTTTACATGTGGTGCGAAAATTGCAGCTTTACCCCGTACGGCAAAAGTCATCGGCATAGAGGAGGTGGCATAATGTATGTTGCAGTAAAAGGTGGTGAACGTGCCATTGATGCCGCCCATGAATGGTTGGCAGACGAGCGTCGTGGAGATCGATCAGTTCCTGCTTTGTCACTTGCGCAGATCATTGAGCAGCTAGCTTTGTCCGTAGCGCGCGTTATGGCGGAGGGATCGCTTTATGATCAGGAATTAGCCGCACTCGCGATCAAGCAATCTCGTGGTGATTTGATCGAAGCCATTTTTCTGATGAGGGCATATCGCACGACATTGCCAAGATTTGGTTATTCCAAACCAATAGAGACGGGCCAAATGAGTTGCATACGGCGCATATCCGCAACATTCAAGGACGCCCCTGGCGGACAGATTTTGGGCCCGACATTTGATTACACGCACCGGCTTCTTGATTTTAAGTTGGCGGCTGAAGGTGATGACATAATTTCGAAAGAAGAGGCTGATGCACTTAGTGTTTGTTATGAGAACAATGATGCGGCAAACGGGAATGAAGCAAACAGGAATCACGAAAATGACATTCCGCATATTACGGAGTTTCTCAACAAAGATGGCCTCATTCAAACGGAAGTAGAAAGTAACGCAACACCGGGAGATTTAACTCGTGAACCGCTTGAACTTCCAACGTCACGCCCTTTACGATTGCAGGCTCTTACTCGAGGGGATGAAGGTTTTGTCTTAGGCTTGGCTTATTCCACGCAACGCGGATATGCGCGAAATCATGCGTTTGTCGGTGAATTGCGTATTGGTTATTGCCCGGTGGAGATGGAGATCCCCGAACTCGGATTTACTATCGATATTGGCGAAGTGCTGGTGACAGAGTGTGAGACCGTCAACCAGTTTAAAGGTTCAAAAAAAGAGCCGCCACAATTCACACGTGGATACGGGTTGGTTTTTGGACAATCGGAGCGAAAATCCATCTCGATGGCGCTGGTTGATCGCGCACTTCGATGGAAAGAATTGGGTGAAGATTTTGTCGGTGCGCCTGCGCAGGATGAGGAGTTTGTCCTTTATCATTGCGATAATATTCAAGCGACAGGTTTCTTGGAGCATATCAAACTACCCCATTATGTGGATTTCCAATCTGAACTCGAACTCATTCGGAAAATTCGTAGTGAGGCTATGAAAAATCAAGAAAATGAAACCCAACAAGAGGCGAATTTGGAGGCAGCAGAATGAACGAGTATAATTTTGCTTATCTTGACGAGCAAACAAAACGGATGATCCGCCGAGCGATTTTAAAAGGATTGGCAATACCCGGATATCAAGTACCCTTTGCCAGCCGTGAAATGCCAATGCCTTATGGTTGGGGGACAGGCGGTGTGCAGGTGTCTGCGGCATGTTTGATGCCTGATGATGTTTTAAAAGTGATTGATCAGGGTGCAGATGATACGACCAACGCTGTATCCATTCGCAAGTTTTTTGAAAAGACCGCAGGTGTTCAAACAACTGGTCGAACATCTGATGCGACACTTATTCAAACAAGGCACCGGATTCCGGAAGAAGAATTGAGTGAGGATCAGGTTTTGGTTTATCAGGTTCCAATCCCCGAACCGCTTCGTTTTCTTGAACCACGAGAAACTGAAACGCGGAAAATGCATGCGCTCGAAGAATATGGTCTTATGTATGTAAAGCTTTATGAGGATATATCTCAACATGGGCAAATAGCGACATCTTATTCTTATCCGGTTAAGGTAGAAGGGCGTTATGTTATGGACCCGTCACCCATTCCAAAATTTGACAATCCGAAACTGGAAATGTCAGCAATTCAACTCTTTGGTGCGGGGCGTGAGCAGCGTATTTATGCCATCCCGCCCTATACAAAAATTGTTAGTCTCGATTTTGAAGATTACCCGTTTGAAGCAATGAAAGCGGAAGGCAAATGTGCGCTTTGTGATGCTGATAACACTTATCTTGATGAAGTGATCATTGATGATGATGGTGGTAGAATGTTTGTTTGCTCTGACACGGATTATTGTGAAACGCGCCGGCAGCAAGGTTTCATTGGAAGTGAAGGTGTTCCTCAGTCAGATATGGAAGGTAGCGTGCTATGACACCTTTGTTCCAAGTGAAAAATATTGCCAAGAATTATGGTAATCGAATTGGCTGCAAGGATGTGTCCTTTGACCTTTATCCCGGTGAAGTGATGGGAATTGTGGGTGAGAGCGGGTCTGGAAAATCAACATTGTTGAATTGCATGGCAGGCCATCTCGAACCTGATGCAGGAGAGGTTTTGTTCAACACTCGCATTGAGGGGCTTAAAGATACACTGCTTATGTCTGAGCCGGAGCGCAGAATGTTGTCGCGCACGGATTGGGCATTTGTGCATCAAAATGCCCGTGATGGATTGCGCATGGGAATTTCTGCTGGCGGCAATATGGGTGAACGCCTAATGGCGGTTGGTGATCGGCACTATGGGCAGATTCGATCGCAGTCAATTAACTGGCTGGAGAAGGTTGAAATTTCAGAGGATCGGATCGACGATCGACCAAGTGCTTTTTCAGGCGGTATGCAGCAGCGTTTGCAAATTGCACGAAATTTGATCACAGGCCCGCGCTTGGTGTTCATGGACGAGCCGACGGGTGGGTTGGATGTATCGGTTCAGGCTCGCTTGCTTGATTTAATCCGAAGTCTTGTCCGAGAGCTTGGATTATCTGCTATCATTGTAACGCATGATTTGGCCGTCGTACGTCTTCTTGCTGATCGGTTGATGGTGATGAAATCTGGCCACGTCGTTGAAAGCGGTTTGACAGATCAGGTTTTAGACGATCCGCAACATGCCTACACACAATTGCTCGTATCATCGGTTCTACAGGTGTAATATGATTGAGATTAAGAACGTATCAAAAACCTTCACGCTCCATAATCAGGGCGCTACGTCTATCAATGTTATGCGTGACGCAAATCTTGTTGTAAAAGCGGGTGAATGCGTGGCGCTTACGGGGAATTCTGGCTCTGGTAAATCAACACTTATGCGGATGATCTACGGAAATTACCTAACTCAAGATGGGCAAATTCTCATCGGCGAACTTGATGTTGTGCAGGCTGAGCCCAGAGATATTATAGAGCTTCGCAAGACAACACTTGGTTATGTCAGCCAGTTCTTGCGCGTTGTACCTCGTGTTTCAACGCTCAATGTTGTGGCGGAGCCATTACTTAAGATTGGTGTTGACGTGGATGTAGCAGAAGCGCGTGCTAAAGATCTTCTTGCAAGGCTTCGGATACCGCAAAATCTATGGCAATTGTCGCCACTCACATTCTCCGGTGGTGAGCAGCAGCGCGTTAATATCGCACGCGGTTTTGCGCATACATATCCGGCGATGTTGCTGGATGAGCCAACAGCTAGTTTGGATGCTAAGAACCGTGAAACCGTATTATCTCTTATTGAAGAGGCAAAAGCACGCGGTGCCGCGATTATTGGTATTTTTCATGATGAAGCGGCTCGAGACCGGGTTTGTGATCAGCAAATTGATGTTTCAGTATTCACACCAAAAGTTGCCGCATGATGAGTGATATCAAAGGACAACTCGTTGCGATTGTCGGCCCGTCTGGGGTTGGTAAAGACACAATAATGCAAACGCTTAAGGTTCAATGCCCTGATATTGTATTAGCCAAACGTATTATCACACGACCGGGTGACGCTGGGGGGGAGGACTTTATCGGGGTAAGCCAAGAAGAATTTATGCAACGACAATCCGATGGAGAGTTTGCATTGGAGTGGACAGCTCATGGATTGAACTATGGTGTACCGGCGGTAATTGATGATTATTTACGTATAGGGCGAACTGTTTTGTTCAATGGTTCAAGGGCTGCATTGCCAGCAGCAGAAGAAAAATATCCTGATTTGAAAGTTGTCATGATTTTGGCAAGTCAGGAAACGCTTGAAAAGCGACTTACTGAGCGCGGGCGAGAATCTGCGGATGATGTACAAAATCGTTTGAGTAGAGCAAATTATAAAGCTCCGGTGGGCAGTAATGTCGTGACGATTTCAAATGATGGTGAGCTACAAGTTGCGGTGGACCAGCTTAAAAAAGTCATTCGCTGCAAAGAGGAAACCGTTCAATGATTTCAAATTTTCCATCATTACGTTCTCCATACAGACAAATATCATCCGCTTTGAGTGGTTTGCTTAGTATGTCCGATAGATGTTCAGATAAGATGTTCTTCGTGGTTTCTGCGTCATTTTCATCAAGTCTTCCAGTGAGGGTGAGATGAAATTTGAATTCTTCAAAAACGTAAGGGTAGCCCCATCTAAGCATCAATTCATCCTGTCTTTGGGTGAGGTTAGCCCTTCGACGTTTGGCGATATCGCTTTCGCTCAATGGAGCTCTAAATTCTTCAAAATGCTCGACAATTGTTGCCGCCAAATTGCGCAATTCCATGGACTGATTTTTTTGAATAATCGCCACGAAGTTTCCCAACTGTGCCACTTTCATTTTTCCAATGGTAAATTTGGGTGTATTTTTGCAGAATGTTTGCAGAGCTGTGCGCAATTCATCGCAGGATTTTGTTGGGTTCAGTTTAAAGGGAGCCTTCAACGTACCATGAAATCCATATTTTTGCGGCGTTGCTACGATTTCCGATATGGGTGCTGGAAGAGACTGGATATCAGGATGCTTGGCATTGCTCGCTTTTTCAACATCCCAACCCAACCATTTAGAGCCAAATTGCGCCAAGGGGCTTTTGCTTGCTGGTGCATAAAAAATGGCAAGGCGATTATAAGTCGTCATAAAACTGTTCCATATTTAGTTTAACCCCATCAAACACTGTAATATTACAGCATTATTACGATATAGGATTTTGTATGAACAATCATCAGGTTATAGATAGTCAAAACAACTTACTTGCATCAGATGATGTTGTTTTCACGAATGCAAATCTTGTTCTTGGTCATGAGATTGTAAAAGGCTCTCTCCGTGTAGAAAATGGATTGATTGCGGATATTGATACATCCGGTGTAATAAGCGCTGGCAATAGTATCGATTGCGAAGGGGATTATTTGTCTCCCGGACTTGTGGAGCTTCACACGGATAATCTGGAGCGGCACTTACAGCCACGCCCCGGTGCGCATTGGCCGCCATATGCTGCTATTTCATCACATGATGCGGAACTGGCGAGCGTAGGAATCACGACAGTTTTTGATGCATTGCGCGTCGGTTCACTTCCATCTGAAGGAAAACGCGGTGGGTATAAAAAATATGCGCGTGAAGTTGCAACGAATATAAGTTTCATGCGCAATCAGAACATGCTTCGCATAAACCACCTTCTGCATCTACGGGCGGAAATTTGTTCTGAAACGCTTCTCGAAGAAATAGAAGAATTCGATCAAAATGACCAAGTCGGAATTGTAAGTCTTATGGATCACACGCCCGGGCAAAGACAATTTCGTGATACGGAAAAACTGGCTGAATATCTCCGCGGCAAACACTCTATGACGGATGATGAAATTTACGCCCATTTTGGTAGATTGAGAAAGCTTCAGCAGGAGAATGGCGAGAAGCACAATAAGGCAGCAGCAGAGATGGGTCGTAATCTAGGTGCTATTCTCGCCAGCCATGATGATACAACACAAAGTGATGTTGTCGAATCAGTTAAAATAGGCGTTGGTGTTGCGGAGTTCCCAACAACTTTGGAAGCTGCTCGCGAATGTAATGCAAGTCGTATCGGTGTTATGATGGGTGCACCAAATCTGCTGCGGGGCGGTTCTCACTCCGGCAATGTTGCCGCGCATGAGTTAGTGGAGCATGATTTGCTTGATATATTCAGTTCAGATTATGCGCCATCGTCTCTTCTCGCTGCTTGCGTGCGTCTTGGACTTGAAAGCGGCAATATGGCTAATGGTCTAGCCAAAGCAACTGCCGCTCCTGCAAAAGCAGCAAGTTTAGATGATCGTGGGGTTTTAGAAGTTGGAAAGCGTGCTGATTTGCTCAGGTTCGGCCTTATTGAGAGCTTGCCGCTGACGAGAGGTCTTTGGGTTGGTGGAGTTCGCGTCGCTTAATAAAAAACCCGCATATAGCGGGTTTTTATTCGATAGTATATTCTGGTTTAGTTGACTGTTACCCAGCGTAGAATAAAGAAATTATCTGTTCGTTGTGTCAAAGAAATATTATCTTTTGTCGCCCAGATAAGCGGTTGAACATACATCGGAATATAAGCAACTTCATCTTGAATGAGCTTGTGAGCTTCATCAATCATAGCTTGACGTTTTGCATCGTCAATTTCCGTTTGTATCATCGGCAGCAATTCATCAACTCGCGCATTTGAGTAACCGCCGAAGTTCCAGGAACCAAGTTTTTTCTCTTTGTTTGGCGTCGATGCAAGAAAGCGCAATGGTTGCTCTGCATCAAATGTACCTGGTGCCCATCCAAGAAGATACATGTCGAAATTATCTGCGCGCAGTTCGGACCAATAACTACGGACCGGCATCGTTGTTAATTTAGCTTCAACACCAATTTTTGCGAGCATAGACGCTGTTGTACGACAAATAGCTTCGTCATTTATATACCGATCATTCGGGCACATGAGACCGAAGGAAAACCCATTTGGATACCCTGCTTCGGCGAGTAATTTCTTAGATGCCTCGACATCAAGTGGAAAGCGATCCGCCAAACTTGTTGAATATCCTTGCATATCTTTAGATACGAGTTGGGATGCTGGTGCAGCTGTTCCGCGCATAACTTTGCTTGTTAATGCGTTCACATCAATAGCTTGATAGATGGCCTTACGGACACGTGCATCCTGAAACGGATTTTTGTCACTTGTTTCATTTGAATATTTAAGCACATTTGATTCATGACCGAAACCAAACATCAAAACACGTGCTTCCACCCCTTCATGCACAGTAAAGCCAGAACGTTGCTTCATGCGTGGTACATCTTGTAGAGGAATTGGCTCGATCATATCTATTTCGCCGGACAAAAGTGCGGCAATTCCTGTTGAAGCCTCGCCAATCGGAGTATAGATGGCTTCAGTTACATTGCTTTCCATTTCACCCCACCAACCTGCATATGGTGCCAAGGTTGTGCGTACACCGGGATCGCGAGATGTTAATGCAAAAGCGCCGGTTCCGTTTGCGTTACGTGTCGCAAAGTTTTCAGCTTCTTTTGAAGGTCGTGCCGCGTCATTGCTCTCCGTCCATGTCTTATCCATGATCAGGAAATTCGCGATACTATTTGGAAAGAGTGGGTTGGGCGCTTTGGTCATGAAATCGATTGTATAATCATCTTGCACGATGACTTCAGATACAACTGCAAACCAGGAGCGTACGTCCGATTCTTCCGAGGCAGCGCGCTCATAAGAAAACATTACATCTTCTGCATTGAAGTCTGATCCGTCCTGAAATTTAACACCCTTTCGCAGGTTAAAGCGCCAGCCATCTAAACCCAGCGGTTCCCAGCTTTCCGCAAGAGATGCTTCGATCTTCATTTGCTTGTTTCTGCGAACAAGGCCTTCGTAAATATTATTAAGAAATCCGAGCACGGGCGCTGAGCTAACAGCGTGCGGATCCATAGTTTGCGGGTCAGTTTTACCGGCCCATCTAAATGTTTCAGCTGACAAAGAGCTGACTGAGAGCGACAGCGTAATGAGTGCAGCTCCGGAAATGCCTAGTATTTTCATCATAGTTCTCCCACTAATGGTTTTTGATCGGGTGAGGCGTAGCGGGAGCTAAGCATATGTAATCTCTCGTGACTAGTTTAAAATTTCGCTAGCCAAATGCAATTTAACTTGGCAAGATCACTCGATTGGGAGTGCTTTATGACAGGTTTTGTTGTTCGACGTTTAATACAATCAATATTTGTCATGCTTGCTGTAAGCTTATTGGCATTTGCCTTGTTTCGGTTTGTGGGCGACCCTGTTGCTGTGATGGTTGGACAGGAAACTTCGATTGAAGATCAAGAGCGCTTACGTCAACAGCTTGGACTAAATGATCCCATTATTTCACAATATCTGCGATTTTTGGGCAATCTCGTTGAAGGTGAATTTGGATTCTCCTATCGCACGCGCCAGCCGATTGGTGAGATGTTGCTTGCAAGAATACCTGCTACAATTGAACTTGGCCTCGTGTCGCTTCTGATATCTCTGATTGTTGGAGTGCCAGCCGGTGTTTACACAGCGCTTAAGAATGATGGTGTCTTGGCAAATTCTATTCTAGTCTCGACCCTTATCGGGATATCAATTCCAACATTTGTTATTGGAATATTTCTGATCTTTATTTTTGGTGTACAGCTTGGATGGTTGCCGACTTTTGGGCGTGGCGAAACGGTTCAAATTGGCTGGTGGCGAACAAACTTTCTAACTATTGATGGTTTGCGGGCACTTATTTTACCGGCTCTCACTCTCGGGATTTATCAACTCACGCTCACCATGCGTTTAGTGCGGTCTGAAATGCAAGACGTGATGAATACTGACTTTATCAAGTTTGCGATCGCGCGCGGTATTGATTATCGCACTGTGCATTATAGGCACGCACTGGGCAATTCGATGATACCTGTTGTCACAATTATTGGCCTACAATTCGGTGGTGTTATAGCGTTTTCTATTGTGACGGAAAGCGTGTTTCAGTGGCCGGGTATGGGTTTGTTGTTTCTTGATAGTATCAAGTATGTCGATATTCCAGTTATGTCTGTTTACCTTGTGGTGATTGCGTTGATTTTCGTCATCATCAATCTGATCGTAGATGTGCTCTATTTCGTCATAGACCCGCGTGTTCGCCTTAAAGCGGAGGCTGCGTAATGATTAAATACTGGCAGCGTATCAAGTTGGAAAATGAGCTGATCTACTTGTTTTTAAATTCTCGCATCAGTCAGATTGCGTTTGTTATAGCTGCACTTTCGATCCTATCTGCAATTTTTGCTCCACTCCTTTCTCCAACAGATCCTTATGATCTGGCAACGTTTGATATTCTGGATAGCTTTCTGCCGCCGAGTTTTTCGGATGGTGGAGATCCTCGTTATTTTATTGGAACGGATGATCAGGGGCGAGATCTATTCTCATCCATATTATATGGCACGCGTCTATCCCTAATGGTTGGTTTGTTTTCCGTTATTTTTGCAGCAGTGGTTGGTACAAGCCTAGGAATAGTTGCTGGATATGTAGGCGGGAAATTTGATTCAGTAATCATGAGAATAGCTGATGTCCAGTTAAGTTTACCAGCGATTCTAACTGCGCTTTTGGTTGATGGGATTGCTCGGGGGATTTTGCCACGTGAACAACATGAAGACCTTTTGCTCGTGGTCTTGACCATAGCAATTGGACTTTCGCTATGGGTTAATTTTGCACGAACCGCCCGTGCGTCAACCTTTGTCGAGCGCAATAAAGAATATGTTCAAGCGGCTGAGATTATGGGGCTGCACCCGATTCGGATTATGGCAGTTGCAATATTGCCCAATATTATGGGTCCGCTCCTGGTTATCGGAACAGTCGATTTAGCTGTCGCGATATTACTGGAGGCAACATTAAGTTTTCTGGGTGTTGGTGTTCCGCCAAATCAACCGTCTCTTGGAACCCTTATTCGCATAGGTACTGAATATATATTTTCCGGCGAGTGGTGGATTGTCGTTTTTCCTTCCATGATGCTCATTGTTCTTATTATTTCAATCAATATCCTTGGTGATTTTGCGCGAACTGTTTTAAATCCGAGGCTTCGTTGATGGGTGCATTATTGAATCTACAGAATTTAACGGTTGAATATCCAACGCGGTTTGGGATTTTTCAGGCGATTAAAAATATAAACCTATCGTTGGAGCCTGGCGAAATTCATGGTCTTGTTGGTGAGTCTGGCGCGGGTAAATCAACCATTGGTGCGGCGATCATTGGGCTTATTCCAAACCCGGGTTATATCGCAGAAGGTACTGTTGATTTTCAAGGGATGGATTTGCGCGCAATATCGCAAAGCGCGTATCATAAAATACGTGGCGCAAAAATTTCAATGATTTTTCAGGACCCTCAAACGTCTTTGAACCCGCTTCTTACCATTGAAGATCAGTTGATTGAAACTATTCGGCAACATTCAAAGCTTGGGGTTAAAGAAGCACGCCAAGAGGCAATTCAATTGCTGGCAGAGACAGGCATTCACGATGCCGAAGCGCGGATGGGCGACTATCCGCACCAGTTTTCTGGAGGAATGAGGCAGCGTGTTGTTATTGCTTTGGCGCTTTGTACCAATCCCGACTTAATTGTTGCCGATGAGCCAACAACGGCTCTTGATGTTGCCATTCAAAACCAAATATTGGATTTGATAAGAGAACTTGCCGATAAGCGAAAAGTCGGTTTCATTCTTATCACGCACGATATCGGTGTAATTGCGAAGATAACCGATAATGTAACTGTTCTTCGTAATGGCGAATTAGTGGAAAGTGGCCCCACGCAACAAGTGTTGCAATCACCTTCAGAAGAATACACTAAAGCGTTGATGGCCGCAGTCCCGCAGCTTGGTCAGAAACTCGATCGGTTTACAAATATTCTGGCAGACAAACCTGAGCTTTCAACACCAGAACTCCTCTGGCGCGTTGAAGGTGCCTCATCGGAATTCGCCTCTGATTGGCTCCTTAGTGGCTCAAGATCTGAGGCAAATACGGATATTGTTTTATCGGTTCAAAATGTAGATGTAACTTTTCATTCGCAGGCTCCATTTGTATGGCAGAAGAAAATTGGCTTTAAAGCGCTAAAGGATGTGTCCTTGGAAGTTCGGCGTGGTGAAACAGTTGGTGTTATCGGTGAGAGTGGGTCTGGAAAATCTACTCTTGCAAAATCAATTGTCGGTCTTGTTAAACCTTCCGCGGGCACAATAGAGTTTGAAGGAGAGGCATTGGGCTATGGTCGCCGTCGTCCGCGAGATCATGATGCACGTCGAAAAATCCAGATGATTTTTCAAGATCCTTACTCGTCACTTAATAATCGTCGAAGTGTTGAGAATATCATAGGTGAGCCTATTCGTTTTTTTAAGCTTGCATCTGATAATGAGGAAAGACGTAAGATCATTGCCTCGGTATTGGAGCTTGTTGAAATGCCCCAACGAGCCATGTTGAAATTTCCGCACCAATTTTCTGGCGGGCAACGCCAGCGTATCGCAGTGGCGCGTGCGCTTGTTGCTCGACCAGAGTTTTTAATTTGCGATGAACCCACGTCAGCGCTTGATGTTTCAATACAAGCCCAGATGCTCAACCTCTTGAAAGATATTCAAGATAGTTTCGGGCTTTCGATCTTGTTTATAAGTCACAATTTGGCGGTGATCAGGCAAATGTCTGACCGAGTTGCTGTCTTGAAGAATGGCACTCTGGTTGAGACTGGCGATGTTGAGGCGTTTTTTGCTGGCCCCACGGCGGACTATAGTATTTCCCTTTTACAGCAAACGCCATCGGTTGAATTTATTCGCAGCTAGATGTTTTATGAGTTTGCAAACTCTGGACAAAAGAGTGATTTATTGGTGAGTGCAATTTTATCAAGAAATTGAGCAACGGTGGCAATTCGGCGTGTGTTTTTCATACTTTCATGCCAAACGGTGTAGTAGCTGCGGTGGACTGAGTTTTGCGGGAATAGGCGCACTATGCTTTCGTCGGATAATGCCATGAAATCATGCAGGACGCCAATTCCGGCACCTGATTTAACAGCCTCGAACTGACCCAGAGCGCTGGATATCTCAATTTTGGAATGCCAACCGCGTAAGAAGTCAGAGGTATAGTTTAGTGCAGGTGCAAAGATGAGATCCTCTACATATCCGATAAGTTTGTGTTCTGATAAATCAGCTAAGGTGGTGGGTACTCCCGACTGCTCCAGATAGGCTTTGGATGCATAAAGCCCAAGCGAGTAATCTACTAATTTTCGTGAAAGCAGGCGTCCCTTTTCTGGCCGCCCTACCATAACGGCAATATCAGCTTCCCGTTGTGATAAGGAAAAGCTCCGGGGAATGGGAACAAGTTGGACATCAAGGTCAGGGTTTTCCGTCGTTAAATGATGCAGGTGTCGGGATAGAAAAGCCACGCCGAAACCATCGGGTGCACCAATTCGAACTGTGCCTGAAACATCACTTTGGGAACCCCTTACCAATGTGGGAACGTTGATGAACTCTGCTTCTATTCGCTCAGCTACCTCTAAAAGCATATTGCCGTTATTGGTCAAAATGCAGCCACCGGTGCTGCGATCAAATAATCTGCAGTCCAAAGCCTGTTCGAGCGATGTTATACGGCGACTTAACGTAGCTTGGCTTACACCCAACCGACTTGCGGCACTTAACATTTGGCCTGCGCGTGCGACTGCTAAGAAGTATTTTGCATCGTCCCAGTTCATGATGTTACCTACATTTATGAATATCAAGTCATGCTTATTGTATATATACGCGGATATTAAATGTCGATAAGTTGGCGGCAACCAAAGGAGAATAATATGACTGAGATTGCTCATTTTATGAATGGTGCTTTCGTTGCTGGTACATCCGGACGTTCGCAGCCCGTATTTAACCCTGCTACAGGAACGTCGGAAAAGACTGTCGCGCTTGCTTCATCTGCCGAAGTCGATGCAGTTGTTGCTGCTGCTAAAGCTGCTTGGCCTGAGTGGTCGAAAACACCAGCATTACGTCGCGCTCGAATAATGGATCGTTTTAAGTCCATTTTGTGGGAACGCGCGGATCAAATGGCAGAGGCAATCTCATCTGAACATGGCAAAACCCATGATGATGCTTTGGGTGAAGTGACACGCGGTTTGGAAGTTGTCGAATTTGCGACAAGCGCACCAAGTTTCTTAAAGGGCGAATTTTCTGAGAATGTCGGTACTGGTGTTGATAGTCATATGATCCGCCAATCACTGGGTGTTTGTGCAGGGATTACACCATTTAACTTTCCGGCAATGGTTCCTATGTGGATGTGGCCTATCGCATTGGTGACTGGTAACACATTTGTTCTCAAACCATCTGAACGTGATCCGTCTGTTTCATTATTAATGGCTGAATGGCTGAAAGAAGCTGGTCTGCCAGATGGCGTATTTAATGTTGTGCAAGGCGATAAAGAGGCTGTTGATGCGCTTTTGACCAATGCAGATGTCAAAGCTGTTAGTTTTGTTGGTTCAACGCCGATTGCGCAATATATTTATCAAACTGGTACAAGTAATGGTAAGCGCGTTCAGGCGCTTGGTGGTGCCAAAAATCATATGATCATTATGCCGGATGCTGATTTAGACATGGCGGCAAGTGCGCTAATGGGTGCAGGATACGGCTCTGCTGGTGAACGTTGCATGGCTATTTCTGTTGCGGTTCCTGTAACGGATGCGGTGGCTGATGCGCTGATAGAAAAGCTGGAACCTCAGATTAAAGCACTTAAAGTTGGCCCAGCTGCCGATAGAACTTCTGAAATGGGACCGTTGGTAACCGAGCAGCACCTTAATAAAGTTCGTGGCTATATCGATAGTGGTGAAGCACAAGGCGCAAAAGTTGTTGTCGATGGCCGTACCTTTAAGCAGGATATGCAGGGATATGAAGATGGATATTTCATCGGAGGAACTTTGCTTGATAATGTGACCGAAGATATGACCTGCTATAAGGAAGAAATATTCGGCCCTGTTTTGTCAGTAGTGCGTAAAAAATCTTATCAAGAAGCAGTTGATCTTATCCATGGTCATGAATATGCCAATGGTACTGCGGTATTTACCCGTGATGGGGATGTAGCGCGGAACTTTAGTCAAGACATTGAAGTTGGAATGGTTGGGATCAATGTTCCGATCCCAGTGCCGATGGCGTTTCATAGTTTCGGTGGATGGAAAGCTTCCATCTTTGGCGATCATCATATGCACGGAATGGAAGGTGTTCGGTTTTATACTCGAATTAAAACCACGACAACACGTTGGCCGTCTGGTCAGAGGTCTGATCCTGAATTTACAATGCCAACTCTTGGCTAGAGTTATTTCAATAAATATAAATGTAGAACGGCAGCTATTTTTAGCTGCCGTTTTTGTTATTGTTTGCTTTCATCGGAGCCCATTTTGCGTTCTAGCCATCGAACAAAAAAACTTATGATAAGTACCAGAACCAGATATTCTAAAATCAAAAGCGTATAAATTTCCAGTGGGCGATATTCGGTCACCACAAGTTCGTTGGCACGGCGGGTGAGCTCTTGCATTCCGATGACAGATGCAAATGCGGACATTTTAACAATGTAGATGAATTGATTTGCCAATGGCGGCAGGATGCGTCTGATAGCTTGTGGTAGTACAACATAACGCATGGTTTGCGCGTAGTTTAGTCCAACCGTTTTTGCAGCTTCCGTCTGCCCCTTGCTTATCGACTGGATGCCCGAGCGATAGATCTCGGCGGTAAAGGCACTGTCAGATATGGCCAATGTGATAATGGCGCCCCAGAAGGCATCTATGCTTATGTTAATTCCTATTGATTTTAGCACGACCGGAAGTCCGTAAAAAACCCAGAAAAGCATCGGCAATAGCGGAATTGCCCGTACAAATTCGATGTAGGTTCGCGATGGCAAACGCACCCATCGATTGCCAGACATACCCGGCAATGCCACGACCATACCAATAACCATCGATAGTATGGCCGCAATCACTGATAACAAGATTGTCGAGCCAAAGCCGTTTAACAAGAATTTGATGTTGGTATAGCCGTTGGGTGTCGTGGGATCGATGACATACCACCCCCAATTTCCAGAATTTGAAGCACAGCCTGTTAGGGACAAGATGGCAATGAATGAGAGAATGACTTTTATTTTCATTGGGTTGTACCTAGTGTTGCAAAATCTGGCTCAAGAACTGCTTGCAGCGCTCTGTTTTAGGTGCTTCAAAAAATTGTTCCGGCGTTCCCGTTTCTATGATCTCGCCATAATCCATAAAAATCATTCTGTCAGCGGCACGGCGCGCGAAGCCCATCTCGTGTGTAACACAGATCATTGTCATTCCCTCTTCAGCAAGATCTACAATCACGTCTAACACTTCTGAAATCATTTCAGGATCAAGTGAAGATGTTGGTTCATCAAAAAGCATGATCTTTGGTTCCATACATAAAGATCTTGCGATTGCGACACGTTGTTGTTGTCCACCAGACAGAGCCGCTGGCTTTTTGTGTGCTTGATCAGGAATGCGCACTCGTTCGAGATATTTCATGGCTCGTTCTTCAGCATCAGTTTTGGACATTCCACGTGCTTTGATCGGACCGAGTGTTAGGTTCTCTAATATTGTTAGATGAGGAAAGAGATTAAACTGTTGAAAAACCATACCGACTTCAGAACGTATCTCATTTACTGAAGTTTGACACTTCATCTCAATTCCATCGACTATAATTTTTCCAGAATCGCGTTCTTCTAAAGAGTTTACACATCTGATTAATGTAGATTTTCCAGAGCCAGAAGGGCCACAAACGACTATGCGTTCGCCATTTGCAACAGTTAGATTCACATCTTTTAGTGCTTGAAAATCACCGTACCACTTGTTCAACGCCGAAATCTCAATTGCTAGTTCATTTTCTGACATGGTGCTCTCCTCGAAATGTCGGCTAGCGTTATTGTTACTTGATTTTCATGTAAAGCTATACAAAATAGAATTCGTAGTGAGATAATGCGACAATGCAAATAAACAAAAAGTTATTTAAAGAGGAATCGATATTATGCGATTAATGAAACGATTGGGTCTAGCGCTGGCCTGCATCACTTTTGCAATGGCCGGGCCTGTTAATGCTCAATCAGCACTGAATGATATCCTGAGCAATGGTGTCTTGAAAATTGGGACGACTGGCGACTGGAATCCGATGTCGGTTCGTGATCCAGCAACTAATTCCTATAAAGGTTATGATATCGATGTTATGACGCAACTTGCGGCAGATTTGGGTGTCGAGCTTGAATTTGTGCCAACAGATTGGAAAACACTGGTCAATGGTGTTGTTGCTGGCAACTATCATGCAACAGGTTCTGCCTCAATTAGCCCATCGCGCTTGAAAGCTGCGGGTTATTCACATAGCTACATCTCTGTCGAGATATTGCCATTTACTACCGATGATAAAGCAGCTCGTTTTAGTGATTGGGAATCAATCAATAAAGGCGATGTGAAGGTAGCAACAACGCTTGGTACGACATTTGAAAAAAGCGTTCGTGAATGGTTCCCTGATTCAGAGATTACCGTTGTTGAAGCGCCTGCGCGCGGTTTCCAAGAAGTTTTGTCTGGCCGGTCAGATGTCTTCATCACGTCGAATATTGAAGGTTCTACATTGTTGACGAAGTTCCCGAATTTACGTCAAATCGGTGTATCGACAGCACGTGCACCTACACCTATTGCTATGCTTTTGCCACAAGATGACCAGGTTTGGATTAACTACATCAACAGTTGGATTGAGTTGAAAAAAACACAAGGCTTCTTTGAGGCGACTGCCGCAAAATGGGGACTATGATTACACTTCAACACTAAACTTGTTTCTGTGATAAAGACCGTGGAGCTTATAAAAGTTCTGCGGTTTTTGTTGCCGAACATATATTTTCTTGCAAATAGTTATGTGTATTACGAACGATGACGAATATGTCGAAATCTAGAGGCTGTTACTACGGATGAGCAATATTATTATCATTGGAGCTGGGCAAGCTGGTAGCTCTGCGGCATTCAAACTTCGCGCACTTGGTTATGAGGGTTCCATTACACTTATTGGTGAAGAGGCATATGCGCCCTACCAAAGGCCGCCATTATCAAAAGCTTATCTGCTCGGTGAGCTGGAACAAGATCGATTGTTATTAAAGCCGAAGGCGAGTTATGAAGACAATAATATTCGCCTTATTTTAGGAGCAACGGTAAAGTCGATGGACCCAGCTAAGCAAGTTGTTTGTGTTGGCGATGAGACATTAAATTATGATGAGTTGATTTTGACGACTGGGTCGTCACCAATTGCACTGCCAACGTCGATGGGTGGTTCGCTACAAAGAGTTTATTCCATCCGGACACTTGCTGACATTGATGCTATGGCGCCCGAGTTTGTCGAAGGACATAAGGTTTTGATAGTCGGCGGTGGTTACATCGGATTGGAAGCCGCAGCGGTATCTGCGAAGAAAGGCCTTGATGTCACTGTTGTAGAGATGGCTGATCGCATCCTACAGCGCGTAGCGGCACCTGAAACATCCGATTATTTTCGTCAGCTTCATCAAAATCATGGTGTGACGATCCATGAGGGTGTTGGTTTGAACAGATTAATTGGAGAGGGCATTGTACGTGGTGCTGAACTTTCGAATGGCGAGACACTCGATGTAGATTTTGTCCTTGTGGGTATTGGCATTCGCCCTAATATTACTTTGGCTGAAGACGTAGGTATAAAAATTGAAAATGGCATTGAGACGGATGCGTATGGCCGCACATCTCATCCCCATATTTGGGCAGCGGGAGATTGCGCTTCATTTCCATTTAATGATAAACGCATACGACTTGAGAGTGTCCCCAATGCAATTGGCCAAGCAGAAGCGATTGCTGGGAATATTATGGGTGCGCAGACAGAATATGTTGCCAAGCCATGGTTCTGGTCTGACCAGTTTGATATTAAATTACAAATTGCTGGACTAAATACGGGTTTTGACCGTGTTGTTGTACGCAGTAATGCGCAACCTCAATCCATATCGCATTGGTATTATGCGGGTGAGACGCTTTTGGCAGTGGATGCCATGAATGCGCCTCGCGAATTTATGATTGGAAGACGCATGATAGAAAATGGAAAATCACCCGATCCGGTGCTGGTCGCAAATCCAGAAACAGATCTGAAGTCTTTGATGTAGATCGGTTATTGCTCTCAAAAGTGTTATCCATTTTCATCTTTGTTTGATTGACGCATCGATCGATACCTTTATTGTCTGCGGAATTAACCGTGAGGCCTTTTGGCTCAGAGGAGCCTTTTTGATGGCAACACATCAAGAGAAGAACAAATGGATCGTGATGGGAATTACCGCTTTGGGCGTTATTCTCACGTTGACAACCTGGTTTTCAGCAACGGCTATTATTCCCGATCTTCAGGACGCGTTCAACTTAAATGCAAGTGAGCTGGCATGGCTTACAAATGGCGTACAGGCAGGTTTTGTAGTTGGGGCTCTTAGTGCCAGTATTTTATCATTGGCCGATGTTGTTCGCCCGCAAAGGTTGATGGCATGCTCTGCGCTGTGCGCGGGCCTTGCGAACGCAATCATTTTGTTGGAGCCAGGCACGACATGGATTATCGTGTCGAGGTTTTTAACGGGTATTGCGTTGTCGGGTGTCTATCCACCTGCCATGAAATTTATAGCAAGTTGGTTTATCAGGGGCAGAGGGCTTGCAATGGGAACAATGGTTGGGGCGCTTACCCTTGGTTCTGCTCTGCCGCATTTCATTCGCGCTGTCGAATTTGGGTTCGATTGGCAATCGGTCATTGTGGTTAGTACACTTGGCTGCATAGTAGGATCAGTAATCTTCATCGCTTTGTTGCAAGAGGGTCCGCATAAACCTGCGCCAGCTAAGGTTAATCCTCGTCAACTAGGCCGAATGTTAAGAGATAGGCCTGTTATGCTCGCGAACCTTGGGTATTTCGGCCATATGTGGGAGTTATATGCTATGTGGGCGTGGTTTTTATCTTACGCTATCGCTGCAAAACAAAGCATGGTTTCCGATTGGAATGCGTCAGTATTGACGTTTTGTGTGGTCGCGTTGGGTGCTCCGAGTTGTGTTATCGCTGGTGTTGTTGCAGATAAAATTGGAAGAAGCCTGACGACTGCCGGATGTATGATTATCTCTGGCAGTTGTGCGATTTTGATCGGCGTATTTTTTGATGGCCCAGCATGGCTGTTTTTTGTTGTGGCAATAATTTGGGGTTTCACTGTTGTTGCTGACAGCGCTCAATTTTCGGCATCGGTAAGTGAAAATGCTGACACATCATTTATTGGAACAGCATTAGCGTTTCAGATGGGTGTAGGCTTTGCTATCACCATTTTCGTGGTTTGGTTGATGCCGCATTTAGCCAACATATTTGGCAGTTGGCGCTGGACATTTTCTATCCTGGCCTTAGGTCCGTTTGTGGGTACTTGGTCTATGCTTAAGCTTTATAGGTATGAAAAGAGTAGAATGTAGCTGGTGTCATGTTTCATATATTCGAGACAAATACTCACTTTCTTAGAAATAATTTTCGTATTGAAACACATTAAGTTGACGTCAGATGTGTAATTCATCAAATATAAACCATGATTAGGCTACAATTTTAGTGTTTTTATTATGCGTAATTGTATGCCAGCGTTTTTGGAAAGAGAACAACTTGACGAAGAGCAGAAAGGCCATGTTGGCCTCATGGATAATAATGCTCAATGTTGTAGCGTTGCCCCAGGCCGGTGCGCTGGAATTATTTGGCTTTTGTTTAAGTGGTTCTTGTAAAAACGCCGAGGGTGACAACGCGGATGTTATTGATCCAAAAAGTTATACCGTTCAGTTTACTGTCCATGGTGTTGCCTCCCAGGATTTGGAAAACTCCTTAAAATTAACCTCTGAGCTTGTCCGAGGAGAAGATAAGGCAGTTGCCGGTGCTGCGGGATTGATTACACGTGCGAAAGGCGATTATCGACGAATATTGGCTGGCCTTTATAATGAAGGTTTTTACGGTGGCGAGATTTCTATTCGTGTCAATGGACGGCAAGCTTCTGACCTGAAGCCCGGTGACGAGATTCCCAATAATTCTACGGTCCAAATCAAGGTGGATTCCGGCAATATCTATCGGTTTGGCAAGTTCGAAATTTTCAATCAGGCACCTGATACCACTGACAAAGGAGACATCGTTGAGCGACCAACTTCATTGTTTGTTGCCACGGGGGATATTGCAAAAGCGGGTCATGTTGGCTCTGCTGCCCGGTTTGAGATAGAGCGCTGGCGGCAGCAAGGATATCCGAACGCCAAAATTGGCACCCAAAGTGTGAAAGCCCGCCATGATGAGAATATACTCAATGTTAGCCTGAGTATCGACCCAGGTTTGAAAGCAACTTATGGCGACGTTACCGTTGATGGTGCGGAAAATGTTGATCGGGATTTCATCGAATATATGATTGGTTTGCGGTCGGGCCAAGAATATGATCCTGATGATATCGAACGTGCGAAGAAACGCCTTGATAAGCTTGATGTGTTTTCAGTTCGAAAAGTTGAAACTGGTGAGAATATGAACTCCGATGGTTCGATACCGATAAATGCGTCAGTTAAGGAAAAGAAACCGCGTCGAGTAGGTTTAGGAGCAACGCTCTCATCTACAGATGGTGTGGGCTTGAGTGCTTTCTGGCTACATAGAAACCTGCTGGGCAAAGCAGAGCGACTTCGGGTTGAGGGTGAAATTGGGGGACTAGGTTCGAGCTTTAATGTAAATCAACTGGACTTTAAACTCGGTGCCACATTTACAAAGCCCGGCGTCTTTACACCAAACACAACATGGATTTCTAATCTCTTTGCTGCCCGAGAGTTCAATACTGCATTTGAAGGCGAAACAGGTGGCGGCTCCTCAGTTCTATCTCATATATATACTGATGAAATTAGCGTCGAAGGCGGTGGATTTTACGAATATTCACGCTTTAAAGATGCTTTCGGAACACGAAATTTCTCAACGCTGGGATTAACCGGGAATGTGACCTTTGATGGTCGAGACAGCAAGATAGAACCAACGGACGGTATTTTCGCAAAACTTGATGCCAAACCGTTTTATGAAACAAAATTTAAAAATGCAGGTGCACGGGTAAATGCGGAAGTAAGAGCCTATTATGCCGTTGATAAAGAAGCAAAAACGGTATTGGCTGCTCGCGCTAAAATCGGGACGCTTGTTGGGCCTACGCGTAGTGAAGTGCCAACAAACTTCTTATATCTTGCCGGCGGAGGCGGATCAGCACGCGGGTTTGGCTTTAACAATATTGGTATAACTGACAATTCAGGCAATGTTTCCGGTGGTCGTTCAGTTTTGGAAACAAGCGTGGAATTGCGACAGAAGCTTAACGATAGTTTTGGTGTCGTTGCCTTTACGGATGCCGCCGTTGTTGGCAAAGATCCGATTATTGATTTTTCTCAAGATTTTCGAGTAAGCGCCGGACTTGGTGTGCGATATTACACGGGGTTAGGGCCTATTAGAGTGGATGTTGCTGTGCCAATTAATCCCAAAAGTGGTGATCCAAAATTTGGTATTTTTGCCGGTATAGGACAGGCATTTTGATTAAAAAAGCGATTATCTCATTTATCGGAATGTTGGCGACTTTAGTGGTTGGAGTGCTTGTTGTATATAGTCAGGACAATGAACGTTCTGCACTCATCAAATATGTCGAAGAGCAAATATCATCACCGAGCTATCAGATCAAACTTAACGGTTTGGATGGGGCTTTATCATCGGACGTATCGTTGGATAGTATTACAATATCGGATGCTGACGGTATTTGGCTTGAGATATCAAAACCAAAACTAGTTTGGACACGATCGGCCTTGCTTCGTGGACGTTTGGTTGTCGATACATTAAAAGCCGAGAAAATTAACATTCTTCGTAAGCCTCTTCCCGAAGAGGGTTTGCCCGCACCCGAAAGCGGTTCATTTGCTATACCGGAATTACCAGTTGCTGTTTTGCTGGAAGATCTGGATTTGCCGTTGGTTGAGTTTGGCCCAGATGTCATTGACCTTGCATCTAAGGTCAGTATTGCCGGAAAAATGATCTTGGATGAGGGATCATTTGATCTCGATTTGGAAATTAATCGATTGGATGAAATTGGCGGTGAATTGAAGGCAATTGCGCGATACGAGGGTAAAGCCAAAACGTTATTTTTAGATGTTGATCTGAGTGAACCAGAGAATGGTATCATCGCCTCGTTAATGAATATTCCTCAGAAGCCACCTCTTAAATTGAAGATCGCAGGGAACGCTCCCCTGTCTGAACTCGAAGTCGTTCTGGCATTTGACGTTGCGAATGAGCGTATCTTGGATGGAAATGCCAATTTTGCAAATGTTCAGGACGGTTTGCATGTTAGTGCCAATTTAAATGGTCCATTGTCGAAAGTACTACCCGAAAATCAACGTGCTTTTTTTGGTGAGCAAAGTGAGTTGAAAGCGAAGTTTGCATTTTTGAATGATGGTGGATTTCGATTGCTAAACTCAAACCTGAATTCTGGCGCAGTTAAGTTACTCGCAAGTGCTAACATGACATCAGATGGTTTTTTAAATGCGCTGAAATTGCAAGGTAAGTTGGGCAGTTCTTCCGGTGAACGACTCCAGCTGCCGGATGATACGAATAAAAGCACTATTCAATCTGCCACTCTCGATATCAATTACGATGCTACATCGCAGAATATCTGGAATGGTAAACTCAATCTTATTGACTATGCCAGTAAGGATGTTTCGATCAAGAATGTGATGGTAGATGCGTTCGGCACTATCTTGACAGAAAATGAGACCAAAACGCGCGAAATTAGTTTTGATGTAGATGGATTGGCCAGTGAAATTGCATCTCCTGATCAAGGGTTGGCTGAGGCAATTGGCAGAAGTATAAAGCTACAATTTGATGGTGACTGGCAATCTAACTCACCTGTCAAAATATCTCGTTTCAATATTCTTGGCGAGACATATAAGCTACTCGCAAGCGGCGCCTTCTTTGATAATACGTTTAATGGGAATGTTACTGTCGAGGCGGATGATCTAAACAGTTTTTCATCTGTCACCGAAACTAATTTGAATGGTTCAGTTAAACTAGCAGTTAATGGGGATGTACTGCCTTTTAGCCGCGGGTTTAATCTGACTATTGATGGGCGTGGAGAAGACCTGAAAAGTGGGTCCGATCAAGTAGATCAGTTGCTTCAAGGTGTGACAGAGCTAACGGGCAAAGTTGCACGTGGGAAAGATGGTTTAGTGGTTGATGGATTATCACTAAAAAATAGACAGACGAATGTCACGATCAACGGCAACCTATCGAGTGAGGTTGCTGATTTATCTGCCCAAGCGAAGATCATTGATATAAATGTGCTTGATAAAGATTCGTCAGGACAGGCTGCATTAGATATCGATTTACTTGGGGAGCAATCTCCATTCAATTTGAATGTCGTACTTGGTTTGCCAGATGGTCGACTTGCAAAGCAAAACGTGAGCGATCTGGCTTTGATATTTGAAGGCCAAACAAATGGTTCTGATCTTAAAGGTCAGCTTTCATCGAGGGGGACTTTGGCAAAACATGCAGTAAGCATAAGTGGTCATTTAGAGTTGGATGAAATAGCAGTTCGTCTTGATGACTTTATTGCTCAAGTAGGGCAGAGCCATATCAAAGGCAGATTTGCAAGGAATAAAGCAACCGGATTAATGCAGTCTGACCTTGCTATTAAAAGTCAGGATATCTCAGCCATCGCAGCATTTGGGTTGATTGAAGCATCTGGATCTATTGATGGTAAATTCACACTCAATGCAGCAAACAATAATACACAGTCGGCAAGCGGTGAATTTGGTGCGGCCGCATTTCGTGTTGATGCTCTGGAAATTGCGAGTGCCAATATTAATTTTAAGGCTCAAGATTTATTAAACCAGCCCAAAGTAGACGCAGTTGTTAGTGCACTGGGAATTGTTGTCGGGGGTATTGAGGCAAAGAACTTATCAGCTAGAATTGATAATGAAGGCTCGCTTACCAAATTTGAATTGGTCTCTGAACTTGCGCGAAATTCGGCACATGTGAATACGTCTGGTAGTGTTAATCAAGTTGGTGATTTAACTGAGGTTCTGATTGATGAACTTGAACTAAAATCAAATATAGCCAATGCCGCACTGGCCTCTCAGAGCCGCATCACACTACAAAGCAAATCTATTCAGATTGAGCCAACTAAGTTGAACGTTGGCGGTGGATTTATTGAAGTGAAAGGGATTGCAAATGAGCAGGTTAATATTGACATCATTGCGCAATCACTGCCTCTGAATATAGCTAATGCATTGCAGGCAACTTTGGGTGCAGATGGTATCGTGGGCGCAAGTGCGAAGATTTCAGGATCATCTGATAATCTCAAAATCGCATTCAATGCTAATGGCCAGGGTGTAACTACTCGTCAGATGAGGAGTTTCGGGCTTTCTCCATTAAGCTTTTCGGGTGATGGAGGTTTTGCGAATAATGTTGTGTCACTGACAAGTTTTAGAATTCAGAACAAACAAGCGCTTGCGATAAATGCAAATGGTAAAATCCCTCTTTCTGATAGTGGGTTAGATATCAATCTTGATGGTACGGCGCCACTCGAGATAGCCGATATTTTTCTAATCGATCGGGGCACGCAATTAGGCGGAATAGCGCAACTCTCAGCAAAGGTGTCGGGCTCGTTGAACAATCCTGATGCGTCTGGTCAGGTCTCGCTGGAGGGTGGAACAATTGTCGACCCACTGTCAAATCTACGCATAAATGGCGTTCGGGTTGGCTTGAAACTTGATAAGTCCAAATCAGCAGATGTTACTTTTAGCGGCAATTTTGCAAGTGGTGGTTCTGTTTCTGCCAGTGGTCGTGTTGGGTTAACTGGTCAACTACCTGCAAACCTGAACATTCAAATGCGTTCGGCTAAGTACAGTGATGGTGAAACGTTTGACACAAGTGTGAACGGCGACCTCGTTATAAATGGTGACCTTCTAGCTACACCTTTACTATCTGGGAACTTAAATCTCGGGCATACAGAAATAGTCGTGCCAGAGAGTTTTGCCTCAGAGATTAACTTGGTTGATATAGAGCATATTAATGCCGATAAAAAAGTTCAAAAAACACTTGATCGAATTAAGGCTGTAACACCGCAAAAAGACACTGGCAATCAGGGCGCAAGCATAAGACTTCAACTTAATATTAATGCTCCAAATCAAATCTTTGTCAGAGGTCGTGGTTTGGATGCCGAGCTTGGAGGCAGTCTTGGCCTTTCCGGTTCACTCGATAATATCGTACCGTTGGGAAGCTTTACACTACGTCGCGGACGCCTTTCTCTGTTAGGGCAGCGTCTTGACCTGCAGAGCGGAACTATAACGCTTGCGGGTGACTTGGACCCGTTACTCAACTTTGTTGCGACCACGCAAGCAGGAGACACATTAGCTTCTATTCAATTACGTGGAACCGCATCAGACCTGAAAGTAACATTTTCTTCCAGCCCTGAACTACCTGAAGATGAAGTTTTAGCCAAAATCATATTTGGCAGAAATTTGACTGATCTATCTCCGGCTCAGATCGTAAAACTTGCATCTGTTGCAAGTGAATTAACCGGAGGAAATAGTCCGTCGCTTGTTGATGGTTTGCGCAAAAGCACTGGTCTTGATGATGTTGATATTGTGCAAGATGATCAAGGTAATGCGGCCGTCAAAGCAGGAAAATATATCTCTGATAATGTGTATCTGGGTGTGCAAGCGGGTAAAGAAACCGAGGCAACAATAAATCTCGATATTACTGATAGTTTGACGGCACGTGGTTCGGTTGGCTCCGATGGTAAGTCATCATTGGGCATCTTCTTTGAGAAAGACTACTAGCTACATTTGCACTATTATAACTTAGTCTGGCCAGTACTCGCGGTTAGAAATTGTGTTAAACGGCTGGAGTAATTGAAGAAAAAACAAGCTCGATTTCATTTTTTGTGGTTTATGAACTATAGTGGGAACTCTCAAAGGTACACGAATTGCAATATTGCAGCGCTGAGTGCAGCCTTAGATGTGAGTGCTCTAGTTCGTCGGATGGAGGGCCAGTTGTGGAATCGGAACTGATACTCGATATATACGATGCTACTTTGGATCCTGAGCAATGGCCAGGTATTTTGCATCGACTCGCCGAACTTATCGACGCTCGGGGAGCATTCGTTTTTGATGTTGAAAATCGTTATGGTCAGGAAGTATTGAATGCAACATATTTTAGTTCCAACTATCAAGCTGATTTAGTTCGCCAATACCTTGTTGAATACCGCTTGCTTGAATTGGAAGATCAAGCACTTTTTGCGCGCCATTCACGAGAGTTGGACCATGTGGAACTGGTGCGCGATGACGTGCTTGCTCCATCTCGAGATGAACTTATGAAACGTGCAAATGCTGCTGCGATGCGTGATTTCGGGATTTTTTATCGTATGGGTGGCCTCCTAAACAAAGACAGAATTTCCGCAGATCGATTTGCATTACAGTTCTCTGAAAAATCAAGCTTCCCTAGTGGTGAGCGTCTTAGGATTCTTAATCGTGTTTTGCCGCATATTGCTAAAGCGTTGAATATCGGGCGACATACTAGTCGTTTAAATCAGAAAAGTGATTTACTATCTAAGGGTTACGACCAGTTACGTGTTGGTGTTGCACTTCTTGATCGCAGAGGTGAGTTGCTATTTTCCAATACTGAATTTCAAAGACAGATGGATTGTTATGGTGCGTTTCAACTCACCGCCGAGAACCGACTTGTTGCAAGACTAGACAAAGAAAATGAGCGCCTCTCGCGTCTGTTCTCCGATATCAACGCACATGGTCTTTTTGGTGCCCGACCTAGAAAAGAGGCTTTGCTTCAACCACTTGCTCATCATGAAAATGCCCTCTGCATTGAAGTTTGCCCGCTTAAAGAACCAAATTTCATGAATGGCGAAACATTGAATGGTTATGCAATATTCTCGCTCGACACGAGCTTAGATATTGATATTGATACCGAAGGCATGGCGCGGTTTTTTTCGTTGACACCGACAGAAGCTGAAGTTTTAGAATTGCTGACGCTGGGTCTAACCAACAGCGAGATTAGCGAGCAAAGAGAACGTTCACGGGAAACTGTCAATACGCAGGTTAAATGCGTCTTGCAAAAAACAATGTCCTCAAACCGAACGCAGCTTATGCGGTTGGCTCTACAATATTCTAATCAAATCATCATAAAAGAAAACGATGAACAATCCATCCCCCAATCGGGTGATGACGGAGTTTTAAAGGGTAGCTAATTTTTAAACCTATGGGAGGATAAAAGCATGAATTGCATTCATCGGTTGCTATTATCGTTGTTGGTGTTTGTGTGCTTTGTGAGTTTCCAAAATAAGGCGAGCGCGGAACAAGCTTCTTTGTCACAAGAGACTTTTGACTGGCGACAAGAAGTCATTAGTCGTGATGAAGTCCAAAGAGAGCTTGCTCGTTTATATGTTCTGCTTCATGAGAAAAATGCGCTACCCACGCGGCTTGAAACTATACAATCCGGTGATCGTGTTTCCGATGTTCTCATTCGCGCAGGTGCCTGGCCCAAATGGCTAACCAATTATGCTCCTGAAATCTTAGACAGTCTGCTTTGTGATTTGAATGCTGATATATGCAATCGAAAAATACGTTCTGCAAGCCAGAAGGACTCTGTGCAGGATTTAGCAACTATTTCCGGTACTGTGGTATCGACAGGAAACTGGGCTGGCGCCTGGCCCGGTCGAAAAATGATCGTGCCTGATGTTGAATTAAAGCTCGATTATGATTTTGGAGTTCGTTCAAAGTATGAGTTATCTCTTTCAAAAACCGAGGCGGTATTTGAACAGACATCCGATTTTTTGCAGCTATTTTGTCGGAAATTTCCAAATAATAAGGAACATTGTCGTAGCCGAATTGAAAAGGGGGCATGGGAAGCTGAGGAACCGGTTATCTATCGATTTATTGATGATGGTAATGCTGACCTAAATCGCTACGAGGCCATTGCTAACCCTTCATTTTTGCGGAAAATCGGAACAAAGGATAGTGACAGTTGGCTTGTTGCAATTCCGACACTTGATGTGGATTTGGCAATTGAATCTATCAAACTTGAAAGCCTTGTTGGTGATTCAGATCAATTCTCACAGCGGGTTTTAATCCAGCGCTCGGCTAAGACGGAATCGCTGGAAAAAAGTATGCTTAGCCGCAGATTAATGGGTTTAATTGAAGACAACGGCAAGCCGTTTCGTTCTTGGCAGGATGGTTTACCTATTCGTCCTATTCGGATTGTTCATGTGGATGAGGAGGCACAGCTCGATCATTGTATATTCCGCCAATTTGTACAAAGCGGGCAACTTAAACTAAAGCGTTGGACTGATGAAGGTACTTTTGAAACAGTAGTGTTTCCCCCAATGGAACCTTCGACAGAGACATCATCAAGTGTACATTCAGAAACAACTGATATTCCGCATGAAGTTGCTTCGTCAGATACCAACGGAGCGAACACTCCGTTAGTGCAACCAGTGTCCGACACTGAGGGAACTGACGTTGTAGAAGATGCTATACATGCCGAGCCGACAATTGAGATGTCTGATTGCGGTAACTACAATCCGGTTGTTTTGGCACAGGGAAATCATGGAACTCACACGCTAGGCTTATTAGCAGATTTGGCGCTTGCAATGGATCCCAATTTACCGATCACGCCTAATCCGCAAATTGAAGAACCTCCGGTTACAATTTATCATATTGCTGTACCAAACGGTCCTGAGAAAACGCGAGCCTTAACTGATACAATCAAAAGCATGGCCATCCATGGCCCCGATTTAGTCAATATCAGTCTGTCTTGGCCTCGGTCTGGAAGCACGCCATTGGTTGATGCGATCAAACAATATAAACGAAATGTATTATTTGTTGCCCCGGCGGGAACGGGTGATGAAGATGTATCCTGCTCGATTGTGCCTGCATGTATTCAAAGCGACAATGTTATATCTGTTGTGGCGCTTGACCATCAGGAAGATGGCACACTTTCGATCCTGCCTGGAACCAATATTGGTGCGGCATTTCACGAAATTGGTGCAATTGGGGCGGACCTGGTTGCACCTGTTGCCGGTGATCAGATGGGTGCGCTTTCGGGAACTTCGCAAGCTGCACCAGTTGTAACGTCTGTTGTAAGTTATTTGATGCGCATGGGCATACGTGATTTTAAGCAAATTAAACGGAGACTTGTCACGACGGCCATTCTGGATAGTGATCTGCTTCATGCATCCTCAGCGACGTTGATCAATGCACGCCTAGCTTTAGACTTTGCACATGATTTCGTTCGGCTTGCCGACGGGTGCGAAATGCGTGGACGATTTGATAATCTATCTGGAGATGATGAAATTCGTTCCAAGGCAAAGGAAACGGGCACGAGTGAACATCGTATAGAGGTCACAGAAATTCTTCGAATCTTCTACAATAGTAATGCTGACACACGTCTTATTATGGATATGCCTCAGTCTAAACTCAGGCAGCAGAATTATCGATTGAAAGATGATGACCTTGATCGAAAAATGAATTTCAAAGCTGAATTCGTAAAGAATTGCTCTACTCGCGCTGCTGGCAGTTTTCATAATTTTCCTCTCCGGGATGTTCGCGATTTTATTAAAGCGTTGGAATAGGAGTAACTCCGTTATGTCTCGCTTAATTACGGTATTGAGTTTTGGTTTTATCTGTCTTGTATCCGCTCCCGTAGCTGCGCAGGGTGAGGCACCGGTGCCGTTACTTTCCGTTCCTCATATCGAAGGCGTTGTTGAGGCGTTGGGGGTTAAATATCCGCCGCCACCGGAGGAAAGCAGTGCTAACAATTCGCGTGGTGCTGCGGTATGGGCCTATAGCGAGCTTCGTCCTGGTGCTAAAATGGTGCAGTTGAAAATTTCAGATATTACCTATGATGCAGATGACTTTTTTCAGATTGAAATCATCAATCATTCCGGCGCAGTGCTGCAAACATTAACGGCAGAATCAATCGGAGTTAGTACATCGGTTTGGACTGATTTAAGTGTCGGTCAGTCTATTGGGCTTTACGTTTATGGTAATCGCAAAGGTTCTCTTAGTTTTACAATTGAACAGATCTCATTTGACCGAGAAGGGCGAACGCTAGAGTCGGTTGTAGGAACGGATGATCGCGAACATCTGTATAAATATAATGGAGACTTTCTTGATGTTGCAGAACGCGCTCGCGGTAGCGTTGCTAAACTCTCTTTTTTAGTAAAACGCCAACAAGGTACAGTACGCGAAACTTGCACAGGGTTTTTGATCGATAATGATTTGCTCATGACAAATCAACATTGCGTTGCAGATCAGGAACGTTGTGATACGACTAAAGTTATATTCGGCTACGCTTATGATCAGGCTGGGCGCATTCCGGGTATGGAACAGTATTCTTGCACCAAGGTCGAAAGTGTGGATGACGACCATGATATGGCGCTATTGCGAATTGAGGGCAAGCCTGGTTTACGATGGGGTACATTGGCATTTTCACCAACGGCCCCAAAATCGGGTCAAGCCGTTTTCATTCTCCAACACCCTGCCGGTGAAGCAAAACAGATATCTGCGCTTGGATGTGAAGTTGCAGAAGCTATTTCTCCCGGGCGAGCAGAACAGACAGATTTTTCGCACCGTTGTGACACATTAGGTGGTTCATCGGGTTCTCCGGTTATTGATAAAAATGGTGATGTGGTTGGCCTTCATCATTGGGGCCGGACAAGTTTTGGCACTTATTCGCAAGTGAACCGCGCCGTTAGAGCGGAAAAAATTGTCCCGATTATTACCAGTTTTTTGCCAACCACAAGTAACGAGCCAGAAGCATCTGATCCTGAAACGACTCCAATTCCGGAAAACTCGAATTCTATGAATAATGAAACAGAAGGCGCAAGTACCGCTGCCCCAACCGAAGGAAACTGACAGATGATCATGAGACCGATCTCAATTTTCACATTAACGCTTCTTGCGGCAATGAGCATTCCGTTTATGAATGCGGCTTTCATAAATACTGCAAGTGCGGCATCTCCCTGTTCAAATGTTATAGAATGTCTTGATCAAAATTGGAGTGAGGCAGATCGGGCATTTTGGTATCGGACAAGTCAAGGTTCGCGTCTTATACCTTTAGCGTGGATGAAGGCACTTGAGGAGGCCAATAGCGGTGAACCATTCCTTTCGCCTAGGAATATTGAACGGTATGGATATCTTTCAGACGCTCGCTCATCGGTAAACCCTCATGGGTTACCTGTTGGATTTGTTGTTGATTATGATCCAAAGAGAAGTGCGGACATGATGTGTCAAACATTTCCAAATATTTGTGCAGGGCGCATTATGCGTCAAGAATGGCTTGGCTTAAATTGCTCGGCCTGCCATACGACGGATATTAGGTTTGGCGGTAAAACAGTACGCGTGGAAGGTGCACCAACACTCGCCGATTTTCAAATGATGCTCGAGGATCTCCATAAATCCTTGGTCGCGACCTCGACAGATGAAGACAAGCTCAATCGATTTGCAAATCAGGTTCTAGGTTCAAGCCATAGCATGGGTGAACGAAAAACACTGCAAGCACAAGTCATGGAACTTGCCACATATCGTGGGCAGTTATTGGAGATGAATAACTCAGACGTCCGCTACGGTTACGGTCGTCTTGATGCGCAAGGGCATATCCTTAACAAAGTCACTTATATTGGAAAAGGTGGGCAGATTGATCAACTAGTAAAATCTAATGCGCCCGCAAGTTATCCTCATATCTGGAATACATCCCAGCAAGACAAAATTCAATGGAACGGTATTGCCGGTGAAATTGTGAAGTTACCAATCTTTGGAAAGACAACCGATGTTGGCGGGCTAATTCGCAATATTTCAGAGGTGATCGGCGTTTTTGCTCATGTGGAAATCAATAGAAAATGGAAGCCTGATTTTTTGGGTTATGACTCCAGCGTTCGCGTGAAAGAGATGATTGATCTGGAACAGACACTTGAAAAACTTGGCTCCCCTTTATGGCCGGAAAATGTGTTTGGAGCAATTGATCGGGAAAAGGCGGAAAGGGGGCGTGAACATTTCCTGTCGCAAAAATGTGCGCAATGTCATGAAGATTTGGAACAGGGGGATATCACTTCTCCTATAAAGGTAACAATGTCTGGCGTAGAAGAAGCGGGCACTGATGTCATGCTTGCCTGCAACACGTTGTTGCATATGGCTAAGGCTGGACGTTATGAAAACAGAAAACCTTTCATCATAAAAGGTGATCCGATTAAGGAGACTGATAGCACAACTTTCATGCTAAAAAACGCGGCAGCGGGTGTCGTTATTGGTAAACTTGATGAGGTGCTTGATAGTGTGATTGGAGATGTGATCGGTGGGTTCAGGGGTGCTCCCCCAGATGAAGCAGATACAGGAAAGCAATATCTTCCCGGTAGCTCGTCATCCGATAAACAGGTTCTCGCGAAGGCTTGCTTAACATCAGAAAATGCTAGTGATGATGCAACGATCGTGGCGTATAAAGCGCGCCCCTTAAATGGCATATGGGCAACGGCTCCTTATCTCCATAATGGGTCCGTTCCAACTCTCTACGACTTGCTTCTACCTTCACATTTGCGCACAGTTCTGAAAGATGGTGAAACAATGCGTGAGCCGAAATCCACGGACCGTCCTTTAAGTTTTCATGTTGGCTCTCGTGAGTTCGATGCGGAGCGAGTAGGTTTTAAAACTGACGATTCTCCGATTACAACATTTTCCGATGGCACTAGTTTGTTGCCATTTCGCTTTGATATTGTTGATGAATTTGGAAATCCAATTCCGGGAAATTACAATTCAGGCCATGAATACGGATCATCGGAACTGTCTCATGAGGAACGTTTGGAACTGGTGGAATATTTAAAAACTCTTTGAGGAAAATGCAGATCATAGGTTTTGCAATTTAGATATAGAGAAGTTGTTTTGTAACTCTTTTTGGCATCCGTCCCCCTAATGGGTGACGCAAAAAGAGCCCTGATTTGGTTTCATGATTACGGGTGGAGGATTCACCTTTAATTTCGTGAAAATCGCACAGGAGAAACATCATGTTTGAATACCTAAAGTCCGCATTTATTGTAGGCGCAGTTGCCTTTTCATTTGGATTGTCCAACATTGCGGTTGCGCAAGATGCTGCTGCGCCTGAGGATATGCCGGAGGCAATTTCCTCCTTATTCGCTGACGCTGAAGCCGCTGGCAATGAAGTGTCGTTTGCTGAACCTGAAGGTCAACAACCTGGCGCTGACGGACACATGTCTGCCGCTGATAGTGAGGCTGCAACGGCAGCTGCCAAGCGCTACATCTATACAACCCTTCGCGTTATCAGCAATGGTAATACGCGTGGCTGTAGCAGTGGTAATTGGAACTGCATGACACGCCTTTGCAAAGCCGACCTACGGACGCAAAGCGCTTGGCGCGGCTGGGCTGGTTGTTGGAAGAAGGGTAGCAAATTTATCTGCTATTTTGAATGTGGCCAAACTCGCAACGCGTTCTAATTTTAAGATGGAAAGGAAGAGATAATGATATCCGTTACAAAGGTCACATTGCTGGCCACGACCATAACAGCTCTGCTCACTTCCAGTGTATTAAGTGCAGAAGTTCGCAACATTAGCGAATTTGCATCAAATCTGACGGGACTTGCAGAATCGTCCGGTTCACCTGAAGCTCTCGGCGAAGCGACCGCGAATGCGATTGGATTAGATCAATCATCCAGTCTTACATTGGAGAAAAGCAATACGCTTCCAAATAATGCCGGGCGAACTTCGAGGTTCACTCAAACACTCAATGGTATTCCTATCTGGAACCAGCTTGTGATTGTTGAACAAGATGAAACGGGACGATCCATTGGTTTAGAAGGCACAGCAGTTTTTGATATAGAGCCAGAAGAGTCGGGTGCTCCGACTGCTACACTTTCTGCAGACCAGGCGTTAGAGCGGGCCAAAGAAGCATTAACACGTCTTACGCCCAGAGCAGCATTGAGTAATGAAGAAAGCTCTGAGCTTGCACCGTTTGAGAACGAGGAATCATCCCTTGTATACTTTGTCACATCAGATCAACAATTACGCCTGTCGTATGTTACCTCGTTTTTCACCACGGTGATTGATGATGGTGGCGGGCTAAAACCAGCGCGCCCTGTGACAATAATCGATGCAGAAACTGGCGAAACATTGGATAGCTTCGACAATATTCAGTTCGCTGAGTTGGGCACTGGTCCTGCTGGAAATAGCAAAACGGGAACATACACATGGGGAACGGGGACAGCGCCTAAGTTTGAAGTAACTCGTTCTGGCAATAACTGTAAAATGGAAATACCGACCATCAAAACAGAAGATCTAAATAATAGAACGTCTGGGTCAGGCCGTGCTTATTCCTATAATTGTTTTAACAATACGCGTCGCCCGATAAATGGTGCTCGCTCTCCTTTGAACGATGCGCAAGGGTTCGGTAAAGTCGTCTTTGATATGTTTCAGGATTGGTATGGCACCAGCCCTTTGACCAATCAGCTGCATATGCGAGTTCATTATTCCAACAATTATGAGAATGCATTTTGGAACGGGCGTCAAATGACCTTTGGTGATGGAGCAACACGTTTTCATCCATTGGTATCAATGGATGTGACTGCCCATGAGGTTGCGCATGGTTTTACCGAGCAGAACTCTGGTTTGGTTTATCGTAATGAGTCAGGTGGTATGAATGAAGCCTTTTCTGACATGGCTGGTGAAGCTGTAGAATATTGGTTTGCGCAGAACCGCGGTCAGTTATTCTCTGGGCGCACTATGCCTGATCTGGAAACTGGAGCTGATATCTTTAAAGCATCAGGAAAAGCATTGCGATATATGTGTAATCCGCCTCTTGATGGACGTTCAATCGGGCATATTCGTGACTATCGACCCGGTATGGATGTTCATTATTCAAGTGGCATCTATAACAAAGCCTTCTGTATATTATCGAAGCGCTCTGGCTGGAATGTAAAAAAGGCATTTGATATATTTGTGGTTGCCAACCAGAATTATTGGGTCCCAAACGAGACATTCCGCAATGGCGCAGCCAAGGTTTTGAAGGCCGCAAAAAGATTACGCTATGCAGAAGCTGATGTTATCCATGCATTCAAACAAGTGGGTATTAATCTGACACCACCAGCAACAGGTAACCGATATATTTATACAACGCTGAGAGTTATCTCCAGTTCAGCATCGCGCGGGTGCAGTTCAAGCGACTGGAGTTGTATGACGCGCATTTGTAAGGCAGATCTTCGCGACCAATCTGCTTGGCGTGGATGGGCTGGCTGTTGGAAAGAAGGTTCAAGTTACACCTGTAATTTTGAATGCGGTCAGGTCCGTAAACTCTTTTAACCTCCCAGGGTGGGGCTCGGCAAAATTGCCGGGCCTTTTCTATTTTAGTTTCTAAGATCAAAGGTGGTTGTTATGCGAAGTAGATTATATATAGCCGCAGTTTTTTGTGGAATTGTTTTGAATGGCATGGGGCAGGCCATAGCGCAAAGTGGTGAGGATCAGGGTATAAATTCGAATGCCGAAGAATGGATCGTTATGGGTACGGATGCGGCACAGGCGTTGACTAACGATTTAGCGAGCAAATTTATAGATGTAAATGACGCGCCTCTTTTTGCTATTAATACTGAGGAAAATGGTCGTACCATAGCGCGCATAGAGCCAAACCTAACGCCATTCTTGCACGAGACAATGCATGAAAAGTTCAACCGTTGCGGTGGCTATACTGTTCATGAAAGCCGTGAAGCTGCGCTTTCTGAGCTAAATAATCCAGTTTATCAGTCCGATTTCACCCATGCTGTTGGCATATTCAATGAGCCTCTGGATCAGGCAATCCCAGTTAATCGTGCGCTTGGCTTGGTGCAACCTTCAACGATTATATCAATAATCCGACAAATGGAGAACCTAGGAACACGTCATTACCAAACCTCTGGTGGGCAGGAGGCTGCAATACGTGTGCAAGCATTGTGGAATGGATATGGTGCAGGGCGGGGTGATTTCAGCGTAGAGCGAATTGGTCACTCCTGGTTACAGGACAGTGTTGTTGCAACAATACGCGGGAGTGAAAAACCAGACGAAATTGTCGTGATTGGTGGTCACCTGGATTCGATGAATGCAAATGACCACAATGATGCACCCGGGGCCGACGATAATGGTTCCGGTATTGCGGTTGTCAGTGAAGTTTTGAGAGTTTTAACACAAATGAATTTTCGACCTAAACGGACAATCCAATTCATGGCTTATGCCGCTGAAGAAGTTGGCCTTCGTGGTTCAGGTGATATTGCGGCGCGTTATCGTCGAGAAAACCGCAATGTCGTTGGTGTGTTGCAGTTTGATATGACGGGATTTCGAGGTTCAAATCGAGATATGTATTTTGTGACGGATAATGTTAACCCCAATGCGACCAATTTTCTACGTCGCCTGATCCGTACGTATAATGCGAATGGAGCACATAGGATTACATATGCAGATACCCAATGTGGGTATGCGTGTTCTGATCATGCATCTTGGAATAGGCATCAATTCCCCGCAGCCTTTCCTTTTGAAAGCGCTTTTTCAGAATATAATAGAGCGATACACTCTCCCCGTGATAGGGTTTCGGTAATGGATAGTACTGGTGCACACCAAACCAGGTTTGCAAAACTTGGTTTGGAATTTGTGATAGAGCTTGCTAAATCTTCTGATGGAAACCGCCCAACTCCAACAAGTAATCGTTATCTACAAACTAGTTTGAAAGTCATAACCAATGGAGCGCCTCGCGGATGTAAATCTGGTGAGTGGGCTTGCATGACGCGATTATGTAAAGCGGATATGCGAGATGCATCTGCTTGGCGTGGTTGGGCTGGTTGTTGGAAATCAGGCTCTAAATTTCAATGCTACTTTGAGTGTGGAAAAATATCTACACTGCATTAGAGACCGAATTTATGAGATGAAGTTTAGGCACTTGAATTCGTTCAATATGTCGGGGTAACCATTGGTTCGCGTAACAGGTTACTTCTCTCGGAATGCTTTTCTAAAACTGTCTGTGATAGGCTGTAGTGCATAAGAGAAGAAGCTGCGTGCTTCAGTTTCTATGAAAACTTGCGAGTACATACCTGCTTGAACACGGCTGATAGTCTCTTGATCAGGTTGCAATGAAATGCGTGCGGTAAAATATGTTTCACCAGTACTGGGATCAATTTGAGAGTCAGCTGAGATGTAGTTAACCCTACCATCGATAGGATCTACAAGACGTGCATTAAATGCTGTTATTACCACGCGTGCATTTTGATCAATATAGACTGATGCAACGTCGGTGGGCATTATTCTTGCCTCGACTTGTACTGGTGATCCAGAAGGCACAATCTCTGCAATTACATCAGATGAATTTATGACGCCGCCGACTGTATTGGCTGTTAGGTTCGTTAGCGTACCGGAAACTGGTGCTCTTATTTCAGAGTATTCGACCGCCCGCTCTGCCGCTTCGATCCGCTCTTTAATACTGCCAAGTTCTGATAACACATCTGTGAGTTCTCTAGAGTTGTCTTGTTTGCGGGTTGCTTTTAGAACAGCAATCCTATCCTCAACTTCATCCATTCTACTAACAAGCGAAATGGAGCTGCCTTTTAGCTCATCAAGACGTGCTAATGTCGTCAATCGCTGCGATTCAATCTGCCAAACCTGGTTTTCTGCGATGGATCCGCTGTTTCTCAATGTATTGAGGTTTTTGAGTTGTTTACTTAAAAGTGCGAGCTGTTGCTCATTTCGTTCCGCTTGATTTCCAACACTTACATATTCGCTTTCCAGGGCAGATAGTTGATTTTTGAGGGCTGACAATTCCCGGCTGAGCAGGTTAGAACTTGCATTAAGTTCTGCAATTTGTGCGAGATATATCCCTTCGTTGTAGGTTTTATCTTCTGTATAAATGCCGCCTCGCAGATTTCCATAGAAAGTTTCACCTCGAAGGTTAGCCGTTTCTATTCTGCCCACTTGGGAAGAACGAATTCTGTTCTGTGTTGCAATTAACAGGTCTTTACGTGCTCGGAGCTGAGCAAGCTGGGAGATGGCTTCGGATGGATCGATTATGGCGACTAGATCGCCTTTGTTTAAAAAGGCGCCATCCTTGGCACTGATTTGCCTTACAACACCACCGGTTGGATGTTGGAGCAATTTATTTTGTCCGGCAATTATGATTTTACCATTTGCGATCACTGCACCGGATATCGATGAGAAGCTTCCCCACAAAACAAATATAAAAAGTGTAACTCCAACAGCGATGTAGCCTCTTCTGGAAATTGATGCTGTTTCCGCTGAAACATTATCTTTCCAGTTTAGTTTCTTGGACTCATGTCCTACATGAGGTTGAAGTAATGCCTTTTCGGATGATGATTTATCATTCCTTCGATAGTCCGTGAACCGATCTCTGAGCTGCTTTACGAATTTCATATCAGGCACTCTTCGGACTTCTATAGGGGTAAGGTCTTGCGATACTTGAATATGGAGCAGGTTCGCCGGCATTTGCGGTAGTTTTTGGTTTTGTCCGTTCAGAATTGGCATTAAGTGGAACTTGTCGACCCTCTTTGATCATCATTATTCTGTTTGCAGTTTTAAGAATGCTTCTGCGTTGCGTAACGATGATGATCGCTACACCTGACTTTTTAAGCCGATTTAATGATTTCATTAATATATTTTCGCCTTCTTGATCCAGGTGAGCATTTGGCTCATCCAAAATCAGAAGCTTGGGGGAACTGTAAAGAGCTCGCGCGAGCGCAATCCGTTGCTTTTGTCCACCTGATAATCGAACTCCGTCACCGCCGATTTTGGTCATGTATCCGTCGGGGAATGAGTTGATGAGATTGTGCGCGCCGGCGAGCTGTGCAGCTTTTATGATTTGTGCTTCATTTTCATCGCTCGACATGCGAGAAATGTTTTCAGCGACAGTTCCTGGAAACAGCAAAATTTCCTGTCCAACATAACCGACCCAACGCCCCCATTGTTCCGTTGGCCAGTTCTTTTGAACGCATCCATCTAACATGACCTCGCCTGTTGATGGTGATGCAGCACCTGCAATAATGCGGGCCAGAGTTGATTTCCCTGATCCAGACGGACCAATAATGGCCAGTAATTCTCCTGGAGATACTTTGAAATTTATGTCTTTAAGAATATCAAGGCTTTTATCTTGACCGTCTAATGTAAGAGAGACATTACTGATAGTTAAGTGACCGGAAGGATCAGGTTGAGTAATTTTCTCGATTTTGTTTTCTTGACCGTACAGAACTTTTTCAAGGTCAGTATACGCACTTTGTGCACGATTAATACCATCCCAGCTGCCGATCATTTGTTCAATGGGTTGAAGCACTTTGCCTGAAATCATTGATGCCGCGAAAATCATTCCGCCAGACATGTCGCCATTTAGAACAAGCCATGCGCCCCAAGCCATTATCGTGATTTGTAGGATCTGGCGTGTCGATTTACTCAAAGCCATAAAGAAAGAGCTTTGTTTCACTGATGCATCTTCAGCGTTTATGGCGGCGCCCATCATATTACCCCAACGGTCGACAAGTGCTGGCAGAAGCCCCATTGCGCGGATATCTTCAGAGCGACTGGCAATTGCACTGGCAAACGCTATTGCCTCGGTGCCAGTTTGTGATGCCTTTTTTTGACTGTCTTTGGTCAGTTTCTTGTTTAGCCAAGCGACTGCTATCAATATACCTGCGCCGATGGTTGTTAATAGGCCGACCTGAAAGTTCAAAAGATACAGGAGCAGCAAAAAGAAGGGCGAAAAGGGGACGTCATAAAGGCTGATTAGGGAGCGACTTGCAAGAAAAGTTCGCACTGTGTTGAAGCTTCTCATGATCTCGTTTGATTTTTCAACCGGCACCGCACCACCCGTCATTCCGGCAAATAGTGCATCCGCATGCTTCACTGTGAATTGGGTTGACAGGCGCTGTGCTATGCGCGCACGGATCATTTCGCATATACCGAATAATGTAAGCGCTACTGCGGCAATGAGGCTGATATAGATGAGTGTCTCAGCACTGCCTGAAGATAGAACCCGATCGTATATCTGCAACATATGTAGGGGGGCTGCCAACATCAAAAGATTCGAAAATATTGAAAAAACTAACAGTGGTCGACAGACCTGAGACAACGCCACAACACTACTCCTACAACATATGCAGGTGTTTATAGCGCAAAAGGTATAAAAAAGAGTAACCGAGATATCATGAGCTAAATATTGCAAACAATGTTGATTACTGCTCTTCGGTCACTTCAAATGTTCCCGCGCGGAAGCTCTGTGAGCTGCGATTATCTGAAAATAGATTAAAGTTATGAGTGGGTTACTGATCCAGGTGATAATTCAAAGGTTAGTCATTCAAACGATGTGTGTAATGTTTTTGGTAAAGTGGATTGTTTCTAAAGTTAGTTGTGCTTGTGATGTTTGAGCTATTGTTCGGATTTAATTCAACTTTTATGTGTTAAAGTTAACAACAGCTTAAACACACAAGCCCGTTTTTTTGTGAAATAAACCCTTAAATTCAAAATTCAATTTGAGGCTCCTATGACAAACTTAATAAACGGTACATCTTCTGACGACACACTGGATGGAACTTCTGCTCAAGATGTGTTCATTGGCTCAGCGGGTAATGACCGCATTGATGGCGGTGATGCCGGTTATAATCAAATAGATTATGCAGGTTCCCCAAGCGATTATACATTCACCCAAAATAATGATGGTACTGTCACAGTAAAGAAGCCAAATGGCGGAACTGATATCATCTCGAATATTGGTGGTTTTTGGTTTGTAGACGCAGGTGTTTGGATGCCTTTAAGCGATGTTCTGGCCACAAACAATGATGATGAAACATTTACCGGAACTGACGGAGATGATAGGTTCATTGCAGACACGGGCAATGACATATATGAAGCTGGGGCTGGCGACGATAGTGTACAATATTTAGGCCGACCGAGTGATTATACGCTTACACGAAATGTAGAAGGCGACATTACTGTTGTTAAGCCGGACGGTACATCTGACACACTGCGTGATGTGGAAACTGTTGAGTTTCGTGATCTTGATGCGATTGAACTTGTATTTGCGGATGACATTCCAGTTGTTGCAGTTGGAAATAATATTATTATCGGCGGCCCAGAAGATGATTATATCGATGGAACAGATGCTAATGATGATATCTCATCAGGCGGCGGTGTAGATGTCATCAATGGCTCTAAAGGCAACGATAACATCGATGGTGGCGGAGCTGAATATGATCAGGTTGATTATGATGGTGCAGCCTCTGACTATACATTTACAAAAAATGACGATGGTTCGGTCACAGTGGTTAAGCCCGATGGTGGCATAGATACACTGAAAAACATTGATGGTTTTTGGTTTAAAGGTTCTCAAGAGTGGAAACCACTTTCAGAAGTCCTATCTGACACTGACGGTGGAAACACTGGCGGCCCGATTGAGGGAACTGATGGAGACGATTATCTATCTGGTACGGATGGTGATGATACAATTAATGCGGGCGAAGGTGTTGATGTCATCAACGGGTCTGAAGACAATGATGTGATCAATGGTGGTGATGCCGGTTATAATCAGATCGATTATGATGGTGCACGTTCCGAGTACATATTTACTGATAACGGTGATGGAACTTTTTCTGTAACCAAGCCAGATGGCGGCATGGATACTATATCCGATATTGGCGGTTTTTGGTTTAAAGGTGAATGTAAATGGTATTCCATAGAAGACGTTTGTTCGCCAGAACCAGAACCAGAACCAGAGGAGGTTTGCGCTGAGATTGAAGGTAGCAGCATGATCTGGGAAGGTCTTACCAATGCACCTAAAGAATACACCGTTAAACTGGATGAAGTTGTTACTGAAGATACATGGGTGACAGTGAAAATTGGTTCCGATACGGCACAGCAAACTGACGGCACAGGTTACAAAGATTTTAATGTCTATTATGGTCCAAACGTAAAAAATGGTCAGCCTTTCAATCCTGGAACCATTAAAGGTGAAGATGTAATTTATTACACGACCAACCAAACTCAACAGAAAAATGTTGAAAAGGTATGGCTCAACGACAAAATTTATAGAACTGGAAATACTGACGGTGATGGCAACGCTCGCGACAATATTGTTGGTGTAGATAATCTTGTTCATGACTTTCTGGTCTATGATTCTGACGGTGAGATTGTCAGTGGTGACACGGTAAAAGTTCTTGTTAAAGCTGGTGAGAAGACATCTGAAGCCTTCTCTATACAAGCCAACAAAGAAGTTGAAGTTGGTGCTAAGACAAATAAAGGCTCGAACGGCGATGTGGAAGGAAACGAAACTTTCACATTATCAGTTGAAAGTGTCGGAGATTGTCTTGTTAAAGACAATTGCCTGGAAGTCACAATTAAAGATCATAAAGCAAGCGTCTCGCCAATTGTCCTTGATCTTAACGGCGACGGTGAAATTGGAGTAACGGGTGAAACGTCTTCTCATCAAAAAGATGTTGATGATGAAGTTGTTAACACAGTTCAGTTCGATATAGATGCTGATGGTGAACTTGATACAATTGAATGGGTTGATGGTTCAGGCGACGGCGTTTTGGTCGACCTTTCGAAGGTTGGCGAAAATGGTTCAATCGATGGTTCTGCTCTTTTTGGAGACGAAGGTGGTAAATATGCCAACGGTTATGAAAAGCTGAAAGTTTTCGATAAAGACGGTGACGGTATGGTTTCCGGCGTTGAGCTTGAAGGCCTTGGCCTCTGGATAGATGATGGTGATGCGATTCTTGAAGATGGTGAAATGCAGACAGCAAAAGAAGCTGGTGTATCTTCAATCTCAACTGATATGAAAATCGTTCTTGATGATGAAGGCCGTGAATTGATGCAGTCTACTGCTGAAGTTAATGGTGAGACTATCCTTAGTGAAGATGTTTGGTTTGCTGAATCTACTCAAAATCAAGATGAATTGGTAAATCTTAATGAAGAAATGAACAAGGAAGTTATTCTCGAAGATTGCTTTGTTGGATAGTCCAACTTCTAGTTTGCAGTCGCTTCTGTAACATTCATTTAGTTTAAGTCACAAACTCCCCATGGTGTCGTATGTCACCTTGGGGAGTTTTGCCTTTATGTGGATTCTCAATTCATTTCGAATTTTACCACTAATTCTCTTAATTATATGAAATTATTGCGTAAATTTAATGTCATACATTATGTTGATTTTGTGTGACATTATGTGTAAGGTTTCAGTACTACAGATTTTGAGGATTGAGAGTGTCTGAACTAACCCGCAAAAAAACAACTCTAGATTCTGCTGCCACAAATGCCCTTGTGCATCTTGAAAGCTCAGATAAAAATCGGGATGTGCTTGAGGCACTTTCACTCATGATCGAGCGTGCGGAGCTTGGGATCGGCGATCGGTTGCCTCCAGAAGTTGATATTGCCAAGAAGCTCAATGTCGGGCGCTCGAAGGTTCGCGAAGCGTTGATTGCTTGGCAAAATATGGGCATCGTTACACGCAACAAGAAGGCAGGAACACGGCTTGCTGCTGAGGTGTCTTCTAAAGATATTCATTTGCCTGTTACGTTGAAACTGGAAGCTGAGAGCCTTCTTAGAACACATGCTGTTCGACGCCCCCTTGAGATCGAGGCTGTGCGGGTTGCTGCTCGCAACGTTACGACGCAACAATCGCGCGTTATCCTTGCAAGAGTTGCAGAATTAATGGCTGCTTATGAGGCTGGCGAAGATTGGCGAGCTGCCGATCATCGTTTTCATAGGGCAATCCATGAAGCTTCTGGGAATCCATTATTTGAACAATTGATCAGGCAAATTCAAGAGGGGTTTAACGCCATTTATGAAACACCTTTTGGTCAGCCACATCTTGGTCTGGAAACTATTCCACTTCACCCTGACCTCGCGCGCGCCATCACCGAGAGAGATGGAGAGTCTGCAGCTGAAATCATGACGAAGATCATGGATATGGTAGAAGATGATGTTCGCGAAATTATGGAGGGGCAAAATGTCTGACCAGCAGAATTTCGCGACGCTAATGGCGACCGTATTTGATGATGAAGATGGTGCTATGACACCGCCAATTGTCCAAAGCTCGCTCTTTTCTTTTGATAGTTATCAGGCTTTTGAAGACCGTATGGCTGGTATCTCAGATAAACCTCTTTACACGCGGGTACAAAATCCGACAGTAACGGCTTTTGAAGACCTCATGACTAAGGCTGAAAGTGGAGAGGCGGCTGTTGGTTTTGCCTCCGGCATTGCTGCGATTACGTCAACATTGATGGCCTATGTTAAGCCGGGTTGTAAGATAGCTTGCATTGAGCATGTTTATCCAGACACGTTTCGGTTTATGGAACGAATATTGCGTCCATTCGGTGTAGAGATTAGCTATCACTCCGCAGAAGCATTTGAGAATGATGCTGACTTGTTGAGCGGTGTTGATCTGGCCTATCTGGAAAGCCCAAATTCAGTTATTTTCCAGCCGATCAATCTGCAAAAGGTGTCTGAATATGCCAAACGGCATGGCACCGTAACTATGGTCGATAATTCCTGGGCAAGTCCTGTGTTTCAACGTCCGTTAACACTGGGCATTGATATCGTTATTCACTCGGCCTCGAAGTATATTTCAGGCCATTCGGACACGGTTGCGGGTGTTGTGGTATCCTCCTTTAGCCACATCGCACGCATCCGTGACCTGACTTTATCGCTTTTGGGTGCAAAGCTTGCACCATTCGAAGCCTTTTTGTTAACCCGTGGCCTTCGTACGCTCAATATACGCATGATGCAGCATCAGGCAACGGCCAATCTTTTTGTTGATCGCTTGTCAGCAATCCCGCAAGTCCGAAAAATAAATAGTCCAGGGGCGAATGCTGTTCCAGGCCTGACCGGGCGTTCAGGGTTAATGTCGGTCGAGTTTGACGATAGCGTTAATATTCCGAAGTTTTCTGATGCCTTAAACCACTTTCGGCTGGGGGTTAGCTGGGGAGGCTTTGAGAGCCTTATGCTGCCGGCTCGTGTTGGCTTGGCGCAAGCTGGGGAGCAGAATTCAATGCAGAAATTTGGTGTCTCACCAAACTTGGTTCGACTGAGCCTTGGTTTGGAAGACCCAGAAGATCTTTGGGCAGATTTTGTAAACGCCCTAAGCCAAAGCGCCACATAATAAGACGCTGAACATCAACTATAGGAAGGAATTAACATGAAACGTCTACTTACCGGCCTCTGTGCCGCCACGATGCTGATGGCAAGTGCGGCCTATGCCGACACGACCTTGAAGTTAGTGGAAGTCATCACAAGCCCTGAGCGAACAAAAGTACTACAGGGAATCGTAGATAAATATGAAACTGATAATCCTGGAGTTAACGTTGAAATCGTTAGTCTTCCATGGGGACAGGCATTTGAAAAGTTAGCTACAATGGTTGCTGGCGGAGATGTGCCTGATGTGGTTGAAATGCCTGATACATGGCAAGCGCTTTATGCTGGTTCAGGTCAATTGGCAAGCCTAGCTGACCACGTATCTGGATGGAAGCACGGTTCTACGCTTACCGATAAAACCGTTGCTATGGGGTCTCAAGCTGGGGATCTCTATATGATTCCTTATGGCTTTTACCTACGTGCAATGTTCTACAATAAGAAATTGTTGGCGGAGGCTGGAATTGAAAACCCTCCAGCAACAATGGAAGAGTTTATGACTGCTTCTACCGCGGTGTCCAAGCTGGATGGTAAATCAGGTTACTGCCTTCGTGGTGGTCCTGGTGGTACCAATGGCTGGATCATGTTTGCCGCTACCATGAATGGTACTAATGAGTTCTTTACTGAAGACGGTAAAAGCCGGATTAATGAGCCTGGTTCAGTCGAAGGCATTCAGTTCATGATCGATATGTACCAAAGTGGTAATGCACCGAAAGACAGTGTTAACTGGGGATTCAATGAAATTGTTGCTGGTTTTTATTCTGGCACATGTGCTTTCCTAGATCAGGACCCAGATGCTCTTATTGCTATTTCTGAGCGTATGCCTGCAGAAGATTTTGCTGTCATTCCGATGCCGGTTGGTCCGTCTGGTAAAGCATTCCCGACGATCGGTTTTGCTGGTTGGTCTATCTTCAAAACGACCGAACATGAAGATGATGCCTGGAATCTTGTTGCAGCTCTGTCTGAGCCGGAGGCAAATGCCACTTGGTCAAAACGCGTTGGTGTGATTCCAATTCATGAAGGTGCCGATCAAGATCCGCACTTCAAAACCGAGCAGTTTAAGGGCTGGTTTGATGAGTTGAATGGGGATCAGTATGTCCCAACTGTCATGCCTACATATCTTGAAAAATGGGGTTACTTTGGTAGTACCGTTTTGCTTGAAAGCAGTCAGGAAGCACTTCTTGGTCAGCGCACAGCGCAAGACGTTGCTGACGAATGGGCTGAGCTTTTGACTGATGAATACGCTAAATGGAAAGCGAAACAGTGATCACTCGTTCACATAATAAGACCTCGCCCGGCGTACGCCGGGCAGGTCGCTCGCTGTACTGGCAGTATATGGTAGAACCCTTTATCTATCTGTCGCCAGCTATACTCCTGATTGGGATTGTTATGTTGATCCCGTTGATTATCGGGATATCCTATTCTTTTCAGGCCATCGAGCTGCTTAACCCGTTTGATACTGGTTGGGTGGGGTTAGAGAACTATCAAGCGCTCTGGTCTGATCGGAAATTCTGGATTGCTCTGGAAAATACTTTCTGGTGGACATTCTGGTCAATTTCCTTCCAATTTCTGTTGGGTCTTGGGTTAGCGATGCTGCTCAACACAAAGTTCTACGGTAAAAAGCTATTTCAAGCTCTAGTCTTCCTACCATGGGCTGTACCAACGTTTTTGTCTGCATTAACTTGGGCGTGGTTATTCAACCCAGTTATTGGTCCGTTGCCACATTGGATGACTGCCCTTGGTATCCTGCCTGAGCCGTACAACATCATGGGTGATCCAGACATAGCAATGTGGGGACCTATTGTCGCCAATATCTGGTTTGGTATCCCGTTTTTTGCGATCACTTTACTGGCAGCACTTCAGTCGATCCCCAGCGAGCTTTATGAAGCTGCCGAGATCGACGGCGCGTCGGTTTGGCAGATATTTACCAAGATCACGTTGCCATTTCTTGCGCCAATGATTGCCATCACTGTTATGTTGCGCACCATCTGGATCGCAAATTTTGCGGATCTGATTTACGTGATGACAGGCGGGGGGCCTGCAAACTCCACCCAAATTGTCAGCTCTTACATTTTTACAACTGCTTTCCGTAAACTTGATTTCGGATATGCCTCTGCGATCGCGGTCGCACTACTGGGTATCTTGCTGATTTATGCTTTCATTCTACTTTGGCTTCGCAAGAAGCTGGTCAAGATCTGAGGTGATATTATGATAACTGCTTCTAATCCCGTGGTGACCACAGGAAAGTACGTCGCTCTTTTAGCATACTTGACCTTTGCATTATTTCCACTTTATTGGCTGCTCAAGATAGCGATCACGCCCGACCAAATGATCTTCACGGAAGGTACCCATATTTGGCCTTCTGCACTGACGTTTGATAATTTTCAGTCTGTGCTTTTTAAGACCGACTTTCTAGCTTATTTTGGAAACTCACTCTATGTGTCACTTGGCACAGCGGCAGTAACAACTTTGGTTGCGGCAGGCGCAGGCTATGCTTTCTCCCGATTTGATTTTGCTGGCAAGCGGATCATCATTGCGGTCATGCTTATTACCCAGATGTTCCCGTTGTTGATGATTATAGCGCCGATCTACAAGATTGTAGCATCTCTCGGTTTGCTTAATTCACTTACCTCGCTAATTATTGTCTACACAGCATTTAACGTTCCCTTCGCAACCTTTTTAATGCAATCCTTCTTTGATGGGATTCCAAAGGATCTTGAGGAGGCAGCAATGATGGATGGCTGTACTCGTTTTCAAGCTTTACGTAAGGTGATTTTTCCGCTGACATTGCCAGGCCTGGGCGCGACATTGGGTTTCGTCTTTACTGCAGCATGGTCAGAGCTTCTTTTCGCTCTCATGCTGATTTCTAAAAACGATGCGATGACTTTTCCAGTGGGCTTGTTGACTTTTGTGTCAAAGTTCTCAGTCGATTGGGGACAGATGATGGCCGCTGGAGTGCTGGCGTTAATCCCAAGTTGTCTATTCTTCATTTTCATTCAACGCTACCTCGTGCAGGGCTTAACGTCCGGTGCAGTAAAAGGATAGGAGGCCTGATATGGCAAATATTGAACTCAAAGACGTTGCGAAACGTTACGGCTCTGTCGAAGTTCTGCGCAACATCAACCTTGAGATCCAGGATGGCGAATTTATCGTCCTCGTCGGTCCGTCAGGTTGCGGTAAATCTACGCTTTTGCGCATGATTGCAGGGCTTGAACCGATTACAGGCGGTGATTTCCTGATTGATGGTGAACGGATGAACGATGTGCGCCCGCGTGATCGTGATATTGCAATGGTGTTTCAATCCTACGCGCTCTATCCGCATATGGATGTTGCACGGAATATGGGTTTTTCCATGGAGATTCGTAAAGATCCCATAGAGGAACGTGCTTCTCGAATTCAAAAAGCTGCGACAACATTGGGCCTGACGGAGTTGACAAAGCGATTGCCGAAAGCACTATCTGGCGGACAACGCCAGCGTGTTGCTATGGGCCGCGCCATTATTCGTGACCCGCGAGCCTTTTTGTTTGATGAGCCGCTCTCAAACCTAGATGCCGCGTTGAGAGTTGAGATGCGTCTGGAAATTGCACGACTACATCAAAAACTGAAATCAACAATGGTCTATGTGACACATGACCAAGTTGAAGCGCTGACTTTGGCGGACCGCATTGTTGTCTTAAATGGCGGTGACATCCAGCAAATCGGAAGTCCGCTTGATCTATATGAACGACCGGCGAACAAGTTTGTTGCGCAGTTTATCGGCTCGCCAACGATGAACATCGTTCCGGTCAGCAGCACGGCAACTGGAACCGGCATAACACTTGCAGACGGTACCGACCTGACATTGCCGCACTTGCCAAACACACAAGGTGCTGTGGAACTTGGCATTCGTCCAGAGCATGTCGATGTTGTAGATATCGGAGATTTGGTTGGCATTGTGGATGTCGTGGAGCATTTAGGTTCGGATACCAATATCTATCTAAAGGTTGACGGTCTTGGTCCAATGATGGTTCGAATGCATGGCAATATTCGGGTACGTTCAGGTGAACAGGTTGGATTGCGTGTTCAGCGCGAAAACGCTCATCTATTTACATCCGATGGCACTGCTTTGGAGCATGCAAAAGTAGATTTGGCGATATGAGATGAATATTACGCCTGATATCCGTAGTGCTCTGGAGAAGAAGACACTTTGGTTGTCGTCATGGATGATCCACAACGCAAATAATGTTCGAACAAAAGGGCGGATAAAGGTTGGTGGTCATCAGGCATCGTCTGCCTCCATGAATGCTATTTTGAATGCACTATATTTCGATGTGTTGCGACCAGAAGATCGCGTTGCGGTGAAACCCCACGCGAGTCCTGTTTTCCATGCAATTCAGTACTTGCTTGGTAATCAGACGCGTCAGCAGCTACAGGATTTTCGTGCACTGGGGGGCGCGCAACCCTATCCATCGCGGACAAAGGATAAGGATGACGTCGACTTCTCGACTGGATCTGTAGGTATGGGCGTAGCGATGACGGCCTTTGCGAGCATGACACAGGATTATATTTCCGCGCATGGGTGGCTGGATCAGCCAAAGGGACGGATGATCGCGTTGGTTGGTGATGCTGAACTTGACGAGGGTAATATTTATGAGGCACTTCTAGAAGGTGCAAAGCACGATTTGCGCAATTGTTGGTGGGTCATCGACTATAATCGGCAGTCATTAGATGGGGTCGTAACCGAAGGTTTGAATGCACGCTTTCGTGATATTTTCATCGCATGTGGCTGGGACGTTGTTGAGCTAAAATATGGCACTTTGATGCAAGGAGCATTTAAACGACCCGGTGGTAAAAAACTGCGTACTTGGATCGACAGTTGCGAAAATGGTCTTTACTCGGCACTTACCTTTAAGGGCGGTGCGGCCTGGCGAGAGCATCTTGAAACAGACTTTTCCGGTGATAACGAAGCGCTGGCATTGGTTGCTGATCACAATGACGATGAGTTGGCGCGGTTGATGAGCAACCTTGCAGGTCACGATGCTGAACTTATCGCCAAGACAATGAAAGCGATTGATCATGATCGCCCGGTTTGTTTTATCTGCTATACTGTTAAAGGCCATGGCTTACCGTTAGCTGGCCACAAGGACAATCATGCGGGAATCATGACAACCACCCAGATTGAAGGTCTGCGCGATGGTATGGGAATTGCTGAGGGTGAGGAATGGGAACCTTTTGCTGGACTTGATATTCAAGGTGATGAAATACAGGCATTTTTGAATGATGTGTCGTTCAGTTCTGAAGGTTCTCGCCGCTATGCTGCTGCGAACATATCTACGACTGTCGCTGTCACGCCTCGCTTCAAACAACGAGCTTCGACACAGGAAGCCTTTGGGCAAATTCTTTCCTCAATTGCGTCTGGCGCGCCGGAACTGGCTGCACGGATCGTGACCACATCACCAGATGTTTCAGTCTCGACCAACCTGGGGCCGTGGATTAACAAGACAGGGCTCTTTGCTAAATCTGATCAGGCGGATGTATTTCGAGATCATGCAATTCCATCTGCACAGAAATGGAAGCGCCATATGGACGGACGCCATGTTGAGTTGGGTATTGCTGAAAACAATCTCTTTACATTTCTCGGTGCCTTGGGGCTTTCCCATTCTCTTTTTGGAGAACGACTTTTGCCCGTGGGTACCGTGTATGATCCTTTCATTTGCCGTGGTCTCGATGCGCTCAATTATGCCTGCTATCAAGATGCCCGGTTTATGCTTGCGGCTACACCTTCGGGGGTGACGCTTAGTCATGAAGGTGGAGCCCATCAATCTATCTCAACACCTCTTATCGGAATGGCGCAGGATGGTCTGGCAACTTTCGAGCCGGCTTATGCCGATGAGTTGAGCGTTATCATGCGCTGGGGTTTTGACTATATGCAGCGTGATGGGGCTGCGTCTGAGGATGAAGAGAATTGGCTACGGGATGAAAAAGGTGGATCAATTTATTTACGTTTGTCCACTTTGCCACAAGAGCAGCTTCAACGAGAGATGACTGATCAACTAACCAGAGAAATTGTAGCTGGTGGGTATTGGCTACGTGAGCCAACAGCGTCAACATCCGTGATATTGGCATATACTGGTGTAGTCGCTCCAGAGACGATCAAAGCTGCTGGTCTTTTGGCCGATGATATGCGTGATGTAGCTGTACTGGCTATCACGTCGGCCGATCGACTGAACGCTGGATGGCAGGCCGCCGAACGGGCAAGGCAACGTGGCGACGATACTGCCCGGTCACATGTGGAAATACTTCTTGAGGGGGCGTCAAGAGATGCTGGTCTAGTGACCATCACCGATGGACATCCGGCAGCTTTGAGTTGGCTTGGTGGTGTTACTGGACATCGCACTAAATCACTTGGTGTGGAACATTTCGGGCAGGCGGGTACTGTCGATGATATCTATCATCTACATGGGTTAGATGCGAACGCAATTATGCATGCTGCACGAGCTTTACTTCCAGGCCGTGGCGCTCGCTATCTGTCTCCACTTGCGAGTTAGGCTTAATCGATTTGAGTTCGAATCTCATCGCATGGTTGTCTGATGCATGCATAGATGATTGTATTTTCTATCGCCTACGGAGTTTATAAACCAATTTTCCTGCCAGCATAGAAGGCCGACAGGATGAAAATTCAATGCAAATACCGTCACCCAATTCTTAAAGCGCGTTAGACATGATTGATGAAAGGCGTCGTCCAAATTCAACGGGATCTGCCGGAACTTCACCATCTGCAATTCGAGCTTGATCAAGCAGGAGATGAGCCGCGTCTTTCAATAAATCATCAGATGAAGCATCATCTTTGCCCGCTCGTTCTGATAGTTTTTTGACGATTGCATGGTTTGGATTAAGTTCAAGCACACGAAGTGATCCCTGCTGTAACTGCCCATGCTGCTTTAATAAACGTTCCAAGTTTACATCCATGTCACCTTCGTCTGCAATCAAACAAACAGGACTATCGGTTAAACGTTTGGATGGGCGTACATCTTTGACGAGTTCACCGAGTTCGGATTTAATTGTTTCAATTAGTTTTTCAACACCAGGGGTTTGCGCCTCTGCATCCTTGTCATTTTTGTTATCATCGGCATCGAATTTATCTAAATCAGCCGCACCGCGGGTAACAGATTTAAACACCTTACCGTCAAATTCGGTGACGTGCTGCAGCCAGAACTCATCGACGGAGTCCGAAAGAAGCAAAACTTCAATTCCTTTGGCTTTAAAACCCTCAAGATGTGGTGAGTTCGCAATTTTGGTTGCGTCATCACCAGCAATATAGAATATCGCATCCTGACCAACTTTGACCCGCTCGACATAATCAGAGAGGCTAATAAGTTCATCGCCTTTTGTTGACTTAAAACGGCAAACTTCGAGCAATTTTTCTCTTAGGCTTGGGTCTTCAACCAGCCCCTCCTTGAGGACAGCTCCGAAATTGTTCCAAAAAACAGCATATTCGTTCGCTGCTTTATTAGCTTTCTTTTTCAACTCACCAATTACACGTTTTGTAAGGCCAGTTTTTAGCTTTGCAAGTTTAGGATCGGTTTGAAGCATTTCTCTTGAAACGTTGAGCGATAAATCTTCTGAATCGACAACGCCACGTAAAAAACGCAAGTAAGTTGGCAACAGACCCTTGGTATCATCGGTGATGAAAACACGATTTACGAATAGTTTGACATGAGACTTGCGTTCAGGTTCATAAAGATCAAACGGAGGAGATGATGGGATATATAAAAGGTTTGTGTAGCTCAAAAGACCTTCAACGCGATTGTGAATAGTCATCCATGGCTGGTCGAAGGCATGAGCAGTATGGCGATAAAATTCGGTGTGTTGTTCTTCAGCAATATCCTTGGCGGGGCGTGTCCAAATAGCTGAGGCTTCATTTAATGCATCATCGCCGAGTAGGACAGGGAAGCTTATATGGTCGGAATAGGTTTTGATGATGTGGCGAACACGTGCATCTTCGAGAAACTCTTTTGCATCTTTTTTAAGTTGCAAGATAACGTCGGTTCCGTTTGTGTCTCGAGTGGAGGGTTCAATTGTAAATTCACCCTTGCCATCAGATGACCAAAGCCAAGCTTGCTCTTCACCTGCTTTGCGTGTGATGACATCGACACGATCTGCAACCATAAATGCAGAGTAGAAACCGACACCAAACTGGCCAATCAAACCGACGTCTGCTTTTTGATCGTCTTTAAGCGAATTGAGAAAATTGCTTGTCCCTGATCGCGCAATTGTTCCCAATGTCTCTAAAAGATCATCATGGTTTAAACCAATTCCATTGTCAGAAACAGAGAGTGTTTTAGCTTTCGTATCAGCAGCTATGATAATTTTGAATTCTTGATCGCCACCAGATAGTTCTGAATTTGTAAGTGCTTCATAGCGAAGTTTGTCACATGCGTCAGATGCATTGGAAACCAACTCACGTAAGAATATTTCTCGGTTCGAATAAAGAGAGCCCGCAACAATATCAAGAAGTTGGCCAACTTCTGTTTGAAATGAAAAAGTTTCTTTAGTTTGAGTGTCCGTCATCTTACATATGTCCCCGTAGTTTACAAAATCAATGTGACTGCGGTTATGTAAGAGCCTAACCAATCTTATGCAAGTGCTGTTCTCATTTGTTCGATTGCAACATTGATTTTATCTCTGAAGCGTAACAGCGAACCTCCGACAAGATAAACACAATCATCTCCATAGGTATCATGCATTTCCGGTAGTCGTTCAAGGCTCATCCCACCGCCGGGACTTGGTAGAATTTTGTTGCCAATTCCAGTATCCGTATTACAAGCATCTACTATTTCCATACACTCGTTTTTGCTGAAACCAAAACGCCCGCCATAGTTTGGAAATACGCTGATGTCGGCGCCTGAAAGGCGCATAAGATCACCAAAGAAACATCCATGCGAGTAACCAGTATTTTCTGATAAAACATAGGGGCCTGTGAAAGAAGGATGTGCCATAATTGGTAGTCCAAAATTCTCATTTCTTGCGAGGCGTTGCATGGCATCAAAACCGAACAACCCGGGAATGAGTAATAAACCAGTTGCTCCGTGAGCCTTTGCAAAAAAGGCAAGTTCTTCGACTTGATCACCATGTCCGCCAATGTTGGGTAGATAGATTGCCTGGCTATCGTCACCATTTGCTTTTCTTATCGCATTTGCTTTGGCAACTGCTTCTGCACACTTTGGAACTCGTTCTTTAAATGGAGCATTGGTTTGATTGGATAGGCCATGGTCCTCTTTAACAATATCCGCACCAGCGAGGGCTGTTTGATAACAAAGTTCAGCTAGTTCTTCGATGCTTGAACCTTGAGGTTTAATGACCGGGCAGATAAATCCGCCTGATGACTTCCCAGTTAGGTTCCTGACACCTTCTGACCCAAACCGGGCACCGGGGAAAAGTGACCTGACGTCATCATTAAAAGACATCTTGATAACTTTAACACCCTTTAGGATTGAAGCGTTTCCGAAAATTACATTGAGCAATTGCGGCAGTTCTTCACCCGCTGCATCAATATGATACCCAATTGTGGCTTGCCATGTTTGCACAGTTTCTGGTTCAATTTTTTGAACGCGACCAAGAACCACATCTTCTATATATCCTTTGGGCACCACATCGCGCGGGATTTCAACGGTGTTTTCCAACGCAATAGCATTTGCAAATTCGAGTGCATCATCATCCGAACCCGCAAAAAGGCGGTATGTAATTTCAAAGCGCTGCATCAAAGACCCTCCGCCTTAACGGTTGAATGGACTGCCTCGACACGTGTGGTTGCCAAATCTTGCTCTGATATACCTAGTTGTTCACCTGTTAGTTTTTCGACACCTTTTACGAGGGCAATGGCATCAAGACCGTAATAGTTCATCAAGTAAGGCCGTGATCCTCCGTGGGCGTACGTGTCTTTAAGGCCAAGGCGTACAAGCTTTTTGCCCACACCATTATCTGCAATTATCTCTGCAATAAGCGAACCTATGCCTCCTTCAGTGACGTGGTTCTCAAGTGTGATTACGCCACCTTTTACTGAATGGATATGATCTAGCATGGCTTGGTCATCAAATGGTTTGATTGTATTAAGGTGTAGATGTCTAACTGAAACTCCCGCACTCTCCAACGCAGATCTTGCGCGGAGCGCTTCCTCTGTTGTTATACCGGATGTAACAATGAGGATATCATCACCCATTGATAATTCGCGCATCTTGCCAACTTCTATAGGTGTATCAAATAAACGCGGGACATTGCCACGTAACACTCTGCAATAGACAGGGCCATCAATACTATCTGCGGCCTCACAAATACTCTCAACTTCCGTTGCGTCGCCGGTTTCCAAAATTGTCATGTTGGGAATGGACCGCATGACCGAGATATCCTCAATGGCTTGATGGGTCATGCCACCGGGTGTTGTGATACCAGGAAGGAAACCCATTAGACGCACTTTGCGACGTGGATATGCAATGGATGCCATAAGTTGATCATAAGGGCGGCGATATAGAAAAACGCCAAAAGTGTGTATAAACGGGCGATAACCAGCTAGTCCAAGCCCGCCAGCAAAGCTAAGCATGTTTTGTTCAGCCATCCCGAGTGAGAGAAACTGTTCGGGGTGTTTGTCGCGGAATTTATCAATCTCACATGATGATGTCAGGTCTGCGGAGAGGCATAAAACGTCTGGGTTAGCCAATGCATATTTTTCAAACGCGCCTTCATAAGGGCGAGCAACCATTTCTACCATAATCTTTCTCCCCTAATGTTTGTAATCGATTGGATCAATGCCCAATGATTTGGCTATATCTCTGTTCATATCAGCTCGCTCTTGTTCTGATTTGAAGCGTACATAATGTAATCTGGGGAAGCGGAGCTGAAGGCTTGGCATACCTCTAAACGGACTTGAATTTGCTAAGATGATAAGAGGCTTGCCACGATGTGGTGTTTTAGCAGCGTCTCGGATTTCATCAAGATTATGTGCATCGACCCAAACAACTTTTGCGCCGAATTCTTCCATCTTTCGGCCAATATCTCCCACTTCCATGACCGAACCCATGGCGCCATCGCATTGCTGGCGGTTGACGTCCATGATGGCTTTGACATTATCAATTTTATGATGCGCACAAGCCTGAATGGCTTCCCATGTTTGCCCTTCTTGTACCTCGCCGTCGGACATGTAAACCCATACTTTCCCCTTCTCACCACGCTTTTTGCGACCCCAGGCTAGACCTGCTGCGGTGGATAGGCCGATACCGAGCGTTCCATTATGCACTTCCATGCCCGGTGAATGTTCAGCTCCGATCATTTCAACGGAGGAGCCATCTTTATTAAACATATCAAGGCCTTCAGGCGCCATGCGACCTGTTTCAATTAATGTGGCATAAGCTACAAGTGCATAATGTGCAGGGGCTATGAACAATCGATCCAAGTCAGGTTCAAATGGTCCGTTGTAGCCAGCACCAGTATGATAGCCCGTGTTCTCAGCAGACGGTACGCCGCCGAATGGTTTTGGGATCATCGGTAATGTCGGTTCACCCAAATTAAGTTCTTCATTGTAGAGCCAAGCGAGTTGTTCTGCCGCTGAACACGCTTGTGAAAGATAACCACCATTATTATGTATGGAGTGCTCAAATACACGGCGACGTATACCAAAGGCAATTTCTTCAGTGCTTTTGCTGTTCTGCATTGCGTAATCCTCTTACGACCAGAGTAACTAACTGCTGATCACCATCCATTTATCTCTAAATTTGAGTCCTGCTAAAATTAAAAAATCACGCCTTTGCGTAATAAAAAGCATCCAAAAGGCCGAATTTCACCAACTTGTACAACAGCAAATGCAGCCTTTGATCTCTTGTAGAAAATTTGTCGTTCAATTGATCCCTGTCCCACATCGCCAGAGACATGATCCAATACTGTTACAACATCTTTATGTACGTCGCCCAACTCGTTTGGCGCACCATCAATTTCCATCCGCAATATTCCAAACTCTGTGAATGTATCAAGCGGCATAAGTTTGGTGATGAGTTCGATGCATTTGGGCGCATCAACACCCATCATGTCTATCGGCTCTTTGGTAATGCAATGGGCAGCAGTTGAAACTGCTGGAAAGTTAGCATCAACAACAGCTATTTCATCTCCATGGCCCATCTGCGCTAATATGAATAGCAGTTGTGGTGATATACGTTTATCGATGTTTATCAGCATGTTTTATTTCCGAAGGTGATTGTACCCTAAGGCCAATATGGCCTTAGGATTTTCATATTTATTTCTGGTTTCCACTCAGCGTTTTGGTAGTGGAAGCCAATCGGCTGTCGATACATCTGCATGTTGGAATTGAGGCATTTTCTTGCCCAAATCATCCATGTTTTTGATATCGTTTTCATTAAGGAAACTTTGTGTAATGAGTGTTGGCGGCACGACAACGGATGCACCTGGGTTATTACCGGAAAGCATTAATGCAAGTGTTCGTACGCTCACTTCACCAACCACAGACGGGTTTGTTGCAACAGTTGCAACCCAAGCTGAACCCGGCTCCCGCATCGCAGAAATATCAGCTGTTGAAACATCGGCAGAATAAATATCGATATCATCGGTTAAGCCAGCTTCATCAACTGCAATCTTCACACCTTTTGCAAATTCATCATAAGGCGCAAATACAACATTTATGTTTGGGTTCGCTTGCAAAACAGAACGCGCCTGGTTTGCAACAGAGTTTGCAATTGGATTATCCAAAGTTCCAAACATTGCTGCTTCTGTGATGTCAGGGTTAGCCTTCTTAATGTCCTGCCAAGCAACATCGCGGCGATCAAGTGGTGCAATCCCAGCAACATAAACATAGCCAGCTGTAAAATCGTTGCCGTTATCCTTTACTGCCTGATCGAGTGCGAGTTTTCCAAGTTGGTAATCTGACTGTTCAATCTGTGGAATAGCTTCATTTTCAACATTCACATCAAAAGCAACGACTTTAATGCCGGCGTCAACAGCACGTTGCGCAGCCTCTTTCATGGACTCGGTGAGACCATGTTGGATGATGATGCCGTTAACCCCAAGCGCAATTGCTTGATCAACCATATCGGCTTGAAGCGCAGCATCTTGACGGCTATCGAAAACACGCAAATCAACACCAAGCGCTGCTGCCTGATTTTCTACACCTGACAGATAAGATTGGAAAAAATCACCCGTTGACAGATAGCGCACCAGAGCAATTTTCACGTCGCCCGGCTTGTCGAATGGAGCTGGCATATCAGCTGCAAAAGCTGAACCACTAAGCGCAAGTATTGATGCACCTGCACCAACCAGTTTCATGAATTGTCTTCTCAGCATTGTAAATCCTCCCATGGGTTTATCTGAGTTTCATTTAGATTTTTCGTCCCGCCATATGTCGTGACGATAGGTAAAATGTGAAAACAAGTGCGCAAACAAGAACTGCGCCTTTAACAAAGTCCTGTGTGTAATAAGGTGCGTTCATCATGGTCATTCCTTGAAGAAGAATTCCGACAAATAATGCACCGATTGCAGTTCCAAAAGCATTTGGTCTGGCCGCACCTAGAACAGCGAAACCGATGAGGCCAGCAGCAACACTATCAAGTAGTAGATTATTGCCCGATGCTATGTCACCACGACCAAGGCGCGCCGCCAATAATATTCCGCCAATAGAGGCTGTGACGCCGGAGATCATATAGGCAGCAATTTTGTAGCGCTCTACATTTGCGCCGACAAGCTCTGCCGCACGTTGGTTGGACCCAATCGCATACATCAAGCGTCCATGACGTGTGAATTCTAGAAAGATCCATATCCCGATTGCGACCAATATGAAGATAACAACAGGAACAGGAACCAAACGTTCCAAGAAGAAATCAAAACGGTGTCTACCTAACCAAAGAAACGCTTGCGAAAATGTACCTTCTGCAACATTACCATCACCAAGGTTCATTCCGGTTGCAATTGAATTGCCTTGTGTTGGAATTCGCTGCAAACCAATGAGTAGAAACATCATCCCCAAAGTAGCCAGAAGATCAGGTACTTTCATCTTCACTATTAGCAAGCCGTTGATCAAACCCACCAAAGCGCCCATCGCAAGACAAAGGATTACAGCAACATATGCTGGTTGTTCAAGAATGACCATTGTGTAGGCCGACAGCATCAATGCTGATGTGGCCACAGAGCCGATGGATAAATCAAACCCGTCTACAACAAGAGTGCAAGTCACGCCCAAAGCAAGAATGCCAGTAATGGCGACTGATTGGAAAACAAAAACAGCAGAACGCGCACTGAAAAACCCTGATGCGGCTACACTGAAATACACTGAAAGCCCTATCAATAAAACAATGAAGCCATATCTAATGGCAAATTTTTGCAATCTTTCATTGCGCATTTAGTTGTTCCTCATGCCGCTTTTTCGCCTGTAATTTGCGCAATCAATGCACCCAGGTTTAAGTTTTGATTATTATGTTCGCCAACCAGAGAACCTTCGTTTAACACGACTATTCTGTCAGCGATTTCGATTGCCTCGTCTATTTCGGCTACAAAAACAATGGTTGTCCGATCACTTGCTGTGTCGCGAATATGTTGTCCAATGTCTCGTCTTGCGCCTATGTCAACGCCCTGAAAGGGTTCATCTAATAATAAAACCTGACAGGGTTTGAGTAACCAGCGCCCGATCATGACTTTTTGTTGGTTGCCGCCAGAAAGTGTTCCGATCAGGTCTTCGTCAGACTGACAAACAATGCCGATCTGATTGATCATATCCGTCGTGGCATTACGTTGCTGACGATTTCGAATGAGGGAAAGTTTACTAAAAGCCCGCAAAAATGGCAGGCTCATATTATCTGCAATATTAAAAGCTCTGACGACGCCATTATTGCCGCGGTCTTTTGGTGACATGAAAACACCTGCGCCAATGGCTGCAGATGCACTAGTCGGCTCATAAGCTTTGCCGTCAAGTTGCATTGTGCCACCGGCCGGTTTCTTCAAGCCAAAAATAACATCTGCCAGTTGACTTTTACCACTGCCAAGCAAGCCAGTTACGGCAATCACCTCGCCCTTATTCGCGATCATATTAAATGCTGGCCAGTTCGGTTTGAGAGAGATGTTCTTAAGTTCCAAAATCGGTGCATCGACCACATTTGGAGTGATATCTACTTCCGTCATTTTGTGGCCGAGCATTGCTGTGACAGCTCCCTCATAATCAAGGTTGTCACTTTCAAATATGCCCGAAACTTGTCCATCACGCATGGAAACAATGCGGTCGGCTATACGCCTTATATCCGACATGCGGTGCGAGATATATAAAATAGCCACACCTTGATCACGTAGACGATCGATAAGTGTAAATAGACGCTTTGCTTCCGATGCAGAAAGAGACGAGGTTGGCTCATCCAGAATTAGAACTTTTGGCGATCTCGCCATGGCCCGCGCAATAGCGATCATTTGCCTGTCCGCAACATTTAAATCGCTTACCCGAGTGCGGACATCCATTGTCAGGTCCATTGACTGTGCAATTTTTGCAGCTTGTTTGCGTAACTCACGGTCTCGCACGAATGTACTTGCGCCGGATTTTGTCAATTGATCAAGCATCAGGTTTGTCGCAACATCAAGATCCGGCACCACGCCATCATCAATGTTTTGATGAACGGCAATAACACCTTTAAGAAGCGCATCTGCCGCCCCTGCTGGCACATAGTCAACACCATCAAGCTCCATTGATCCGGCATCGAAAGAATGAATGCCACATATTATTTTTACCAAAGTAGATTTACCAGCGCCGTTTGCACCCATTAATACAGTGACCGTCCCGGTCGTTAACGATAAATCAATGCCTTTAAGAACTTCATTCACTCCGAAGCTCTTGCGCGCACCTTCCACTGATAAAACTGCTGACGACATTATCTCTCCCAAACACTCCAGGTTGGAGTTTGTTCATCTATCGTGACGTGAATTTCTTCTTATGTCAATAGTCTTGACAATTGACTATATTTATTGTCTCTAGAGATATGGAGGTAAGATGGATATGGCAAAAAATTATGAAGAGCTATCGGTTGACACTATTCCATCAAGACTTGGAGTTCTCGAGGAGATCGTCACTCGGATAGGGGCTGATGTAGAAAATTGGCAGGTCAAAGAAGTTGGTGATGGCAATCTCAATCTTGTATTTATAGTCGAAGGTTCTGGCGGTACTGTTATTATTAAACAGGCACTTCCCTATGTTCGACTGGTGGGGGACAGTTGGCCACTGCCACTGTACCGCGCCTATTATGAGCATGAGGCTTTGTTGCGACAGGAAGAACGTGCACCTGGGTCCGTACCAGAGATTTTTTACTTCAATCGCGAACAAGCACTAATTGTTATGGAATTCCTTCAGCCGCATATTATTTTAAGAGGGAAGTTGATTGCTGGTCAAAGAGTTGCGAACCTATCGGAAACAATGGGTAGATTTTGCGCTCAAACAGCATTTCGCGGCTCGGAACTTTCGATGAAGAGCATTGATAAGAAAGCTGATGTGGGTGTTTTCTCAGGGAACGTAAAAATCCCCGCCATTACAGAAGCTTTGGTTTTTACGGACCCATATTTTGATGCAGAGATGAACCAAAATACGCCGGAACTGGGTGGGTTTATTAAAAAACTTCGTGACAATGTTGCACTCAAATCGCGTGTTCAGGCAATGTTGATGAAGTTTGCGTCCAATACGGAAACGATGCTGCATGGCGACCTTCACTCCGGATCTATTATGTCAACAGATGATGATAGCCGTGTTATTGATCCTGAGTTTGTTCAATATGGCCCAATGGGCTTTGATATTGGTATGCTGACAGCCAATTTTCTGATGGCTTATTTTAGTCAGCCGGGTCATCGCGATGAGGCAGATTTAGCAGAATATCAAACTTGGATTCTGACGACAATTACGGAAATATTTGAGCATTTTAATGCCGAGTTCAAACATCTATGGAAAACAGAACGAACCGGTATGCTCTATCCTAAATCTCTCTTCGAGGATCAAGGGCATTCGTCGGAAGCTGCATGTAACGATGTGCTTGATCACATCATGCGAGATGCCGTTTCATTTTGTGGCATTGAGATGCACAGGCGGGTTTTATCTCTGGCTCATAATGCAGACTTTGAGATGATAGAAGATACGTCCCTAAGAGCATCACTTGAAGCACGAAATATCGCAATGGGTGTCGAACTCATTTTAAATTTTGAGACTATCAAAGACGTTGCCTCGCTCACTTCTATGGCAAAGCGGTTCAATGAAGGAGATTACATATGAAAGTAGACGGCAAGCATTATCGATCGCTTTGGTGGAATGCTGAAAAGGATGTTCTGGAGATCATCGACCAGCGCTGGCTGCCGCATGAATTTAGAATAGATACCCTTCAAACTATAGAGGAGTTTGCAACTGCCATCGTTGAAATGCGTGTTCGTGGAGCGCCTCTGATTGGCGCGACAGCCGCCTATGCAATGGCATGTGCCATGAAGCTAAACTCATCAAACAGTCACATCGAAGCTGCGTGGTCCTACTTTCATAAGACGCGCCCAACCGCTGTTAACTTGCGTTGGGCACTGGACCGTTGCAAGGAGGCGATGCTGCCATTACCGGAAGAAGAACGTGCCGCGGCTGCATTACAATTAGCTCATGCTATTGCGGATGAGGATGTAGAGATTAACGCGCAAATTGGCCGGAACGGACTAGCTATAATCCGTGAGATAGCTGCCAAGAAGAAGCCTGGCGAGCCTGTTAATATTCTCACCCACTGTAATGCAGGTTGGCTTGCAACCGTTGATTGGGGTACAGCAACAAGTCCAATGTTTCACGCCCATGATGCAGGAATTCCCATTCATGTATGGGTAGATGAGACCCGGCCTCGTAATCAAGGTGCTCTAACATCATGGGAACTTGGTAGCCACGGTGTTCCACATACATATATAGTTGACAATGCTGGTGGGCATCTCATGCAGCATGGTTTGGTGGATATGGTGATTGTTGGCACTGATAGGACAACGAGCCGTGGAGATGTTTGCAATAAAATCGGCACATATCTCAAAGCATTGTCAGCCAAGGATAATAATGTTCCTTTCTACGTCACTTTACCTTCGCCTACAATCGATTGGACAATTTCAGATGGAGTTGCAGACATACCGATTGAAGAACGCGACGAACAAGAAGTAACACATATACAAGGCCTTCTGGCAGAAGGTGATATTGGTGTTGTCCAAGTGTCGCCGATCGGTACATCAGGTGGAAATCCGGCTTTCGATGTCACGCCAAACCATCTTGTTACGGGGTTAATTACGGAAAGAGGGATCAGCGCAGCATCTTCAGACGGTTTGGCTGCTATGTTTCCCGAATTGTGCAAGATAGATCGAACAGCATAATAGAAAATCGAGGTTCCGAATTGCCAGAAAGTAAAACGCGCTCGACAGATGATATCCGGCTAGACCGTCAAGAAAGAGCAATACTTGATGCGACGTGGTGTTATTATCATGAAGGTCTTAATCAAAATGAGATTGCAAAAAAACTGGGTATCTCGCGCGCATCCGTCGTCAATTATTTGTCGGAGGCACGTAAGCGTGGGTATATTCGTATCTCACTTGATCCAAGTATTTTCACAGAACACGAACTGGCACGAAAAGTTGCCAACACATTTGGACTAAAAGAAGTTAGTATTGCACCATCATCGGGCGAGGCAACTGAGGAGCGTGTTGCAAAAATGGCTGCCGATTGGCTGCTTCATCTTCTCGAAAAAGGCGACCGTCTTGGTGTCGCTTGGGGTGAAACCATTTTCAGGGTATCGGAGGCTGCATCACGTCAAACCGTTGAAGACCTTGAAGTTGTCCAGCTAGTTGGTTCACGGCCTGCAGCTAAAGGGTTCTCAGCAGAGATATGTTCAGCGGTACTTGCGCGGCAGTTTGGTGCTCACTGCGTTAATTTACACGTTCCACTCTTATTGTCTGATAAAGAACTCGCACAGAGGCTTATGGCTGAGCCTGTCATCATGGAGCAAATGTCAGCGGTTATGAACTGTAATAAAACAATATTTGCATGTGGAACTTGTAGCGAAGACAGTCATATTTTGAAAACAGGTCTCATGAATTTGCAGCAACTGGAACATCAAAAGAAACAAGGCGCGACCGGTGTTATTTGTGGACGTCTTATTGATGAGGACGGCAACCATATGCCCACCAGCGTTGAAGATCGCATGATTGGAATAACCCTGGATCAGATGAAGGGCAAAGAAATGGGGTTGTTGGTGGGATCAGGTCAAACACGTGTTGAGCCAATATTGGCGGCAATAAGAGGCGGATACGCAACGCATCTTGCAACATGCGATGATACTGCAAGGATGCTACTGGAAAGAGTTTAATTGGATGTTTCAACTTACATAGAATGAATGTTTTACGACAGATAAATTGCCAAAATTTGGTGCGAAATAATTGATATAGTGGAAGAACGATATGCAGAATAATTGGATAGATAGTGAAGCTCAAACACTTGTTGATGACCTGGCTAAAGAGGGTATCAATGAAGACTTAGCACTGCGAGTTTATACAACGAGATTGCTGGGGCTTGTACCGCAGCTGGTCCTGCATGGAGGTGGCAATACATCTGTCAAAACAACTGCAACGGACATAACCGGTCAGGTATGGGATGTCCTTTGTGTCAAAGGAAGCGGTTGGGATATGGGTATTATTGAGCCAGCCGGCTTGCCTGCAGTTAAACTTAAGCCACTTCTAAGCACGCGTAATTTTGCGGCATTATCCGATGAAACAATGGTTGAATTGCAGCGTTCAAATCTTATTAACTCGAGTTCCCCTAATCCTTCTGTCGAAACGCTGTTACATGCGTTTATTCCACATAAATTTGTAGATCATACCCACTCAACTGGTGTTCTTGCTATTATAGACCAAGATAATTCCAAAGAGCTGGCCAGAGAAGTCTTTGGCGAAAGATTTGGGTTTGTTCCGTACATTATGCCGGGTTTTGATTTGGCTAAGAAAGCAGCGGAAGTTTATGAAAGTAACCCGGACGTGGATGGTTTGATTTTGGATAAACATGGCATCTTTACGTTCGCTGAAGACGCAAAAAGTGCTTATGATCTCATGATTGATGCCGTGACCAAGGCTGAAAATTATGTCGAACAAAACAGAAAGTTTTCATCATTTCCCAAGGCTGCTTTACCGGAGAATATAGCAAATCTAGAGGATGTACTTCCCATTGTTCGAGGTGCCATTGCTCATGCTATAGATGATGGAGATTACAAAAGGTTTGTCTGTGATCACCGTGCCGACGATAAAATTCTGAATTTTACTAATGCTGCTGATCTCGACAAATTTGCGACGAGAGGTATGCCTACGCCAGATCTATCCATTCGAATAAAACACAAACCGATAATTTTTCCTGCACCTGAAACAGATCATCTTGATGCATTCAAAACAGCTGTTCAAACAGCAGTTAAATCATTTATTGCTGATTACACTGAATATTTTAGCAAAAATGATGCGCAGGATGATGTTACGCGTACCATGCTTGACCCGATGCCAAGATTGGCCTTCATTCCTGGTATTGGGATGATAGGCATTGGACAGACTTACAAAGAGGCCAAGATTGCGGCAGATGTTGGTGAAACATTTGTTGAAACAATTTCCTCTGCTGAGGCTCATGGTAAATTTAAACCCGTCGATATGCCTGAACTTTTCAAGCTTGAATATTGGTCTTTGGAACAGGCGAAACTGGCGTCAGCAAAAAAGCGAGCTTTAGATGGCCAGGTCGTTATGGTGACTGGTGGGGCTGGAGCCATTGGTGCAGCCACTTGTCAGGTATTTGCAGAACAAGGTGCACAAGTTGTTGTTTCTGATCTCAATTTAGATGCGGCAGAAACAATTGCAGCCTCGCTGGGTGCAGGTCACTTAGGGGTAGCTTGCAATGTTACAGACCGGACCAGTATTAAACAATCATTTGACGCAGCAGTTACAAAATACGGTGGACTGGATATCATCATATCTAATGCGGGTGCTGCTTGGGAAGGCGCGATTGGCGAACTGGATGATGAAATTCTACGTAAAAGTTTTGAATTGAACTTCTTCAGCCACCAGAATATTTCACAAGCTGCCATTGATGTTTTTAAGGCTCAAAGTACAGGCGGTTGTTTGTTATATAACACCTCAAAGCAAGCTATAAACCCGGGTGCGAATTTTGGCGCCTATGGTTTACCAAAAGCTGCAACGCTGTTTTTATCGCGTCAATATGCTTTGGAATATGGGTCCATTGGTGTCCGGGCAAATGCTGTTAACGCTGACCGAATTAGATCAGGTCTGCTGGATGATGATATGATTGCAAGCCGTTCGTCAGCGCGTAATATGAGTATTGACGATTACATGAGCGGAAACCTACTCAAGCAGGAGGTAACCGCTCGAGATGTGGCGGAAGTCTTTTTATCTCAAGCGCTTGCACGAAAAACGACAGGAAATGTCTCGACCGTGGATGGTGGAAATATAGCTGCTATTTTACGTTAAGGTCGTTTGATTTTTCATGTTCAAACACTGAGCATGGATGTTAGATCACCTTGCCACGCGCATTGATTGGCAAAGGTATAAGACTATTATTCCCAGTCTCGAGCCAGATTTCATCAAACATGTTTGAAACCACACACACGTGATTTGGAACAATTCTGAGCCGCTGCCCTATTACCAATGGTTTTTTTGGATCAACGTCTAAAATGCCGTGCTCTTCGCTCAAACTTGTGATGCGGATTTCTGGATGATCTATGATGTGGCCGTAGTCCGAAAATCCTAACAAATCTGAGGTTAAAACTTTTGATCCTGCATCAATAATTGCTCGCTCTGGTGTAGGGGTGCTAACAACAGTTGCTAGCACATGCCCGGCACAATCATCCCATGTGCAGGTGCCTGATCTAACCAATGAGCGATCATTATATATGTATGTTCCAATTCGGTATTCTGTTAGAACCCCGTCTGTTGACGCGTCCCACATGTTGGGTGAGCCTCCTGAAGAAACTGTCGGGCAGGGGATGCCTTGTTCCTCTAGCATAATCTTCGCTTCGCATAAAAATTTCGCTGCGCCGTCCGCCCCGTTAACAGCTGGATAGGTCATGAGACCTGCGAATTCTAGTCCTGGTGAATTAGCAATTGTTTTGGCCAAGGCTGTTGCTGCGCCTGGTGCTTGAACACCACAACGCCCAGCACCCGTATCACATTCAACCAAAACACGGAGTTTACGCGGCGCTCCGTTAAATGCGGCTGAAAGTCCTTCTACAACGGTCGCATTGTCCGCAACGACCGCGAGCGCTTTAAGACGCTCAGATAGTGCGCAGAGACGTTTAAGTTTGGCAGAGCCAAGGATGTTATATGTAATGAGAATATCGTCTATCTCATTATCTACATCCTCTGACAGCATTGCCTCGGCCTCGCTAATCTTCTGGCATGCAATTCCGATTGCTCCCGCTGCGATCTGAACATTTGCAAACCGGATCGACTTATGAGTCTTGATGTGAGGGCGCAAGCTAAGGCCAACTGTGTCACAATGAGCTTGGAACTTATGTATGTTCGCAAGCGCTGTTGTTTCATTTACAACAAATGCAGGCGTGTCGATTGTGTCTATATCAAGAGCCATGGGGTGTCTCCACTCGGGGCCAAATTTCGCGATTTAGGTTTTGATAGTTGTTTGTTTTTGGATTGTTTGGATATGGTCCGTCAACTGCAGCATAAAGTATATTATCTGATATACGTGAAAACGCATCCTGAAAATGATTTGTCGATTTGACAACTAACAATTTCTTGCGTTTCGGATCGATTCCAAAATTAGAAAAAACATCCGGGTTGAACACTTGACTGCGCACTGAGTTTAAAATGACATCAATACCTTCAACTTCGATCCATACAGCATCACCCAATGGAACAATACTTTGACCAAAGCTTTGTACAGCATTGCGCATAGTTCGTTTGACAATGACATCCGCATCAAGAGGATCGCCTCCATGTTCTGACATCTTTGCTCCAAAGCGTAATCTGAATTGTGCATCTTCTCCGGCCGAAAAACAGGTGCGTACGGCTATGGGATCCCAGATGGTAGCTAACGCCGCGTTTTTAACTTTACGACGTATCATCTCTGCTAGCAAAATTGTTGAATCGCCTGGTACGCCACCGCCTGGATTATCCCAAACATCAGCCACAACAACAGGAGCTATGCTACATGTTTCAGCTCGATCAAAAACAGTTTTAGATGTTAAAAATTCTGGTCGTGTTTTGCCGCGCATTGCAAACAGCTCGTTACCAAGTTCTTTGGCTAATTTATCGCCAGCAGATTTGTCGTTATCTGTAATAACGATTATTTTTGAACCAAGGTCCGGTACATCTCCTGCCATAAACCCGTGAATGACAGAAATAGATAATATAGAATCATGGCCTTCGCGTGCTTTAATCTTATCTACAAAACTGCGCATAGGTTCTCGGCTGGTTGGAAGAACCTCAATCATTTTGCAATCAAACGTGCTGATGACTGGTGTAATTTTGCCAAGCGAAGTATCGTGTACGAGTTCTACCAACTCTTCGGCAACTTCGACAAAATCTGTATGAGGAAATTCTTTAAATACGCTGATCAAGTTAGCGTTGTCTGTGCGACGTTTTGAAAGATGGCTATGCGGATCAAATGTTGTGCCAATAATCGTATTCGCACCAACAATTTCTCGAATGGCGGTTAAAAGTTCACCTTCGCAGTCAAGGCAGTCTTGTGAGACCATTGCGCCATGAAGTCCCAATAAAATGATATCAACAGGCATGGCTGCTTTCAGTTCAGTTAGGAGTTGATCACGTAGAAACTCCCAAGTGTTCTGATTTACAATTCCACCTGGTTCCGCCCATGAGGCTGTGCCTTCGACGATTTGCCAATTGAACTCCGCTGCACGTGCGCGGGCCGCTGGATAGACCGCGCTACATAATGTAGGGGTGTCAGGATGCTGGCCTGGCGGTGCATAAAAACTTTCCTCAAAGTCTTTCAGATCTGTGCGCAGAGGTGAGAATGTATTTGTTTCAGTTGCGATTGAACCGACAAATACGCGCTTGGGAGTTAGCATTAGGCAACCTCTTTTTTGACTGAAATTCGGGGAATTGAACGCAATAATTTGCGCGTATATTCATGCTGTGGTGCTTCGAATATTTGTTGCTTGTCACCTATTTCGACAATTTTACCCTCAAGCATGACTGCAACCCGGTCACTAATATGCCGGACCACGCCAAGATCGTGGCTGATGAACAGCATCGACACGCCACTGTCGTGTTGTAACTTTTTGATCAGGTTTAAAACTTGCGCTTGAATAGAAACATCTAAAGCTGATACCGCTTCGTCTGCGATCACTAGTTTGGGCTTTAAAATCATGACGCGTGCAATTCCGATACGTTGTCGCTGGCCACCGGAAAATTCATGTGGGTGACGCGTCATAACTTTTGGGTCCATGCCAACTATTTCAAGCATTTCCGCAATGAGTTGACGAGCCTCATCCCATGTTTGACAAATCTCGTGAATAAATAAAGGTTCAGCTAAAGTCTGTTCAATTTTGAGGCGTGGGTTGAGCGAGGCAAATGGGTCTTGAAAGATCATCTGAATTTCACGACGAAGCGGACGGAATTTGGCCGGAGAGAGAGAAAGAAAGTCTTGTCCTTCAAACAGAGCTTGTCCTGATGTGGCTTTTTCCAAATGGGTTAGTGTGCGACCGACTGTTGATTTCCCGCAACCAGATTCTCCAACGAGGCTTAAAACCTCTCCAGGTGCAATTTCAAAAGATACACCATCAACGGCTTTAATCGCCTTTTTCTCACCAAAAAGACCTGCGCTCTTAGTACGGAAATGGGTTTTGAGATTCACGACGCGTAACAGTGGATCGGTCATGATGTTTCCCTTCCTGCAAAATGACATTGAACGCTGTGACCCTGTTTATAGTGTGTGGTTAGCGCAGGTGTTGAGATGCAAAGTTCTGTTGCCATAGAGCAGCGCGGATGAAAAGCGCATCCGGCTAGGGTTTCATCCAGTGTTGGCACCCGTCCAGGAATAGCTTCGAGCCACTCGACATCATGATCAACCACAGGAATTGAATTCAATAGTCCGCGGGTATAAGGATGAGCTAACTCTTGAAAGAGGCTTGTTGTTGGCGCGGCCTCTACCACTTTTCCGCGGTACATCACGGCAACTTTGTCGCAAGTCTGAGCGATAACTCCTAGATCATGGCTGATAAGAACAACGGCTGTACCCATACGGTTTTGAAGATCCGCCATCAAATCTAGAACCTCTTTTTGTACTGTTACATCCAGAGCTGTCGTGGGTTCGTCCGCGATTAGCAGTTTTGGGTCGCAAGATAACGCCATTGCGATCATCACGCGTTGACGCTGGCCACCTGACATTTGGTGAGGGAAACTACTAATCCTTTCCGATGGATCAGGGATGCGCACCAATTCAAGTAACTCAATTGCGCGATCACGTGCGGCTTTTTTTGAAAGCTTTTGGTGTTGTGTCAGGTTCTCTATGATCTGATCACCGATACGATAAACAGGATTTAGGCTTGTCATGGGTTCTTGAAAAATCATAGCCATACGATTGCCCATGATTGTACGACGTTCCTTTGCGGAGAGTTCTAACAAATTCATTCCGTCGAAATGAATTTCGCCACCTGTAATCTGGACAGTCGTTCCACCTAGTAATCCCATGATAGCGAGAGAAGTAAGGCTCTTGCCGCAGCCGCTCTCACCCACAATCCCGAGGGTTTCCTTTTCATTTACTTGAAAGGAAACTCCTTGCACGACAGGCAGTGTTTTGCCTCCGGTGTTAACCACAATTTCTAGATTTTTAACTTCTAATAATGTCATGGTTAAACCCCTGCGATATCGTCTTTGAAGCGGGGGTCAATGCTATCGCGTAATGCGTCCCCGACAAGGTTCATTGAAAACACCGATATTACGATCAGGAGCCCAGGATAGATCAGTAACCAAGGGGCACGTGTTACATAGATACGTTCTTCAGATAACATGTTACCCCAACTTGGAACTTCAGGTGGTAGCCCTAGTCCAAGGAAATCGAGTGCGGCAGCCTGAAGCTGCGCGAAAGCAAAGATAAAGCTGGCCTGCACCAGTAGCGGTGAAATCAGGTTTGGCAAAATATGCTTAAACAAAATAGATCGATGTCCTGCTCCTGAACAGATGGCGGCATCCACGAAGACTTCCCCTTTTAACTTTAAAGTCATGCCATAAAGGATTCGGGCTGTTGTCGTTGCGTAGACGATGCCAATGACAAGAATTGTATTAAATACACTGCGTTCCAGTAATGTTATCAGAACAAGCGCCATCAATAATGCAGGAAATGCCATTAGCACATCGACGCCTCGCATCAAAACGTGCCCAAGCCGAGTAAAATAAGCGGACATCATGCCGATCAATCCACCAAAAGTTAAGGCGACAAGGACGCTTCCGACGCCGATCAATACAGTCATACGTGCACCATAAATTGCGCGGGAGAATGTATCTCGTCCAAAGTGATCAGTTCCAAATAGGTTGAGCCAGCCAGGCTCTAACAAACGAGCGACCGGATCAATTTCCAAAGGGTCGTAAGGAGCAATTAACGGAGCGGCGATAGCTGATATAACCACAAGACAAAGCCAGATAAATCCCACAGTCGCCAGTTTGCGGCCTCTAAAAGCATTGCGAAAGAAGTTGATAGCATTCATTTTAGAGACACCCTTGGATCTAGGCGTGCATAGGCAAGATCCACCAGTAAATTGATGACCATATAAAGAACGACAATCACAAGGATAACTCCTTGAATAACCGGATAATCGCGACGTAAAATTGACTGCACGACCAAACGGCCTATGCCAGGTAATGAGAAGACCGTCTCTGTGACAACGGCTTCTGATATAAGTGCAGCGAATGTAAAACCAAATGCCGCAGCAACAGCGATCAATGCATTGCGAAATACGTGCTTCATAGCAACACGGGCTGGATGAAGCCCTTTGGCCCGTGCTGTGCGTACATGATCTTCTCGGGCAACATCAAGCATAGATGCTCGTACGAGACGCATAATAAGTGCTGCATTGGGTGCTGCCAGTGTTAGGCTTGGAAGAAGAAGATATCGCAGATTGGCAATTCCTCCGTCGTCAGATAGTGATGGAAAACCTGAGCTTGGGAACCAGCCAAGTGTAACTGAGAAAATCATTATAAGGTACAGACCCAACCAGAAGGTCGGCATGGATGCAGCAAGCATTGCGCCGCTGGATGTAATCTGGTCAATCCAGGTTCCATGCTTTGTGGCTGATAGAACACCTATCGGAAGGCCAATTAAGATGATCCAAACCATTGTCATGGTCGCGAGTAAAATGGATGTTTCCGCACCGCTTCCGATTACAGATAAAACAGGTTCGCCAAAGAAAATCGAGGTTCCAAAATCACCTCGGAGTATATTGCCGAGCCAATAAAAATACTGAACCCACAAAGGACGATCAAAGCCCATCTCCGATGACAGTTGGGCTATTTCTTCCGGTGTGGCACTGTCACCAAGAAGTATGGCTGCCGGATCACCGGGGATCAGGTGAACAAAAAGGAATACAAGCACCGAAGCTGCAAGGAGCGTCGGAATGAGCGTTAATAGGCGCTTCATTGTGTAAATGAGCATATTATCCTCAATGTATGGAAGTAAGAAGGGTTGCCCCCGCCTCGTAACAAAAAGCGGGAGCTGGGAGAAAAGCTACTTAGAGACATTCCAAAAGTTAGGCCAGATCAATGTCTGTTCGCCAAGGCCTTTTAGATTAGGCGAAGCAATGTTGTAGGTATAAACATCGCCAGTCTTCATCGTTGGAACTTGATCATAGATGAGCGCCTGGATTTCTGACCAGATTTTTTGACGTTCAGCAGAGTCAGAAGAGGCTGTAAACCGATCTTTCAGAGCTTGCTTCTCAGGAGTTGCCCACCAACCAGGATAATTGTCATTCATGACCGAAATCAAAATCGGATCAGGAACAAAACCATGATGAGTAAAGAACATATCCCATTGATCAGGCTGTGCACGCTTTTCAATTAATGTCGCCCAGTCATAAACCTGAAGATCGACATTAAATCCGGCTTGAGCTAACTGTTTTGTATAGATGATTGCACTATCGTAGTGGAATGGATAGTTGGTCGAAACCATGAATTTAATCGGCTCTCCGTCATATCCAGCATCCGCAGCCATTGTGCGGGCAGCATCTGCATTTCCTTTGCTGAAATGTTCTGCTCCTGAATCGGTATACCAAACATTACCTTCTGGTGCGAAGGATCCATTTGCACGCCATAAGCCTTCAGGACCGATAGCTACTTGTAGTGCCGGTGTTTTATCAAGCGCTGTTTGAATGGCGCGACGGAGTGCAAAGTTTTCCTTCAAAGGCCCATCGCTGGAGTTCATGAAAACAAGACCGAAGATCGGTCCACCATTTAACATGGTTTTAACACCAGGATCAGCATCTAAGTCTGCGAAAAGATCACCGGGGATACTTTCAGCATAATCATAGTCACCTGCACGAACACCAGCAACACGGGTTCCGACATCCGGGACCGGAATAAAACGCAATGTGTCGAATTCGGCGATACGAGTGCCGCCATAACCATCAGCTTTACCCGATGGGGACGCGTAATCATCAAAACGTTTTAGCTCAATGTAACGGTTCGCGTTCCAGGCATTAAAAGTGTAAGGACCTGTTCCGATATAATTTTCAGGTTTGATCGGCTCCTTTGTAGCGCCCGTTATGATGCTAGCAGGATATATTGCCGGGCCGCCATTGATGAAGGCCATCAGGTTTTTCCAAGGGCCGAATGGTTCTTTAAGTTTAAGTGTGATTTCATGGTCACCAGTTGCGGCAACATTTTCAACATGATCAAAGATTAGACTACCGCGAGAACCAAACTCACCCCAACGCTGTAGCGATGCAAGAACATCTGCTGAGGTCATATCCTGACCATTGTGAAACTTAACTCCTTCTCGAAGTGAAATAACAATTGTCTTACCATCGTCAGAAACGGTTTCTCCTGAAGCTAGAAGTGGTACCGGCGCGTTGGAACCATTGAAGGTATAAAGACCTTCAAAAATGTGGTGCGCAATTGTTGTTGCTAAATCAGAAGTGATAACCTGTTGATCCAGGCTAGGCGGCTCGCCCACAGTTGCATATCTGAGAATGCCGTCGGCGTTCGCTCCAACCGTCAGTGCCATTAAGGCTCCTGCCGCCAGCATAGATTTCATCCAGTTCTTCATAGTCATTTTAGCTCCTCCACTGTCATTTTATTGATCATTATTATTGTATTATGAAAGAAACTTACAAAAAATCAACTTTGAGTCAACTATTATTGTCATTTTGATCCGATTAAGCTACAAGTACTGTAATTAACTTACAAATGGAGTTCGCATGACTAATACCCCAAAGGGAATCACTCGACTGGATGGAGCTGATGCTGCAGCTGGTGGAACGCCGCGTCCATTTGCCAAGGCTGTGCGTGCTGGTGATTACATCTATGTTTCTGGACAAGTACCTACCGTGGACGGCGAAGTTGTTTCGGGCGGAATTATTGCGCAAACCGAAGCGGTGATGCAAAATATTATGGCTGTGCTTGAATTAGCCGATTGCGGTCTTGAACATGTTGTGAAGGTAAATGTATGGCTTGATGATCCACGTGATTTCACAAGCTTCAATTCAGTCTTTGCGAAGTATTTTACGGCTCATCCACCAGCCCGGTCGACGGTTCAAAGTGCAATAATGGTGGACGCTAAGGTGGAAATGGATGTAATTGCGTATAAACCAGAATAATTGCAGGTGGACCTAATGCCTAAAGTCATCGATATCATCTCCAATATGCGCTCTTTATTAGGGTCTCTGCCAAAACGCGAACAACTTGTAGCAGAATTTGTTCTCACCAATTTGGATCAGATTTCATTTTTATCGCAGAATGAGATAGCTAAAGCGGCAAACGTGTCTGTGGCAACCGTAAATAGATTTTGTACATCGATAGGGTGTGAAGGTTTTCGTGATTTTCAAATTCGAATGGCGCAAAGTGTTGCGGTTGGCATGCAGTATCTCGATAACCGGAGCGGGGACATGTCAATATCGGGGCAATTTGTCTCGCAGGTGTTTGGCAATTTGATAGATACGTTGAAGTTAACGGGTTCACAACTGGATGGTCAGCAGATTGAAGAAGCAGCAGAAGTTTTAGCTAATGCACATCGTATCGGGTTTTTGGGTGTCGGCGGTGGATCTGCAAATGTTGCAAGGGAAGGGGCCAACCGTTTCTTCAGATTGGGCATCCCGGCTGAGTCCCACTCGGATGGGTTTTTGCAGCGCATGGTTGCCTCAACTTATAGTGACGGTGATGTGCTTGTTGCAATTTCATCTAGCGGGCAACCCGCTGAGTTATTGGATAGTGTGACAATTGCGCGCCAATATGGTGCTAGTACAATCAGTTTGACGAAGAAAGGATCTGAACTGTCGGCAATTACGGATATTTCAATTCAAGTCGATATTCCCGAGGATCAGGATATTTATGCGCCAACCTCCTCACGGCTTGCTTACTTGGCCATTGTTGATGTGCTCGCAGCAGGGGCTGCACGTAAGCGGCCTGAGCAGGTAAAGGAAAATCTGCGCAGAATCCGCACGTCGCTCGCTCCACTTTATAAAGATACTGGTCCCAAACCTATCGGTGATTGATTTGCAGGACTGATACAAATCCCTGTGAGGGTTTAAATATCGAACTTTATGCCTTGTGCAAGCGGTAGCTCACGTGAGTAATTGATGGTATTGGTTTGTCGGCGCATATAGGCTTTCCACGCATCCGAACCACTTTCGCGACCACCACCGGTTTCTTTTTCGCCGCCAAAAGCGCCGCCAATTTCAGCGCCGGAAGGGCCAATATTTACATTTGCAATGCCGCAGTCAGACCCGATTGCTGACAAAAAGAGTTCAGTTTCGCGAACATCTGTTGAAAATATACACGATGATAGGCCTTGCGGTACTGCATTCTGTAAATCAATGGCTTGGTCAAGGTCGGAATACTTTACTGCATACAAAATAGGAGCAAACGTCTCGCGATGCATGATATCAGATTGTGCTGGCATTTCGACAATCGCAGGAGCAACATAAGCTGCATTTGGATAGGTTTCGGACAATACTTGTCCGCCGCCATGAACTACACCGCCCTCGGTCTTTGCGCTCTCAAGCGCAGCATCCATAGCTTTCATAGCATTCGTGTCGATAAGTGGACCAACTAAAGTTTCATCGTCAAGAGGGTCGCCGATGGGCAAAGTTTGGTAGGATTTAATCAAACGCGGTAATAAATCATCATAGATACCTTCGTGTACAATCAAGCGGCGGAGCGAGGTGCAGCGTTGTCCCGCTGTGCCAACCGCGGAGAAGACAATCGCGCGGAGTGCCATTTCAAGATCAGCAGAGGACGCAACGATCATTGCATTGTTGCCACCTAATTCTAGAATGGTTTTTCCGAGGCGTTTGGACATGTCAGAAGCAACGGCTTTACCCATTGGTACAGAACCTGTGGCGGAAACTATTGCAACATCTTGAGAGGCGGTTAGCAATTCGCCAATTTCGCGTTCTCCGATCAGAGTTTGTGTCAGCCCTTCTGGGGCATCAGAACCAAACTTGGCTAGGGCGCGGTCACATATCTTTTGAACGGCAAGTTGAACAAGCGGTGTTTTTTCAGATGGTTTGGCAATGACGGGATCGCCGCAAACAAGAGCAAGGGCAGCATTCCAGCACCAAGGTGCGCAAGGGAAATTAAATGCTGTGATGATGCCGCAAACTCCCAATGGGTGCCATGTTTCGCGCATGGAATGACCCGGGCGTTCGGACGCAATCGTTAAGCCGTATAGCTGACGTGATAGGCCAACAGCAAAATCACAAATATCTATCATCTCTTGAACTTCACCAAGACCTTCTTGATAGATTTTGCCACATTCGAGCGTAACAAGGCGGCCGAGATTTTCTTTCTCCGCACGAAGTTCTTCGCCGAGCAGACGCACCAACTCACCACGGCGTGGCCCTGGCACTTTTCGCCATTCTTTAAAGGCTTCAGCGGCTTTGGCAATAACAGTCCGGGCTTCCTTGATGTTGTGAGATTTAACACTGGCAATTACAGAGCCATCTACAGGTGTTGTAACGGTAAGTGTGCCGCCGTTTAGTTCATCGCTTGTAAAGCCGTTGGCAGTAAGAATTTCGCTAAAAGACATGTTCATTGCTTTCTTTGATTTACCATTAACTTCGCACAACACGCCTTATGAGTATAACGAAATTTGGTCATAGTTCGATGAAAAATCGGAATGAGAATGTTTTACTACCTGCTCAGTCCTGTTACGTTTATTGAAGAGCTTTTACCTTTCGAAACCCACCGAGCATTATATCTGCCATCTGATCAATTTCGGCAGAGGTCATAGCAGTAGATAGCAGCCCGGAACCCGTTTCAATCATCAACAATCCCTCATCAAATACATGATCTAGGAATGTTGCCAGATATCGTTGCTCATCCGAATTTATGAAAGCTGAACGATAGTTTGTCGGAGCCAGCTCCTTAAAATGGATTCTAAACATAGAGCCAGCGCCTGTTACACATGCGGAAACACCGGAGATTTTTATACCTTCCTCAATCGCAGATCGTGCAAGATCGGAGAGTTTATTCAATCGTATCACCGCCTGTTGGTTGAACCATTCCATTGCTGTTTTGCCTGCCGTCATGGTGATAGGGTTGGCACTAAATGTGCCATAATGTGGAAAACGTGCAGGGCCGTTCAATGGGTTCATAACGTCCATGATGTCTGCGCGGCCAGACAAGGCACCGACTGGAAAGCCACCACCTATCATCTTTCCCATTGCTGTCAGATCAGGCTTTACATCATAAGACCCCTGCGCTCCGTCATAATTAGTCCGAAATGTGATGACTTCATCAAATATTAGAAGCGCTTGGTTCTCCGTAGCCCAATTGCGCAAAGCCTTCACGAAACTCGGATCGGCAGGTATAACACCAATGCGATGTGGTAGAAGATCGAGAAGAACTGCAGCAATAGAGTCTTTATGTTCGTCGAGGATTTTGATGGCGCGTACTGTGTCGTTAAATGGAATGATGACGACATCATCCAGTGCACCTTGAGGTGTACCCTGCGAGACGGGAACGCGTGCGGGGTGTTCAATGTCACCCCAATTATTTGGTTTGGCCGTCTGGCTTACTTCGGCATAGTCATAAAGACCGTGATAAGAGCCTTCGACCTTCGCAATTTTTGGTTTGTTGGTATAGGCGCGTGCTGCTTTTATGCAACTCATAACAGCTTCGGTACCGGAGTTTACAAAGCGAATTTTCTCAAAACTAGCGCAACGCTTTACCATTTGTTCTGCGTAGGAAACTTCAATCTCAGTGCCAACTGTGTAAGCGGTGCCCCTTTGTAGCTGCTCACCGACAGCATTTATGGTTGCCGGATGTGCATGGCCGTGAATCAAAGATGCAACATTATTGGCGAAATCAATGCGCTCCTTGCCCTCTATGTCCGTCACAATGCAACCTTTGGCATGTTTGACGTAAACAGGATGTGGTTTACGCAATATTGTGTTACGAGAGCAGCCGCCTGGCATTACGCGTTTTGCTCTTTCGTAGATTTGTTCGCTAGGTGACATGGTTTTCAACATTTCTCGTCTGCCGCGCTCTTGATAAGATGCTCGAGTTTGCCTTCGACATTATTCCATTTTTCTGCATCAGCCATCGGTTCTTTTTGATCCGTAATTTGCGGCCAAACCGATGCGAGTTGCTCGTTGATGTCCAGAAAGTGTTTTTTCTCTTCCGGCAAGTCGTCTTCATTATAGATGGCATCAATAGGACAGGCTTCGACACAAGCATCGCAATCAATACACTCATCGGGATGAATCGCTAAGAAATTCGGACCTTCATAGAAGCAATCGACAGGGCAAACAGATACACAATCAGTATGTTTGCAGTTGATGCAATTATCGGTGACGACATAGGTCATTTCGGCTCCTTTGATAATTACGAGTGGTAAATTTAGTCATGTATTATGATTTTATTTGCCCTCTATTCGGCAGCTTCGAGTTGAGTGCTAATAGGTTTGATGCCGTACATGGAGAATAACTCAGCCTCGTCCACGACGACGCGATCATCATATCCATTGAACCAGATTGCATCAGGATTTCGTCCAACGATAGTTACCTTCGCGCGATTGGATGCATCTGCTGCACCACGTAAAAGTTTGAAGACGACAACGCCGTTTTCTCCTCCCTTTACACCAGGGACGGGCGTATCTGTGATGGCCGCAACTTCTGTTTTACCTTTGTAGTGTGTAATCGATAAGCGAGCATGAGCTTCAACGCCAGAAAGTCCACGTTGGGATTCATTTAAAATTTTCCATGCGGTTTCAATTGGTACATTAAATGCTTTGTGGCCGACAATATCTCGCCCACAGAAAAAGTAGTGATTTTCAATGCCGTTGCGTTTCAACTCTCGTTGCAAAATGCGTAAAGCATCAGCATTGTCATTTATGTCAGCAATGATCGGGGATTGATTGTCGACGTTGATCCATGAGCGACTTCGAAGCTGTTTTACCGCTGATAGTGTTTCATGAATCCATTCCAGTCCACCATCTGGATTATCGATATAAGTTCCGTCAGGATTTTTTTGCAGAAATTCGTCTGGGTGGTTAAAATGCACCATCATGCGGAGGCTGATTTGTGGATAAGCTTTATGAAATGCATCCAACATGGCGAAGAAATGCTCATCAAAACGTTCGGGAAAAAAGGCTAGTTCCTTGGTGCCGATGCGGATATTTTCAACACCTGCCTGCGCCAATGCGCAAAGCCATTGGGCAATGTTTTTGTTACCTAAAACCATAGGGTCGCCGCCGGACATTAGAACTTCCCGAAGTTTTTCACGCCCTGTTTCTGGATGTGTGCCACCGTTTTCTGAAACAATGCGGTTGTGTTCTAAAATGTAATCAACGACGTCCTTGATTTGTGCCAAACCTTTGGGCGCGATCGTACCGTCTGGACGTTCAACGTCTTTTTTCGCGATCAGTTCTTCACGATAACAAAAACGACAATGGGCAGAACATGTTGCAGCAACATAGAGCAAGGCAAGTTCATATTTGTGGATCATGCCTTCTATTGGGCTATAAGACATTTGTTTGCCCGGGTCCTCTGCACCATCCAGGTCATAAGTTTCTTTTGGGCTGGCTTTAACCAGCGTCTGTAGTGACTTTGATCGCACAGCTTGTTGGAAATAATGCCGTGTGATCTTGATTGGCATGCGTTTTTGTAGATCACGATCAGAACCATCTAGTGCAACAATTGCATCAAGCTCCTCCTTGGAATAAAAATCTTTCATATCTTGTGGAGCAGACCCCTCAATGAACTTTTTAAGCCCATTGATAATCTGGCGATCATACCTCCCATTTTGCACCGTTGCCAAAAATGTGTTTTCCTTATCCGATGGGATGTATTTTTCCATTGCCATTGAGCACCTCCAGATGGTCTGCATCATTTAACGGGAACATCGCGGTGATGTTCTGCCTCGCCAGTCGTGAATTTGCAGGCAATGTAATGTTAGTATTCGGCAATAAACAAACGCTTGTTCGTCACCGATTGATGAGTTGTTTTCATGCTTATGCAAAAATACTGGCTTTGCTGTCATCGATTATTCATGTATGTTTTTCATCTCACTGGCTAATTTATGAAGCTGGATTCATAGGTAATATTATGCACAAACAAAATATCCAGCGCAGATATCTGCCATCACATTCTGTATTGCGTAGTTTCGAGTGTGCTGCGCGGCATCAAAGTTTCACACTTGCCGCCGAGGAACTTCACCTCACGCAGAGCGCTATTAGTCGGCAAGTTAAAGAGCTTGAAGATAATGTGGGGACCGCGCTTTTTAGACGTTCTGGTAGACGAGTTCTATTGACCAAAGCAGGTCGTACACTTGCAGAAGAACTGGCAGTTGATCTTGAAAATATACACCAAACCATCATGCGTGCTGTCTCGGCAGGGCGTCAAGGGACGGCCATTAGCATGGCCGTTTTGCCAGGATTTGCAAGTCGTTGGCTTATCCCCAGATTGCCTGAATTTTCCGCACAACATCCCCATATTGAGCTCAATCTTTCGACACGGATCAAGCCATTTGACTTGGATCGCGAACATTTTGATCTGGCTATCCACTTTGGGACCGATGACTGGCCAGATACTGATATGAGAGAGTTGTGTACAGAAACTATGATTGCGGTCTCCTCGCCAGAGTTTAAGAAACAGTATAAAATTTGTGATCTCAACAAATTGGCAGATGTTCCGTTACTTCACATGGAAACACGACCTGTCGTGTGGCAACAGTTTTTTCAACAGAATGGCATTGAAGATAACATTATTTTGTCGGGCAAATATTTTGACCAATTCTCGATGATTATTGCCGGCGCAGTTGCTTCGCTTGGCGCTGCGTTAGTGCCGACCTATCTTATAGAGCGAGAACTAGGTGCAGGGCTTCTGGTTCAATTAGGCGAACCTACGGTTACAACCAAAAACAGCTACTACATGGTGACGCCTAGCAATCGACGGAATGAAGACGTTGATCTATTGTGTGACTGGATGAAAAATTCCGTTGGTGAACGTGTGCTTTAATTTTGTTGAGGTCTAGCGCCAGACCAGATAATCGCACGCAGCCTATTCAGCATAAAATGCGCCCGTTTTTGTGGCCAGAAAATCGACGAGAGGGATATCTTCCTGCTTTAAAAAACCGCTGTTAGGTAAGGTTCCTGCCCGCACCATCTCCATGATGGCAACAACAGAACCTGCGGTTGTCCAAGCAATTGCTGTACGCATTTTCCCTCCGATTTCAATCGGTCGATATGCACGTACAAATTCTTTACGTTGCAATCTGCTATCAATAGTTCCTTCGGCCGAGACATGAACATAGACCACGTCTTCGTTAACGGGCGGTTTGGCGTTCACCAATATCTCACCGGCTTCCTTGCGACGTTCACGCATTAGGAGTTCGTGAAAGAAGAAATTCATAAGTGCGGCATGCCCAGGATAACGCATCGTTTTATAGTCAATATTGGCGACTGATCCCAGATAGGTTTCGCACATAGTGCCAAGGCCGCCAGAGGTCGTGAAGGCTTCCAATTTGATTCCGTCGATATAGATATCCTCCAGCCACTCCATCGCGGAGACCCATTTAATCTCACCGTCTTCAAGAACTTCGCAATCATTGAGATATTCATTCACCACACCTTCGGGCGACCAATTGAATGAATATCCCATCAAGCCTGTTGGGTGTTGGGGTAGAGCACCCACACGCATTTTACAGCTGCGGCATTCGTCTAGCTCTTCGATTAAACTGGCTCCTGCAATGCCAATAAAACCCGGCGCCAATCCACATTGTGGTGCCATCAAGCCTTTAGAGGTTCTGGCTAATTCGATGATAGATTTTGTTGTTGGGACATCCTCGGTTAGATCAAAATAGTGGATGCCAGCTTTATAAGCTAACTTGGCTAGGCGTGCATTTAAATGGAATGGCAAGCAAGAAAGAACTGCATCATTTTCCTCAAACTCTACCGCTACATCATCGGCTGAACTGAGATCAATTACCTTCGTCGTAAATGGTAGGTTGGTTTTTGATGGATTGATATCAATTCCAGTAACGTCGAACTCGGCTCCATGCAGCAGCTCCGCCGCAAGTGTGCCAACTTTGCCTAGCCCAAGGACTATTACTTTTTTCATGTTCTCTCCGATGTTCCAAACTTATTATCGTCTCAGGATTGTTCCATTTATTTCGTTTGTTATCGCTTCTTTCTTACGGCTCTATTAGATTTCGTTTTTGCTGTTGTAATTTTAGACCTAACATCATTTTTGCTTCATTGGCGGTTGCAACTGGGCGCTCGTGTTTTTCACAAAGTTCTACGACCCTTTCAACGAGCGCTGCATTTGAAGGGGCAAGCCGATCTTTACTCAGTCGAACATTATCTTCAAGACCAGTTCGCGTGTGACCTCCATCACGAACTGCCCACTCATTTACGATCAGTTGCCCGCGACCAATCCCTGCGGCGCACCATTCCGCGTCTGGTGCTAAACGTTTCATTGTCTGAACGTAGTAAGCGAAGATATCCTCATCAACCGGTGTTGCATTCTTAACACCCATGACGAACTGCAGATATAATTTTGCTGGTAAACGACCGTCGCGGTGCATCTCAATAGCTTGATGAATATGGCTGAGATCAAACGCCTCAATCTCAGGTGTAATTTCATATCTTCGCATCTCGCTGGCGAGCCAGTCCACAAGATCTGGTGAATTCTCATATACGCGTGTGGGAAAGTTGCACGATCCGACTGATAGTGAGGCCATGTCTGGGCGTAATGATAGGCATGCCCCACGTTGTGTACCTGAACCAGAGCGCCCACCGGTTGAGAATTGAACAATCATTTCCGGTGTGTGTTTTCGTAGTCCATCAAGAAGTCTGCAGAATTTATCTGGATCGGAGCTGGGTGTTTGATCATCGTTTCTAACATGGCAATGAACGATGGTTGCACCAGCTTCGAATGCTTCATGGGTGCTCTCAATCTGTTCTTCCACACAGATGGGGACCACAGGATTGTTCGCCTTTGTTGGAAGTGACCCAGTGATTGCTACGCAGATGATGCATGGTTTTGACATTGCTCAGCAGTTCCATCTCTATTCAACTGAGTAAAAAGTACGTCAATTGTGCTCGTCAATAAAAACGTTACTTAGTCATGGATACATGAGTAAATAGAACATCGGTCAGGCTGATATCTGTGAAATGAATTATGGGACAATCTCACGTCAGCAGTCGGAACCAAAAATGTTAGTTTCTAACAACCAAAACAGAACATGGCGCATGGCGAATAATTTGCGTGGCATATGAACCTAAACTATGTTTTTCAACGTCTGGCCGATGGGCATTTACAATCATCAATGATGCGTCAATTTTTTCCGCTAAAAGGAGTGCTTGTTCTCCTACACCACCACGTAGCACATGATCTTTGACCGAGCCAATATCAGCATCTTTTATGATGCTATTTAGTTCTTCATGTGCTCGCTTTGCTGCAGCTTTTATGTTTTCTTCCGGCACAAATGGCTCTATATAGCTGAAATAACCGTATGGCATAACATAGGCAATATGCAGCTCATCCCCTTCATTGCATTGTGACTTTGCCTCCCTGCACAGTAAAAGCGCATTATTGCGGTGGGCTATATCAATCATAGCTAATAGGCGTCTTTCTGTACTCATAAAGTGACCTTTCAAGACTATTTGCTCAAGACTTCTGGCAACCAGGTTGCCATCTGCGGGAACAAAACAAGGAAAACAATGAAGACACACATGACCAGAAACATCGGGAATGATGCTTTGGATATGAAAGCCATATCTTTACCCGTCATTCCTTGAAGCACAAAGAGGTTGAAGCCAATAGGCGGTGTGATTTGTGCCATCTCAACGACGATCATCAAATATACGCCGAACCAAAGCATATCAAAACCAGCAGCGCGAACTAATGGTTCGATGACAGCCATCGTTAAAACGATTGACGATAGACCATCCAAGAAACACCCGAGAATTATATAGAATATGGTCAGGATAAGAATGAGCATAAGCGGAGATAACTCCCATGCGCCGATAGTTTCAGCTAGTGCGCGGGGGATTCCTGTAAAGCCCATTGCAAGGGATAAAAAACCGGCGCCCATCAATATGAGCATGATCATGGCGGTTGTTCGAACAGAGCCCATGATACTTTCTAAAAATCCATCGATTGTGAAACTACGTTGAATCATCGATAGGAGAATGGCACCAACAACACCGAGCGCTGCAGCTTCGGTTGCTGTCGCAATTCCTGAATATATCGAACCGATAACGCCACCGATTAATATAAGAACCGGCAATAAGTCGCCAATGCGTTTGGCAAGTGTTTCCGTATCTATGATGTCAATTTTCGGTTTAAATGTTCCACGATTAAGGAACGACCATCCCATAATGTAGATCATGAAGAAGATCGCCAAACCTAAACCAGGTAGCATCGCTGCCATGAAAAGTTTTGATATGCTTTCATTTACAGTTACACCGAAAATGATCATAGAAATGGAAGGTGGGATCAAAAGTCCTAGAGTACCAGCTCCGGATAATGTTCCGATAATCATCTTTTCTGGATAGTCGCGCGCGCGTAGTTCCGGGATCGACATTTTGCCAACCGTTGCCACCGTTGCAGCTGATGAACCAGAGATCGCCGCAAAAACAGCTGATGCACCAACGTTTACGTGTAATAATCCGCCAGGCAATTTGCGTAAGAAGGGTGCTAAACCTTTAAAGAGTGTTTCGCTTAGTTTGGTGCGAAACAATATTTCCCCCATCCAAATGAAAAGCGGTAAAGCGGTGAGCGTCCAAGAAGATTGTTCACCCCAGATTGTCACCGCCATAGAATCGCCTATTGGAGCAGATGTAAAAAGAAACATCCCAACTATTGCAGTGGTTAAAAGTGCGGCTCCAACCCAAACGCCGATTCCAAGGAGGATGAATAACGTCGATAGGAAGATGATAACTGAAAGTGTCTCGGTCATACCTCGTTAGGTCCCTCATGTTTGTTTGTTTCAGGATTAACTTCGTCATAGTCAAAAAGAGCCTGACACAAAGTATGCACAACGGCGAGCGCGAGAAGACCCGCGCCAATTGCTACAGGTGTTTGAGGTATCCAAAGTAAAATAGCGTCGGCGCCTTCGCTCCGCTCACCGAAATCGTAGCTGTCATAGGCCAGACGGACCATATAATAGGCAATGAACAAAGAGACCAAAGACATGATTGATAGGCACAGGATCTCTATTTTACGCCTCGTCTCACCTATAAAATTTTGAATGAGGAGAGCAACACGAATGTGTCCTTGAGTTCTGAATGTGTAGGCTAGGGCCATAAAACTACTTGTGGCCATCACATAACCGGCAACATCTGTCGCGCCGCCTGCGAAGAAGCCGAATAAGCGGGACAGGATGCTATAAATAACAAGTGAGCACAGCAGCACCAGAAGTAATCCTGACCCCCAAGCTCCAATCTTGTATATCAGATCCAAAAAATCGGATAATTTACGAAGCATTTTCCCCTCCCCAAGAGAAAGAGGCGGATGATATTTCACCCGCCTCTAAGATTGTGTTGATCACATATTGTTAAATGCTTCGATGACAGCTTTACCTTTGTCACCAGCGCGCTCTAGCCATGCATCTCTCAATTCAGCACCAACTTTTTCAAACTCAGCTTGCATGGCTGGATTGAGATTGCCAACAGTCATGCCATTTGTTGTAAATTGCTCAATATACCATTGATCCAATTCTGCAGATTTCGCCCAGCAATTTTCTTCCGCTGTTGCTGCTGCTGCTTCGATCACGCCTTTTGTAGCATCATCAAGACCAGCCCATGCCTTGCCATTTACGATCACCATGTTGCGGGGCAACCATGCTTTTACATCGTAGTAATGGCTGACATGTTCCCAAAGCTTACGGTCATAGCCAGTTGAGCCAGAAGAAATCATAGATTGAGCGACACCAGTAGCAAATGCTTGGCTCAACTCCGCAGCTTCAATTTTTGTCGGCAACATGCCAAGGCCTTCCGCCATTTTTGAAGTTGTCGCATTGTAGGCGCGGAATTTTAGGCCTTTAACATCATCAAGTGAGTTAGCTTCTTTAATGGTGTAAAATCCTTGCGGTGGCCATGGGCATGAATAAAGGAAGTGAAGACGGGCTTCTTCCAATGCCTCCTTAAGAGCGGGCTTTGATGCTTTATAAAGCTTCTTTGCACCTTCAAATCCAGTGGCCAGGAATGGCACGGAATCAACTTCATAAATTGCGTTGTCATTGCCAAGTGCTGAGATTAGGCGTTCGCCGATGGGGGCAAGACCTTTGCGAACAGCGCCGAATATTTCAGAGCCGCCGAAAAGTGAACCACCCGGGTGCGTAACAATGCTTAACTTACCGCCAGACTTTTCTGTTACTTCTGCAGCAAATTCTGCGGCGATTTCAGAATGGAAATTGGTTGCTGAATATGCCAGTGCCATATCCCATTTTTCGTTTGCGTGTGCATTAGTTGCAGCCACTCCCGCTATGAATGCGACACCGCACATAAGTGTTTTGATTTTAGTCATTTATAGTTCCTTCCACTAGTTTATTTGTGTAATTTTTATACATCGTTAAATCCGGCGAATTCGAATACAGCCCCTCATAATGTCGGTTATAGAGGTATATCCGCTATTATGTCGGTTAATTTCGTCGATTTAATATAATTCATGGTCGTAATATCCTTGCAAGCTACCTAAACATATTGAGTTTCAAATTATAAGCGAAATCTTGCAGGAGAAAATGGTGTGGGGTCTATAGGGCTTTCTGTATCGTTTATGAGGGATGATAATAGTTTTGCAGTTCCAGTGGATGTATTAAATCCGATATGTTGATGTCCACAAGCTAGCCAGACGTTTGGTAGATTTTTAAGTGCTCCGATTACAGGCAATCCATCAGGTAGGGAAGGTCTGTTGCCCACAGCCGGTGTAGGCATATCTGGCTCCCCCAAATCTAATATACTTCTTACGCGATTAATTGCATCTGTCATCGGTTTTCTATTTACCCTCTGGTTGAGCGTTGTAAGATCAGTACCCGTTGAGATTTGAACTGAACCCGAACGCGGCGATAGAACGAGACCACCGCTGATATCGCAAATAGGGTGATTAATCTGCTTGTTTTCATCCAGCTTAAACCTTTGAATATATCCGCGTTCGACGATCATAGGCAGTTGAATGCCGCAATCTTTAAGGAGTTTATTTGACCAAGCACCCGCTGAAATTACTACTTTATCAAAGTGAGTTGTTTCACCGGTGTGAGCGTGTATTTGAACGCCATTCGCATTTGTACTGGGTGAAATGCCTAAAACTTTGTGTTTTTTAAAGTGGGCACCGAGTTTTTTTGCGTGCTCAATGTAGGTTTTGACAATGGTACGAGGGTCCGCTGACGCGCTATCTTTTATATGTACGGCGCGATAAAATGTCCTCTTAAGAGCAGGCTCCAATTCCGATAATTCAGAAGGTGAAAGAACCTCATATTCGACATCATACTTGTCAAAAACATGTCGTCGGTTTGAGCCGGCTCGATACGCTGATTCATTTTCATAAAGCATCAACCAGCCATCGCGCTTCAGTAAGTCAGATTTTCCCATTTCTTTGAGATATTCATCATGGCCATTTCGCGAGAGAGAAATTATGTTGTGAAGTGCTTCTACTATCGGTTCGAACTGCGAGGGGCGAGCGTTGTTTAAGAATTTCAAACCCCAGTTCAGTGTCTGAAAAGATGACGACAAATTATAATGAAATCCGGGGGTTTTGCCCATGAGTAGGCGTGGGATATTGCCGAAAATCTGCGGATTATTGAGCGGGTATAGTGACGAAGTCGCCAGGACACCAGCGTTCCACTGGGACGTTTCCATCCCGGGTTCGGATTTATCAAAAAGTGTAACGTCGTGGCCAGTCTTTAACAGTTCTATCGCCGCACAAATTCCGACAATGCCCGAGCCAATGATTGCAACTTTTTCAACTGTCAATTTATACTGACCACCCTGATAGAGATTGACTGATTAGCACAACGTATCTGACGCAATAGGATCGGTTGTAGTGGCATGGCGAATTCAAAATTTGTAATCTCCTAATCTTGGTGTTCTCAATATCGCGAGAGTTGGGTTCAGATAGAACTTGACAATATGCCGGATAATCTATCTTTTTTGGCAATATGACAACAAGACCGATAAAATGGCTTAAAGATGAGCTTGACCGTAGGATCATACGTGAACTTCAAAGTAATGCGCGTGAATCCACCTCCAACATCGCAACAAGACTTGGCGTTGCTCGCTCCACGGTTCATGAGCGTATTGCGCGAATGGAAAAGGACGGAGTTATCACCGGATACTCCGTTGTTCTTAGTAAAAATCCAAGCGAAGAAAATATTCAGGCTTTGGTTTTTCTGGAAATCAAGCAACAGGAAACAAAGCAAATTATACATCACATAGGCCAATATTCTGAAATCCGGGTATGTCTTTCAATTAGTGGTGATTTTGATTTGTTTTTAAGTGTTGAGGCACCACGCATTGAAGACCTTGATGTTATTGTCGATGAACTTGGTGCCCTGCGCGGTGTTCTTAAAACAAAAACATATGTTGTGTTCGGACGGCGGTTTGATCGTAGATATAATGAATCTGTCCAGCGGATCACTGAACAAATTTTAGAGATAGAAGGTCATAGTTAAACATTCCGGCGAGGCTTCGCGGCATATGCTCAAGTTACACGCAGGTGTAAATTAATACGTTAAAAATATTCCATTTGAACAGGACCTGAAATTTGACCCTTAATAATGATAATGAAGGTTTTATTGGTGTTTTGATGCTTGATACAGCCTTCCCGCGGATCGTCGGGGATGCCGGGAATATTGAGAGCTACAATGCGCCTGCCCGAGTTAAAGTTGTTTCGGGCGTTGGAAGTATAGATGTTGTTCGTGATGGAAAATTGCCAACGGATGTCATTAAGCATTTTTGCAGTGCTGCTCAGGATCTGGAGCGTGAAGGAGCCCGAATCATTGTTTCAACATGCGGATTTTTGATCACAGCTCAAGATGAGATTGCGCAATCGGTAAATGTTCCCGTGATGGTGTCCAGTCTTTCACTTTTTGGCGGTATTAAGATAGCTCTTGGAACATCCTCTAAGGTTGGAATTTTAACTGCGTCGAAACGGAGTCTTGGGAAGGCTGCACTTAATGCAGCAGGCATATTAGACAGTGATGCCGTGATCATGGGGCTTGAGAACTACGATATATTTCGCAATATATTTTTGTGCGACAAGTACTTGCAACCTAATAGATTAGAGGCTAATGCGCTTGAGAATGTGGTCGTTGAACAATCCTTGAGGCTTGTTGAAAGCGCTCCCGACGTTGGTGCACTCATTTTCGAATGTGGTAACCTCCCTCCCTATGCGGATGCTGTTCGGCAATCGACTGGTCGCCCCGTTTTCAGTATTATTGACGCAGCGAATTTCTTATGGAGTGGGACTAGGCTTAGATAATCTACCCGGATGCCAGTGCTAGGTATTTTTCGACACATTTTTCAATTAAAAAATCCTCTTTAAGCTCGGCTCGGTACTTATCAGCGTTCTTCAGCACATCGGTTATATTCCTACTTAACAAATCCACGTCATTAACCGGGGATAGGTTTCTTTGCGGTAATATTTCTGACGGACCCGAAGGGCAATCTGTACTGATCACGGGTACACCGAGTGCGAGTGCTTCCAGAATTGTCATGCCTAGCCCTTCGAAATCTGATGAAACAACTAACGCCTTTGCTGCTTTAATAAAGGGGTATGCGTTGGACTGAAAGCCCATGAAGATAACTCGATCTGAAATTTTCAATTTCTTTGCGAGCTCTTGAGTCTCTTCGAGTAATTTTCCTTTGCCCAACAAAACTAGTTTTGCATTACTTGAAGATTTCGAAAAAGCTTCCAGCAGTCGATCATGTCTTTTTGCCGATTTAAAGCCTCCTACATTTATTATATACTCACCGAGTTGATCGGTCTTCGCGTTCTCATTATCGGCTAGATTACTGATTGTTAATGGATCAACAGGATTGTAGATTACCCGATTTGTAACTTCATTCTTCAGCAGCTTTTTTAAATCCGTGCCCACACCTTTGCTAACCGATATACAAGATTTTTGCCGATAAAAGTTCAAGGCTTGTTGAAGTTGTCTTGGTTTATCGGCATATTCCTTTGATAGAGTGTTATGAATGATGAAAAAGATGTTTTTCAATTTGCTGGATGATAATATCGCGTCTACGGGCTCTAGGTTTGATAAAATCAAATGAGGTCGACCAATTTGCTCTCCAACAAATTGGTCAAATGCCCTACTCGCAAAAAATGTGCGCATAAATTTGGGCAACACTCTAAATTTTTGGTAGGGGAAGATGTGAATTGGTATCCTGGAATCTACGTCGAAATCTATATGATCCTTGAAGCAGATTATATGTACGTCATGACCTTTTATAAGCATTGCAGTTGCTAATGTTATAACAACCCGCTCTGCTCCATTACCTTGTAATGTAAATATTGCAAAAACAATACTTTTTTTAGTCATTCCGTCCCCCTTAGAGTTTTTGATAGTGTGTCACCGTCTGTTGACTTGCGAGACGCTGCTTTATACTAAAGCATTATAAAGTAACAGTAATGTAACCCAACTGACTGATCGCAAAATGATAAGAAAATTTATTCGTCAAACATTTTTTCCACAAAAGCGACGATATAAGAAGATGTTGAAATTATCTACGCCACAAGAACGGTTTTCACAAATCTACAGACAAAATTTATGGAGTAGCGCTGAATCACGCAGTGGGACTGGATCAACGCTTGAATATACAAAAAATATGCAGAAAGAACTTTCAAACCTTTTTCTGAGACATAAGATCTCTTCGGTTCTAGATGCACCGTGTGGAGATTTTAATTGGATGAGTGAAGTGATACAAAATCATCCGGATATCAGTTATACTGGAGCGGATATTGTTGGAGAACTGATTTTAGATAATCAAAAAAAGTACGCATCCAAAAATATCTCTTTCAGAACGCTAGATATAACATCCGGCGACTTGCCATCTGCTGATTTAATGATTGTCCGAGATTGTTTGATACATTTGAGCTTTAACGATATCTACTCCTTTTTAAGGAATTTTTGTGAAAGTGATATCAAACTTTTACTTGTCGGAACTCACGATTCAACCGCCCCACTTGTAAATAGACCAATTTCTACCGGTGAACATCGATATGTAAGTCTATTTGAAAGCCCGGTGAATTTCGAAAATGATCCAATATACCGTTTTCCAGACTTTGTACCGCCTCAGCCCTTTCAAGAGCAGTGCCTGTTTGATAGGAGTTCTGTTGTTAAATATTTGAAGAATTATACTATTCTTCAATAGCACGTTGATTGAGTAGTTCTGTGATGAAAGCCTTTTTGGTGGAAGTGTATTGGTCTACTTGTGCATCTAAATTCAGATTATGTTTCGGAATGATCACTGCATCTCCAGCTGGTGAGTGGTTGATTAGTTAGCCGTTTGTTTTGCGGATGCTTAATTAAATTTGATTTTTTAATTTTCAAGATGCAATTGAATCATTCATTACTTCATGCTATTAATATAACGAACGTTCATTTAATTAAAGGGTTTGTTAGTGGCTCGTAGTGTCGGTTCCGATGGTAAGATAACAGCAGCTGAGATACGTAAGAACTGCCTTGTTCTGTTTGCCCGTAATGGATATGCAGCAGTATCGATGCGCCAGATTGCGCAAAGTGTTGGTGTGCAGGCCAGTGCTATTTATCAATATTTTGAAAATAAACAGCAGATTCTAGTCGATCTTTTGCAAACGCATATGGAGAAGCTTTTAGAGGCTTGGGATGCTGAGATGTGTCGTGAGAGTGCGCCTAAAGCGCTTGAGCGGTTTATTCGTTTTCACATCCGGTATCACATAAAAAAACCAGATGAAGTTTTCGTCTCCTACATGGAGTTGCGCTCGCTAGAGCCTGAAGGATTTAAAACAATCGAATCTCTGCGTCGCAAATATGAGCAGGTTTTAAAGTCTATTCTTGAGGAAGGTGCCGCGGACGGTAGCTTGAATGTTGATGATCCACATGTAGCTGCGATGGCAATTCTATCGATGCTAACCGGTGTTAATACTTGGTATCGATCTGGTGGGCGATTATCACAAGATAGAATTGAAGATATTTATGCCGCGATGGTTCTTAGATCGCAAGGCGTAATGGTTTCATCGGAAAATAACGAGGAGTTGGCCCATGTATGAATCTATGATGAACTTTAATTTGGGAGAAGATATCGATGCGCTACGCGATATGGTGTCTAAATTTGCTCAAAGTGAAATTGCACCCCGCGCAGCAGAAATTGATGCTAGCAATGAGTTTCCAATGGATCTTTGGGAGAAAATGGGAGAGCTCGGACTGCATGGCATAACGGTTAGCGAGGAAGATGGTGGCGTTAATATGGGGTATTTAGCCCATTGTGTTGCGATTGAAGAAATAAGCCGAGCATCAGCATCAGTCGGACTTTCTTACGGTGCACACTCCAATCTTTGCGTAAATCAAATTCAGCGATGGGGAACAACGGCGCAAAAGGCAAAATACTTGCCAAAGCTTCTGTCCGGAGAACATGTTGGCTCGCTTGCCATGTCAGAGCCAGGTGCAGGTTCAGATGTTGTTTCGATGAAGCTGAGAGCAGATCGTCAGGATGATAAGTTCATCTTAAATGGAAACAAGATGTGGATCACGAATGGTCCCGATGCGAGCACTCTTGTTGTTTACGCAAAGACTGATCCAGAAGCAGGGCCGAAAGGGATTACAGCCTTTATAATAGAAAAAGGCATGGTTGGATTCTCGACTGCGCAAAAGTTGGATAAACTTGGAATGCGCGGATCAAATACTTGCGAATTGTTATTCAACGATTGTGAAGTGCCGAGTGAAAATATTCTTGGTGAAGAGGGGCAGGGCGTAAAGGTACTTATGTCCGGGCTTGATTATGAGCGGGTTGTCCTTGCTGCTGGTCCTGTTGGTATTATGGCTGCAGCAATGGATTTGGTCGTGCCATATGTTCACGATAGACAGCAATTTGGAAAACCGATCGGAACTTTCCAGCTTATGCAGGGTAAGCTGGCAGATATGTATACAACGATGAATGCCTGTAGGTCATATGTTTATGCTGTTGCGCGAGCTTGTGACAATGGGGAGGCAACGCGGAAAGATTCTGCCGGCTGTATTTTATATGCTGCCGAGAAAGCAACGCAAATCGCATTGGAGGCAATTCAATGTTTAGGCGGCAACGGCTATATGAATGAATTCCCAACCGGTCGCCTCCTGCGTGATGCCAAATTGTATGAAATCGGCGCGGGAACAAGTGAAATCCGGCGCATGTTGATTGGTCGTGAAATTTTTAACGAAGCGGTTTGATATGGCTATTCTTCGATCGAACGCGAATCCTTCCAGTGAAAATTCCACTACAATGGAGCAGCAGCTTGACATTATTTCGAAAGAAGCCTCGCGCCTAATGCAAGGTGGCTCGAAAAAAGCAAGGGAACGTCATCAGAATCGCGGCAAATTGTTGCCGCGTGATCGGGTGCAAAACCTTCTAGACTATGGTTCGCCTTTTTTAGAGATTGGCTTGTTTGCTGCACGTGAGGTTTATGATGTCGATATCCCGGCGGCGGGTGTCATCGCGGGAATTGGTAAAATTCAAGGCAGAGATTGTATGATCGTCTGTAATGATGCGACAGTAAAAGGGGGAACCTACTATCCTTTAACCGTGAAGAAACATTTGCGCGCGCAAGAGATTGCAGAGGAAAATCGTCTTCCATGCATATATTTAGTAGATAGTGGTGGAGCGAATTTGCCAAATCAGGATGAGGTTTTTCCTGATAGGGATCACTTTGGGCGTATCTTTTATAATCAAGCGCGCATGAGCGCTAAAGGCATTGCTCAAATTGCGGTTGTGATGGGGAACTGTACTGCTGGTGGTGCTTATGTACCAGCTATGTGTGATACCACAATTATGGTCAAAGAACAGGCAATGATTTTCCTTGCTGGTCCTCCATTGGTTAAAGAGGCAACGGGAGAAGAAGTCGATGCCGAGACGTTAGGTGGAGCAGATACCCATACCCGTCTTTCTGGCGTTGCGGACTATTTGGCAGAAGATGATACTCATTCATTGGCACTTGCAAGGCAGGTGGTCAGCACTTTGGGGCAGGCGCCTGCTACGGATTTAACATTGCGAGACCCTAAGCTTCCTGCCTTTCCAACTGATGACGTTATGGGATTAATTCCCAAAGATACGCGGCAGCCATATGATATACGCGATATCATTGCGCGTATTGTGGATGGCAGTGAATTTGACGAATTTAAGGCGCGTTATGGCGCAACATTGGTTACAGGGTTTGCACATATTGATGGAATGCCAGTTGGCATTATCGCCAACAATGGTGTGCTTTTTTCCGAAAGTTCTCTTAAAGGTGCCCACTTTATTGAGCTCTGTTGCCAAAGAAAAATACCGCTTTTATTTTTGCAAAATATTACGGGCTTCATGGTAGGTTCAAAATATGAAGCGGGCGGGATCGCCAAGGATGGTGCAAAGCTAGTTAACGCTGTTTCAACGGCTAATGTTCCAAAAATTACTGTCATAATCGGTGGATCTTATGGTGCGGGAAATTATGGAATGTGTGGTCGTGCGTTCGGCCCTCGCTTTGTCTGGATGTGGCCTAATGCACGAATTTCAGTCATGGGTGGTGCGCAAGCTGCGGGTGTCATGGCCACTGTAACGCGCGCTGGTAAACAGGCGCGAGGTGAGGACTGGAGTTCCGAGCAAGAGGCTGCGTTTAAGCAACCAATTCTTGATCAATTTGAAGAGCAATCTCATCCGTTCTATGCCTCTGCCCGTTTATGGGACGACGGGATAATTGACCCTCGTAAAACAAGGGATGTTGTGTCTTTGAGTTTAAAAGCGTGCCTGAATGCGCCTTTGGAGGAGACAAGTTTCGGCTTGTTCAGAATGTGATGGTTATGTTTTCAAAAATACTGATCGCCAATCGCGGTGAAATTGCTTGCCGTATTATTGATACTGCGAGGCGTATGGGTATTAAAACGGTTGCCGTTTTTTCAGATGCAGATGTAAAAGCTCGTCATGTATTGATGGCAGATGAAGCTGTTCACATTGGTCCAGCGCCCGTTGTCGATAGTTATCTTAAGGGTGATGTTATCATTAAAGCAGCCCTAAAAACGGGTGCTGAAGCCATTCATCCAGGCTATGGTTTTCTATCTGAAAACCCTGATTTTGTGGATGCAGTAGACGCTGCCGATATTACCTTTATTGGACCGAGTTCAAAAGCAATTCGCGCTATGGGTTTAAAAGATGCGGCCAAGATGCTTATGTCGGAAGCTGGTGTACCTGTTGTACCCGGATATCATGGGTTTAATCAGGATCCGGAGTTTTTGCATGCAGAAGCAGAGAAAATTGGCTTTCCCGTTTTGATTAAAGCGCGTGCAGGCGGAGGCGGGAAGGGTATGCGTCTTGTCGAAGCGTCTGATGATTTTAACTCAGCACTTGAAAGTGCGGCTCGCGAAGGGCAGGCAGCATTTGGTGATCCTGTCGTGCTTATTGAGAAATTTATTACATCCCCCCGACACATTGAAGTTCAGGTTTTTGGTGATGGTTTTGGAAATGTAGTTCATTTGTATGAACGTGACTGTTCTCTCCAGCGCCGTCACCAGAAAGTGATTGAAGAAGCTCCTGCACCAGGCATTGGCGATGAAATGCGTGCGTCGATGACCAGTGCTGCTGTAAAAGCTGCAAAAGCAATTGGTTATGAAAGTGCCGGAACAATTGAGTTCATAGTTGATGGCTCGAACATGCTTCGCAGTGACGGTTTTTGGTTCATGGAAATGAATACACGTCTGCAGGTTGAGCATCCGGTGACCGAAGCGATTACAGGGTTAGATTTGGTCGAACTCCAATTACGTGTTGCAGCGGGTGATTCATTGCCATTTAAGCAAGATGAAGTGCAAGTTAACGGTCATGCATTTGAGGCGCGTCTTTATGCAGAGGATGTTAGCTCGGGTTTCTTGCCTGCTTCCGGTAACTTAGCTCATGTTGAGTTTTCTGATATGGCTCGCAATGATACGGGCATTGGTTCCGGTGATGATATTACCCCTTACTATGACCCAATGATTGCTAAAGTTATCACGCATGGATCAACACGAAATGAAGCGTTGAATAAGTTGAGCGGGGCTCTATCGGAGACCCATATTGCAGGCACGATCTCGAATTTGAGTTTTTTGCAAGCCTTGGCACATAATGTAGATTTTGTAGATGGCAATGTTGATACGGGTCTTATCGAGCGAAACTTAGATGCACTCACGATGCAGGCAGAACCCAACAACACAGTCGTAGCCATCGCTATGATTACAGTATTGAAATTGAATTTCTGTGACCCAGATACTGGTTGGCGTCTATGGGGTTCCGCCAGTCACTTGGTCACTATGTTTAGTCAAGCAAAACAATATGTCTATCGATTAGTGTTGCAGGAACAAAATCGTATCAACCTTCAATCAGTCGATGATGAGAGAACGGTGGTTCAGCTCGATGTGATATCTCACGATGACAAAGGGATAACTGTTTTTGTCGATGGTATCCAGTTTTGCGCAAAGACTACTTGTTTTGAGCGTGGTCATGAAAAACATGTCTCAGTTTTGATAGATGGGCAAACTTTTGAATTTGTTTTACCGGATCCCCTTGCCAGTGCTGATGCAGAGGCACAAAGCGCAAATGCCATTGTGGCGCCAATGAGCGGCGTTGTAAGATTGGTGGAAGCTACAAATGGAGCGCACGTAAAATCTGGTGAACGGCTCATCGTAATTGAAGCTATGAAAATGGAAATGAGTCTTACTGCTCCATGTGATGGCAAAATAAATGAGATCAACTGTTGTGAAGGAGATGCTGTTGAGGGCGGAACCGTATTGCTCACAATTGAGGATGAGAACTAGATGAATTATCCTCCAGAGAGTCTGTGTTATAGATTAGAGCGTGACGGCTGGCAATTGCCAGATGTTTACAATATCGGGCAAGTTGCATGTGATGATTGGGCTGAAAAGACACCAGATGTTTCTGCTCTTGTTCTTGCGGATGAAGAACGCTGCGTGAGCTATGGGGAGTTGCGTGATCTTTCTAATCAATGTGCAAATTTTCTGATTGAAGCGGGCATAACGCAAGGAGACCGCGTAGGCATTCTATTGCCTCAAGCTTTAGAAACAGCTGTCGGACATCTAGGAGTTTTCAAACTCGGAGCGATCTCGGTGCCGTTATTTATGCTCTTTGGACCGGATGCTTTGCAGCATCGGGTTGTTGATGCGGGAATTAAACTTATTATCACTAACCGTGATGGTGCGCGAAGGTTAAATCTGATGGACGCCGTGGCACGGGAAAATCTCGTTATATATACAGTTGACGGAATTCATACCGACCTCGGTTCGTTAGACTTTAATTCAGCTCTGATGAGGCAGGATAGAAGATACAGCCCTGCACCAACTAAGCCTGATGATCCAGCAATTATTATTTATACATCTGGCACCACAGGTTCACCCAAAGGGGCGCTACATGGACATCGGGTGCTGGAAGGACATATGCCGGGGTTTGAGATGTTTAATGACTTCTCAGCCAAGTCTGGAAATGTAATGTGGACACCTGCTGATTGGGCATGGATTGGCGGATTATTTGATGCACTGATGCCGGCCCTTGCGAGCGGTATGACCGTCGTCGCTAAACGTTTTGAAAAATTCACGGCTGAAGCGGCTATCGAACTTCTATCAAAACATGATGTTCAACATGCATTTTTGCCGCCGACCGCGTTAAAAATGATGCGGAGTTATGCGCCAAAGAAATCACCCACAAGACTATCATTACAGTCTGTTGGCAGCGGCGGAGAGGCGCTTGGTTCTGAATTACTGTCATGGGGGCGTGATGTTCTAGATGTAACGATTAATGAGTTTTATGGTCAAACAGAAGCAAATCTTTTGGTTTCTTCTTGTTCCTCAGTTGTAGCAACGCCTCCGGGAATGATGGGTAAGGCCGTTGCAGGACATCAGCTTGCTATCATTGACGACCATGGTGTGCCTGTTACCCAAGGCGAGATAGGCATGATAGCGGTGAAATCATCCACCCCTGTTATGATGTTAAATTATTGGAAGAACTCCGAGGCCACGCAAGATAAATTTATTGGCGATTGGTTGATCACCGGGGATATGGGTATCGACGAGGGGGATAATTGGTTTCGGTTTCTAGGACGGGATGATGATGTGATTACATCCGCTGGGTATCGGATAGGTCCGGGAAGTATTGAGGATTGTTTGATGCGGCATCCCGCTGTGCAAATGGCTGGTGTTGTGGGTAAGGTAGATAATGTGCGAACCGAAATCGTTACTGCATTTATTGTACTTTCTGATGGTTATGATGAGACAGATGAGTTGATCTCGGATCTGCAAACGCATGTGAAAACGCGTCTTGCTGCACATGAATACCCTCGTGAAATCACCATTGTTCCCGAGCTACCAACGACGGCGACTGGCAAAATCATGCGTCGGGAATTACGCAAGTTAGGTGGATCGTAATGGATAAGTTCGTACACATATATGAAGTTGGTCCACGAGACGGATTGCAAAATGAGAAAGTCATAATTCCAACAGTACAAAAAATTGCCCTTATTAATGCGCTCTCAAAATTGGGGTTTAAGCGTATTGAGGCTACTGCATTTGTGTCGGCAAAATGGGTTCCGCAGATGGCGGATGCAAGCGAGGTTTTGACTAATATCATCCGGGAACCAGATGTGGTCTATGGGGCATTGGTGCCAAATATGATCGGTTTTGAAAAAGCATTGGAAGCGAAAGCCGATGAAGTGGCAATATTTGCGGCGGCATCAGAAACATTCAGTCAGAAGAATATAAATTGCAGCATAGCAGAAAGTTTGCAGCGTTTTGCACCAATCATCGACGCTGCAAAAAAAAGAAATATCAGAGTTCGTGGTTATGTTTCTTGCGTTGCAGGTTGTCCTTATGAGGGGCACATTGCACCTAAGGCAGTTGCCGACCTTACAGCTCAGATGTTCGAAATGGGCTGTTACGAAATCTCTCTTGGAGATACGATTGGGATAGGAACCCCTCTAACGATAGAGGCAATGCTTGCATCGGTGTTAGAGTGCGTCCCCTCCAAAAATCTGGCAGGACATTATCATGATACGAATGGGCAGGCGTTGACTAATGTGAAGGTTAGTTTGGACATGGGCTTGCGCAGTTTTGATAGTGCAATTGGCGGTCTGGGAGGTTGCCCATATGCGCCGGGTGCGAAGGGTAACGTATCAACATCAGCGCTTGCGAATATGCTTCTCAATGAGGGTTGGCAAACGGGTATCGACCTGGAAGGGCTAGAGAAAGTTGAAATTATGATGGGCAATATTATGCACGAATTGGAGGGCGGTATTGATGTCTGATTTTAATACTATCTCGTTGTTGATAGACGAATGTGGGATTGCATATCTGACATTAAATCGAGCCGAAAAACATAATGCGATGAATGCGGAAATGTTGCTTGAATTAACTGCCGCAGCCGAGCAATGCGCAAATGATGAAAATGTCAGAGCGGTTGTTCTAAAAGCTGAAGGGAAAAGTTTTTGTGCAGGTGGGGATCTGGACTGGATGCGCGAACAAGCGGGGCAAAATCGCGAAGGAAAAATGGCAGCAGCTAGAATTCTAGCTAGTGCACTTATGAAATTAAACACTTTGCCTAAACCTCTCATTGGCCGCGTTCAGGGAAATGCGTTTGGCGGCGGTATAGGTTTGATGGCTGTTTGTGATCTCGTTATCGCACATCCTGCAGCTAAATATGGGCTAACCGAGACAAAATTAGGCCTTGTTCCGGCTACCATCGGTCCATTTGTAGTAGAGCGAATGGGAGGTGGATTCGCGCGGCAAGTTTTCTTTTCAGGGAGAGACTTTAACTCGGATTTTGCGCTGCGTAGTGGTCTCGTAACTAAAGTAACAGAGGATTTGGATGAGGCTATAGATGCTGAGCTAAAGACGATCTTAAAAACAGCGCCGGGAGCTGTTGCAGATGCAAAATTGCTCTGTCAAAACCTGTCGAGCAATATAACGCCAACTCAAATAGAGAGTACGATTGCAATTCTTGCTGACCGTTGGGAGAGTGAAGAGACTAAGCTGGGTATTGACGCATTTTTTAACAAGAGATTAGCTCCCTGGGTACGCTAAGGGGGGCGTTAGAATGTTGTTGAACTTTAGAATGTTTATCAGAAGGAAATTTTATGGCGCAAATGAGTGTTGATGCAACCGATAGAAAAATCCTAAAAGCTCTGCAGAAAAACCCGGATATGACAATGCGGGAATTGGGTGAGGAAACAGGTTTAAGTCACACACCATGTTGGCGCCGACTTTCCAAAATGAAGCAAAGTGGCGTTGTTGATGAAAAACGCTACATTGTTGATCCCACAAAAGTTGGTTTGGATATTGTTATCTTTTGTTTTGTGCGCCTGAGAGAGCATAATCGAGATAGTCTTAATGCATTTGAAACCGCTGTTGCCGATGTGCCCGAAGTTATGCAGTGTTATACAATGACCGGTGATCATGATTATATTCTTCGTGTTCTTGCCCAAAGTGTTACCCATTATGAAAGCACGATTAAAAACTCGCTAATGCAACTCCCAAATGTTGCCTTTACGCATACGAGCCTTGCTTTGAAGGAGGTTAAAAACACTGCGTCTGTACCTCTGTAACTGACTTTTAGTTAAGTGCTTGAACCCATACTGTTCTTATCTAGGTGATAAATTGATGATAGTTTCATTAATATAGCCCAAATTTTATTACTGTGTTGCGATATATATTTAAACAAAGCGACAATTTAACAACACGGTTACTAACTGTTCATCGTAAACTTTAGTTAGATTAGCTCAAGTTGCTCGCGGATTTTGAAAGGAAATTGGATGAAAAAAGATTCCATTGTTATTGTCGGAGCATCCCGTACACCAATAGGCGCGATGATGGGTGGTTTTGCGCCACTTTCAGCAAGTCAACTGGGTGGAACTGCGATTAAAGCAACTTTAAAAAATGCAAACGTAACAACAGATCAAGTTGATGAAATCCTTATGGGAAATGTTTTATCTGCCGGGCAGGGGCAAGCACCCGCAAGGCAAGCAGGGTTTCATGCTGGGCTGGGAAAGTCGATTCCAGCAACAACGATCAATAAAATGTGTGGTTCCGGCCTTAAAACCATTACCATGGCCCATGATCAGCTCTTGGCGGATAATGGTAAGGTGCTTATTGCGGGTGGCATGGAGAGCATGACCAATGCGCCGCACCTTTTACCAGCCATGCGAGCGGGTGTTCGATTGGGGCAGAGCGTGGCCGTTGATCATATGATGAAAGACGGGTTGGAAGATGCCTATGAAACAGGACGTGCAATGGGTACTTTCGCTGAAGATTGTGTTGATAAATTTAAATTTACGCGTGAACAGCAGGATGCGTATTCTCTAGAAAGTCTAGCGCGTGCCAAACGTGCACAATCTGACGGCAGTTTTGCCAAAGAGATTATACCGGTTACAGTATCAACTCGCACGGGCGATATGATTGTAACTCAGGATGAACAACCTGATAATGCAAGGCCAGAAAAAATACCGCATCTTCGTCCTGTTTTTAAAAAGGATGGTACGGTTACTGCGGCAAATTCATCATCAATTTCTGATGGTGCTGCTGCTGTTGTTTTAATGCGTGAGAGCGATGCAATTGCTCGCAACGCCAATATTCGGGCACGCATAGTTGCGCACGCAAGCCATGCGCAGGAACCAAATTGGTTTACAACCGCTCCCGTACCAGCCATGCAAAAAGCGCTTAAGAAATCAGGTTGGGCAGCCGAAGACGTTGACCTTTGGGAGATTAACGAAGCATTTGCCGTTGTTCCTATGGCCGCTATGCACGAACTTAATCTGGATCATTCAATTGTGAACGTAAATGGTGGAGCATGTGCGCTTGGACATCCTATTGGTGCAAGTGGTGCCAGAATTTTGGTGACACTTATTAATGCGCTTGAAGCAAGAAATATGCGCAAGGGCATGGCGTCGTTATGTATCGGTGGTGGTGAAGGCATAGCGCTGACAATAGAACGACTTAACTAAGGGACCTTTGACAATAAAGGTGAGTAGATATGAATATTACAGAAGTTGATAGTTTGGATGGTTATGAGGCTTTGCACTATTGCGAAGACACGGACACTGGTCTGCGTGCCCTGATTTCCATACACTCTACTCAACATGGCCCTGCGGCTGGTGGTTGTCGTCTTTGGAATTATGCCTCCCTTGAGGAAGCAAAGACAGATGTTCAGCGCTTGTCTAAGGGGATGACTTATAAAAACCGTTCTGCCCAGCTTCCTTTAGGTGGTGGTAAGTCGGTTATTATTGGTGAAAAGAAAACACCAGAAATGATGCGTGCATTTGGGCGTTTTGTGGATGCGCTTGACGGTCGCTACTTCACAGCGGAGGATGTTGGTATCTCTCCATCAGACATGGAAATTGTGGCAGAGGTTACACCCTATGTCGCCGGTTTGGAAAAAGGTGAATATGCAAGTGGCGATCCGTCACCTGTAACGGCCAAAGGTGTATTTGCATGTCTTGCTCGTTCAGTTGAGTATCGATTAGGGAGATCTGATTTAACAAATGTTAAAGTGGCAGTCCAAGGTTTAGGTCATGTTGGATGGCATCTTGCTTCGTACCTGCACAACGCAGGTGCCCAGCTTCTGGTTACTGATTTGAATAATGATCTTGTTAAAAAAGCTGTCGCAGAATTTGGCGCTGTCGCCATTCCGCTGGACGAAATTTATGCTGTGGAAGCTGATGTTTTTGCACCCTGTGCATTGGGTGCCGTTTTGAATGAAGAGACAGTCGATCAGTTGAAAGTTTCGGTAGTTGTTGGCGCTGCTAATAATCAACTTTCAGGCCCCGATATCGGAGATTTATTAAATTCGAAGGATATATTCTATGCGCCCGATTATGTTGTAAACTCAGGTGGTATCATAAATGTGGCAGCAGAAATTTTGAAGTGCGATGATCCTTCTTTTGTAAGTAGTCGGATTGAAAGCCTGACGCAAACATTGGACAAAATTATCGAACTTGCTGAACGTGAAAATATTGGCATGCATAGTGCCGCTGATCAGTATGTTGAGGCTCAATTAAACAAAGCATAACTTGTAAACCAAACCAACGGAAGACGAAGGATATAATTATGAACTTTGAGCTAACTGAAGAACAGACAGCCATCTTCGATATGTCTAAAGCTTTTAGTCAAGAACAAATCGCGCCTTTTGCATCTGAATGGGAACAGCAAGGAACAATCCCTCGTTCATTGTTGCAGCAGGCAGGTGAACTTGGTTTGGGTGGCATTTATGTGACAGAAGAGTTCGGTGGATCTGGTTTAAAACGTCTGGATGCAGCACTAATATTTGAGGCTCTTTCTCATGGGTGTCCATCTGTTGCAGCATTTATGTCTATTCATAATATGTGTGCTTGGATGATTGATGCTTATGGTTCCCAAGAATTGAAACAGGAGTGGTTGTCTAAGCTTTGCACTTTTGAAAAATTTGCCTCCTATTGTTTGACAGAACCAGGTTCTGGATCCGACGCTGCGTCATTACGAACACGTGCCAGTAAGACAGGTGATGTCTTCCAGCTAAATGGAACCAAGGCATTTATTTCCGGTGGTAATTATGCTGATGTCTACCTTGTTATGTGCCGTACTGGGGAAGATGGTCCGAAAGGAATCTCTTCTATAGTCGTGAATAAAGAAGCTACTGGATTAAGCTTTGGTGCAAACGAGCATAAGATGGGTTGGCAATCTCAGCCGACAGCACAAGTGCAGTTTGATGATTGCGAAGTGCCTATCTCAAACCTTATGGGTACAGAAGGTGAAGGTTTTAAATATGCAATGTCGGGTCTGAATGGTGGCCGGCTAAACATTGCAGCTTGCGCACTCGGTGGTGCACAATCTGCGTTAGATAAATCACTGACATATGTTGGCGAGCGAAAAGCTTTCGGCAAGACGCTTGATCAGTTTCAAGCTCTTCAATTTAAACTCGCTGATATGGAAATTAAATTGCAAGCTGCTCGTAGTTTCCTGCACAAAGCTGCTTGGATGCTTGATCAAAAACATCCACAAGCCACAAAATTCTGCGCAATGGCAAAGGTATTTGTAACCGATGTCTCGTTTGAAGTTGCAAATGAGGCGCTGCAACTTCATGGCGGTTACGGCTATCTTAAAGATTATGGAATCGAGAAAATTGTTCGCGATTTGCGTGTCCATCAGATTTTGGAAGGCACGAATGAAATCATGCGTGTTATCACTGCGCGTGCCCTGTTGGAAGAAAGAGGCTAGTGTCGTGGAACAATGTACAGATGTTCAAGTCAAGATCGATGGAGCTGTTGGGCGTATAACGTTAACGCGCACTAACGCGCTCAATGCCCTTTCTCATGATATGGCACTTGCCATCGAGAAAGCGCTCATTGGTTGGATTAATGATAGTTCAGTGAAAATCATCTTGATCGAAGGGGATGGTGATCGAGCGTTTTGTGCAGGCGGGGATGTGAACTGGCTGTATAATTGTGGCCTTGATAAAAACTATGCAGAGCCAGCTCAGTTTTGGCGTGATGAATATCGATTAAATGAACTCATCGCGTCCTATCAAAAACCATTCTTTAGTTTTATGCATGGGCTTGTGATGGGTGGTGGAGTTGGAATATCAGCACACTGTTCCCATCGAATAGTTACAGATAGTAGTATGATCGCCATGCCAGAATGTTCCATTGGATTGGTGCCTGATGTGGGCGGTTCACTTCTATTGGCAAATGCACCTGGTTATTTAGGTGAATATCTGGCTCTTACGAGTTATAAAATGAATGCGGCCGATGCCATTTTTTGTAGTTTTGCGGACTATTTTGTCTCAGAGGCAAAGTTGGAAGATCTAAAAAAAGCACTTGTTAGAACCGGAGACCCAGACATTGTTTTTGATTTTGTATCCGATGCAGGTGAATCCATTTTATCAGAGCTTCAGAAGGATGTAGATGAGCATTTTTGCCTAGATTCCGTAGATGAGATTTGTGCATCGATGCTCAACATAGAAAATGAATCTTGGTCAGTAAAATCTGCGAGCCAGATTCAAAGAAATTCCGTTTTATCAGCAATTATTGCTCTCAATCTCATTCGAAAAGCGCGCAAACACCATAACTTGTATCAAGCATTAGCGGATGAATATCGCTTTGTTTCTCGCGCATTGGAACATGGCGAATTTCTGGAGGGCGTTCGGGCAGCTGTAATCGATAAAGATAGAAAGCCGCAGTGGAAGTATAAAACGATTTCAGACGTTCCTGCCAATTTGGTTAGCCTTATGTTGAGTGAACCCGATGACGGTGACATCGACAAATTAAATTTAGAGACGATATTGCGCACTGCTCTGTAAAACACGCGATGATTAGAGTGGGCGCACATTCGTAATGTGCATCTATTCATGAAAGGACGGTAGTAATTCAATGACCAAGTTCGAACCATTACAATTACATGTTCCAGAACCTGAATGTAGGCCTGGTGATACGCCTGATTTTTCTGGTGTCGAAATCCCACCCGCGGGTAGTGTGAGACGTCCTGAGGTTGATGAAGATCCTGAAAATATGCGTGATCTCGCATATTCGATCGTTCGTGTGCTTAACAGAGATGGCGAAGCCGTCGGACCATGGGCGGGAACATTAAGCGACGATCAATTGCGTGACGGGCTGCGTCATATGATGACCTTACGCATATTTGACCATCGCATGATGATGGCGCAGCGGCAGGGCAAGACCTCATTTTATATGCAGCATTTGGGAGAAGAGGCTGTGAGTTGCGCATTTCGTCTTGCGCTTAACAAAGGTGATATGAATTTTCCGACCTATCGGCAGGCGGGTTTATTGATTGCGAAAGAGTTTTCGCTCAAGAAAATGATGTGCCAGATTTATTCCAATGAGGAAGACACGATGCGCGGGCGTCAATTACCTGTTCTCTATTCTTTCAAGGATGAGGGCTTTTTTTCCGTCTCGGGAAATCTCGCGACCCAATATATCCAAGCCGTTGGTTGGGCCATGGCATCGGCCATTAGCAATGATACAAAAATTGCGGCTGGCTGGGTTGGGGATGGCTCAACTGCCGAGGGAGATTTCCACGCAGCTCTGGTATATGCTTCAACTTATAAGGCACCTGTCGTCCTGAATATTGTCAATAACCAATGGGCAATCTCAACGTTCCAAGGTATTGCCCGAGGTGGTTCAGGGACGTTTGCAGCCAGAGGACATGGATTTGGTATTCCTGCCTTGCGGGTTGATGGAAATGATTATTTAGCTGTTCATGCGGCAGCAAAATGGGCAACTGAACGAGCAAGACGTAATCTAGGTCCAACTGTTATCGAGCATGTCACTTATCGTGTTGGAGGGCATTCGACATCTGACGATCCTTCGGCATACCGCCCAAAACAAGAAAGCGATGCATGGCCTTTGGGTGATCCTATTTTGCGATTAAAAACGCATTTGATCGCACGAGGTCTCTGGACCGAGGAACGCCATGTCCAAGCTGAAGCTGAAATCACAGATCTTGTGGTGACAGCACAAAAAGAAGCTGAGGCAATTGGTACATTACTAACCGGTAGTCGTCCGTCCGTGAGTGATATGTTTAGAGACGTTTATGAAGAGATGCCTTCCCACCTCATAGAACAGCGTCAACAGGCGGGGATATAATCATGGCCAAGATGACGATGATTGAAGCGATTCAAAATGCGCATGATGTCATGATGGAGCGTGATGAACGAATTATCGTGTTTGGTGAAGATGTCGGTTTTTTCGGAGGCGTTTTTCGCTGCACTGCTGGTTTGCAGGAAAAATATGGACCAACGCGTTGTTTTGATGCACCGATTAATGAGCTTGGTATCGTTGGCGCAGCGATTGGGATGGCGACTTATGGTTTGCGCCCATGTGTGGAAATTCAATTCGCTGACTATATGTATCCCGCCTACGATCAGATTGTGTCGGAAGCTGCGCGAATGCGGTATCGATCGGCAGGAGAATTTACCTGCCCGATGGTAATCCGGATGCCTGCCGGCGGCGGTATTTATGGTGGTCAAACGCATAGCCAAAGCCCAGAAGCATTATTTACCCATGTCGCGGGTCTTAAAACCGTGATGCCATCTAACCCTCAAGATGCGAAAGGGTTACTCATTGCGGCGATGGAAGACCCTGATCCCGTCATCTTCCTGGAACCAAAACGACTTTATAATGGGCCGTTTGATGGGCATCATGACAAAGCTATTGTGCCATGGAAGAACCATGTGCTTGGCGAAGTTGACGAAGGTTACTTTAAAACAGATTTAGGGAAGGCAGTTGTGCGCCGTGAGGGTAATGATCTGACGATCCTGACATATGGTACAATGGTTCATGTGGCATCAGCGGCTGTTGAACAGAGCGGGTTGGATGCAGAGGTCATTGACCTGAGATCCTTACTTCCGCTGGATAAGGAAACTATTGTCAAATCTGTTCAAAAAACCGGTCGTTGTGCCGTTGTTCATGAGGCGACATTAACGTCCGGATTTGGTGCTGAACTTGCAGCAATTATCCAAAAAGAATGTTTCTACAATCTGGAAGCGCCTATTACGCGTGTTGCCGGTTGGGATACACCTTATCCTCATGTTTTTGAGTGGGATTATTTCCCCGGACCTGACCGCGTTGCGACGGCTATCAAAGAAATGATGGAGGCATAAGAGATGGGTATCTACACAATAAAAATGCCTGACGTCGGCGAGGGGGTAGCCGAGGCCGAAATCGTTGAGCTTTGTGTTCCGGTTGGTGACGTTGTTAGAGAAGATGAGGTCTTTGCTGCTGTGATGACAGATAAAGCGACGATTGAGATTCCATCTTCAGTATCAGGGACCATTATTGAATATGCAGGTGAAGTGGGAGACACTGTTCCTGTCGGTTCGCCTCTTGTTCGTATTGAAGTGCAGGGAGAAGGGAATGATAACTCATCCCAAACTACCGACGGTGAGCGTATTGATATTGCTCCGGCACCAGAACCTGAAGTTATAACCGATGTTCAGACAGAAGAAGAGGTAAAGCCATCTACTTTGGAGAACTTGGAAACTGGAAAAAAATCAGAGGCGCAATCAGTTGGAACATTGCGTGCAGAAGGTGAAAAGTTTCTCACATCGCCAGCGGTGCGCAAGCGCGCAAAAGATGCTGGTATTGATCTGCGTTTAGTACCGGGGAGTGGCCCTGCGGGTCGGATCACTCATGATGATTTGGATATGTATTTTGCTAATGATCGCAAAACGATATCAGAACCACATGGACGAATGAAAAATCATGATGTGAGTGAAGTTAAAGTTATCGGGATGCGTCGGAAAATTGCAGAGCGCATGTCTGAGGCAAATACGCATATTCCGCACATTACGATTGTGGAAGAAATTGATGTGACGTCTCTAGAAGAGTTGCGCCAGAAGTTAAATACTGAGCATGGAGAAGATAAACCGCGACTTACAATATTGCCGTTTCTAATGGGCGCGATGGTGTCTGCTATTAAGGAACAGCCAGATATGAATGCCCATTATGATGATGAGGCAAACCTTATTCGCCAGTTTGGAGCTACTCATATTGGTATCGCTACACAGACCCCAAAGGGGTTGATGGTTCCAGTTGTTCACCACTGTGAGGCTATGAATATTTGGCAAATGGCTGCTGAGTTGACGCGAGTTGCAGAAGCTGCGCGAAATGGAAGTGCTTCACGTGAGGAGCTTTCTGGATCGACAATATCAATAACATCGCTCGGTAAATTGGGCGCTATTGCAACAACACCAATCATAAACCGCCCTGAACTCGCAATCATTGGTGTCAACCGAATAGCTGTTCGCCCTGCGTGGAATGGAAGTGAATTCTTGCCACGACAAATGATGAACCTGTCATGTAGTTTTGATCATCGAATTATTGACGGATGGGATGCAGCCGTTTTTGTGCAGCGATTGAAATCATTACTGGAAACACCAGCAATGATTTTTGTGGAAGGGTAGTAGATGGCTGATCTTACTTGTAAGTTATTGATCATTGGTGCGGGGCCGGGTGGTTATGTTTGTGCAATTCGCGCAGGCCAACTGGGTATTGACACAATCGTCGTTGAAAAAGAAAAAGCTGGCGGAACATGTTTAAATGTTGGCTGCATTCCATCAAAAGCTATCATTCATGCTGCTGATGAATTTTTCAAGATGAAAGAAGCTGCGCAGAATGTGACCCCAATTGGATTGACCAACAGCAATCCACAAATTGATTTTGCTAAAACACTCGAATGGAAAGACGGTATCGTTACTCGTTTAAACTCGGGCGTTTCGACACTTATGAAAAAAGCCAATACCCGTTTTGTGAATGGGCACGTGCGGTTTGTCGATGGCAAAAAAGTTGAAGTCAAAACCGCTGATGGAACGCAAGCGATTGAAGCCGAAAAAATTGTTATCGCAACTGGCTCAAGGCCGATCGAATTGCCGTTTTTGCCGTTTAGTGAAACTGTTTGTTCGTCAACTGACCTGTTGTCAGTCAATAAAATACCTGAAAGGCTTGTTGTTGTGGGCGGCGGCTACATCGGTTTAGAACTTGGGTCTGCATTTGCCAAGCTTGGTTCAAAAGTGACGATAGTGGAAGCTGCGGACAGAATATTACCGCAATATGATGCGGCATTAACAAAGCCCGTTGTAGCGAGATTGAGTGCTTTAGGTGTCAGCATACTTACCAAAACCCGCGCCAAGGAACAAAGTCGTGATGCCAAATCATTGCATGTTGAGGATGAGAACGGTGATATCCACGAAATCGGAGCCGATAAGCTACTTGTGACAGTTGGACGTCAACCGGTAACTGATGGAATTGGATTAAACCGCCTTGCTGTTGATATGGATGGGGAATTCATCAAAGTTGACGATAGATGTCAAACCTCTATGCGCGGGATATATGCAATAGGTGATGTAACAGGTGAACCAATGTTGGCGCATCGGGCTATGGCTCAGGGAGAGATGGTTGCAGAGATTGTTGCTGGTGAAAATCGAGACTGGGATAAACAGTGCATTCCGGCAATCTGCTTTACTGACCCGGAAATTGTTTCCGTTGGGTTGACACCAGATGAAGTCAAACAAGAAAAGATTGATGTAAAAACTGGACTATTTCCCTTTAGCGCAAGTGGTCGAGCGATGACAACGGAACGAGAAGATGGATTTGTAAGAGTGGTCGCTCGTGCTGACAATCATGTCGTACTCGGTATTCAAGCTGTTGGTGAAAATGTGTCTGAGTTGGCCGCTTCTTTTGCGCTTGCTATCGAGATGGCAGCGCGACTTGAAGATATTGCCGGCACCATACATGCACATCCCTCGCGAGGTGAAGCATTACAGGAAGCCTGCCTTAAAGCGCTTGGTCATGCGCTTCATATGTGAGATTAATTTATTGCCAAAAGGAGTGAGCACCGCTTGTAGTGCTCGTTTCTGATTTTAGAGAGCAACAAGATGACCGTCACCAATATCTGTTAGCACCAACTGTTCTGGGCTAGTCCCAATGGGGAATACAGGGCTTGGAATTTCACCAGTTAACCGAATGTTTTTAGCGCGTATATGTGTTGGGTCCGGTACAGGAACAGCCTCAATTAACCGATTGGTATATGGGTGTTGTGGATTGCTAAACACCTGTTCACTGGTTCCCATCTCAACGATCTGACCCAGATACATAACTGCCACACGGTCCGCAACGTTTTCAACCACTGCCATATCATGTGATATGAAAAGATAAGCTATGCCGAACTCCTCTTTCAATGCCTCCAACAACGCGAGAACACGCGCTTGAACGGAAACATCAAGAGCAGAAACAGACTCGTCAGCAATGATTAGTTCCGGTTGTAATGCCAATGCTCTGGCTATGCATATCCGTTGGCGTTGTCCGCCAGAAAATTCATGAGGATAACGCTCTGCGGCATCGGCGGGTAATCCAACCCGCTGCAATAGTTCAAGTGTCTGATTGCGCCTGTCTTCAACTGAGCCGATGTTATGAATGACCAGTGGCTCGGCGATCAAGTCCCCAATGCGCATCCTTGGATCGAGTGCGGCCATTGGATCTTGAAACACCATTTGAACGTTGCGACAACGAGATTTTTGGTGGGTTGCATCATGCAGTTGCGCCTGCTGTCCCATGATTTCAATTCCGCCACTATGATTCACCAAGCCAACAATAGCCTTGGCAACTGTTGACTTTCCGCAACCGCTTTCACCCACGAGTGCAAATGTTTCGGCCTTGGCGATATCAAAACTAACGTTGTTAACCGCGTGAACATGGTGTGTTACACGGCCTAAAAGACCACCGTGTATATCGAAGCGAACGGCTAGGTTATCGAGTTTGAGGACCGGTTCTCCAGTGATCTTTGATTGCTTGGCGGGTTTTGTTCCATCGCCCATTCGAGGCACTGATGCCAAAAGTTCCCGAGTATAAGGCCGCGATGGTGAAGAGAATAGAGCTTTGGTTTCATTCTGTTCTTCAATTTTTCCATCTTTCATCACAATTATCCGGTCGGCCATTTCGGCGACGACACCCATGTCATGAGTGATCAATAGGATTGCAGTACCATGCTCTGCCTGAAGGTCGCGCAAAAGGTCGAGGACCTCGCGTTGCACAGTGACATCCAGTGCGGTAGTTGGCTCATCGGCAATTAATACTTCAGGTTCAAGCGCAAGTGCCATAGCGATCATAACACGTTGTCGCATCCCCCCTGAAAGTTCATGAGGGTATTGGGATAGGCGTTGTTCTGGTTGATTAATTCGAACAGAACGTAAAGCTTCGAGCGCGCGGGCGTTAGCAACTGAGCGGCTGACAGGCTCATGGGCCCGGATTGCTTCAGAAATTTGAGTTCCGATGGTTAGAACCGGATTAAGCGAGGTCATTGGTTCTTGAAATATCATAGCAATACGATTGCCCCGCACATCGCGAAGTTCGGCCTCGCTACATTGTGTAAGCTCGGTTGACCCCAACCGAATTGCGCCATGTGTGACTTGCACGGCGGGCGGAGGCAGTAATCCCATAATTGCCAGTGAGGTGATTGATTTGCCGGAGCCACTTTCACCAGCAATTGCGAGTGTTTCTCCTTTTTTAAGTGAAAAACTTACATCTGAAATTAGCGGTTTAAATATACCTTGCTTTCGTACGGATACAGCAAGAGATTCAACTTCTAAAACAGGAATGTCCGAGGCAGAAATGGCTGCCTCGGAAAGATTTTTATCAACGACGGTCATTCGAAAACACACCGTGGAAAGTAGAAGCTGACGACCCAGTTTGGCATGTCGACAATTTCTGAAATACGGAGATCACCGCATGTGGAAACCAGCATATAAGCATCCACTGCGGCCATGCCGCGTTGCTTGCATAATAAATCTATCATGCCAGATACAGCATCGCGTGCTGCCTGCATCAGATCACTACCAATACCAGTTGTTACTTCATAGCCTTTCGCATCAAGATGGTTTGTAACAGGCCCGGGTGTTGTAAACCTCGGCATTTTGAGATTTTCACCCTTCACTAGGTCAAGCGTTAGAACAACATCCATCGGACTTTCAATGGCTGTTCCGCATACTTCACCATCGCCTTGAGCGGCATGGGTATCGCCCACACTGAAAAGAGCCCCGGCGACTTCAACCGGCAGATACAATGTTGTCCCTGCCGCAATGTCACGGATATCAAGGTTACCACCAACTCTTCGCGGTGGAACAATGGTGTGTAATCCACCTTCTGCCAAGGCATTCCCTATCGTGCCGCAAAATGGCTTAAGCGGCACCTTGCCCTCACTGCCCCAAAGTGAAGGGGCAAGTGTTTGTGGGTCATATTTCCACAATGTCAGGGCAGGGTCCGTAAATTGGTCCGCCAACAGACCAAATCCAGGAATATTTGCGGTCCATCCCCAGCCCGAAGGCGCAAAACTATCAATGGTGACTTTTACACTGTCACCAGGTTCTGCGCCTTCTATATAAATCGGGCCTGATACGGGATTGATTTTCCCAAAATCCAGATCAACGATATCCTGTACAGTAGACGACGAGCTTAATTGGCCCGCCGAACTATCGTGACAGTGAAACTTGATCGTTGACCCTGGCGTCACCCTTTGGACAGGTTCAATAGAATTGTCCCATCCAAAATGGTGCTGTGCGTGATGGATCGTATAATTACAAGCTTTGCACATGTGTTTACTCGGTCACATATACATAGTCGTAATTAACAGGAATGGAAACGGGATCTACATAAAGGGCATCTGCTCCACCCATACGAGGTGACTTCATTGTGTAGCGCTGCTCATTGAAAACCGGCACCCAAGGTGCATCTTCCATAACGCCCATATAAACATCGGACCACATTTTAAGACGCTCGTCAGCCATGCCCGGATCAGTTATGCTATCGGCTTTGGTTGCCATCGCATCCAATTCTTTGTTGCAATACCATGACCAGTTCCAGCCACCTTCAACTGCTCCCGAACATCCAAGGATAGGGCCATAAAAGTTAGAAGCATCGGGGAAATCGGCAATCCATGCCATGCCGCCGGACCAAATCATTGGTGCTGATCCATTGCCACCCGCTTCAATCACATTCGCTTGTGCGAGGGATTTGATGGCGACCGTCACGCTTATTGCCGCGAGATCATTTTGAATAGCCTGAGCGATCCTTGGGTTAGGATCGGTGTTCATGACATATAGTTCAGTTGAGAAGCCATCTGGCAAACCAGCTTCCGCTAACAGTGCTTTAGCACCATCAACATCAAAAGCATATCCGGCGTATCCATCTGTGTAACCAGGCATTGATGGTGGCAACGGCTGAGTAGCTGGAACAGCACGACCATTGATGATTTGTACGACGCGGGCTTTGTTAATTGCCATGTTGATCGCTTTGCGTACGCGTACATCGTCCATCGGCGGCGTGTTCACATTCAAGGTAATATAGCCAGTATGGAGTTGTCCGCCTTCTATCACCCGTTCTGCCTGAGCAGGATCAGACATAACCTCGCGGAACTTTGCTGGCGGAATACCATCACCTGGAACATCAACTTCACCATTTTGCAAACGTAACAATGCAACAACAGGTTCCTGACCGACTTCAAACGTGACTGTATCAAGATAAGGAATGCCATCACGCCAGTAATCAGCATTTTTCTCAAATACAAGTCGCTGCCCAAGGGTCCATTCACCCAGTTTAAATGCGCCTGTTCCAACAGGCTGCTTACCAAAATCATCGCCTGCAGCTTCGACAGCTTCTTTGGCAACAACGGATGCAAAGTTCAGCGCCATAACATGTAAGAAAGTTGCGTCTGGGCGCGAAAGCGTAATTTCTACAGTGCTATCATCGACAACTTTTACGCCTTCCAGTTCTGTAGCATCACCAGATGACATTGCGTCATAACCCGCGATCGAACCAAAAAAACCAGCGCCGGGTGATTGGGTAGTTGGATTTGTGACACGGTCCAATGAGTATTTTACATCTTGCGCATTCATCACGCGTCCGTTGTGAAATTTCACACCACTACGAAGTTTGAAAGTAAACACCATACCGTCATCTGATACTGTGTAGCTCTCAGCAAGACCTGTGCGCAGGTCTGTGGTGCCTGGGTCGTAGTCCATAAGGCCATCGAATATTGATTTGATCATTGACCAGTTTTGCCAATCATAACCAATAGCGGGGTCCAGTGTCGCTACATCATCTTTATAGGTGATAATGATGCCTCCGCCCGATTTTGCATTCGGGTCAGGCTTATAGCCATCTGCAAAAGCAGGAAATGCCAGACATAACGATAAGGCCGTCGTGCAAAGTAATTTTTTCATAATTATTCCTCCAGGTTGATTATAGTTTATGAATTCACCGCAATTTTATGCGGGGGTCGATGAGCGGTGCGATAACATCCGCAAGAAGATTTCCGATCACGATTGCGCAAGCCGTCACTAAGGTAACGCCCATTATTATGGGGATATCGACACGCTGAATAGCCTGCCATGCAAGCTGGCCAATACCGGGCCATCCAAAGACACTCTCGACAACAACAAGACCACCCATAAAAATACCAATATCAATGCCAATCATTGCGATGACCGGTAGAATTGCGTTGGGAAGCGCATGGCGTAAAATAACGCGTTGGCGGGTTAATCCTTTGGCTTTGGCAGTACGAATGAAGTCTTGCTGTAACACATCGATCATCGAAGATCGCATCATACGGCTGTACCAGCCCGATCCCATGATCCCGAGTGTAATTGCAGGTAAAACCAAATGTGCGGTAGTTCCATAACCGCCGATTGGGAACCAACCCAGTTGGACTGCAAAAACATATAGTAGCAGTAAAGATACGACGAATTGAGGGGCGGAAACTGCTATAAATGATGTCATCATCAATATCTGATCTGATAATCTTCCGCGAAAAAGAGCCGAAACAACACCCATGGTAAGTCCGATTATCAACTCGCAAAGGATTCCAGCGCCCATAAGGAGTAAGGTGGCTGGAAGTCGCGCTGCTATTAACTCGCTAACCTCGGTTTTTTGTAAATAGCTGCGCCCCATATCACCTTGCACAAGGCCTGTAAGATAACGCCAATATTGAACAATGAAGGGTTGGTCCAAACCGAGTTGCTCGCGGATATTCTGCACCGTTTGCGCGGTGGCGGAGCGACCTGCTATCTGGCGGACAGGATCGGCAGGCAATACATATAATAAGAAAAAAGTTATGAATGAGATGCCCAATAGGATCAAAACAGACTGGACAATGCGGCGCGTAAGATAAGCAGACATTAGCTACGTCCTCTCTGTGTCGGGTCTAGTTCATCCCGCAGAGCATCGCCCACAAGATTGAAAGACAAGGCAAGGATCAAGATTGCGGCACCGGGGAAGAACACGAGCCAAGGAGCTGCTTGAAAATAGGTCTGATTTTCAAAAATAATATTGCCCCATGATGGCGTTGGTGGCTGCACGCCCACACCGAGGAAACTGAGCGTTGCTTCTAAAAGAACCGTTGTGGAAATGCCCAATGTTCCCCAGACGATCAATGTTGGCACCAGATGTGGCAGGATGTGAGAAAATAGAATTCGCGCTGAACTCGCTCCAAGTGTTTTTTCAGCGGCAACAAAGTCTCGTTCCGCTAAAGACGTTGTTTCGGTATAGATCACCCGTGACGTCTGCACCCAATTAACCAGGGCTATAACCATGGCCACAATCCACAGGGAAGGTTGGAATATTGCAGCGAGGCAAATGGCTAGCAGTAGGGCAGGGAAGGCCATCATGAGATCAGTGAATCGCATTAACATCGTGCCAATCCATCCACGGTAATATCCGGCGGTCACACCGATGATCGTACCAATCAACAACGCTAAGCCATTGGCAACAATACCAATGATCAAGGACGTTCTGGCTCCGTGTAGTATGCGTGCTAAAAGATCGCGCCCCAATAGATCTGTGCCAAGCAAAAATTCAGAATTTGGACCAAGCGGTGCACCCTCGATAGTCAACCCATCAAAGTGTTGCTCGTTTGGCTCATGAGGTGATATCCACGGGGCAAACAGCGCCCCCAAAACCACTAAAACAATCAGTGAGAAACCAAAGACCGCCAATTTACGTTTAAAAAGACGGCGCCAAGGACCAAGTTCGGCAATTTCAACTTCAGGTACGGTGACCACGTTTACCATCTTGTCCTCCCTTTGCTATGACCCGTTGAGCAGCTTCCTCAAAACTGATCCGCCAATCCATTGCCATGCGGCGTAATCGATCATAAGCGGCGTCTTCATCTCCTTCTGTATTCATCAAGTAATTGACCGCTCGAACAACGGATTGCCGTTCATTTAGCCTCAATTTTAGGCTTTGCACTTCTGCAGCTGATGCCTTTGCCGCATTGTAAGTCGCTCGCGCGATTAAAAGTGCGCTATAGACACCATTATCGCCAATGGGTTTAAGCAATTGCGCATCGGCGCCTGCCGCAAGGGCCCATTCGACGCGCCCGGGTGCTTCACTGCCGATAAGCGCAATCAGCGGCATGGGGGATTTGCCAGTCTCCCATGGGAATTGCTCATCATGCCCCATATCTGCATCGAAAAAAACGAAATCTGCGCCTAGTGCACCTGCATCTAGCACAGGCCAATGTGTTGACACGGTTAGCCCGATTGCAATCAGCTGTCGTGACAGTGCTGAAACTGTTGGGTGATTGCGATGCAGGATAATGGCATGTGCGCCACCTAGTTCTCTTGCCGTTGGACGTCGTTTCATGAGACGATCCTCAAATCAGGCCCAACTATTTGTAGTTCTTTTCTGCCTCTTGAGAGATATGGATCACCCATAACGGGGGCAAACTGCCGCCTTGTTACAAATGTCCCATTTTCAACTTGAGCAATCAGGACAGGCAATTTTGTATGGTGTGTTTTTGGGTCAATAATTCCTTGATCTGCATCATCTTGAGCCAGTAATTTAGCTAAACTCATTTGATCGGCAGATTCATCGAGTGAAAGAAGTCGCGCGAGTTCCATGACGGCAGCAAAAGTACCTGCCTCATGTGAGGAACTAAATTCGTTGCCGTGCGGCCAATCACTTTGACCTTTGAAATAGGGGCCAGCTGAGATTAACCCCTCAGACGTGTCACCCAATGCTGGGAGCTCGCATTCTGTCAGGTTACAAGACATGATCGGACATGTATCAGGAAGAAAATGGGCGTCCTTCTTCCCAAGATCATAATAGGCAGAGATAAATTTATACTGAGATTCACCAATTAGTGAATTCATAATAAAACTTGGGCGTAACTTGATAATTTCATCCATCATGAGATCTACGTTTGGAGATCCTATTGGTAAATATCGTTCGCCTAGAACTTCGCCACCTGCTGCTTCTATTTCTTCTCGGGCTATACGGTTCATTTCCCAACCCCAGATATAATTTGAACCGGTTAAGTAGCCGCGTTTCCCATAGGTAGAAAATGCCCAGTCGAGGAGTGGCAGGAGATGTTGGTTAGGACAGGAATGTGTGTAAACAACATGATCAGATGCTTCGAACCCTTCGTAGGGGACTGTGTACCAGAGTGTGCCTCCGGAGCGCTCTAATGTTGGGATAACTTCTTTGCGGCTTGAAGATGTGACGCAGCCAATAATATGTCGTGCCGTGCTATCTTTAAGTATTTCAGCGCATAAAGGTTCGTATTTATCTATATCACTTTTTGGGTCGCGTTCGACAGCATGAAATTTGAAATCGAATGTTTGATCCTCGTTGACACGAGCAATTGCATTAAGCGCACCCGTGCGACAGGATTCCGATATCAGGCGGTAATCCCCTGATCGAGAAAATAGTAGGCCAATTTCAATAATTCTTTTTCCCACAGAACCCCCAAAAAACAAAAAGCCCCGCTGCCAACATACAAGAGTAGGTGGAATACGGGGCGCAAATGCCAGATTATTTTAAACCAATTTCGTAAAATAATGGCGGGGTTTTAATTTTCTGTCAAGGGTTTAGAATAAGTGGGTGCTTAATAGAACTGTCTATGGGCCTGTTTGATTACACTATTTGAGCGGATGGATTGAATACTGAATTCAATATAATTATTCAATAATAATAATATGTTAGCTTGAAATCTATGCGCCAACAACAATGAGTACAGCCCGGGAATTTTCTATTGCTCGAATAGAATGTGGCCTGTCAGCGACATAGCGAATAGTGTCTCCTGAGCCAACTGTTTCTGAGATTCCATCCGTCATGACAGTAAGCTCACCGTCAAATACAGTTAGATTTTCTACGCAACCAGAACGATGCGGCTCACTCTCCAATAAACCATTCTTGTCAAATTCCAAATCGTAGATTTCAGTTTCGCCAACGCTCTCAGGAGCGCTCAATATTCGTATCTTACATCCGGTGCCATGCGTATTGATAACTGGTTCCTGTCCTGCTCTAATAACCTCTTTTATTGGGCCTTGCTCTTTAGGGTCATCGTCGAGAAGTCCGGAAAAATCTGTGTTAAGGGCTTGGGTCAAGTTCCATAGAACGGCAACGGTTGGACTGCTTTCACTTCGTTCTATTTGTGAAAGCATGGACTTGGAGACATCTGAGAGTTTTGCAAGTGAATCCAGACTTAAACCTTGGGCTTTTCGAGCCTCTTTTAAGCGCTTCGCTAATCGTTCAGATATTTGTTGTCTGACCATATTCACATCATTTCAATAATATTAGCGTGTCCAATCGAGAACAACTTTTCCGCTCGATCCAGATAACATTGCCGCAAATCCTTGTTCAAACTGATCTGCCGGAAAACGATGTGTGATGATCTTAGAAATGTCGAGGCCATTTTGAAGCATTGCGATCATTTTGTACCATGTTTCGAATATTTCTCGTCCATAAACACCCTTAATTGTTATTGCTTTGAACACTATTTTGGACCAGTCAACAGGGCTTTTACCTGGCGGAATGCCGAGCATTGCGATCCGGCCACCCATGACGAGATTATCGACCATTTGATCCAGAGCTTGTTGATTGCCTGACATTTCAAGCCCGACGTCAAAACCTTGTTTTATGCCCAGTTCCGGGATGACGGATTTGAGATCTTGGGACGTGACATTGACTGGAATAACATCTGTGACGTGTGCAGCAAGGTCGAGCCGATCCTGGTTAATATCCGTAATAACCACATGGCGCGCACCAACATGTCTGGCTATTGCTGCTGCCATTATGCCAATGGGGCCAGCTCCTGTGATCAGTACATCCTCACCAACCAAATCAAAACTTAGTGCGGTATGTACAGCATTTCCTAAGGGATCAAGGATAGCTCCAATATCATCACTGATTTCGTCCGGAAGTGGCACCACATTGAAAGCTGGCAGGCGAAGATATTCGGCAAAGGCACCTTGTTCATTGACACCGATGCCTCTGGTTTCAGGATCCAGATGAAATTTCCCCGCTCGCGATTGACGCGATTTTTTGCCAACCAGATGGCCTTCTCCGCTGACCCGCTGTCCAATTGTCAGGTCTTCAACATTGCTTCCAAGTTCAACAATTTCGCCTGCAAATTCATGTCCTGTGATGAGAGGAACAGGTACGGTTTTCGAGGCCCATTCATCCCAATTCCATATGTGAATATCTGTGCCGCATATTCCTGTTTTATTGATTTTTATAAGTACATCATCAGCCCCAATATCCGGAACTTTCGAAAAATCCATCCAAAGGCCTTTTTCCGGTTTGGATTTGATGAGTGACTTCATTTGATCGTTGGAACCGGTTCTCATTTTAGAATACCCAATTCTATACCTGCTATCTTGAATGCATTTAATGCTTCATCGAGGTCTGTTTTAGATAAAGCCGCGCTCATTTGTGTTCGAATACGAGCGGTACCACGCGGCACGACAGGGAAGAAGAAACCGGAGACATAGACGCCCAGTTCATAAAGTCGTTGGGCCATGGCTTGTGCAACTTTGGCATCACCTAGCATTACCGGAATGATGGGATGTTCTCCCTCTTTTAATTCAAACCCAAGTTCGGTTAGCCCTGTGCGCCAATAGGTCGAGTTTTCGAATAAACGTTTTCGGAGGTCATGCCCGTCTTCGACAAGTTGGAGAGCTATCATAGACGCGGCGACAACGCTGGGAGGTAGCGCATTGGAAAATAGATAAGGCCGTGCCCTTTGTCTTAGAAGATCAATAACAGGTTGTGGTCCTGCAATATATCCACCAATAGCACCGCCAAGCGCTTTACCTAATGTACCGGTTAAGATATCGACTTTGTCATTGATACCAAAATGAGCGGCAGTTCCTTCTCCATTTGGACCCATGAAGCCTGTTGAATGGCAATCATCAACCATAACAAGGGCACCATACTGCTCAGCTAAAGTTGTTATCTGCGGAAGTTTTGCAAGGTACCCATCCATCGAAAAGACACCATCTGTAGCAATCATGATAAACCTTGCGCCGGTTTCCTTAGCTGTTTTTAATTGGAGCTCCAGGTCGTCCATGTCAGAGTTTTGATAGCGATAGCGCTTTGCTTTACATAATCGAATCCCATCAATGATCGACGCATGATTTAAACTGTCGGAAATGATGGCATCTTCTGGACCTAACAGTGGCTCGAATAAGCCGCCATTTGCGTCAAAACACGCCGCAAACAATATGCTGTCATCTTTGTCAAGAAATTGAGCCAAGCGTTGTTCAAGTTGTCTGTGAAGATCTTGTGTTCCGCAAATAAATCTAACACTGGCCATACCATAACCGTGTGTGGACATCGCGTTCTTTGCTGCTTCTACAAGCAATGGATGGTTTGCCAAGCCTAAATAGTTGTTCGCACAAAGGTTTATAACTTCTTTTTGTTGCCCTTCCTTTATAGTCACAAGAATTTTGCCTGATTGTGGTGAGGTGATTTCACGTTCAGTCTTGAAAAGACCTTCATCGCGAATATCTTTCAGCGTGTCAGAAACATGATTGAGAAACGAATTCGACATGATGTACTCCAGTTTCAAAATACAATATATTGGATTTAATCCGTTATCAAGGAATTTTCTTGACATGGATATTCAATTTTGATTAGGTTGCTTTCATAAATGGCGCCGATTTGATCGACAGATTGCGGGCGCTCAACAAATGCAGCTAAAGCGGATGAGCGTCCTTCGATCGTCCGGATATTTGGAATGGCAGGAGATCAGAATGCTCGCAAATGTAAATAGATATGAAGAACTTTCATCCGTGTTTTCCGATCATGTCCTGACGCTTGATGTAACTGTTCGGGCTGAAAATACATGGAATGAACTTGCTAAATGCATGCAGATTTTTGTCAGGCATGATGTCAGGTTACTTAAACTATCGTATGTTGCGCAAGGTAGTTTATCATTTCGCCTTGATTGTGGACATCATTCTGAAATCAGTTCATTGGAAGAAGAGTTTGATCTATCCGGATCACCCAAGAAGATAAGCTGGGTGGTCACAATTGGCCGTAGAAAATCGAATCTACACTAAAATATTAGTGTTGTTTCCATTTTTCCCATGGAAACGGCAGTTCTTCCGACGCACCTGATTGAAAACGGGCAACCGCAGCGAGCCAATTTCCTAAATCTGTACCAAACTCAGCAATATGTTCATTTCTTTTTCCTCTAATTAGCATCCAGATAAATTGGATGGCGGCGGAAAAGAATAGAATTGTTTCTGCAAATCCGAACAGTAATAAAAAACAATAACGAGTAATCCTCGAATCCATATTGTGCGCTTTATCAGGTGATTTTCATCATCAAGTGTTTGGTTTTCTTCCACCATAACAATCTCCAGTTCAAAAAATAATGGAGGAAGTTTACCATCCGGAAAGCGTCGTCTATTGATTTTGGTCAATTCTGACGGAATTGAGCTAGATCAACAATTTGCAGTTTGAGATGAGCTATTAGTGTTGAATGGATGACTCAAGAACGCAAATATTTACAACGCAAAACCTCACTAAAATATACGAAAGTGGTGAGGTGGAAGTGCGCGCTCTTGATGGTGTGGATATGACCCTTTATCGGGGGGAAATGTCGGTATTGCTTGGACCCTCTGGCAGTGGAAAATCGACGTTCTTGAATATTCTTGGTGGGTTAGATCAACCTAGTCTGGGTAGTGTCACATTTAAAGACCTTGATCTTGGTAAATGCAATGAGAGACAGTTAACGCGCTATCGGCGCGATCATGTTGGGTTTGTGTTCCAATTCTATAATCTGATCCCAAGTTTAAGTGCGTTGGAAAATGTCGCCTTGGTAACAGAAGTTTCCAAAAATCCGATGAGAGCAGAAGATGCATTGGCAATGGTTGATCTGACTGACCGAGCGAGCCATTTTCCGGCCCAGCTTTCTGGAGGAGAGCAACAAAGGGTTGCTATTGCTCGTGCGATTGCGAAAAGGCCAGAAGTATTACTATGCGATGAGCCAACGGGTGCGTTAGATTCAAAAACCGGGATTGTTGTGCTCAATGCGCTACAACGGGTAAATGAAGAATTGGGTACAACAACCGTCATTATCACCCATAATGCCGGTATCCAGAAAATTGCTCATCGTGTGCTGTTTTTTAAAGATGGCAAAATTGAACGTGAGGACGTTAACGAAAACCGGATAAGGCCAGAGGAAGTGATCTGGTAATGTTTTCGATATTAGATGTAAAACTCTTCAGAGACCTTCGAAAATTATGGGTTCAGGCCCTGGCAATTTCTCTTGTATTAGCGTGCGGCGTATCAACAATTATCATAGCGGTTGGCGCATATCGCTCACTGGCTGAAACGCAATCGGCATTTTATGAACGCTATCGATTTGGTTCAATATTTTCAACGGTAACGCGCGCGCCAAAACGTGTTGTCAGGCAGCTTTCTGAAATTTCTGGTGTTACCAATATTGAAACACGGATTGTTAAACCGGTTCAATTGCAGGTGATTGGCATGAAGGAACCAGCATCGGGGATAGTGGTTTCACTGCCCGATCACCGGCTTCCTCTGGTTAATCGATTGCATGTAAGAAACGGACGCTTGCCTGCGCCATCAGGTTCCAATGAAGTGGCTGTCGTTGAAACTTTTGCGCGTGCTCATGATTTTGTGATTGGTGACAAGTTGAACGTAGTTTTAAACGGGCACGCAAGGAACCTCAATATTGTTGGTATCGTTTTGTCACCGGAATATATCTACAATATTGGCCCTGGCGACATGGTGCCTGATGAGAGGCGATTTGGTGTGTTGTTTATGTCCGAAACTTTGTTATCTGGCATTTATGACATGGAAGGCGCGTTTAATGATGTTAGTTTTAAAACAACGCGCAATGCAGCACAAAAGAAAATAATTCAAGATATTAACGGCATACTCAAACCTTATGGTGGTGCTGCTGCCTATGGACGCAAGGACCAGATTTCGCATGCTTTTCTGGATGCCGAACTGGATCAGTTACAAGGAATGGCGCGGGTTATCCCACCGATCTTTTTGTTTGTGGCAGCATTCTTAGTCAATATGATCCTCAATCGATTACTTGCTTTGGAACGAGAGCAAATTGGCCTGCTAAAAGCACTCGGATATTCTAATTTTGCAATATCCTGGCATTATGCAAAACTGGTTATAGCTATTGCCTTGGTTGGTTTGATCATCGGGTCCGGTTTTGGTTGGTGGGCGGGGCGGGGTTTGACACGCCTTTATGCGAGTTTCTATTCGTTTCCATTTCTCATTTTTGAGGGAAGTATCGATCTTTATGTAATCGCGGGCGGCTTGTCGGTTGGGGCAGCCTTGCTGGGTGCATCAAGGGCGATTTATTCTGTTGTAAAACTTCCGCCTGCTGTTGCAATGCGTCCTCCGGCGCCAACAGCGTATCGCGCAATTGGTCTGAAGTGGTTACTGAGGTTTAAACTTCTAACTCGATTGAATGTTATGGCAGTAAGACACCTGTTGAGATGGCCGGTGCGATCGGGCTTGACTATACTTGGTGTATCTATGTCTGTTGCCCTGTTGATTACATCACTATTCTCATATGATTCAATCGACGAGATGATCGACATCATCTACTTTCAGACAGAAAGGCAAGACGCGACGATCACATTTAATCATGATCAACCGAAAAGTGCGATTTCACTTGTCAAAAAAATACCAGGTGTCATTGATGGCGAAGTATTTCGTTCAGAACCTGTAAAACTAAAAAATGGTTTGGTCGAACAACAACTGATTATTGTCGGTACGGTTGAAGGTGCAAACCTATCGCGGATCTTGGATCAAGAGCAGAAACCTCTTTCTCCATTGCAAAATGGTCTAATCTTATCAGAACGGGTTTTAGCAAAACTCAATCTTAAGGTTGGCGATTCTGTACAGGTCAATCTTACCAGGCGTGATAACCGTATTGTATCTATTCCAATTGTTGCGAAAGCGCAAAGCTATGTCGGCTTAACAGCCTACACACATATCAATACGCTTAATCGCATAATCCGTGATGGACAGAAAATTAGTGGGGTTCATGTTCAACTTGATAGTCATAAACTGGATGAGGTTTATCGTTTGATCAAGGCTACACCTGCAATTGCAGGCGTGGCTCTACAGGATATATCGCGACAAAAATTTCAGGATACAGTCGAGCAAAATATAACAACGATGACAGCGGTGTATGTTGGATTGGCTGTTATTATCACTTTTGGTGTTATTTATAACTCAGCTCGCATTCAACTTTCTGAGAGAGCTAGGGAGCTGGCAAGTCTTCGCGTTTTTGGTTTTACAAAAGGCGAAGTTTCTGGCGTGCTTTTGACCGAAATAGCGTTGATCGTGTTGCTTGCATTGCCGCTGGGGTGGTTTCTCGGATGGGGGTTTGCATGGTCGGTGGTTAAAGGATTTGAGACAGATCTATTTCGAATTCCGCTTGTAATAAAACCCGCAACATTTGCAAATGCAAGTTTAGTTGTTCTTCTCGCATCTGTATTTTCCACACTCATTGTTCGTCGACGTATCGATAATCTTGATCTCATACGAGTATTAAAAACAAGGGAGTAACCCAATGCGTAAGTTTATGAAATATTCATTGTTGATTATAATTGGGTCAACAATCCTGTTTGCCATATATGAATTATATCGAGAAAAACCTGTACTCGTCGATCTCGCATCTGTTGTTTCTGGGCCAATGCAAGTTGACCTATTGGAGGAAGGCCGCACAAGGGTTCGAAATATTTATACCGTTTCTGCACCGATTGCCGGGCATCTTAGTCGGGTCCAGCTAGATGAGGGGCAGTATGTAGAAAAGGATGATACGATAATAGCATCTATACATCCGCTGGATCCCCCGTTTCTTGATGACCGGACGATAAATGAAATCCAATCGAAAGCTGACGCATCGCGAGCGGCGGTTGTTTTGGCAAACGCGAATTTGCAACTTGCAAAAACGACGCTAAACCAAGCTCAATCTGATGCCACTCGAGCAGAGAGCCTTGCGAACAAAAATGTTTTGTCAATTAGCGAACTAGAACGAAAAGTGAATGCCCTGGAGTTGGCGAAGGCAGAAGTTATAAGTGCTGAAGCGGCGATCTCGATGCGAGAAGCTGAGCTGAAAAGTTTACTTGTTCGCCTTAAGCAACCAGAAGAAAATTTGTCTTCAGACGCAGATGAGCAATGTTGTATCAATGTGGTCGCTCCAGTAAGTGGTGTGGTGTTGAATGTTGCAAATCATAGCGAAAGAGTGATCAATGCTGGTGAAACGATTGCTGAAATTGGTGATCCTAAAAATCTTGAAGTTATCGTTGACCTACTATCAAGTGATGCGGCAAAAATTCATAAACTTACAGATGTTGTGATGACGGATTGGGGAGGAGATATCCCGCTCGCAGGACAAGTGAGGCGCATTGATCCTGCTGCTTTTACGAAAACATCATCGCTGGGTATTGAGGAGCAACGGGTGAATATTGTCATTGACCTGCATAATATTCCGGAAAACCTTGGTCATGGTTATCAGCTTTTAGTTAGCCTTAAGATTTGGCAAAAGGATGACGTAGTACAAGTACCTATTTCCTCGCTCTTTAGACAAGGTGGAACTTGGGTAGTGTTTGTTGATGACAGTGGAACTGTCAAATTACAGGTCGTTGAAATTGGTCATCTCAATCAGGAATTTGCTGAGGTGCTAACTGGACTTGCAGTGGGGGATAAAATTGTTCTTTTCCCCAGCGACAAGTTGGTTGAGGGTAGTCAAATTACAATGCGATAATTTTTCTGAGTGAATTGATTTGGAATTTGAGATAAATCAAATCCTATTTTTGTAAGGCATGATTACATATTTCTAGGCAAACTGAGAGGTTGTCAGAATGTTTAAAAATGCTTTCGAACTCATTGAAATTTCAGGTTTCAAAATTAGGCTTGATCCGAGTTGGCTTCTTATTGCCGCTCTTATTGTTTGGAGTTTAGCCGACAACTATTTTCCTGAAACTTTGCCGGGTTATACACGCTATGATTATCTTGCTCTAAGCGTAGTGTCGATGCTTGGTTTTTTCGCATCATTGGTTTTGCATGAACTATCGCATTCGATTGTAGCTCGTCGATATGGGCTAAAAATTGAGGGTATTACGCTTTTCATATTTGGAGGTGTTGCTCAACTTGATGAAGAGCCTCGTACACCTGTTTCGGAGTTCTGGATTGCTATAGCCGGACCGATCGCGAGTTTTGTTCTCGCAGGTGGGTTTTATGCTCTCGCGGGTGCGCTAACTGAGTTTGGAAGTTCTTTACCGCTTGTCGCTGCACTAAATTATCTGGCTTTGATAAATTTTGTTTTAGCGTGCTTTAACTTAGTGCCTGCCTTTCCACTCGACGGCGGACGAATTTTGCGCGCAATGCTTTGGTATTTTAAAAAAGATCTCCTTTGGGCTACATCTATCGCGAGTATGTTTGGAACTGGATTTGGATGGTTTCTTATCATTCTTGGCGTGTTGTCGCTGTTCTCGCAGAACACTATAGGCGGCTTTTGGCAAATATTGATTGGCTTCTTTGTCATAAATGCATCAAGGGGAAGTTATCAACAACTGGTTATTTCCAACACACTCAAGGGGCAGAATGTTAATTCGATTATGTCGCGCAAGGTCTATTCGGCGCAAATTGATCAATCCGTTCAATCGGTTATAGACAATATTATTATAGCTAAGAATGTTACGTTCGTGCCTGTTCTTGAGGGAAATCACCTCATGGGGTTTGTTTCTTTAGACATGCTACAATCGATCGATGAAGAGAACCGACAAATTACAAAGATTATGGATGTGTTTGAGAAAACCAGTTTGGAAAATACCATCACGCCCTTAGTGTCAATGGAGCAATTGTTTAAGAAAATGGTTGAGGGTGGGCGACGCAAAATGTTGGTTGAGGAAGATGGCAAGCTCTTAGGAGTTGTTTCGTTAGCGGACATGATGACATTTTTGGCAATTAGAAATGATCTGCATGCTGGTGTACTGACATCTAAAAGTTAAGTTTGGTTTTGACAATCGGGTATATCCCCACTTAAAGTGGGTAATCCCAGTCGAGATAAGTTTTCATGCCCGATAGAACCCATAAAGTCGCAAAACTCGATGTATTATTAGAGGCAGCGGTCGATGCCATTATTACTATTAATGCAGATGGGATCGTTCAATCTAACAATAAAGCGTCAAACAATCTTTTTGGGTACTCTGGTACGGAGCTGGTTGGCCAGAACATAAAGTGTCTCATGTCTGAACATTGGGCATCAGAGCATCAGGATTACATTGATGCTCATTTTCAGACAGGTGAAAATCGTATCATTGGGATAGGGCGAGACGTTCAGGGAAAGCGAAAAGATGGTTCGGTTTTTCCGATGCATCTATCGGTCAGCAAATATGAAGTCGATGGCGAAGTTTTTTTCACGGGAATTATTCACGATCTTACGCGTCGAAAACAGTCAGAAGAAGCGCTGGCGCGATCTCAAAAAATGGAAGCGATTGGCCAGTTAACTGGTGGTATTGCTCATGATTTCAATAATCTACTAACGGTGATTATTGGAAACTTGGAACTTGTCGAAATGCAAATGAAGGACAAGTCTCAACTTAAGCTAATAAATGAAGCGCAAGTTGCTGCTGAGTCCGGTGCTGACCTAATCATGCGATTACTGACATTTGCTCGAAAGAGCGTGTTGCAACCCCAGCAAACAGATTTAAATGGTCATATCACTTCTATGTTGAGTATCTTATCACGTACAATCGGAAGCGATTTGGAGCTCAAAACAAAATTGGCTGAAGATTTGTGGAGTGTTAAAGTTGATCCAGGACAGTTTGAAAGTGCTGTGATCAATTTGGCTGTTAATGCCCGAGATGCCATGAAGTCTAGTGGCGAATTATTTATCGAGACGTCAAACGCGATTATTGATGATAAGTATCTGGCCAAAGAAGCGGGTATTGCGGAGGGGCAATATGTACGTATTTCAGTATCAGATACTGGTGAGGGTATGGATGCCAAAACGATTGAACATGTGTTCGAGCCTTTTTTCACAACAAAGGTTCCAGGTAAAGGAACAGGGCTTGGTCTTTCGATGGTGCATGGTTTCGCTAAGCAATCTGGTGGTCATGTAACTGTTTATTCCGAACTTGGCTTAGGCAGTACGGTCAACATTTATCTTCCCAGAGGTGAGCAGGGCTACTTTAAAGAGACCGCTAAAAGGCAAGAGAAAATCCAACATGGTAATGGTCAACTGATACTTGTTGTCGAAGATGATTTGCGTGTGCAACGGTTGACAGTGGAGCGGCTAGAAGCGCTAAATTATCGAACAGTGACAGCTGATAATGGGAAACAAGCCATTGAATTGTTGGAACAACGAGGAGACATTAGGCTTGTATTTACCGACCTTGTGATGCCCGGCGGTGTGTCAGGCTATGAACTAGCTGGATATGTGGGGGAAAAATTTCCGGATTTAGCTATTTTGATGACTTCGGGCTATGCAGAAGACCTCGTACATGCCGACGAGTTAACTATCCGCTCTATCAACCTTTTACGGAAACCATATAAACTAAACGACCTGGCACATATGTTGCGTGAGTTATTAGTCTAGCGGGGGCTTTTTTCCACATCAGAGGTAAACATGTATCCAACACCTCTAACTGTTTTAATGATACTGGGCTTATTTGCATCAATCTCAATTTTCTTTCGAAGGCGCGCAACTTGATTGTCCACCGTTCTGTCGTAGGGTGTCCATTCATTGCCGTTAAGGCTGTCCATAATATGATCTCGAGACAAGATACGTTTTGGACTATCTAAAAATATCATAAGTAACTTGAAATCGGTCGTCGTTAAATCACATACATTTTTATTTGGTGTTAGAAGCTCCTGCCGTGCCGGATCTGCAACCCATCCGGAAAACATATATTTATGTTCTAAATCGCATTGAGTTCGTAAATCAGAGTGATTGTGATCAGCAGACTGTCGAAGTTCGCTTCGTCTTAGCACCGAGCGAATTCTCGCCTGTACTTCGCGTATATGAAATGGTTTTGCAATATAGTCATCTGCGCCAACTTCCAGCCCTACGACTTTATCTATCAAATCACCTTTCCCGGTTACCATGACAATTGGTACATCACTTTTGTCTCTGAGCGCGGAAGCAATGGTAAGGCCGTTGTCTTTGCCGAGTTGCAAATCCAGTGTAATCAGGTCTATGTTTTGCGCTGATATTTGGGCATCAACTTCTAACGCGTTAGACGCTTCGACCACGGTATGACCATCTGCCTCCAAGCATCGGCGGAGTAAGTTTCTGATTTTGCTATCATCATCGACAACTAGGATTATTTTGCCTTGGTCCATAGTGAAACTCTCTGTTGAATGCCTACATCGACCAATACTTATTGATACAATTTGATACAAACCAACCAAATTGTCGATACATTTATAATGTCATATATGATCATCAAATATGGCAACAAACCGATGGAGACAAAAATGTATGTGACTTCGCATGAATTTACCGCAGGTATTGAAGCTATTCAAGCAACAACGTTGCTTTGCAATGAGGGTCTTGGTCTCACGATTAAAAGCATTCCGGCTGGTTCGATTTTATTTCATGAAGGCGATGATGCATATGCTGTCTATGAAATAATAGAGGGCGTCTGTCGATCTTCTATGGTTTTGAGTAATGGCCGGAGGCAAATCATATCATTTGGATATCCATCCGATTTTGTTGGTGTGAGCCACGATTGCAAATATCATTACGAATGTGAGGCAATCACGGATATGAAGGTTCGCGTATTCAGGAAAAATGCCTGTAGTGCCCGCTCGGACACAGATCCAGATTTTAGTGACAGAATGTTGAAGTATATGGCGGCAGAAGTGTGCGGAATGCAAGAGCACTTCATGATGCTTGGGAAAAAATCGGCAACCGAAAAACTCGCGTCATTCCTCATAGCAATTGCTGACCGCTCATGTACTCATGATGGTCAGGTCATAAAAATATCATTGCCGATGAGTAGAATTGATATCGCGGATTTTCTTGGGTTAACTATAGAGACGATAAGCCGGACATTTACTAAACTCCGTAAAGACGGAATAGTTGAATTTGATGGCTCTAAAACAGTTGTTATTTTAGAGCCATCCATTTTGTTAAATGTGAGTAATCCTGATGAATAAGTTGTACATATCGAGCCTATTTACTTGCAAGGCAGAAATTGAATGCGCTGTTTACAAAGGTTTTAATGGCGCTTTCAAGATTAATCTTCATTTGCCTTCGCTAGTTGGTCGTAAGCTCGCATAGCTTCTACACCATAGACTGTGGACGGACCGCCGCCCATTAAAATAGCTACGCCGATCATTTCAGCTACTTCCTCGCGACTGGCACCAGCTTTGAAGATACTTTTTGCATGTGCTGCTATACATCCATCACAGCGAACGGTGATTGCTATTCCAAACGCAATAAGTTCTTTGGTTTTAACCGATAAAGCACCATCGGTTATGACTTTGCCAACGAGATCATTAAATGCCGCTGTTGGTCCTGGGATGTCGTTACTTAGTTTACCATAACCTGAGTGATATTCGTCGGCGACTTGTAAATAGTCTTTCATGATTTTTGCTCCTATTCAGCTTAATTTTGAAGAACTTTACCACGGTGAAATATTGACTATTTGACCTTTATCAAATTTGAAGGTCGTAGACTGAGAATGATATTAAGACAGCCTTTTTGATAAGGATCAAAGCACTACTTGTTCTTTGAAGTATTCTCACCTTATCCATTCACCTCATAAGTAAGGGCAATCAAATGTCTTCAATTAACTTAAAGAAAGCACTTCGCCCCCGTTCGGTTGTTCTTATCGGCGCGAGCGAAAAAGACGGGTCTTTAGGTAAGGCTGTAGCGAAAAATCTTCTTAAAGGTGGGTTTGATGGCTCGGTTTGGTTTGTGAACCCAAAGTATGAAAATCTTTATGAAACGCGATGCTATGCGAGGGTGGAAGATCTGCCAGAGATACCTGATCTGGCGATCATTGTAACGCCGCCAGCGACTGTGCATTCTCTTGTTGATAGTTTGGGTCGAATTGGTTGCGGGGCTGCAACGATCGTTACCGCTGGTGTGCCGGATAAATTGGAAATTGCAGGTTTAGCCAAAAAACATAACGTGAGATTATTCGGGCCAAATTGTCTGGGGCTTATGACCCCTCGAATTGGCCTAGATGCTAGTTTTTCTCATCTGATGCCGAAGAAAGGTGACATTGCATTTATCTCCCAATCGGGGGCGATTTTGACATCGGTTATTGATTGGGCGCGGCCTAAGGATATCGGCTTTTCACACCTTGTATCACTTGGGGATGCAGTCGATGTTTCTATCGCTAACATGCTCGAATATTTGGGTGATGATCCAGAAACAGGTGCAATATTAATATATATGGAAGCGATCAAAAGTTTAGCTGATTTTATGAAAGCAGCTAGTCATGCAGCAAACAAAAAACCCGTTATAGTAATTAAGGTCGGATTGACCGAACAATCTGCTAAAGCCGTCATGTCACATACCGGTGCATTGGCCGGGCGTGATGAAGTTTACGATGCCGCATTTCGAAAATGTGGGTTGGTGCGTGTGGATACATTGGAGGATTTGTTTGATGTTGGTGAACTGCTTTCTAATCACCCAAAAGGAAAATGCAACAGGCCGGCAATCATTACCAATGGTGGTGGCCTTGGTATTATTGCCGCTGATCGGGTCTTGCAGTCGGGTATGGAGTTGGCACCGCCATCTGGTGATCTCATCAGCAATTTAGATAGTGTGCTTCCAAAAAATTGGTCAGGTTCAAACCCCATTGATATTATAGGAGATGCAGATTCTGACAGATATCGGGCTGCATTTAGAGCTGCATTGTCGGATGAGACATATGATTCAATTGTTATTCTCAATTGCCCTACGTCCGCTTCTTCAAATGTACAAATAGCGAAAGATATTGCGGCGGATATAGCTGCCCATGATAATAAGAAAATGGTTGTCACATGTTGGGTGGGAGATGAGACCGCTCAATCAGCGCGTGGTATTTTTGATGATGCGGGAATTTCGACCTTTGAATCGCCGGAAGATGCAATAACTGCACTGCATCATCTATCTCAATATCACGATCTTTTAGGAGATTTGAGACAATCAGCAGAAGTAAAGTCATCAATCGCACTTGATAGGCAGGATTACGTCGCCCAAATCATTCATAATGCAAATCAAGAAAATCGAAGCACGCTGTCGGAGTATGAGGCAAAAGAGATTGTTGCAGCCTATGGTATTCCGGTCACTCAAACACTTGTAGCTCATGATCTGACAGAAGTTCGCAAAGTTGCGGAAAGAGTGATGCTTCAATCGAATATTGATGCATGTGTTATAAAAATAGTCTCAGAAGAGATTACGCACAAAAGCGAAGTCGGCGGTGTGGTGCTTGATATTAAAACGCCTCAAGAGGCAGTAAAGCAGGCCACCCGGATGCTTGATCGAGTTAAGAAGCTAATGCCCGATGCAACTATTCAAGGTTTTGCTGTTCAACCAATGATAAAGCGTGAGCATGCGAGAGAATTAATTTTGGGTATTGCGCAGGATGCAACATTTGGGCCGATCATCATGTTCGGCGCGGGAGGAACTGCGGTAGAAGTGATGAATGACAAAGTGATCGAGCTTCCTCCTGTTCATACATTGGATGCAACAAAAATGATTTCGAAAACACGTATTGGTAAACTGCTTAAAAGTTATCGACATGTGCCTGCCGCTGATGAGGAGGCCATTTGCAAAGCAATTACCGCAATATCCCAACTTGCTTCAGATTTTCCAGCCATCGCGGAACTTGATATCAATCCGCTTATTGCTGATGTAAATGGGATCATAGCGCTGGATGCCCGCATTGGTTTGAAGAATTGAAATACAGATAGTTGGTTGGGTAGCGGTTTTTTGGAGTTTGTTTTTTCATCCTTTGATTTGTGTCAATTCGTACCACCAGATTGGTCTTACAATAAGCATCTCAGATATGTTGGAGATGTATTATGGATGATGGTGAGTTCAAGCGACGGTTAGAAACTCCTGATACAAAAATTGAAGATATCGAACAGAGTTTGAGAGAATTAGATCAAAGGCTACATGCGTCTGTGGGCCGTTTTACCGGTGGTTTGTCTCCACTTGCATTAAGTATGGCATATTATGATTGGTTAACTCACCTAATTACCTCTCCGAGCAAGTTGGCAGAGCTTTGGCAAGCAGCATCAAAAAACTCCTGCGTAGCAAATGCAGAATACCCGTTTATTACTTTCGATTTGAATGAGAGCACGCCAGTTGAAAAGTGTTCGCCATATGGATTGGAAGATCGCCGTTTTCAAGATCCGTTGTGGCAGAAGTTTCCTCATAATTTGTATGTTTCGATGTTTCTAAATGTGCAAGATTGGTGGCGAAAAGCAACTTCGGAAGTACCTGGATTAAGCGAGAAAAATCAGCAGATAGTATCTTTCATGGCAAGGCAATCTCTCGATATGATTAGCCCGTCCAACTCTGCCTTATTAAATCCGGTTGTTCTGAACCGTACGCTCAAAGAGTCTGGTGCAAATTTCATAAGGGGAGCAAAGCTTTTTAAAGAAGACCTGGATCGTTTAACGGGTGCCAAGCCGCGGTCTATGGATGGATTTCATGTTGGAAAGAATATCGCCTGCACCGCAGGAAAAGTGGTTTTTCGTAACGAATTGATAGAATTACTGCATTATGATGCTGTAACTGAAGAGGTTCGGAAAGAGCCGATTCTGATCGTGCCAGCATGGATCATGAAATATTATATTCTTGACTTGTCTTCACATAATTCGCTCGTCAAATATCTTACGGAACAAGGCTATAGCATTTTCATCATTTCATGGAAAAACCCGTCTAAGAAAGATCAGAACCTTTCCTTGGATGATTATCGAGAGTTGGGGATCAGGGCGGCCATAAATGAAGTAAATAGGCGGCTGCCAAAAACAGGTATCCATATGGCAGGCTATTGTCTGGGTGGTACACTACTGGCAATAGAAGCAGCATTTTTAGCTAAGAAGAAACACATACCCATTAATTCTATCTCTTTATTTGCTGCTCAGGTCGATTTTGCCGACGCGGGTGAATTAACGTTGTTTATCAATGAAAGCCAGCTTGCTTTTCTTGAGAATATTATGCGCGAACAGGGTTATCTTAAGGCCGAGCAAATGGCTGGTGCATTTCAGATGCTACGCTCAAATGATCTGATTTGGTCGCGAGTAATCCGCCATTATCTGCTTGGTGAAAGAACGAAAATGAACGACCTGATGGCATGGAATGCTGACAGCACGAGAATGCCGGCAAAAATGCATAGTGAGTATCTGAATAAGTTGTTCTTAAATAATGATCTTGCTCAAAGGCGTCTGAAAGTTGACGGTTCAGCAGTTTCGTTATCCGACATACGACAACCAATTTTTGCTGTCGGAACAGAGCAGGATCATGTTTCTCCGTGGAAGTCTGTATATAAAATAAATGCGTTAACTGACACAGATGTGACATTTGTTTTGACGAACAGGGGACACAATGCAGGCGTGGTCAGTGAACCCGGACATAAAGGCCGACATTTCAGGAGTGGGATTAAAAATGAAGGTGACCTTCATATTTCGGCAGAGAAATGGCTAGAACAACATCCCATTCAAGAAGGATCGTGGTGGCCTGCTTGGATCAGTTGGCTTAATGAACGCTCTTCGTCAGAATGCGTTGATGCGGCAGATAGGCAATCTCGTTTGTTTGAAGATGCAATCGGTGATGCGCCTGGAACGTATGTGTTACAACGATGAACCAGACAGATCAAATTCTTCTTCAACCATCAGCTGCTGGTCTGTCCAGTGAGGAAGCAAAAAGTCTTCTGTTGAAATTCGGTCCCAACGTCCTGCGCACCCAATCAGGAACATCATGGTGGAAAATTACACTTAGGCAATTTGCAAGCACCTTAATTCTGATTCTGATTTTCGCGGCGGCGGTTGCCATTTTTATGGGGCAGTTGGTCGATGGAATTGCTATTCTTGCGATTGTTTTTTTGAATGGATGTCTTGGTTTTTTTCAGGAGTGGAAAGCGGAGAGAACGCTTGAGGCGCTGCGTTCTATGCTTTCTCATAAAGCAATTGTTGTAAGAGATGGAGTTGAGACGCAAATTCCAGTTTCTGAAATTGTTGTCGGCGATCTTCTTATACTGAGAACTGGCGAGAAAGTTCCTGCTGATGTGGCTTTACAAAATACAGTTGAGTTTCAGGTGGACGAGTCTGTCCTCACCGGTGAATCTGATGCAGTCCATAAATCTTTTTCGGCAATCGAGCCTAGCCAAAGAAAAGCTTTTATGGGCACCAACGTTGTTCAAGGTCATGCCGAGGCTTTGGTCACAGCGACGGGGATGAACACTAAATTTGGCGAGATTGCGGAACTCACTACCGAATTGGGTGAAAAAACAACACATTTGCAGAAGAAATTGGAGTTACTTGGACGTCAACTTGGTGTGATGGCACTGATCTTAGCTTTGCTAATTGTTCTTATCGGGTGGCTTTCCGGGCGCGCACCATTGGATATGGTTATGACAGGCCTTTCTTTGGCTGTTGCTGTTGTTCCAGAAGGTTTACCAGCTGTTGTAACACTTACTCTTGCTCTTGGTGCAAGAGCGATGGTTGCTAAAAATGCTTTGAGTAAAAGATTGCAAGCTTCCGAAACACTCGGCGCTGCGTCTGTTATTTGCACCGACAAAACTGGCACGCTGACAGAAAACCAAATGACTGTAACACAGATCTGGTTGCCCGTTTGTGGAGTGATCGATGTAACAGGGACCGGATATGATCCTGCCGGTCATTTTGAAAAAGATGGAAAGCGTTTTGATTACAGTAAGAATACCGCTCTTAAAAGTTTGCTTTCAAGTGCGATGATTTGCAACCATGCCAGCATCCAAAAGGTAGGGGATCATTGGCAGGAAATAGGACAGCCGACTGAAGTTGCCCTTATTGTTGCAGGTTATAAAGCGTGGCTTCCGATGCCATCTGGTGAAAATTTGGTTCGTGAGTTTCCGTTTACTTCGGAACGCAAACGAATGAGCGTTGTGTGTGCCGAAGATGGTCATGCTATTGTTCATATCAAAGGCGCTTTGGAGAAGATACTTCCACTTTGCAGCGAGTATATGGGCTCGGATGGCGTATTGCAGATTGATCAAAAGATGCGGGATCAAATTAAAACCCAGCATGATTTCTTTGCGGGAAAAGGGCTAAGGGTCCTCGCTATTGCACAAAGAAAAACCGGATTGGAGGGCACAGAATGCAGCGAAACGGAACGTGATCTAACCTTTCTTGGCCTTGTTGCCATTATTGATCCGCCACGACCGGAAGTTAAAAATTCGATTGCGCTTGCGAAGAGTGCAGGCATCAAGGTTATTATGATAACCGGAGACGCTCCACAGACGGCGCTAGCCATAGCGTCATCATTGCATTTGCCGTCAACAATTGTTGTAACAGGAGATGAGCTGCAGACTAAAAGTGATGATGAACTTGATCATCTTCTAGCTCAAGATGTTATGTTTGCACGCACGACGCCTGAACACAAAATGCGTATTGTGAGGCGGCTTCAATCACACGGACATGTTGTGGCTATGACGGGGGATGGCGTAAATGACGCACCCGCCTTGAAACAATCAGATATTGGCGTTGCGATGGGTATTCGTGGAACAGATGTGGCAAAAGATGCAGCCGACCTTGTTTTGTTGGATGATAATTTCGCTTCAATCGTTGGTGCGATAGAGGAGGGGCGTCGACAATATGCGAACATCAAGAAATTCGTTCGCTATTTACTAGCTTCAAATGCTGGCGAGGTTGTCGCAATTACTGGAAGCATAATATTAGGTGGTCCGCTTATTTTTCTTCCTATTCAGATATTGTGGATGAATTTGGTCACAGACGGCTTCACTGCTCTTAGTCTTGGTTTAGAAAAAAGTGAAGCAAATATTATGGAAGAAAAACCAAGATCAAATAAAGATGGCATTATTGGCGCGCAAGGCATGGCGACGATCATGACTTTTGCTATATACACAGGAGTAAGCAGCCTTCTCGTTTTTCACTATATGTTGGAATATGGTGTGATAGTCGCTCAAACGGTAGCTTTTACGACAATGATTTTTCTTGAGAAATTTAGCGTATTTGCTTTTCGGTCATTATCGTTGCCATGGAGTGCAATTGGCTTTTTCTCAAATTATTGGCTGTTGGGCGCATTGACTATGACATTGGGGTTGCAAGTTTTAGTCGTTTATTGGCCGCCGCTACAACAAATTCTTCATGTTGCTGAAATACCGCTCGAATTCTGGGGGCTTATTGCTCTTATTACTTTACCTATCGTGATCGTTCCGGAGTTGATTAAAGTAGTTCGACAAATGCGGTTAGCTTCTTGAAACAGGCTGAAAAGAAAACGCGCATCAACTAAAATGCGCGTTTCAAGCACCGTAGATATCAGCAGATTATTTGCTCGCTACGTTTTTCGCGGATGTATCTTCAAGATTAGGGTTTATTGATTTCACATGCTCGGAAATGGTTGAAAGTTCTTTGGACACAATGCCTGTACCAAGCTTCATTAACTCATTTGCTTCTGCACTATATTGATTGACGGCTCTATCAAGAAAGCGACCTTGGAGCTCTGCAAAATCAGAAAAAGTATTGCACTCAAGTAGTTCCTTTTGCATGCTGATATCTTCCGAGATCCTACGAGAAAAGAAATTTGCCAATTCACGTTGATAAGTAATCATACCCGAAATAAAGGTTTCGCTGTTTTCAGAAAAGCCTTCCATTGTTTCTCTCAGAGTATCTGAACATGTTTCTAGCAATTTTTCCTCTTCAGGGGCGCGTTTAACGGGTTTTGGTTTTGCTGTGGCCATTAGAATTCCTCCTTCTGTTGCAATTTATGTTCAGATTATTTGAATTTGATTATGAAGATTTGATCTATCGCAAAGTAGAAGGATTAAAATGCGTGACGTATTTTGAATTAGATCGATATGTGCGCCACTAAGATGGCAAATTTGTTTGAGCTAGATCAATTTAAGTTGGTCGCAAATAACCTAGTATCGTTACAAGAACTAAATGGAGATCATAATGTACAAAAATATTCTTGTTCCGGTTGACGTTGGGAATTTAGGCCCGGTTGATAAAATGCTGGAAGTTGCGAAACGATTGCTTACGGATGATGGCCGTATCACACTTGTCAATGTAGTAGAAAGTGTTCCTGATTATGTTGCCGCAGAACTACCAGGTGATATCGGGAAGAAGGGACATGATAGAGCTAAGAGTGCACTAGATGAGGTTGTTCGCGCGAAAGATCTGGATGTTAATGCAGTCGTATTGCATGGACATTCTGCTGCTAAAATACTTGAATTTGCTGAGCAAAGCGGCACTAATATGATCATTATCGGGTCACACAAGCCGGAAGTGATGGACTTGCTTCTAGGTTCAACGGCCGCCCGGGTTGTTCGCAAATCAAAATGTTCAGTCCATGTAGTTAGGTAATATTACATGGTGGGATATGCCCGGTGTAAAGAATGTAGAAGTTTTCTGGCGCAATTAGTGTGGATTTTATCGTACTAGATTTTAGTAACGTCGCAGAACTTATTGTTGTGTGATCTTTAAACACCAAGATTGAATTTGAGAAAATTATGAAGGCAGCAATTACTTGGATTTTGGTTGCGAATGGTGAACGTGCCCGTATTTTTGAAGTGCATGGTGTAGGCAATGGTCTGAATGAACTCACCGAGCGGGAGATTTTTGCTGATTTGGATGAGAAACATACAGACCAAAAAGGTCGCACCTTTTCGAGTACACAATATCGTAGAAGTGCGTTGGAGCCACATGAAGAATTGCGGAACAATTTTGTAATTCAGATTGTTGAGCAACTTGAAACATGGAACTTGGAAACACATTATGATCGACTGATTATTTGTGCGGCTCCGAATATTCTAGGTCAACTCAGAAAAGAAGTTTCAGGTAATATACGCGCGAAAATATCGGCTGAAATTCCTAAAAATATGGTGAGCGCAGAGTTGCCAAAATTGATGTCGCTGTTCGGAGATTATGTAGCCTTATAATCTGGTTTTTTGACTTATCTCAATTTTATGAACTCAAAAGAAGCTAAGCTTAATTCGAAATAACTTAGCCTTGAAAGGAGACATAGAATGGCTTCATCTTTTTTGCCCTCATTGTTTGGCACTAGAAAAAACACACCCGTGTTTAATTCCCTTCAGAATGAAATCGATAGAGTATTCGAAGATTTTCGGAAAAGTCCATATTTGGAGAATATGCTATTTCCTGATGACGACCACTCCATGCTGGTTCCAAAAATTGACATTTCAGAAACAGAAGGTGGTTTGGAAGTTACGACTGAGTTGCCGGGTGTAAATATGGATGAGATTGAGATCTCGGTCATAGGAGAAAATCTGTTGATTGAAGGTGAAAAGTCAGACGAGCAGAAAACGGAAGAAAAGAACTATCGTTTGGTAGAACGTTCTTACGGGAGGTTTTCGCGTTCGGTTCCTTTGGGGTTTGAAGCGGACCCAGATACGGTGGGTGCAAAGTTTTCTAATGGCATATTGAAGGTTTCAATAGAAAAGCCGACGGAAGTTCAGATGAAAACAAAAAAAATAAAAATTGAGAAAGTAAGTTAGCGCTATATTTTTTATATGGGTTGCGAGGTTGGTTACAATGATCATGCAAGTTATGACATTGTGCCAGTCTCGCTATTTTATTAGTCAATTAGGAATTCGTTTGAGTTTTGAGGCAAGTCAAACAGAAATCATATATATCTGATATGCTCATGTAAGAGGCCAACCCATGAGTTCAGTTCTTTCGCAATTTCCGATATTGATGAATATCTTATTGTTTCTAATTCTTGCGGCCGTTGTATGGATATCTGGTTCCCGCCTTGCATATCTATCCAACGTGGCAGCGGGAAGGTTGGGTATTTCAACGTCTTTGATGGGCTTGTTGTTCTTATCGACCACGACATCATTGCCAGAGATTGCCACGACGGTTAGCGCCGTCATTGACGCTAGACCCAGACTTGCCCTGAATAATCTTTACGGCGGAATTGCTCTACAGACCGCAGTTCTTGCCGCAGCGGATATTTTTGCAAGAGGTGCAATATCAAACTATCCTCGTAAAGCTAATCATGCTTTGGAAGCGACACTTCTGGTTTCATTGTTATCACTGTCAATTATCGTCGTTGTAATAGGCGAACCTATTGTTATCTGGAATGTTGGACTCGGTAGTTTTTTTGTACTCGTATTTTATTGCTCCGCCATTTTTCTTCTCAGGAAATATGATGACAATAATGATTGGATACCCGTTGATCTGCAGGAGGTGAAATCAAATTTACAATCCCAAAGTCAGCCTGATCAAGTAAATAACGCAACTACACGGCGTGTTGTTTGGATGAATATTGCCTATGCATCGGTGATTTTTATAGCTGGTGTTTCCCTTGTTCAAACGAGTGTTGTGATTTCTGAACAATCCGGCATTGGAATGGATATAATGGGTGTTGTGTTTTTAGCAGGCGCGACGTCTTTACCCGAGCTATCGACGACACTTGCTGCTGTGCGTTTGGGTGCATACACGCTCGCGATCTCCAATATTTTTGGAAGCAATCTTATTATGGTTGGGTTGGTCTTTCCGGCAGACTTTTTGTTTAGACAAGGTGCCATACTCAGTTTTGCAGATAAAACCGTCCAACTTGCTGCTGCGCTAGGTATTTTAGTTACATCAGCTTATTTGATAGGGCTTCTTATTAGGCGGAAGCCAAGAGTTGGAAGAATGGGATTGGATTCTGTATTTGTGCTGGTTGTCTATATTGGCAGTTTGGGTCTTTATTGGATTCTACGATAGCGGACCTGACCTCATTTTTAGTCACAATCTTTTATTAAACTCGCATGTAGATCTTTTAAGATAGCTAGAAATTCAAGTGTCAAACATATAAAGCTCGGAGAACGGTATTTCGAACCATGTTTATCGTTAACGATAATAGTAGTTACTTACTGCGTAGGGTTTATAAATTCTCTTAAGTCTGCGAAATTTACGTCATCTTTTGATTCAGTGAGGTTATTTGGTGTTCATTCGCGTTGTAATGACATTTTTCTATTTATTATTGTTAGCGATAACCCCTGTTTTGCCGGCGGTTTCAAGCGAACATCGGATTGAAATCCCGATAAAAATCTCCTCGTTACCAGAAGATGCTTGGGGTAAAAGTAGGATTTTTTCAAATCTCGAAGGTCAAACTTTCGTTCTGCGTGATCTGGGTCACGGCCCGTTTAATGATGCGTCGATGTGGAAAATATCTATTAATCAGGCGCTTCCATTTGGCAGAAAGATTTTAAGTTTTGATTTGATTGTCGGTGGGAAACACAAACCACTTTGGGGTGACCAACTATTTCAACCAATTATCAATGGTGTGGAGGCGGAACCGGCATTAGATGAAAATGGTGCAGTTTCATTTAATAAAATTGTCTCTGATGGTCGAGGCTTCATTCCTGCAAGATCTCAGAAAATCGCACTCTCTATGTCAGAGTCAGAACTATCACTATCTAGCTTTGCGCTTATGACCGCAGGTGCAGAGAATTATGAAATCAAACTCAGCAATATGAAGGTCGTTGTTTGGCCTCAATCACATGTGCAACGTCCGCACGTCTCAACGCTCGGATATAGAGAGGGTAGTTCTAAAACTGCCTATATTGAATGGTATGATCGTGAGCGTCGTGCCTTGAAAACAAAAACTAAAATATATTTGAATAACAAAGCAAGTGGACGCATCAAGGAAATTGATATTAGCTTGCCGAAGCGGAGAACTGCCATTTCTGGCAGTTATGTTAATGCAATCGATTTAAGTGATCTGACCGCAGGAGAATACGATTTAATCGTTCCGTCATTTGGTGAATATACTCAAGAAACAAAAGCTTCATTTGAGGTTAATACAGGAAATACACATATAAAAAAGCTTCGTGATCAGGCTTGGGGTGCCTTTTACTGGATAACAAGTGGTCCTAATGGCCCTTATCCAAAAGCACATCAACAGGATCTAGGCGCTATAGATTTTGATGTGCCAACTGAGACAAAAGATGTTAGCGGCGGCTGGTTTGATGCCGGCGATTACGGAAAATATAGCGTCAATGGAGCTTATAGCGTTTCGCTTATGCTAATCACAGGTTTAATTGCCTCTGATGTGTTGTCGCATGACATCAATAAAGTTGGAAACACATCCGCAAATGTTGCGGACTGGCTGCGTGTTGCAGACACCGAGCTGAGCTGGCTTTATAAAATGCAACGTGCAGATGGTGCGGTTTATCACAAGGCAACAACTCGGAAATGGCCGTCTGCCACGACGGCACCGGAAGATGACAGGGCAACCAAATGGCTTATGCCTGTTACAACAACTGCGACTGCAAATTTTGCGGCTGCAATGTCACTTGCAGCAAAACTATATCTCACACAAGAAGATGAAATTTATCAAAAACGCGGGATGGATTTTAAAATTGCTGCGGAAAAGGCACTGAACTGGCTTGATGAAAATCGAGAGCTTAAAATGATTGATCAATCCTATGAGGGTGATGAATATGGTGGTGCTTACGATGATGATGATGATAGTGATGAAAGGTTTTTTGCTCATGCAGCTTACGCTGCGCTGACGGAGAATAATACCGCATTTGCAACTGCATATGCTGATTTGAAAAATCTCAAACCCAAGATGGAGGCTAGAGAATATGATGTGAATTGGCGTACTGTAGATCTATTAGGCGTTTGGGCGCTTGCTACATCCAATAAGCTGGATAGCAGAACTAAGAAATCTGTAATGAAAATATTACGCAGCGCATCAAATAACTGGCGTAACATACAGGCTCAATCTTCTTGGGGGGTTCCAGTTTCAGATGATGGCGATCTTTATTGGGGCTCCAACGGAGTGTTCGCAACAATTGGTTGGCATTGGGCCCTGTGGTCACATCTTAGCGGTGAGAAAGCTTTTATTGATAGCGCTGAAATGCAACTTCATTACTTCTTTGGTCTTAATCCACTCAATAAAACCTATGTCACCGGCCAGCTTCCTAACTCAGTAAAAGCTGCTTATTTTGGGCCGAGCACATCGGGTCGCATAGAATTACCTGCAGGGTTTATATCAGGTGGTCCAAACTCATCTGGACTAGATGGAAATGCACCACCAATGCGCAGCTATATTGATGACAATATGAACTTTACCACAAATGAAGTGGCCATTAACTGGCAATCGGCGTGGGCTCTTTATGCAAGTTTGTTAGCAGAAAAAACGCACTGAACTAATTCAAATTAAAACTGCAAACAGCAGGAGCCACGTTCTGCCATAATCGTATTATTTTGTTAATATCGGGGCAAACACCAAAATTGAACTTCTCGGTTTCCAACTTTAGGTGCTCATTTTCTAGATGGGATGAATTTGGGAATGATTGGTATGTAGATTATCCCTTTTCAGTTAGCGAAAAGTAGAATTGGACAGGGATTTACATCTCTGCAATTTAATTTTGATGCAAGTTCATGGGCGGACTTAGAGAGGTCTTTACATTGCGTTAGACATCTTTCGAATTCGTGTTTCGAATTCGTGCGAGTTGCGGATATGCCATGATTTTTCTTGACTATACAGCAACCGCATAGGTTATTTGAAATGAGCATTAGCCAATGCGAAGATAATCAGACTACACTTCAAAGATGTGCAACACAGTTTATAAGGAGGTATAAATGATTAGCTCAAATATCAAAAAATATCTGATAGCGCTAACGGCAGGACTAGTTCTTGCAGGCGGTGTATCAGCTAAAACTCTCAACATTCACAATGGGGGAGATCCAAGTTCACTTGATCCTCACAAAGTTTCAGGAGATTGGGAAAACCGCATAGTTGGTGACATCTTTGAAGGCTTGGTAACAGAAGATATCAATGCTGAGCCAATCGCTGGCCAAGCTGAAAGCTGGACGATATCAGATGATCAACTAACTTATACTTTCAAACTTCGTGATGATATTACATGGACTGATGGAACGCCTGTAACAGCTGGCGATTTTGTATTTTCATTTCAACGATTGATGGACCCTGAAACTGCGGCTAACTACGCTTATCTGCAATATTCAATTAAAAACTCCGAAATGATAAACAGCGGCAAGATCACGGATATAAGTGAACTTGGTGTAAAAGCAATTGATGATAAAACGCTTGAAATTACACTTGAGCAACCAACGCCTTATTTCTTGGGTGCCTTGACCCATTATACAGCTTACCCTTTGCCTAAACACGTTGTCGAAGCTAAGGGTGGTGATTGGATGAGAGTCGAAAACATTGTTACGAACGGTGCCTACAAGCCAACAGAATGGGTGCCAGGTTCACACGTTACAACAACAAAGAACGAGACCTTTCACGATGCTGCAAATGTAAAAATCGAGAATGTAAAATTCTTTGTTTTGGAGGATGAGTCGGCTGCTCTAAAACGCTACCGCGCTGGCGAATTTGATATCCTGACAGAGTTCCCAACTGACCAATACGCATGGATGGAAGAAAATCTACCCGGTCAAGCGCAAGTCGCTCCATATGCTGGTCTTTACTATTATGCAGTCAACACAACAAAACCTCCATTTGATAATGCTGATGTTCGCCAGGCGCTATCAATGTCGGTTAATCGTGAAGTGATTGGGCCGTCTATCTTGGGCACTGGCGAATTGCCAGCTTACTCTTGGGTTCCGCCAGGGATGGCTAATTATGCCGAGCCTGCAACGGTTTCATGGAAAGACATGCCTTACAATGATAAAGTCGCGAAAGCGAAGGAACTACTTTCTGGAGCAGGCTTTAACGATGGCAACAAGCTGAAAGTTCAGTTGCGTTATAATACAAATGAAAACCACAAACGAATTGCTGTTGCAATTTCAGCCATGTGGAAAGCAATTGATGTTGAAGTTGAACTGTTCAATACTGAAACAAAAGTTCACTACGCTGACTTGCAGGAAGGTGATCTACAGGTTGCCCGCGCAGGATGGTTGGCCGATTATAATGATGCCGACAACTTTTTGAACCTTCTAAAATCTGGCGTGAATTACAATTATGGTCGTTATTCCAACCCAGAATTTGATAAGTTGGTAAATGAAGCAAATGCATCAACTGACGTTGCAAAACGTGAAATGATGCTCAAACAAGCTGAGCAACTCGCGCTTGATGAATCGGCTTCAATTCCAATCTACTACTATCTGGCTCGCAATGTGGTTTCACCAAAAATCACGGGCTATAAGAACAATGCTTTCGATATTCATCGTACGCGTTGGCTCGATATCTCTGAGTAGTAACTTCTAAATTGGAACTTCTTATCAGCCCGAATTGCATTATATAAATTCGGGCTGACGGGATGTTAAACGCCTATGTTCAGCTATGCACTTCGCAGATCCCTAACGGCACTTCCCGTTTTATGGATCGCAATAACAGTCTGTTTCTTTGTTCTTCGGCTCGCGCCTGGAGGCCCTTTCGATGAAGAGCGGCCAATGCCAGAGGCGGTAAAGGAAAACCTTGCCGCGCATTACAATCTGGATAAGCCTCTTATGCAGCAATATTTTATTTATATAACCGATGTACTGCAGGGCGATTTGGGCCCGTCTTTCACAACGGAAGATTTCACAGTTGCAGAACAAATAGGAATTGGTTTGCCATTTACTCTTATTTTGGGTGGCACGGCTTTTTTCATATCTATTTTTTTTGGTGTTCTTGCAGGTGTGTATGGCGCATTAAATCGCAATGCATTTGGTGATCACTTTATCGCAGCCATAATCTTGTTAGGTTTGGTAATTCCCAACTTTTTGCTGGCACCTATATTGCAGCTATTTTTTGGAATCGAATTGGATTGGTTGCCAGTAGGTGGCTGGGGTGACGGATCAGCTCGCTATCTTGTTTTACCCGTTGCAGTTCTTGCCTTTCCACATATTGCGCGAATTTCAAGGCTTATGCGGGGGTCGATGATAGAGGTTTTGTCTTCGAACTTTATTCGGACCGCCAGATCAAAAGGGTTAGGGTCACCGATGATCGTTCTGCGTCATGCGCTTAGACCTGCACTTATGCCTGTTTTATCTTATCTGGGGCCAGCCGCTAGCTACTTGCTAACTGGGTCTTTGGTGGTTGAAACCATATTTGGACTTCCCGGTATTGGTCGCTATTTTATCAATGCGGCGTTAAGTCGTGATTACGGCATGGTGTTGGGAACAGTGGTGTTTTACATGGTTCTTATTTTAATCCTTAACCTCCTCGTTGACATTTTTTACGCGTGGCTTGACCCGAGAGTGAGGTCTAGATGATTTTACGATCTATTAAAAAATCAATTATTGATGGTGCAATTGAGAATGAAGAAATTACCGGACGTTCCCTCTGGCAAGAAGCTCTAACGCGTCTAAGGCGTAACAAAGCCTCAATGATTGCAATCATTGTTTTATCGATACTTATTTTGGCTGCGTTTATTGGTCCTATGCTTCTTCCCTACAATTACGAAGATCCGGATTGGAACGCATTTCGAATAGCGCCATCAATCGAAACGGGGCATTATTTCGGTACAGATCAAAATGGCCGTGATCTTCTGGCTCGGACTTTCTATGGGACGCAGGTTTCGCTTGCAGTTGCGGTCGTTGCGACATTTGTATCGATCGTCATTGGAGTTTCTTATGGTGCGATCGCCGGATATGTAGGCGGACGTGTCGACCAAGCTATGATGCGGTTTGTAGATATTATGTATGCTCTCCCGTACATCTTATTTGTAATACTCTTGATGGTCATATTTGGGCGAAATGTTTACCTGCTATTTGCAGCTATTGGTGCGCTTGAATGGTTGACGATGGCTAGGATCGTGCGTGGACAGACCCTGTCTTTGAAGAACCGCGAGTTTGTGGAAGCAGCGCGTGCATCTGGTCGCAGTACATTTGGCATCGTTTTTCGTCATATAGTTCCTAATCTAACTGGCCCTGTTGTGATTTATGCAGCGCTGACTATTCCTGAAATTGTGGTTACAGAGAGTTTTCTGTCCTATCTAGGGTTTGGTGTTCAAGAGCCATTAACTTCGCTAGGGACACTTATTTCAGAAGGGGCTGATGTTCTGGAAGTGCTGCCATGGTTGCTCTGGTTCCCTGCTGGATTTCTTATTTTGTTGCTGTTGAGTTTACTCTTCATTGGCGATGGCCTGCGCGATGCGTTCGATACAAAAGACTAATAATGATGATGGATCAGAAGCAATGACCCGATTACTTACAGTAGAAGATCTTTATGTTGATTTTGATACCACAGATGGCGTTGTCGAGGCTGTTAAGGGCATAGATTGCCACATTGATGCGGGTGAATGTCTCGGTGTGGTTGGTGAATCAGGCTCTGGAAAAAGTCAGACTTTTTTGGCCGCAATGGGCCTATTGAGCAAAAACGGCAGAATGCGTGGTAAGATCGACTTTAGAGGTCAAAATTTACTGGATTTAGACCTAAAGACGCTTAATAAAATTCGCGGATCAAAAATATCAATGATCTTCCAGGATCCGCTTACATCACTCACGCCTCACATGCGCATTGGCGACCAGATGCGTGAAGTATTGTCACTTCATCAAAACATGAACGATGCAGATGCCAATGCTAAATGTTTGGAATGGCTTAACCGAGTACAAATACCCGAAGCTAAGCGCAGATTAAAACAATACCCATTCGAACTGTCTGGCGGTATGCGCCAACGGGTGATGATCGCAATGGCTATGTTATGCAATCCAGATGTCTTGATAGCTGATGAACCAACGACTGCGCTTGATGTAACCATTCAGGCTGAAATTCTTGATATCATGGATACGCTGCGGAAAGATCAAGGAACGGCTATTGTTCTGATTACTCATGACATGGGTGTGGTCGCGAGAATGTGTGATCGGATTCAAGTAATGCGCCATGGTCAATATGTAGAGGCTGGATTGACCGAAGACATATTTGCTAAACCAAAAGAAGACTATACTCGTATGTTGCTTGACGCGATGCCAAGAATTGATGAACCACGCGGCGACAAAAAAAGCACCATTCAAAATAATACAACCACAAAAGAGTTCCTGTCTGTTGAAAATTTAAATGTCAGTTTCGGTATTCCTACTGGCCTTTTCTCGCGACCAATTGATTTGAAGGCCGTGGATGGCGTCAGCTTTAATCTTAATAGAGGCGAAACGCTCGGTATTGTTGGTGAATCGGGAAGTGGAAAATCAACTCTCGCCCGCGCTGTGTTACAGTTAGTTTCAGCCAATGCGGGAAGTGTATCGTGGCTCGGTAACAATCTCACGGAAATGAATGAAGACGAGTTGCGCGCGCAGCGACGTGACTTGCAAATTGTCTTCCAAGACCCGATGGCCAGCCTTAATCCGTCGATGACAATTGGTTCGTCTATTATGGAACCAATGCGAATTTTTGCTCCTGAAATGTCGGCGGAGGAGCGCAAGAAACGTGTCTGCGAGATGATGGAACGAGTGGGTCTACCATCCTCGATGATCAATCGCTATCCGCATGAATTGTCAGGTGGTCAAAATCAACGTGTCGGGATTGCAAGAGCTGTGATAATGAACCCGAAACTTGTGATTTGCGATGAAGCCGTATCGGCTCTTGATGTGTCCATTCAGGCGCAAATCATCGAATTGCTACGAGACTTGCAGAAAGAAATGGGATTATCCATGTTATTTATCTCTCACGACTTATCTGTCGTTAGAGATATCTCTGATCGAATCCTTGTAATGTATCTTGGCAACATGCTTGAGCTTGCAACAAACGATGAGATGTTTGAAAATCCGCAACACCCATATACCAAGCAATTAATTTCTGCTGTTCCTATACCTGATCCAAAAATTGAGCGAAGTCGGAGGCGGATCAAATTAAAGGGGCAAGGGATGTCACCTCTCGATCCAGCGTCAAGACTTAGATTTTTGCCCTCGAAAATAAGTGAACTTAAACTTGAGGATATAAAATCCTTTCGACCGACTATATTAGATTGCGGTAATGGGCATCTATATGCAGAACACGATGGAATTGAAGGCTTGATTGAGTAGTTACACAGTCCTGTTTTACACTGCCAAGTTATTGTTAAGTTTGACCAATATTTGAAATTTCACACAAATACAAATAGTCTAGCAGCATTGCTAAGCGTTATTGAAAGCGTTCAAAACACCAATGTATTAGCGATGTGCTAGGCTCAGGACTCATAACCAGAATAAGACGGTTGCGGCGAGTGCGATTGCGGAGACGAATACGTTTGGGCATCTGTCATAGCGTGTAGCGACGCGTCTCCAATCTTTGAGCTTTCCAAACATTCTC
>NZ_JBFNGQ010000011.1:0-139851 GCF_040784015.1 Lentilitoribacter sp. EG35
AGGCGATAATGTAACAGTCGACGTTGAGTTGATCGTTCCAATCGCGATGGAAGACCAGCTTCGCTTTGCGATCCGCGAAGGCGGCCGCACAGTTGGTGCCGGTATCGTTGCATCAATCACTGAATAAGAGGCGTCGAGGGGCTTTAGCCCCGACAGGGAACGAATAAGTTCGTTGAGCGACAACTCATTTGAGAGTTTTAAGACCCCCGTCAGAAATGGCGGGGGTTTTGTTGGAGTTACAGTTTTTATTACTAAAAAACTCAGATTAAACTGAATTCAAATCTACTTCAGCCCTTAGCAGGCATCGGCGCTTCCTGCAGCGAAAGTGTATTTCGAGCCCAAATAATGGATTCCGCTACACCGAACGGTTTATAATTGATCCATCGAAATCGCGTGGGCTAAGCCTCATACACGAAACTTCGGATACTCCCAATTTATCATCCCTATGTAATACGCTATTAATTTTACTATTTGTGCATACGGGTTTAAGTACAACGAACGGTTTGACGAGTTACTTCCATCAATATTAATGAAGGCTTCCCCATGGCCACTAAAACTATGCTACACACTCGTAATCAACATAGAGAAGGTTACGATTTTGTGCGTTTAATTGCACAGTCACCGAAGCTTAAGGCATTCGCGATCAGTAACCCTGTCGGTCAGACAACTATTGATTTTCAAGACGCGTTGGCGGTCCGTATGCTTAATCAGGCATTGCTAAAGACATATTACAATATAAATTTTTGGGATATTCCTGCTAATTATCTATGCCCTCCTATACCCGGTCGTGTCGACTACATCCACTATTTGGCCGACTTGCTTGCTGACGACAACAATCAAAAAATTCCCCGAGGGCGTAAGATCAAAGCGTTAGACATAGGCACCGGTGCTAGCTTAGTGTACCCCCTTATTGGCCAGAGTGAATATGGCTGGCACTTTACTGGCGTCGACATAGACCCGGCTGCTATCAAATCGGCACAGCTAATTTGCCAATCTAATAAACTGAAAATCACCCTCAGACGACAAAAGATACATGAAAATATCCTGAGAGGGGTAATCGAACCTCACGACTCTTATCACATCACCCTGTGCAATCCACCTTTTCATACTTCTATAGAGCAAGCTAATAAAGGCACCCAACGTAAATGGCGTAACCTTGGCAAGGGGTATTCAAAAGAACTCAATTTTGGCGGTCAAAACACAGAACTTTGGTATCCGGGTGGCGAGATAAAGTTTATCGCTAGCATGGTTGAACAGAGCATGGAGTTCGCCGATCAGTGCCTGTGGTTTAGCTCATTGGTGTCGAAAAAAGATAACCTCCAGCCACTCTGCAAAATTTTAGGAAAGGCAAATGTTGCTGAGTTTAAAGTCGTCGAAATGGCGCAAGGGCAAAAAACAAGTCGTTTTATTGCTTGGACTTACATTACAAAAAGTCAACGAACTTTGTATATGAGTGGAGCGAGTAAATAGATTGGATGGCAACCCACCAGATCAGACATTTGCATCACCGCGCTCATCGAGGGAAGCGCCAAAATTAGGCGAGCGCACCACAGGCCGCAGACAACCAAACGGCTACACATCAAAAGGTTATTGTATCACTTGCAATGTTCGTAACTGATTAGCTTATAGATATAAAGTTTAACAATCCCATCCAAGCTCACAGACCTGTGATCAGATGTTATTGGACCTGTTTCGCGCGCGCGTATTAGTGTGATTTTATGGCGCGATCGATTTTAACATTCTGTTTGCTGTTTTTCATTACTATCCAGTCTATTCCGGGTAGTATGCAGGCATTTGCGGATCATGTTATTGAACCTACTTTGATCGAGGTTGGGCTTGCCGATACTGATCACATTCCTGATGTGCAGTGTTGTGAAGAGAATAACTTTCAAGATGCAAACACGTGTAAATCCGATTGCAGATTGGTTCCGCTCTCCTCAATTCACGTGCCGCAATCTGTCAAAAAGAATTTTACCATTTTCCAGATGACAGAACAGGTGAAAAGCCAATCACCACCGAATTTCCGCCCTCCCATATCCTAAATTTCACGAATTAGAACGAGGCTTTTCGCCCCTGAAGGGCGCATGGCTTTTTTACATATTTTGAAATTAGGAATAATTCTATGCTTTCTAGACGACAAATCATTGCGGGTTCGCTTGCGACCCTTGCAGCACTGCCGACAACACATGCGCTTGCCAAAAAGAAATTTGTACTGCCGCGCAAATTCAAGCCAAGACGTGTGAACTATCGCAACGACCTTAAGCCTGGCACGATCGTTGTTGATCCGGCAAACCACTTTTTGTATTTCATTGAGAACAACCGCAAAGCGCGCAGATATGGCGTTGGCGTAGGGCGCGCTGGTCTGGCCTTTAAAGGTTCTGCCATCATCAAGCGGAAGGCAGAATGGCCACGCTGGACACCAACGCAAAACATGATCCGCCGCGAGCCGAAGAAATATACAAAATATGCAGGCGGCTTGGCAGGCGGGGTCAACAATCCGCTCGGCGCGCGTGCGCTTTACCTTTATAAAAATGGTCGAGATACGCATTTCCGCATCCACGGCACAAACCAGCCTTCATCCATAGGCCAATCGGTTTCATCAGGCTGTATCCGCATGATCAATGCGCATGTTGAGGACCTGTATAATCGCGTGCCACTGGGCGCACGGGTCATTGTGATCTAGCACATAAAGTTTGGGTTTCCTACCAGCACGGGAGGCCCTGAGGTGAGCGCGCGCGGTATGATGATGTTGGAAAGCCAAGCCTTCCCATGATGTGATGGGGGGCAGGTTTGGCTTTTCGCCTCAATGGCAGGCACCATTCGCGAGCGCTCACAAATATCTAATGAAATTTGAATTGGAAATCTCATGAGTAGAAAACCGAAATCAAGATCGAAAAAGACGAAAACGGCTAAGATAACGAACCAAGCAGAGATCAACCCGACACGCCGCAAACTCATTCGCCTTGCGCGAAACAGCGCTATAGGTATTACTGTGGTTGGTGCAACTGGCGGCTATCTCGCGTATTCCACCCGTGCGACAATGCACGAGCAAGATTTAACCCGCATAGGGCAGGGGCGACCGTCGGTGGTCCAAATTCACGATCCGCAATGTCCGGTGTGCCAAAGATTGCAACGTGCTACCAGAGCTGCACTGAGCCGCTTTGATGATGGTGAGTTAGATTATGTTGTGGCAAACATCCGCTCAGGAAAAGGCGATGCCTTTGCCAACAAATACGCTGTGCCGCATGTCACACTCTTGCTGTTTGATGCTGATGGTGAGCTGCAACATATCCTGCGCGGCGAACAACAAGCAGATGCTTTGGAACGCGAGTTCAAAAAACTCATCCGAAGCTAGAGGTTGTCAGCGCCCGCAATAGGTTGGGAGCGCTGCTCCATCATTTCGCCATCGCTGCAAGCGCGTCAACATCGCCGCCTTCAATGGCGGGTATTGCCTGCGCAATGTGATCTGGTTCCCAATCCCACCAAGCAAGCTCTAGCAGTTTTGCAATGTCGCTTTTTGAGAAGCGCTTTCTGATCACCTTGGCCGGATTGCCACCCACAATGGCATAGTCTGGCACATGGCCCGTCACAACCGCGCGTGTGGCCACGATGACTCCATTGCCAAGTGTTGCACCGGGCATGATGACAGCTTCGCGTCCGATCCAGCAATCATTGCCAATCACAGTGTCTTCGCCCCGTGGCAGACTGGCGCGATAGGTGCCAAAACGTTCCGGATTGAAAATGGCGAATGGATAGGTTGAAATGCCCGTCATGGGATGGTTTGCGGTTGCTGTTATAAATTGCACGCCCTTGGCGATCTGGCAAAATTTGCCGATCTGCAACGCCTCTGGCGCTCCGGGAAACAGATATGGCGCAAGCGTGCGCGCATAATCCTCAGGGTGATCATCATCATGGTAATATGTATAGGCGCCCACCTCGATATTCGGATGATCAATCACGGTTTGCAAAAACACCGTTGCACTGTCGCGCGAACCATCGGGCAAGACGAGCGGGTTTCGCTCAGCGGGATTAGGAAGTGTCATTGTGACCTGCTTTCAGATATCAGATTATGAAGTGTGTTCGTTCGTTTAACCAGCATCAAATGCCGGATTTGATAATTGTTTTACATAGTTTTTCAGATCATTCGGCCATGCTTCAGTGAGCTTATAAAAAGTCTCTTTGTCTGCACGATATAGTGCTCTGGATGCTTCTTCATAACCGGGCTGATCACCCAGTGCGGTGGACATAAATTTGTCAGCCCGCGCCATGGCGTTTCGAGCTTCTAAAGGGTTTCTGCCTGTCCGGATTGTCTCGTCAATAAGCTCGCGCAGGGCAGATGATGCGCTGGATGATTGACTGTTGAGCCATTTCCAATGCCTGGGCAACAACGTGACCTCGCGCGCGACCACCCCCAGCGAGGGCCTGCCTGTCTTTTTGGTCTTTGCTCGAGGTGCTTTGAGAAATGAAGGTCTTCCCCGTTTTAATTCTGTCTGTTTCTTGAGCGGTTTTGTGGACTTTTCTGTGTGAAAGTCTACGTCCACATATTCTCCGGTTAAGTCATTAAAGCATAGATAGGTTCCCTCAGGGAACCGTTCATTCACTGCCAAAATGCTTGCTTTTATATCCGCCATATCACCATTGGCCACAAGAGTATTATTGCGGAACAATGTGTAACTCTGTGATGGTTTTTCTGTCTTAGTCATGTGAATGTTTTTATCCGGGTAAAATAAATTTGTCAATTTTATCCGGATAAAATTTTTTTATCAAAATATCAAATTGACATGGATGGTGCATGAGCCTATCAGATTATCTGGCTGAAGCTGCCCGCCGTTCGTTAATTTGGTAAAAGTTTTGTTTCACTCATGAGCTGTTTTCAGTTTTATGCAGGGTCAATGGTAATGCGAGCTCCATTTCTCCCGGTATAAATAGTGCCAAACGGCCTCTGGAAGAGTATAAAAATGAATGACAAAAATTCCGACGAGAATATATTTTTAAGCGGGTCAATCCCATTATTATTCGCAAAAACAGCAACGCCTATCATTGTCGTTATGGGCATGAATGGCTTTTTCACAATTGTTGATGCTTACTTTTTAGGCGAATATGTGGGGGCTGATGCGCTAACAGCGGTGACGTTGATGTTCCCGCTTTACATGTTGCTTATTGCCCTATCGACACTGGTATCAAACGGCTTCTCCAGCGTTTTGGCCCGTGCGCTTGGTGCAAATAACAAAGGCGAGATCAATAGGATTTTTGCACAGGCTATTCACCTGTCACTCGCCGTCTGTGCTATATTCATAGGTGTGTTTCTGCTCGGCGGCAATCAGCTCGCTTTGATGGTGGCAAATGGGTCCGAACTGCTTGCAGATATGGGATATACCTATATTTCCATTCTAATTTTTTGTTCGCCTTTGGTTTTCGTTCTATCAATTAGCATCGACGCATTGCGTAGCGAAGGATTGTTGAAGGCAATGGCCGCCGTCACGTTGATGTCGACGCTTTTAAATATCGCATTTGACTATTTGTTTATCGCTGAATTTGGATGGGGCGTGGCAGGGTCGGCCTATGGAACAGTGTTGGCACAGATATGTTCCATGTCTGCAATCATCATCTACCGCTTAGTTTCAGGTCATCGCAGACCATTTTTTGCGCTCAAATCCGGCTTTTCCTATTGGGGTGAGTTTTTAGCGCTTGGTGCGCCGACAAGCCTTGGTTATCTTGGCATATCATTAGCGGCTGGTTTGACATTATATTGCCTTCAACTGTGGGCGGGTAATGCTTACGAAGCAACAGCAGGTGCGTATGGTATTACAACACGGCTTATGACTTTCGCATTTTTGCCGCTGCTGGGTTTGAGCATGGCCTTTCAAACGATTGTGGGAAATAATTTCGGGGCACAAAGCCTGGTGAGGTCCAATCAAACTCTTAAGCTCGCGATTATAATGGCGTTCATCTATTGTGTTGTGATTGAATTCACGTTTATCTCAAGTCGACATGATATTGGATCAATATTCGTGTCAGATACTGCGATCATTGGCGAAGTAGGACGTATTCTGCCCTATATGGTGGTGCTTATGTTTATCTTCGGTCCGCTTATGATGATTGGCACTTATTTTCAGGCAATTGGAGATGCGTCTCGTGCTGCTATTCTCGGTCTTTCCAGAACATATTTATTTGGTCTGCCTTTAACGTTTATGTTGCCATTTATCATCGGGGAAGTTGGTATATGGGCAGCTGGTATCGTCGCAGAACTTCTTGTTCTAACCTTGACAGTAACCGTTTTATTCAGGCGATGGAAATCTACTGGTCAAAGATTAGGTCTATTAGAACAGACAGTATAGCAGGGGCATACCTACCAGCTTTCTAGACCTAACAGCTTTTTGCCAAGTTCGTTAAGCTCAGCTGTTTTAGCATTTTTCTTCTCCCAATCTCTCGGATCGCCAGGAAAGTCCGGGCGATTGGGTGGCTCCATTTCTCGCCACAAGCGAACCCGCTCGTTCCGTTCTTCTTCATTTTCAAAGTCAGCCGGGTGCATGGAAATATACTGCGCCATCCGGACTTGATCATCTGAAAAGTTAGGCCGCACGCCATGAGCTAGAAGCGAGTTGAATATCATCAAATCACCGGGATTGAGGCTGATATTTTCGCGTTCCAAGCCTGTCATATCCGGCATAAGAGGATTTCGATCCTCGCTTTGCGTTTTTACCCATTCATCAAAATGTTCAAACAAATAGGGGACACATTGAAAACCACCTGTTTCATCATTTTGAACTTTAAGGCTAAGAACGCCTTGCACGCCGATGGGGAGAGGGCGTTGGTTGGTATCCACATCCCAATGAATAAAACCTTCAGAATTACCCGATTTGTCTTGCTTGGGCGGATTGAGATTTGCTCGATCTATGGTTGTCCATAGATCTGTTCTGTCCCAGATATCAACAAAGGCATCGTAGACGCGTTGCGACATGCGATTATCCCACAGATATTGGTGATTATAAATCTCCACCATACCCGCATTGTTTAATTCCTTGCGAACGTGTGGGCGGCGTTCAGGCGCATACCATGTTGAAGGATCACTGGGCTCTTTCTCATCAAACTCCCATAGAAGATCAACAAGCCGTTCCACATTCTCCTGCGGCACTGCTTTTCGAACAATTACATAACCTTTTGTAATCCAATGTTGCCAATCCTCCTCGCTTAGAACACGCAACGGTAACTGCTTTTTGATGTCTTTAAGTTGCGTTGTAACCTTGTCGCTAACTGGATGACTGATCTCTTGCGCTGTAGGTTGCATCATTACCCTCCTAAATTTTGTTAAGGTCAGAGTATGTGGATTTTTTTATATGCTCAAGATAAAATTTGGGAAATGGAATTAATGTGTGTCTGCGTGACGTAGTGAACTTGTTTCCTCTATGAATTCTGCAAGTTCGCTTTCCAATAATGGTTTTGAATAGAAATAACCTTGTATAAATTGACCACCAAGGGATTCGATTGCTGTCAATTCTTCAGCGGTTTCTACGCCTTCAAGAATACACCCGATGTCCATGTCCGAACTGAGCGCGATCAGCGATTTTACGATTTTAAAGCTGGCGCTATATTCATTAAGATCAATCACAAAACTGCGGTCAATTTTAATTTTCGTAAGTGGCATTGCATGTAGCTGTGTTAGGCTGGAATAGCCTGTTCCAAAATCATCCAAGGCAATTCCACAGCCTAGCATTTTAAGCATCTCTATAGATGTGATAGCTTGATCACGGTCATGCATCATTGCAGTTTCTGTAATTTCAAAGTCTAATCGGTTTGCATCGATGCCGCTTGCGTGGATGATGCCAAGAATCCGTGATATACCTTCGGCGGAGCAAATGTCGTGCGCAGAAAGGTTGAATGAAAGGCGGATGTAATTCGGCCATTTCACAGCGACGCTCAACGCTTTTTCTAGAAGGATTTTGGTCAAGTTACCAATTAACCCCAAGCGTTCTGCAGCAGGGATAAAGTGACAGGGGGACACAGAACCCATTTTGGGACTGTTCCACCGCGCGAGTGCTTCAAAAGCGACGGTCTGTTGAATTTTGCAGTCGATGATTGGTTGAAATACAACCGACATCTCGTCTTTCAGGTTGGCTCTCGAGAGCGTTTGCTCTAACTTGTTCTGAGCATCAATTTCCTGAATGTGCTTGTGTGAAAACAAAAATGCCTCACCGCGATTATTGTGTTTGCTGTGGTAAAGAGCATAATCTGCGCGCTCATAAAGTTCTTCTGCATCTTCCGCAAGTTCTGGGAAAGTCGCAAATCCGATTGATCCGGAAATCTCGAGGCATGCGTCGGCTATTGTGAACGGTTCTCGAAGAGTGTCACAAAATTTGTTTCCGCGATCAAGTAGCTCAGCATCATCAGGGCAATTAGTAAAAGTTATAGCAAATTCGTCGCCACCCAGACGAGAAACCGATGTGTGTTCATCGGTCAGCGCTGATAACCGTTGACCTACCTCAATGAGAAGACTGTCACCCATTGCGTGACCATATAGATCGTTGACTGGCTTAAAACCATCAAGATCGATGATCCCGATGGCAATTCGTTTGTTCTTCTTTTTCGCAATTTCAAACGCAACTTCCAGATGAGAAAAAAATTGTCGTCTATTGGTAAGCCCAGTCAGGCTATCTTGATTGGCTATTTGCAGATTTTCAGCGCCAATCCTCTCAAGCTTTATGCGAGCATTCACCATGTCTATAAAGTCTTGTGTTTGCATGCGCACAACTATCAACAACAGTAAACTAACCAGACCAATATTGACCATTATTGATGTAAGGTTTGAGTTTTGGGTATAGATAGCAAACATAATTATGGGGGTGATTGTTATACCCATAATCGCATAAGCCGATGAATGGAGGCGTTGAAAGAATATGACAAGGCCAATACAATTCATCGCGGCAAAAAAACCGATACGTACGTGCATATCTCCATTGCCGTGGGGAAAGAGCATCAGCATCCAAATAACTAGGAATCCAGAAAAAATTAAGGCACGTCGCCGAACAGATTTCAATGCCAGAAAAGCAAAATCGGGGTTGGTTGAGGCGTCTTCCATCTTATGCCAGGTTAACGCACGGTAACCAAAAGCAATCGTGAAAAGTATTGGCACGATGAGTGACAACCAATGTGGCGCAACGCCTATAAAACAACTTGCTAACGTCCACAAGTTAACTGTTAATACAAGATACATTAATGGAAATTGTTTTGCGCCAACAAGGAGTTGCGCTTTCAATAACTCAGGGTGATCTCTTGGCGCCGCATTTATGGGCATTAGCTTTGCAATCACCATTTTAATCACGTGCGGGGGCTCCGAGAATTAAGTATTGTACTTCAGTATACAAAGAAATACTTAATATTCGATTGTTTGAACTTATAACTTATTACGTGTTACTTCTATCAAGTAGAAAACTTATGAACATAGTAGGAATGAAGTCATAGCACTCCTCCTCAAGTTTTCTCCAAAGTTCTGATATTAAGCACTTGCGGTGACAGTATTTCATTCCGCTATTGCTGCGAGGCGGTAAATTTGGATTTGTTTAGTGTTATGTTTTCAGCTAGGTGGAACAAAGAAATTTCTTAGTGCAGAGAAAATAGAGACAAACCGTTGTAGAGACCCCCACCGATCTGAAACCCTGCATATATGTTTTGATCTCTAAATTGCCTGAAGGGAAAACCACTATGCCTTATCATAAAATAGACGATGATGTTTTAAAAGATCCCGTTTTCCATAAGTCACTCATTGCGATCGCCAAAGATGCAGGTGAAAAGATTATGGAAATTTATAATAGCCGTGATTTTGGTGTTGAAATAAAAGATGATGATAGCCCGCTTACAAAAGCGGATATTGCTGCTAATCTAATTATTGAGAATGGAATAGCAAAATTAACACCTTCTATTGCAATAATATCGGAAGAAAATATCTCTCAATTAGAGAAGATAAACCCGAGTGATATGTACTGGTTGATTGACCCACTAGATGGCACAAAAGAGTTTATCAAGCGCAATGGAGGTTTCACTGTTAATATTGCTCTCATCCATAATGGGTCTCCAGTTTTTGGTGTTGTTTATGCTCCTGCAAGCGGATTAATTTATTGGGGTGGAGCTCTCATTGGAGCTTGGAAAAATGATGGCAAGATCAGGGAAGAAATTTCGGTATGTAAAACTGGCTCGAAAGTACGCATCGTAGCGAGTGCGAGTCATTTGAATGATGAAACAAAAGACTTTATCGAAAAGTATGCGAATGCAGAGCTTGTTCAGGTAGGAAGTTCTATAAAAATTTGCATGATAGCAGATGGGCGTGCGGATTTGTATCCGCGATTGGCGCCAACGTGTGAATGGGACACCGCCGCCGCAGATGCTGTTCTCAGGGGGGCAGGTGGAATGCTGTTCCAGACCTGTGGTACTCCATTACAATATGGGAAGAAAGAGATTTTAAACCCCAGTTTCATTGGGCGAGGACTTATTTAGTCCAAGTTTTTTGGGTGATGTCACATTAATTTAATGGCAATGAGATTTGTTTTAGAAGCTTAGGTATGAACCAATCACCAGTTAGCTAAACATCAGTGTTTTCCGCCGGACATCATTGCACGAGCCGTTTGGCTATACTTTCGGTTTCCACTTAGTTTGCGTTTGGTTAAGGAAATGCTGCTGGAGCATGGGATTGTCGTCTCCTACGAAACTATCCGCCGCTGGGGGATTAAGTTTGGTCCAAACCATGTCTGTCAGCTAAATCGCAAGCAACCCAGTCCAAATGATATTTGGTATTTGGATGAGGTTGCCATCAGCATTCGTGGCAAGAAACATTGGCTCTGGTGAGCAGTTGATCAAGATGGACCGTCCTCGATGAGATCGTACAATCGCTGCGTAATACCAAAGCAGCAAAGCGTTTGTTGCGACGATTACTGAGGAAACAAGGTATGACACCCAAACGAATGATAACAGATAAGCTTGAATCTTAGGTACCGCTAGCCGTCAGCTCATGCCTCATATAAACATCGTTCCAACAAAGGTCTCAATAATCGGGTAGAGAATTCTCAGGTCCCATTGCGAAAGCGAGAAAGGATATTGCAAGGTTTCCGTTCCGTCGATTCCTTGCAACGGCTTATAACTATTTTCTCCGCTCTGAGAAATCTCTTCGTCCCACCTCGCTCAGAGCATAACGCTGTACACATTTATAATCATCAGTTGACCGCAATGGTTCAGTGGAAAACAGTGACCGCTGACTTCTGAAGTTGGCATAAGGCTCCGTCACTGCAAGTAGTTGAAAATAACGTGACATCACCCACAGGTTTAACGGAGACCGGAAATATAGCAAAAACCGCATGAGCGATGACATCGGGTGGAAACCGGTGATGGTGATAGAGCGAGTAGTTAGAAGATTGGATCATGCCATCTAATCGTAAAATTAAAGGGACGGTAAGTTAACTTTACAGTGCCTCATAAAGACCTCCTGTTACCTCAATCTAACAGAAAATCTCTCCAAACGGTAAGTCCAACAATCGATTAGCAGACCTAAGTGTAGTCTTTGGGCAGTAAGCTGTAACGTTTAAGGCGGTCATAAAATGTTTTGCGCGGCAAACCGAGCTCTTCAGCGGCTGTTGCTGCCTGGCCTTTATGCCTTTTAAGGGCTTCGATTAGGTTTAACCTTTCAAAAGTGTCCATGCGTTGAGCTAGTGTGGACGGAAACTCGCTCCGCTCACTTTTACTTGCTTCGGACACAAATTTGCTTGCAAGTTCTCTAAGATCAACAAGGTTCTTCTGCCATTTTCCTGTCATGACTTCTGTGATGATGCCCTCGGTAATTTCTGGCATATCCTCATTTCGTGTTCTTACAACTTGGCGTACAAGCGTTTCAAAAATCTCTGGAATATCTTCGCGCCGTTGCGCAAATGTGGGAATTCTGATTTCAATAGGAGCTAGGAGATCATACAATTCCTGATCGGTGGAGGTTTCACGATGTTCCGAAAATGACTTTATAGAAGAGGTTATGATTCTAAAATTACGATCTCTTTGCAGAAGTACAACTATTCTACTCCTATCTTCGCTGGTGGCGCGCTCCAAGTTTTTAATCAGAACATCCAATTGATATTCCGTCTGACCAACATTCTCCAACTTGTGCCATTCATTATTTGAAATTGATATTGATATAAACTGACACTGTTGATCGGATAGTTTATGAATTGTATGAGCGGCAACACGCCGTCCAATCCCTTCCGGCCCTGATAGGTGGATATTCGAATTCGTATTTGCAGCTGCACGTATAGCTTTTCGAAGGTCTTTTGTCGCAGCTGAATTGCCTGGGAAGTTAACCGCGGCAAGATCGTTTCGAGCTAAATCGCGTTCTATCTTTCGATTTCGTAGAACAAGTTGCCTTTGTTCTAATGCACGTTTCATGACTTCGATGAGGTAGTCAACCTTGCACGGTTTCTCGATGAAATCATAGGCGCCTTGGCGCATTGCGCGAAGCGCCATTGGAACGTCTGCCTCACCTGTTAATAATACCACAGGTAAATCTGGATCAGCGCCTTGCGAATATTGCAACACATCAAAACCGTCTTTTCCTGGCATGCGGATATCTGATAAGATAACACCATTAAAATTGGCTCTAATGGTGCGTCGAGCTTGATCAAAGTTTGAGGATTGAATGACCTTAAATCCCTCAAGGTCAAATGCTTGCGCGAGTGAGAAGCGAAGCGCATCATCATCTTCTATCAATAATATCTGGTTTGTCATTTTGTTGGGCCGTCCGATAGTAATGGTAATGAAATAGTAAAAAGTGCTCCGCCATGAGTTTGGTTCTCACAGTAAAGATCCCCACCAAAGCTACCAATTATACCATGAGATATGGCCAAACCCAGACCTAGGCCTTTGCTGGATCCGACATCTTTTGTTGAGTAAAATGGTTCAAAAACACGTTTTGGATCGTCTAAGCCAGGGCCATTATCCGACACCTTAATTAAGGCTGCTCCTTCATTTTCACTGAGTTCAATTCTTATGATTCTGTCATCTTGATCTAACATCGCATCTATTGCGTTTGAGATTATATTGACCATCACTTGTTCAAGACGCACTTTGCCTGCGCTAACAAGGCAGTGTTTTTCAATACCGATCGTTATGACTTCCACGCTCTCGTTTTTGCAGCGCATTTCAGTGAGATTAAGACTGCTGTAGATTATTGTTTGTAAATTCACCGTTTCAAATTTTTCGATTTCCTTCCGTGCAAAGGAGCGGAGGTTTTTAATAATGCGGTTCATTCGTGCGGTCTGTTGAGTTATATGTTCAAGATTCTCAGTTGCTTCGCTGGTCCTTTCACGCTCTAATAGTTTTTTTCCAGTATCTGCAAAATTTTGAATAGCTGCCAATGGTTGGTTAAGTTCGTGAGCAATACCCGCTGACAATTGCCCTAACGCTGTCAATTTGCTTGCCTGAACAAGCTGATCTTGTGCCTTGTTCAACTGCGCGGTTCGTTCCTCTACGCGAGCTTCAAGCCTCGTGTTTGCAGCCTCTTCAACGGCAAGTCGATCAGTGAGGCGTTGGCGCCGTTGCCACAATGCCCAAAATGTTACACCAAATCCGGAGAAAATGGCGACACTTAACAGAGCCTGCAGACGTGCATTCGCAAATGCGGCTTTTGTGTTAAAGTAGCCCTTAGCTGTTAAATCAATTTGTGGAATATACTTAGACAGAACCAGCGCCTGTAGCGGTAGATTATTTGCCTTCTCAAAATTTAGTATCTCATGCTTAAAGATATTAGACTTTGTATAATTTGGAAATTTTTTCAGCAGTTTATAGTCATATTCAGGGAAGTTATAGTTATTGTTCTTATCAAAGTTTAAGTCATCGATTTGAAGTGTGAGAGATGGGCGGTTGGTTACAAAAACCACATTGTGATTATCAAAAAAAGTTACGACTTCTTCGTCAAAACTCCAGCCAAATTCTAGCCGGTCAACGCCAACTTTTACAACGACTGCGCCCATCGGCTTAGTACTATTGGTAATGACACCTCTTGCAAAATAAAAACTCCTACTTCCATCACCTGAATCAAGTGAATGATAAAATCCAAGTCGACCATTCATAGCTGCACGAACATATGGTTCATTTAAAAAATCTGTTTGTGATGGAGCGGAGCCAGAATAAATACTTGATTGGGCGACCAAAATTCCGGCTTCATCAAGTACAAATATTTCAGTGGCGCCGGTCAACAAGGCCGATCGCAGTAGAATGTCATTGACAATATCATTTGATACATTATCCGCGAGTAGTGTTTGGATTTCCTGACGGTTTGCGAGCAAATTCGGGAGCTGTTGGAAGCTCTCTATTCTGCCCAATAATCGTTCAGAAATCTGCTCAATTCTAATCTGGCCGCTGTTTTCCAGTTGATCAAGATTCCGGTGGTATGAATTAATAAAAATAGCCGCTGTAACTGCCAGTGCAATGCAAACATAGATGACATAGAGCAGATTGTGTTTTATCAACTTTAACACTGGGTTTGGCGTCCTTTAAAGGTGTATTCGTCTTTCGTTGAGCTTGTGCGAAATTTCGCACAAATGCAAATATCAATCGTGTCGAACGAGTTATCTATCTGTTTTTTATGGGTAAATTTTTTCTAGAAAAAAATACTTGAAAAAAGAATATCGAAAGTATGATCTATCCTCACGGCTGGAAGGTCGATTGTTAATTCCTGGGAGAACAATATGAAAAATTTATTGAAAGCTGCATGCGTTGCAGCTGTTGTTATGGTACCAAGTGTAGCATTTGCCAATTGCGATGATGGTGAAATTGTTATCAAGTTTAGTCATGTGACAAATACAGACAAGCATCCAAAAGGCATTGCGGCCACATTGCTTGAAAAACGCGTGAATGAGGAAATGAACGGTAAAGCTTGTATGGAAGTTTTTCCTAACTCAAGTCTCTATAACGATGACAAAGTTCTTGAAGCTTTGCTTCTCGGTGATGTTCAAATGGCGGCACCGTCGCTTTCCAAATTTGAAAAATTTACAAAACAATTCCGTCTATTTGATCTGCCATTCATGTTTAATGATGTAAATGCGGTTGATGCTTTCCAAAGCTCGGAAGCTGGCCAAGCTATGAAAAATTCAATGAAGAAACGTGGCCTTCTTGGTTTAGCTTTTTGGCACAATGGCATGAAACAAATCTCAGCTAGTAAGCCGCTTATTGAACCAACAGATGCCAAAGGCCTAAAGTTCCGTGTTCAGTCTTCTGATGTGCTTGTTGCACAGATGGATGCAATCGGCGGCATTCCACAAAAAATGGCATTCTCTGAAGTTTATGGTGCTCTGCAAACGGGCGTTGTGGATGGTCAGGAAAACACTTGGTCAAATATTTACGGCAAAAAATTCTTTGAAGTACAGGATGGTGTGACGGAATCTAACCACGGTATTTTGGATTATCTGGTTGTAACCTCTACTAAATGGTGGGATGGACTAGATGCTGATGTTCGCGATCAGCTTGCTACAATCATGTCAGAAGTAACCCAAACACGTAATGCCGAATCAGCAAAAGTTAATCAAGAAGCGAAAGCTGCGGTAATTGCCGCTGGTGGTGTTGTTCGTGAGTTAAGCCCTGAACAGCGAGCTGCATGGGTTGAAGTTATGAAGCCAGTTTGGGCAAAGTTTGAGGGCGACGTTGGCGCAGACAACATCGCTGCTGCTCAAAAAATCAACATGATGGCAAAATAAATCCGAGTGATTTACACTTAAGAAAATGAAAGATGCGGTGGAACCTTTCCTCCGCATTTTTTAAAAGTTTATTCACTTCGCATGGGAGGCGTGGGCGAATGAGTGAAGCATCCAAACTTACATTCACAGATAAAATCGAAGAAAACCTTATCGCTTTGATATTGGGGCTTATGACCCTCATCACATTTGTAAATGTGGTTGTTCGTTATGTTTTTAATGCAGAGGTTTTCCAACCCATTACAGTAGCATTACATTTGCCAACTCAACTGCTGTGGGGGCTGGAATTAACGACGATTTTGTTTGCATGGCTTGTTATTCTTGGCATTAGTTATTGCGTTAAAACGGTTTCTCATTTGGGTGTGGATGCGGTGCTTAATCTCATGCCAAAGGACATAAGGCGGGCGATGGCATATGTCTCTGTCTTATGTTGCATCATATATGCGTTCTTGCTGTTTAAAGGTGGGTGGGATTTTTGGTCAAATTTTGCCAATCTTCCACAAACAACTGGCCGCTGGTTTCCAACTGGATTTGAAGCAGATTTCTTAGGCAAAGGTTGGTACGAAACCAATGATATCGACATGCCACCCGTTTTTCAGTTTTTAGCCACTTGGTTTAACGATGGCGAAGCTTATGAGAAGCTTCCGCGCCTCGTACCGTATTTTGTATTACCTGTTGGATTTGGATTGTTGCTTTTTAGGTTTTGTCAGTTAGGGCTTTCTGTTGTGAGAGGAACTCGTGATTTGATCATCGTTAGTCACGAGGCAGAAGATGCCGTGGAAGAAGCTGCGGCGATGGTTGCAGCCGACGAACAGCAGAACAAGAAGGAGGGCTAAGTTATGGAAGTTGCTCTATTATTTGCCGCGATCATCACGCTCCTTTTGCTTGGTGTTCCAATTGCTGTTGCACTTGGGTTAAGTTCAATTTCATTTCTGCTGCTAGCATCTGATAGCTCGCTAGCGTCTATCGCACAAACTTTTTATGAAGCTATGGCCGGTCACTATACATTGCTCGCCATTCCGTTTTTCATTCTGGCTTCCAGTTTTATGTCCACCGGTGGTGTGGCTAAGCGGATTATTCGATTCTCAATTGCGCTTGTGGGACATTTGCCAGGTGGCTTGGCAATTGCAGGCGTGTTCGCATGTATGTTGTTTGCAGCTCTATCGGGTTCATCTCCGGCTACTGTGGTTGCAATTGGGTCTATTGTTATCGCAGGTATGCGACAGGTGGGGTATTCTAAAGAATTTGCTGCCGGAATTATCTGTAACGCTGGAACATTAGGCATTCTAATTCCTCCATCCATTGTTATGGTTGTTTATGCATCAGCCACAGATGTGTCCGTGGGACGTATGTTTCTCGCAGGTGTCATTCCAGGTTTGATGGCAGGTGGTATGTTGATGGCAGGAATTTATATTGTTGCCAAGATCAAAAACCTGCCAAAGGGCGAATGGAAAGGGTGGGGCGAAGTGTTTGCCTCGGGTCGTGAAGCGGGTTGGGGCCTGTTTCTGATTGTGATTATTCTGGGCGGTATTTATGGTGGTATCTTTACTCCCACTGAAGCTGCGGCAGTTGCCTCCGTTTATGCATTTATTATCGCAGTATTTATTTATCGTGACATGGGTCCTTTGGCCAACAACGATGGTAAGAACTACTCATTTTTGAAGAAACCTCATACTTTATTCACGGCTTTTGTGCATGAAGATACGCGCAAAACATTGTTTGAAGCAGGCAAACTAACCATCACATTGATGTTTATTATCGCCAATGCTTTAATCCTCAAACACGTATTGACGGATGAGCAAATTCCACAACAGATAGCAGGCGCCATGCTCGATGCTGGCCTTGAGTGGTGGGCATTTCTGATAGTTGTGAACATCATCTTGTTGATTGGCGGCCAATTTATGGAGCCGTCCGGTCTGATTGTAATCGTGGCACCTCTTGTGTTCCCGATTGCTATAGAACTCGGGATCGACCCTATTCACCTTGGTATTATCATGGTCGTAAATATGGAAATTGGCATGATTACACCACCTGTAGGTCTGAACCTGTTCGTAACATCTGGTGTTGCTGGAATGCCAATGTGGAATGTAGTTAAAGCTGCTTTGCCTTGGTTAAGTATTCTGTTTGTGTTCCTAATCATGGTTACTTACATACCATTGATATCAACAGCATTGCCGACCTATTTCATGGGGCCCGAAATCATCACCAATTAGATAATAATTTGATCAGTAAACTCTGGAAATTAGGTCTTGGCGAAGGGAAGTGGCCAAGTGCGGCAAATTCTACATAACGATAAATGACCGACAAATCGGGGAAGGGGCTATTCCCATGTGATAAACGGCCTGCTAACGTCCGTTTCACTGTAGCAGTAGAGATTCTGATAAAAATGACACGACAAGATATTCATAATTCTGAAGTGCCTAAAATTTGTCAGGCGTGTGAAGCAAGGCATAAAGGTATATGTGGAGCATTATCACCTGATCAGCTTATTAAATTGAGTAAGCATACGACAAAGCATAGCCAGTCGAGTGATAAGGAATTGATTGCTGGTGGCGAGGATATTTCTACTTATTCCAACATTATGTCTGGTGTCGTCAAACTGGTTAAACTGATGGCCGATGGTCGGCAACAGATTGTTGGTTTGCAGTTTGCACCCGATTTTCTCGGTCGTCCATTCAAGCGTCAGTCTGGTGTTTCCGCAGAAGCTGCAACCGATGTACGGTTATGTTCATTCCCTGCGAAAGTGATGGACGAGTTGATTGACCAATCGCCTGAATTGGAACATCGGCTACACGAGCAATCATTAAAAGAGTTAGATGAGGCGCGCGAGTGGATGTTGACCTTGGGTCGCAAAACCGCTGGTGAAAAAGTTGCAAGCTTTTTCTTTATGATAGCAAGTAACATTGACCCTGAAGCAGGGTTAAAAAATTCAGATGTCATGTTTGAGATACCGCTTAAACGTGCCGATATTGCAGATTTTCTTGGCCTGACAATTGAAACAGTTTCAAGACAAATTACGAAATTGCGAAAAGTTGGCGTTATTGAAATTGAACATAATCGAACCGTAATCGTTAGGGATCTGGATCGGTTAGAACGGGCCTGCGAAGTCCAAAAGGACTAAATTGGTTTTGAAAATTTTGAGTTCTGTTTGCTAAGATATGCATCGAATTTGGAAGCAACAATACGAGTGAAAGCACGTTTGTCAGCGCTGACGTTAAATTTACCGTTGCCTATCCAGCATAAATCATCTGAATCTTGGAGAACCACTGATTTTGCAGTTTCAATAATTGGGGTGCCCGTATCTCCAAATTTTATCGCAACATCATCAAAATTGAAGCTGAAATCACACATAAGACGCTCAATCACATAACCTCTTATCCGATCATCTTGCGTAAGCTCATAACCTCGGTTTGCTGCGAATTTTCCTTCGCTGATTTGTGCTTTGTACTGTTTGGTTGGAACCGTGTTTTGAATAAATCCACCATCGTATTGGTTTATTGAAGATGCACCGAGACCTAATAAATTGTTACATTGATCTGTCGTATAACCTTGAAAATTCCGGTGAAGTGTCCCCTCGTTTAAAGCTTTCGTCAGGCTGTCTTCTGGCGTAGCATAGTGATCAATTCCAATCTTCTGTAGCCCACTTGACGTTAAGAACTGATCTGCAAAATCTGCTTGTTGGTGCCGTTGTTCAATATTTGGAAGTTCTTGGTCATTGATCATGTTCTGATGTTTTTTAAGCCAGGGAACATGAGCATAACCAAACATGGCAACGCGATCGGGAGATAGTGATATTACTTTCTCAAGCGTATTATTAAGTCTATTCATATCCTGTCGCGGCAGGCCATAAAGCGCGTCGACATTGATGGATGAAATATTAATAGATCTCAGCTCTTCAATAAGATCTCGTGTTTGTTCAAATGTTTGAGGACGATTGATCGCTTCCTGAACGTCAGGGTCAAAATCTTGCACGCCGATACTAGCGCGGGTGATGCCGATTTTTTGAAGTCCGACCAACATATCATCCGACATATCGTTGGGATCAATTTCGACACTGATTTCTGTTTTTTCAGTCACTCTAAATGATGTGCGAAGCTTTTTTGAAAGTTCGTTGAAGTCCTCGCTTTTTAACATACTGGGTGAGCCGCCACCAAAATGAATGTGGGCAACCTCGGGACTATGCGCGAGTGCCTTGCGATGAAGCTCTATCTCCTCAAGAAGTGTTTCTACGTAATAGGATATTGGAATATACGACTTGGTTTGCTTTGTATGGCATCCACAAAACCAACATAACCGATCACAATATGGGATATGAATATAGATAGATAATGCACCACCATTGTCGATGCTTGCATGCATTTTCTCGACAAGTTGTGGCCCCAGATCGGGAGAAAAGTTCGGCGCAGTAGGATAGGACGTGTACCGCGGCACGTTTGCACTTAATTTTGTGATTATTTCTGATTTTGGCACAAACATAGGTAGTCTCACATTGTTAGTTTTGGATTGAAGAACTCTTCTTCAGAGGCAATGTGTCGCCTTAAACTTCCAAAAAAACCTCGGAGCATATATCCAAGGGCTTCCGGATTGCTTGTTGGTGAATTTGCTGCAAACTCCGTGAGAGCATCTTGCAGTTCAAGCGCGTAACTTTCATCTTCCCAGTGCTCTGAATGCAGTCGGGCTAGAACTGCTTCGGGATCAGCCTGATATTTTGATTGAGAAAAAATCGGGAAAAGATTTTTTTCTTCGAACTCATGAGCACGTTTGACAATCGGGAAAATGCTTTTTGCGAGATGGAGACATTCCTGTCGGTCAACATTGGAGGGTAGACCATCGGCTATCTTTTCTAATGCGTCACAAAGCGCGTGTTGTGTTTTAAGATGGTTATTTAGTCCATCGAAAATGGAAGCTTCCGTCGCTTCATCCATTATTAAATCTACCTTATGGGTGTCTCGTTACTGCGACAAATTTAATCAGCATATGAGTTTGTTTCCTTGATCTATGTCAAAGCGACTGTCATCTTTTTCATCCATCTTCCGGCAAAATCAGTCTGCCATATGATACATTATTTGGCGGGATGATTCTGTTTAAACTTTTGAGGGGCTCATTATGATGAGAAATTTGCCAGAAGCTATTGTCACTGCAATAGCAACCTTTTTGGTTGTTGTAGCGGCAGGGCTTTCTAAAGATGCACTATTTCAAGCACATATGACGGTGCTTGCAGTTGCACTATCAATTACATGTATTATCTTGTTTAGGCGCGTAGACTTTTCGGAAGGTCCAACCGTCGCAATCAAGGAAAAGGATACAGGGTATCTGGATGGCGTGGTCCAATATGGCGTGATTGCCACGTTGCTTTGGGGTGTCGTTGGCTTTCTCGTCGGTGTCATTGCTGCGGCGCAGTTGGCATGGCCGGAATTGAATTTTGAGCCTTGGTTAAATTTTGGACGTGTTCGACCGCTGCATACCTCTGCGGTTATTTTCGCGTTTGGTGGTAATGCTTTGATCGCGACATCATTTTACGTCGTGCAACGCACTACCCGCGCGCGCCTATGGGGTGGTAATCTCGCATGGTTTGTATTCTGGGGTTATCAGCTATTTATTCTCATGGCTGCAACTGGTTATTTGCTTGGTATTACGCAAAGCCGCGAATATGCGGAACCGGAATGGTATGTCGATATCTGGTTAACAATTGTATGGGTCTGCTATCTGCTCGTGTTCTTGGGAACGCTGGTAAAACGTAAAGAGCCACATATTTACGTTGCGAACTGGTTCTTTTTATCCTTCATCGTAACCGTAGCAATGCTGCATGTTGTAAACAATCTTGCAGTGCCTGTCTCTTTTCTGGGCGTAAAAAGCTACTCATTGTTCTCAGGTGTGCAAGACGCGCTTACACAATGGTGGTATGGTCATAATGCGGTTGGGTTCTTCCTGACGGCTGGCTTCCTTGGTATGATGTATTACTTCATTCCAAAACAGGCCGAGCGTCCGGTTTACTCATATCGTTTGTCTATTATTCACTTTTGGGGTCTGATCTTCCTGTATATTTGGGCTGGTCCGCACCACCTTCATTACACAGCCTTGCCTGATTGGGCTCAGACACTTGGTATGGTCTTCTCAATTATGCTTTGGATGCCATCATGGGGTGGTATGATCAACGGCCTTATGACCCTGTCTGGCGCGTGGGATAAACTCAGAACTGATCCGATATTGCGTATGATGGTTATCTCTGTTGCATTCTACGGCATGGCAACATTTGAAGGTCCAATGATGTCTATCAAAGTGGTCAATTCATTGTCTCACTATACGGATTGGACAATCGGCCACGTGCACTCAGGTGCTTTGGGGTGGAATGGTCTTATTAGCTTTGGTGCCATCTACTACCTTGTACCAAAACTTTGGAAACGCGAGCGTCTTTATTCGCTTCGTTTGGTCAACTGGCACTTCTGGCTCGCCACACTTGGTATCGTTGTTTATGCGGCGGTGATGTGGGTTGCTGGTATCCAGCAAGGTCTGATGTGGCGTGAATATGATCAACAAGGTTATCTTGTTTATTCCTTTGCAGAATCTGTCGCGGCGATGCACCCGTATTACATAACACGGATGTTTGGTGGTCTTCTCTTCCTTAGTGGAGCTTTGATCATGGCCTACAATATTTACAGAACAATCCGTGGTGATGTGCGTGATGAGGCTCCTATGGGTAGCTCAACACCAAAAGCAACTCCCAATCTAGCTCCAGCTGAATAGAGGTAAATTCAAATGTCTATTCTTGAAAAACATAAAGTCCTTGAAAAGAATGCCTCACTACTTTTGGCCTTTTCATTCGTCGCCGTTACAATTGGTGGCATTGTCGAGATCGTACCTCTTTTCTATCTAGAGAATACGATTGAAGAAGTGGAAGGGGTTCGCCCTTACTCTCCGCTCGAGTTAGCAGGTCGCGATATTTATATTCGCGAAGGTTGCTATGTTTGCCATAGTCAAATGATCCGTCCTTTCCGGGATGAGGTTGAGCGTTATGGTCATTATAGTCTGGCTGCTGAATCAAAATATGATCACCCATTCCAATGGGGGTCAAAACGTTCTGGTCCAGATCTGGCACGTGTTGGTGCGCGTTATTCTAATGAATGGCACGTTCAGCATTTGATCGATCCGCAATCTGTCGTGCCGGAATCAATCATGCCAAGCTACGGATTCTTATCCGATGTTGATCTCTCAATTCATAATATTGAGGGACATCTGAAGGCTAACAGTCTTGTTGGTGTGCCATACACCCAAGAGATGATTGATAATGCGAAGGCAGACATTGTGGCGCAAGCTGACCCAGATGCGGATACCGATGGTGTTGAAGAGCGCTACCCGAAAGCTGTGCTCGGAAATTTTGATGGTGATCCTCAACGGTTAACCGAGATGGATGCGCTCGTTGCTTATTTGCAAATGCTTGGAACACTTGTTGATTTTTCAACATTTGAAGCTGACAAAAACTATCGTTAGGAGATGAGTTATGGATTTTGATTACCAAGCAATGCGCACCTTTGCTGATAGTTGGGGCTTGCTCTACATGTTTCTAATCTTTGTTTTTGTTGTTGTCTGGGCTTTTCGTCCCGGTTCAAAGAAGCTTGCTGAAGAAGCCGCAAATGTTCCTTTTAAGGAGGATGAATGATGTCTGAAAATATGAACACTCAGAACAATCAAGATGGACCAGAAGTGGATGAATTCACTGGTGTTGAAACAACTGGTCATGAATGGGATGGCATCAAAGAGTTGAACAATCCCATGCCGCGTTGGTGGCTATGGACATTTTATCTGACGATTATTTTTGCAGTTGGTTACTCTTTTGCCTATCCATCAATTCCATTGATAAAAACCTCTACCAAAGGCTTTTTGAATTGGTCCAGTCGAGGTGATGTTGCCAATGAACTTGCGGCTGCAAAGGCTTCACAGGCGGGTAATTGGGATAAACTTGCGGACATTGATGTAAATGATATTGCGGCCGATGTCGAACTGCAACGCTTCTCTGTTGCCGGCGGTAACGCTGCATTTAAAATCAACTGCGTACAATGCCACGGTTCAGGTGCGCAAGGTTCACCCGGGTTTCCAAATCTGAATGATGATGATTGGATTTGGGGCGGTACTCTTGATGAGATTTATCTAACGATTAATCATGGCATCCGCTATGAAGAGGATGATGATACACGCTATTCAGATATGCCTGCATACGGGACTGATGAGCTTCTTGAGAAAGAACAAATCTCTGATGTAGCTTGGTTTGTGCGTAAATTATCTAAACAGGAGTTTGACGCAGAAGCGGCGGCTCGCGGGGAAGCAACTTACGTTGAAAATTGTGCCGCGTGTCACGGTGACGCAGGGCTTGGTGACAGAGAGTTGGGCGCGCCACGTTTATCAGATGCTTTATGGCTTTATGGTGGAAGTCACGAAGAGATTGTAAAACAAATTACCAAGCCACAACAAGGTGTTATGCCTGCTTGGGGTGAACGTCTAGGTGTTGCAACGAGCAAACAACTAGCAGTTTATATCCATAGTCTTGGTGGCGGTGAATAGCTTAGCTAATCTAGAATAATGTAGTGGGGCGAACTGCGAGAATACGCCCCACTACTTGATCAAGATCAATGTGCTAATATGCATGAAAGTTTATTTGTTAGACAATCTTGAATCACTAATTGAAAATTGGAATGTCTTTTGACTAAGGCCGAAATCGCAAAACTCGAAGTAGATGCCATTAATAGTGGTGCGAAAGCTAAAGCGGAACCGCTCTATGCCGCACGCAAAAAAATCCACCCAAAACGTGTTAATGGTGACTTTAGAAGATTAAAATGGATCATCATGGCGATCACGCTGGGGATCTATTATATTACACCGTTCATTCGGTGGGACCGAGGAGCATTTGCACCAGATCAAGCCGTTCTTCTTGATATGGCAAATCGACGTTTCTATTTCTTCTTTATCGAAATTTGGCCACAAGAATTCATTTTCGTTGCAGGCCTATTGGTTATGGCCGGTATTGGATTGTTTTTGGTCACTTCGGTTGTTGGTCGGGCATGGTGTGGTTATGCATGCCCTCAGACAGTCTGGACAGACTTATTTCTTGTGGTTGAGCGTTTTTTCGAAGGTGATCGAAATGCGCGGATCAGACTTGATAAAGCGCCTTGGAGCGTTAGCAAAATTTATAAACGTACGGTTAAGCACGCTATTTGGATTGCTATCAGTGTTTTAACGGGCGGTGCGTGGATTTTCTATTTTGCTGACGCACCCACTTTGTTGGTCGATTTTGTCAAAGGTGATGCAGCATTTATTGCATATGCGACCGTTGGCGTGTTGACGGCGACCACCTATTTGCTTGGTGGAATCTTGCGGGAGCAAGTTTGCATTTACATGTGCCCTTGGCCGCGCATACAGGCTGCAATGCTTGATGAGGATTCCCTTGTTGTTACCTATAACGATTGGCGTGGGGAACCAAAAACCAAAGGTGTTAAAAAAGCTGCGGCACTAGACCATCCAGTTGGCGATTGCGTTGATTGCAATGCATGTGTCGCCGTTTGCCCAACAGGAATTGATATTCGCGATGGTCAGCAACTCGAATGTATTACCTGTGCGCTTTGTATCGATGCATGTGATGATATTATGGGTAAGCTTGGTCGCGAGAAGGGGCTTATCTCCTATGCCACTTTGCGTGACTACAATCACAATATGACTGAAGCAATAAATCCAGAGACCAATCACATTGAACCAAGCCGTGTGCGTGATGAGAACGGCTTATTCCATTCTATTATTCGCCATTTTGATTGGCGGATTATCTTCCGCGTTCGCACACTTATTTATTTCAGTGTCTGGGCTGCAATAGGTCTTGCTATGCTCTTTATGCTGGTTTCACGCGATCGATTAGAGTTGAATGTGTTGCATGATCGAAATCCGGTTTTCACCAGGCTGAGTGATGGCTCTATTCGGAATGGTTATACAGTTAAGATCCTGAACATGATACCCGAGCCTCGCCTTGTACATCTATCTGTGCAAGGGTTGGAGGGAGCTGAAGTAAGCATCAATGGAGTAGAGCCGTCGGCGGATAACAACTACCAACTTGAGATTGAACCGGACAAATTAAGAGCATTACGCGTTTTCATTAGTATTGCACCGGACCAGATCGATAATGTTGGTGATGATTTCCAATTGGTGATTGAAGATAAACAATCGTTTGAACGTGATAGCTACACTGCTATATTCGAAACTCCGGAGGAGAAGTAAAATGTCACAAGAAACAACGGGTTCAAGAGAGTTTACAGGCTACCACATGATTGGCGTGATCTCGCTCTTCTTTGGTGTGATTGTTGCAGTTAATCTTACACTGGCATTCTTCGCTGCCAATAGCTGGACAGGTCTTGTTGTCGAAAATTCCTATATCGCTAGCCAGTTTTTCGATGATGATAAACGTGTTCGAGAGCAACAGTTAGCACTCGGTTGGCAATCAGATTTCCGTTATGAACAAGGTGTTGTAACGCTCGATTTAGTGGACGTGAATGGCGCTGTGGTTAGGGCAGATAAGATCGAAGTTAAGCTTGGGCGGCCTGTCCACGAAACCGACGATGTTTTGCTTACTTTATCCCAAGGTCTTGAAACAAGTTACACTGCAGAAATTGACCTCGGTGCAGGTGTTTGGCAAGCTGATATGACAGCTTATCTTGCCGGGCAAGTGATCTGGACAAATCCTGTTCGCTTTGTCGTGGAGCAGTAAAATGGGATGTTGCGGCAGTGATATGGCTTCTGATGCTGTTACGGCACAATTGTCGGATACTGCCAAGACAGATGAATTGCGCGCCTTTGGTAAAGTCTTGGCGGACGGCAAACAGCTATTTGTTTTTTCTTCACCATCCATTCGTTGCGGCAGTTGTATCGCTATTCTTGAGAGCGAACTATCAAAGCTAGAAAACGTTACAGATGTTCGTGTGAACCTGACACTCAAACGCGTGAAGGTAACGTTGGCTGATGAAGAGGCTTCACCCCTCGGTATTTTCAATAGGATGGAAAGTCTTGGGTACGATACGGTTCCGCTTGATATTACAGACGGCGAAAAAAGCACCGATGTAAACGCGAATGGTAGATTGCTTCGTGCACTGGCCGTAGCCGGTTTTGGCGCCATGAACATCATGCTGCTATCTGTTTCCACATGGTCTGGTGCAGAAGGTTCTGCAAAGACACTGTTTCACTTGATCTCAGCAGTCATTGCTATTCCGACAGTGCTTTATTCGGGACAAATATTTTTCCAATCTGCCTATAAAGTTTTGCGCCATGGCCGCTTAAATATGGATGTGCCTATATCGCTAGCCGTCTCCCTTGCGTTGATCATGAGTGTTTATGAAGCGCTAACACATGGTGATGTGGTCTATTTTGATGCGTCGGTTTCATTGTTATTCTTTTTGCTCATTGGCCGATATCTCGACCATATGATGCGGGAAAAGGCGAGAAATACGATTAACACTCTCGCGCGCCGAAATGTACGAGGCGCTACTCAAGTCACGTCAGACGGTCAAACGAGTTATCTGCCAATCGATGAAATCAAACCTGATATGGTATTACAGGTTCTGCCTGGAGAGAAGTTGCCCGTTGATGGTCAAGTGATCAAAGGTTCCACTGATATTGATCTGTCTTTGGTCAATGGTGAAAGCCTGCCATCACCTGTAACGATCGGTGATGATGTAATGGCTGGAACACTTAACCTATCTGGCGTTATTCAGCTCAGAGTGACAAAAACTGCCGACCAATCCTTTTTGGCAGAAGTTACCCGCATGTTGGATGCTGCTGAAAATGGCCGTGGCTCGTATGTGCGTATTGCTGATCGCATGGCACGGATTTATGCACCTGCGGTTCATCTTTTATCATTCATCGGATTTGTTGTTTGGATGTTTGCAACGGGCGGAGATTGGCATACGTCGATCTATATCGCCATTGCGATTTTGATTATCACGTGTCCTTGTGCGTTGGGTCTTGCTGTTCCGGTTGTTCATGTGATTGGAGCAGGGCGCTTATTCGAACACGGAATCTTAATGCGCGACGGGTCTGCATTGGAGCGTTTGTCTGAGATTGATTACGCCGTCTTCGATAAGACCGGAACGTTAACTTCGGATCGGCTAAGCGTGTTCGATGTTGATCTTAAACATCAAGGTGACGCAGCACTGGTGAAGGCCCTTGGCAAGCATTCCTCCCACCCGGCATCAAGAGCGATGGTGCAATATTTTAAAGCGGAACCAGATATATCTATTGAAGGTGTAAGAGAAGTTCCCGGCTTCGGATTAGAAGGCGTGTTTGAAGGGAAGCGCGTACGTCTAGGGTCATATAAATGGATATCCGAAGTAACGAATTTTGACGAACAGGTATCTGGAGCAGGTATCTTTTTTGCAAGGGAAGGCCAATTACCAAGTAAGTTTTCTCTCCATATGGAAATGCGACCAGATGCAAAGATAACCTTGAGCGAGTTGAAAAGCCGTTCATTCCCGATTGAGATACTATCCGGTGATCATCAAGATGCCGTTGCAAATGTTGCTAATAATCTCGGGGTTGATAATTATACCGCCCAGGCCAAGCCTGCTGACAAAATTGCACGTATTAATGCGCTCAAGACCGAAGGAAAGCATGTCTTGATGGTGGGTGATGGGATCAATGATGCACCGTCCTTGGCTGCAGGACACGCTTCGATGGCGCCTGCTTCGGCTTCTGATGTTGGGCGATCTGCTGCGGACTTTGTTTTTACCCGAAATAATTTATCTTCTATCTTGTTCGCTCTCGATACTGCAAAAAAATCGGATAGATTGATTAAGCAAAATTTTGCTTTAGCCTTAGCTTACAACGCAGTTGCTGTGCCTTTGGCTTTTGCGGGGTTTGTAACGCCGCTTTTTGCTGCAATTGCCATGTCAGCCTCATCAATTGTTGTGATCCTAAATAGTATGAGATTGGCAACAGCCCGTCCTAAAGGAGAAAAGAACTCTCCTGCCACAAGCGCTGTTGAGGCGTTGTCATGAATGTGTTGATTTATTTAATTCCTATTGCACTTGGTCTTGGTGCGCTTGGACTGGGGGCATTTTTGTGGAGTTTGAAATCCGGTCAATACGACGATTTAGATGGCGCTGCAGCGCGTATTTTAGAAGATGATGACGAGCTTTAAAATCGTCAACATTACATGAATTCACATGCGCGATTGAGCGGCATAATAGTTTAGTTTAAAACATTAAAGATTGCACAGGCGATGACGTGATTTAATCTAAACGAGGTTCGATGATGACCGCACCAAAAGCTATCTATCCAGACTTAGCAAACAAAACAGTCGCGATAACTGGAGGGGCGAGCGGAATTGGTGCTGCTATTGTTTCAGCATTCCATGAGCAAGGTGCGAAAGTTATCTTCTTTGACATTGATGTAGCTTCTGGTCATGAACTTGCAAAAGAGCTGGGTAAGAACGCCTACTTTTATGAACTGGATCTTACCGATTTAAATCAGCTAACAAAAGTTTTTTCGGTTGCAAGCCAGGAAGTCGGACCAATCAATATTCTGGTCAACAATGGTGCCAATGATATGCGACATGATTTGATGGCAGTGACACCGGACTATTGGCGACAATCGTTGGCTGTTAATCTTGATCATCAATTCTTCGCTGCGAAAGCGGTTATACCTTATATGTGCGAGCAGCAAACTGGTGCCATTGTAAATATGAGTTCGATTGCGTGGCGCCTGGGTTTGGAAAATGCTCCTGCCTACGTAGCTTCTAAAGCTGCGATTGAGGGCTTAACTCATAGTCTGGCTCGGGAATTAGGGCCTGAAGGTATTCGTGTGAACTGTATTTTGCCCGGGTTTGTGGAGACGCCAAAACAACTGGAAAAATGGATTACGCCTGACATTCAAGAGCAAATATTGAATAGTCAGTGTTTAAAGCGATTTAACAAGCCACCAGATATTGCAAATATCGTACTGATGTTGGCATCCGATGTATCGCAGGCGATGACTAATCAGACGATTGTCGCAGACGCGGGTTGGATTTGATCTAAGGTTGCTGATGTTATCTTCAGGCTTGTGACTTTGCTTACATATTATCACAGTGTAAGTAGGTCACATTACGGATAAGAATCATCTTATCATGTGACTGCGTAAGTTATTCATCACAATCATGTAAGCGAAATTCAATTTATGATACAATCGGCACCCCTTTCCATCCTGCGCGATTCCTATGGTTATGATGCCTTTCGAGGGCAGCAAGCGGAAATTATTGATCATGTGATTGCTGGTGGCGATGCATTTGTTTTAATGCCCACAGGCGGTGGTAAATCGCTTTGCTATCAAATTCCTGCTCTATGCCGTGATGGCCTAGCAGTCGTTGTCTCTCCTTTGATTGCGTTGATGCAGGATCAGATTTCTGCATTAGAATTAATGAATGTAAAGGCTGGTGCTATTAATTCTTCAATGACAGCTGCTCAGATTACATCGACCCGTGAACAAATGCTCAATGGTGAGTTGGATATGCTCTATGTCGCACCTGAGCGGCTGATGATGCCCGATTTTTTGAATTTGCTGGATCGATGCAAACTGGCGCTCTTTGCCATTGACGAGGCTCATTGCGTTTCACAATGGGGGCATGATTTTCGTCCTGATTATACGGCTCTGTCTTTGCTGGCAGGGCGTTTTACAGGTGTGCCACGTATTGCTCTGACTGCAACAGCGGACGCGCCAACTCGCAAAGATATTGTTGAGCGATTGGCGCTTAATGATGGTCGTACATTTGTCAGTGGTTTTGATAGGCCAAATATTCATTACACAATCGCATTGCGTAATTCGCCAAAGCAGCAAGTTTGGAAATTCATCCAAAATAAACACCATGGTGATAGCGGCATAATTTATTGTATCTCCCGCAAAAAAGTTGACGAGATGGCTGCATGGCTTTGTAAGCAGGGTATCAACGCATTGCCATATCATGCAGGACTTTCCAACGATGTGCGTGCCGATAACCAGCGCCAGTTTCTACAAGGTGAGCATATCGTCATGGTTGCTACGATTGCATTTGGCATGGGGATAGATAAGCCGGATGTGCGGTTTGTGGTACACATGAATATCCCGAAAAATATTGAGGCTTATTATCAGGAAACAGGACGCGCGGGACGTGATGGTTTGCCCTCGAACGCTTTTATGATTTACGGTATGGAAGATGCAGCCATGCAACGCCAGTGGATCGAGAATTCAGATGCGCCCAATGAGCAAAAGCGTATTGAACATCAAAAACTTGGTGCATTGCTTGGGCTATGCGAAGCCGCAACTTGTAGACGCCAAGTTTTGCTGAATTATTTTGATGATGCATGTGAACCATGCGGTTATTGTGACACTTGCGATCAACCGCCGGAAACCTTTGATGCTTCTGTACCCGCGCAAAAAGCGATTTCGTGTGCTCATAGAACTGATCAACGTTTCGGCGTAACCTATCTTATCGAAGTATTGCTTGGCGCTGAAACCGACCGAATTCGTAACTTTAACCACGATCAGGTATCCACATATGGAATTGGCACTGATCTTAGTAAATTGGAGTGGCAGAACATTTTCCGTCAATTGGTCGCGAGTAATTTGCTTGCACCCAATGCAGATGGCCATGGTGGTTTGCATATCACAACAAAGGGTAGGGCGTTCATAAAAAACAAATCCCCATTGCCTATGCGCCACTATGTGAAGACTTCAAATACGGAGCGATCAGACCGCAGCTCTAAAAAGTCTAAAGCTATGGCAACGCTTACCAGCGAAGCCGATCAATCCTTGTATGAAAACTTAAAGGCAGCGCGAAGCGCTTTGGCCAAAACCCAGAAAGTTCCAGCCTACGTGATTTTTCATGATAAGACCCTAATTGAGCTCGCGCGACATAAACCTGATACGCTCGAAGCGATGCTAGATATCAACGGTATTGGCGAAGCAAAACTCGAACGCTACGGTCAACCATTACTAGATGTGATTAATCAATATCATAATGCAGCGTAGATTCAAGAAAAGCAGCAATGCTGGCTTTTCAAGCAAGACCGCTATGAATATGAATCTATCAAGAAATTTTTGAAATGGTGCCCGGGGGCGGATTTGAACCACCGACACGAGGATTTTCAGTCCACTGCTCTACCCCTGAGCTACCCGGGCATCGGATAAATTTGTCAGCTCTCCGAATGGGTAATCTAGGGGAGCGAGCGCGTTATAACATTTTGGACGACCAAGTCTAGTGGTCTTTCAAATGTTTCGTGATCTTTTTGAAATAAAAATGTCAAACTATTAGTAAGTATCTAAAAACGCTCTTCATTTTCAGATTCAGGATCTTGGTTTTCCTCAACTTCGCTGACGGGAATTGCATAGGAACCATTAAGCCAACGACCGAGATCCAGGTTTTTACAGCGTTCAGAGCAAAATGGGTGCGTTTGGCGGTCAGATGGCTTACCGCATTCGGGACAAGGAAGCTTTGGGCGCAAGGGTTCAACATTGTCCGAGTTACTCATATTCCGGTGCGACCTTTCCAGGATTGATGAAAAATGTAACCTTCACCTGCAAGTAGATTCGACGTTTCATAAAGCGGCAGACCGACAACATTTGAATAAGAACCGACGAGTTTAATAACAAAACTTCCTGCAATGCCTTGGATGGCATAAGCGCCAGCCTTGCCGCGCCACTCGCCAGAATCAAGATAACTTCGCATTTCTGCACTGGAAATTCGTTTAAATCTTAAGCGCGTTTCTGCAACTTTCAGCCGAACCGCACCACTTGGTGTAATGATGCACACACCAGAATAGACACGATGGTTACGACCGGACAAAAGATGAATTGAATTATTCGCATCTTCAATTGATTCCGCTTTCGGCAGTATTCTGCGCCCGACTGATACGACCGTATCAGAAGCTAGGATAAATGATCCTTTCCATTGCGGTTCATTCTTGACCTGTGAATATGCAGCTTTCGCTTTTTCTTGCGCTAAACGGCGTGCCAAAGATTTAGGATGCTCAGACTTACCCGCCGTCTCATCAATATCCATAGGCATCAATCGATCCGGTTTAATGCCGATTTGATCTAGCAATTCTACACGGCGCGGGGATCCGGAAGCTAATATGAGTTTTGCATCATTTGCCATGGATGAGAATTACTCAGCTGTTTCGAAATTATTTGTAACGGTAGGTGATGCGACCTTTACTCAGGTCATAAGGTGTCATTTCCACCAACACTTTATCACCCGCCAGAACGCGAATACGGTTTTTGCGCATACGACCAGCGGTATGGGCAATAATTTCATGCTCATTTTCAAGTTTAACTCGAAAGGTTGCATTGGGTAGGAGTTCAACGACAACTCCTGGAAACTCTAGAACTTCTTCTTTTGCCATTAGGTACAGATCTTTCTTTAGATATTCGTCTTCGCCTTGTTGGCGATTACATCAAATTTGTGCGGAAACTACACAATCAAATTTCGTTTGTGAACCTTTTAGATCATTCAAACGAGGTCAACTAGGCCTTTTACTGCGTATTATTTTAAAAAATGCTCTTTTATATTGGCTGTTATACCGTCGCGAACCTGGCGATATGCTTCCAAAATCTGTTCGCGCTTACCTTGTCCTTGTAAAACAGTTGGATCAGATGTCGGCCAATAGATGACTTCTGCAGCTGATGTACGCGTTATTTCTAAAGCTCTGTGATGGGCTTCCGGTGTTAATGTGACGATGACATCATAAAAGCCATCAGCCATTTCATTGTAGAGCCTAGGTTGCCGACTACCTAAATCTAAACCGACTTCAGCCAATACGGCTTCCACAAACTGATCACGCTCACCTTCTCGTATGCCAGCAGATTGGACAAATACACCCTTCGGCAAAAGAGATCGAGCAATCACTTCAGCCATTGGTGATCGAATAGAGTTCATCCCGCAAATAAAAAGTATGGAAGAAGGCGCTGACATATCTATAATCTGTTCACCTTATCTCGAGCCATGCTTATTTCACCTTGATAATTCAAATTTTTACCTAACCTTGCCAGTGAAGCACGCAAACAAGCGTGAATAGACGACGAGATGTGTCTGTATCTATGTTGATCTTGCCATCAAGACGGTCTTTCAATATTTGAGCACCTTCATTATGGATACCGCGACGGCCCATATCCAGCGCTTCAATCCGGTTTGTGGCTGCAGATTTAATCGCCTCATAATAGCTCTCGCAAATCATGAAGTAATCTTTGACGATCTGCCTGAATGGGGTCAGTGATAAGATATGCGTAATGAGGTTTTCATCACCTTCATTTAAGATATCAAAAACAAGACGACTCTCAACAAGTGAGAGTATTAACTTATACGGCCCTGTATCGTGACCAACCAACTCGAAGCTGTTTTCTTCAATCAGATCAAAAATGGCGATCGCCCGCTCGTGCTCAATATCTGGCGTGGCACGCCCGATAGATGCATCGAGCGAGATGTCAACTAGCCTATCTTTAGCGCTATTGGCCATGAACTCAGCTACCCTTTTGCATTGGTTCGGATTGATATTGACCGCGCATGGGCGCTCAAGCCTTCTGTTTCAGCCAAAGTCATTGCCGCAGGTCCAATCGCCGCTAATTGTTCTGGCCCAAGTTTTAACACAGATGTGCGCTTAATAAAATCATAGACTGACAGTCCAGATGAAAATCTTGCAGAGCGTGCCGTTGGCAAGACATGATTAGAGCCAGCTACATAGTCGCCAATCGCTTCGGGTGTGTAATGCCCTACAAAAATGGAGCCAGCATTACGAACTTTAGATACATAATCATCCGCGTTATCAAGCGCTAGCTCGAGGTGTTCCGCTGCTATGCGATTTGCGAGTGGAAAAGCTTCCTCCAAGTTTGGTACCATGATAATCGCACCAAAATCATTCCATGATTGCGCGGCAATTTCACCACGAGGCAATTGTTTGATTTGATAACTAACGGCTTTGACAACCTGGTCAGCAAGATCAGCATCATCGGTGATTAATATCGCTTGCGCTCCAACGTCATGCTCGGCCTGCGCTAGGAGGTCGGCGGCAATCCAGTCTGGGTTATTATTTTTATCTGCGATTATCAGAACCTCTGAAGGTCCTGCGATCATATCAATTCCGACCGTCCCAAAGACTTGCCGTTTAGCCGCGGCTACCCAAGCATTGCCCGGACCCACAATTTTTGCAACAGGCTTTATCGTTTCCGTACCATATGCAAGCGCGGCGACACCATGTGCTCCGCCAATACGGTATATTTCGCTAACACCTGCAATACGGGCAGCTGCTAATATAGCTGGATTATGTTTGCCTTTTGCCGCCGGTACAACCATTGCTATACGCTGGACACCTGCAACCTTTGCCGGAATAGCATTCATCAAAACGGAACTTGGGTAACTTGCAGTGCCGCCAGGCACGTAAAGACCAACCGCATCAATTGCCGTCCACCTTGAACCAAGCTCTACACCCAAGTGATCTTTATAAAAGTCATCTTTAGGCATCTGGCGCGCATGGTGACTGGTGATACGCTCATGAGCAAGTTCAAGAGCTGCCCGAACATCATCCGAAATAGCACCCAAAGCTTGATCTAATTCATCGGATGTTATTTTGAGGCCAATCTTGCGGGTATCGACTTGATCAAATTTCAAAGTCAGATCATGTAACGCCTCATCACCATTTGCTTGTACAGCAGAAATAATGCGATCAACATCGACAATCACATCTTCTGATACCTCGCGTTTCGTCGTCAGAAAGGCGGCAAATTGTTCTTCAAAATTTGAAGTTTGGAAGTCTAGCTTAAGAACCAATTCAGTGTGCTCCGTAATGAAACTAAATTTGACGGGATTAGAACGACGGTGATTAATGTTTAGGTTTAAACCGAGTGCCCCACGCCCCGCCTGTATCTGTTAACTGGACCTCAATACATTCAACGTTGAGTAAAATACCTGCATTGCCGGACATCACGAGTTCCAGTTCGCCCTCTGGACCTTCGTCCGTTTCGAGGAACCTTAATGCCAACAAAGATAAAACCTCATCATCATCGCTCGCATTAAAACCACGCATTTTAACATTACTAACCCGCTTGAATGCCAAAACCGTGCGGCGGCGTTCATGCTCTTTCTTTAGGAAACCTTTTCGCTTTTCCCAGGCAAAACGGTTGGCAGTAAGCAAGAACTGATTATTCCGTTTATCAAACTCGAGGTCTTCTACTCGCAAAACAGCATCCTGCATTGCAGCTGAAATAACAGTAAGATCTTCGTCGTCTAACGCTAATAATTTGAGCAGTGACATATTTAAATTCGCCTAGTCGCTAACGCGAGACACATTAGCACCGCACCTTGTTAGCTTTTCTTCAAGTTGTTCAAATCCGCGATCCAAATGATAAACGCGGTTTACATTTGTTTCTCCATCAGCAACCAAACCTGCAATAACGAGTGCCGATGATGCTCGTAAATCGGTTGCCATAACCGGAGCGCCTTTCAGCTCTTTAACACCCGTTACAGTCGCGGTTTGCCCATCGAGCGAAATATTAGCGCCCAGGCGAGCCAATTCCTGAACATGCATAAAGCGGTTCTCAAAAATAGTTTCGGTAATTTTTGACACACCATTTGCCATTGTCATAAGTCCCATAAATTGAGCTTGTAAATCCGTGGGAAAACCGGGAAATGGGTCTGTTGAAACATCTACAGGCTGGATATCACCACCTTGTCGACGCACACGAATACCATTTTCAACAGAGGTCACTTCTGTACCTGTTGTTCGCAATGTATCAAGTGCAGAGTTCAATAAATCAGAACTGGTACCTTCTAAAACAACATCGCCACCAGTCATGGCAACAGCCATTGCGTAAGTTCCTGTTTCAATGCGATCTGGCAATACACGATGGCGCGCACCTGAAAGCGACGTTACTCCCTCAATTGTGATGACCGATGTACCCGCGCCAGAAATTTTGGCGCCCATCGCATTCAAACATTTGGCAAGATCCGAAACCTCTGGCTCACGGGCTGCATTTGAAATGCGTGTTGTGCCTTTGGCTAAAGTTGCAGCCATCATCATGACGTGGGTCGCGCCAACTGAGACCTTTGAAAATTCAAAGTCTGCTCCTTTTAGGCCGGATTTGGCGTTCGCAATTACATATCCGTTTTCGATCTCTATATCAGCACCGAGTGCTTCAAGACCGTCAATGAACAAATCAACGGGTCGTGTGCCAATGGCGCAGCCACCGGGAAGTGATACTTTAGCAGTTCCCATTCGTGCAAGCAGAGGACCAATTACCCAGAAACTTGCGCGCATCTTAGACACAAGTTCATAAGGGGCGGTCGTATCAACGATGTGGCGCGCGGTAAAACTAACCGTTCGTGCATAGCTTTGACTTTGTTTTTCGCGGCGACCGCTTACGGAAACATCAACGCCGTGATTTCCCAAAATTCTTGTGAGCTGCTCTACATCCGCCAGGCGCGGCAGATTTTCAAGCGTAAGTGTGTCATCGGTTAGAAGTGACGCGATCATCAATGGTAATGCAGCATTTTTTGCACCTGAGATTGGAATGATACCGTTAAGTTCATTTCCACCGATAATTTTAATTCGATCCATGCGCGCCCTATGGGGTTTTGCCCCATCCTCTTTTCATGATTTAGGCCGTGTGTAGCCTAAGTTCAATAAGGCTTCAACATACGAAACTAATATGGGTTAATTCTCGCCATCATCAAGATGTGCGGCTGGCAATCCGTTTGTTTGGTCTGCCTTACCGCTCCGTGATGCTCGTGTTTGCGATTTCCGACGCTTAAGATTAGCTCGCAATTGCTGCGCAAGCCTCTTCTTCTTCGCGTCTTGTTCGCTTAATTTTACATTTTTATCCGTCATAATCTCTCATTAACCGATAATTATGGATGGGAAAAGGCTATATTTGGGCGAGATTGTGTTGTGCTAACTCAAAGATGGCCAAAGATGGGTTGCACAAGAGATAAACCTATGGCAATAGGCTCTCGATTAAGTAAAATTGCTTAAGAAAAGCAATCTTCATGCTGCCGTAGCTCAGGGGTAGAGCACTCCCTTGGTAATGTGGGGGTCTCATCCAAATTGATGTTATTTAACATTGAGTTGGCGATGGCGGTGAAATAAAAGTAGGGTATTAGTAGGGCTTCGGCCCGAAACGGTAAGCTGCGGTAGCTCAGGGGTAGAGCACTCCCTTGGTAAGGGAGAGGCCGGGAGTTCAAATCTCCTCCGCAGCACCATTACTCGATTGATTTTACATTGAAATTTCGAAAATGGGCTGTCGTCAATTTTGTTTGATAGCTGCTTTCGGTGTTTTAACGGACGTTGTGACCAGTAATGGCCTGTCCTGTTTTGTCAAAAGAAGAAATCCATTACGTTTTAATTGGAGTTTAATACACGTCGATTAACCGTTTCTTCTCTCGTTGATAGCCAATATGTATGGCAAATATGCTCACCAAGAAGGGCACCAAAATTAACAAGACCAGTATAGGTGAAATGGAGTCGTCTAAATATTGCTTTCTGATTTGCAATATCGGCAAGCAACAAAGAAGTAAATAGAATGGCACGATAACAATTAGTGCGTTATCGCGATTGCCATGCATTTGGTCTGCCAAGTTAGCACCTAATCCCCATCCGACCAAATAGAAGACAACACTTACAATTATTACTCCGGACACGCCTCTATAATCCTCAAGAAATAGTATTGCGACGTCAGTTTGCGTTATGTTTTGATAGACAAATACCAAAATGCCACCTGCTGCTATCGCGAATGCAAGTATCAAGTCTGCACGCGAGAAAATATTCGTTCGCCTGTCAAAATCACTTTGCTTCCATTCAATTAACATGCGGGCAGCGAAAAACATTGCCAAACATGCAAGCATTCCAGGAACTACCTCAGGATTGCGAATTGTTACTGAAATTCCTGTTAAAGGAAGTGATGCAGCGCTTTGCAATTCAAGTCCCGCAATTTCCCAAACGAACAAGACAGCACCAGTTAAAGTTAGATTACGTCTAGCCTTATGAAATTCCGGACCAAATTCTCGACTGGTGAGATTGCTATTCATTCGTCGCCTCAGTTTGTAAAAATGATCAACAAGTCTATTAACTGAGTCTCTGAAAAAATTATAGCGTTAGAGTTGCATAAATGCCGAAACCATCTTCAGAATTAGACCATATTCGGCAAAATTATACTCCTAGGTTATAATTTCCGCTTTCTAGGCCGCTTATCCTGTTTTCTAACTCCATTCTTTGCTCACCGAATAAACCCGAAATTTCAGTTGCAGGTCCAACTCTGACTTCGTTGCAATTTAAACACGTCGATGTATAACTGTCGTCAGGCGCGGCTGATTGTTCGCGCTCGGGGCGTTGTAACCCCTCATAACGCGGTTGGCATCAACCGAAATGATGCCTCCTCAGACTTTTCATGGTCGGGGAGGCAATGGCGCATGTCCAGGGCTCCGGCCTAAAGGTCATTGCGGCCGTCGTTGTGCGGTTTACAAACTCCCCGGCTGCCAGAGATAAATCTCCGGTAGCCGTTTTCTTTGAAAATTAAACTTGGGAGTTGATCAACATGAAACAAGATTTTTATCCATCGGAAGACATTGAAATAGCGGTCATCTTGAACAGATGTCTCGTCAATCGGGATGCCGACGAGGCATTGCTTGCATTCTGCAAATTTCTCAAACACCACAATCTCAAAGTCAGCCAGGATTTGATTGCTCAAATTCCTGCGAAACCAACGCTCGTTTCAAAGGACTGAAGCATGGAAGACTATAATTTCTGGCAAGATTTGTTTGATACGTATCAGTCGTTACCGGACTGGATGAAATTTGCCTGGCTCATCATCCCACCTTCATTCCTTTTGGGATTGATCGCAATGGTTATGCGCTATCGCCTGACCAGCAAACACGCTAGCGAAGTCATTGAAGGCGAGTTGCTCTATTCCGTTCGGTCGGAGGCAGAGAACGAACTGCGGGTATACCGACATGATCATGAACACTTTCCGAAAGACACTGTCGTACCTTTGCCAATCATACAGAGAGAGAAACGTCTGACTTTCGAAAATGACTAAGCCCATAATCAACACATGGGTTTCTTATAGAAGTATAAGAAAAGTATGGGGTATATAGGTTGTATAAGCAATATGGACAAAAAAAGTTTAACACAGCAGATGGCAAAAGCGGGGGCAGTAAAAACTACCCCGTTTGCCTATTTCACACATATTAAAAAGGTGCTTCCCCACCATTATCAAACGCAGTGTAATCATGTGGCGGATCAACGTCCCCCAGCCATTCAATCGTGTTGTCAGACCAGGGAATTTCTTGCCCCATATGCAGTTCGAAACAACGGCGGGCATCAGCAAGCGGAGGGAAATAGTAACGCGTTGACCGGGTGATTTTTGGATCACCTGATCTTAAATATCCATCGATGAATTTTCCACTTTGCTTTGTTCGCAGTGTTGGAAATATTTTCTTCAATTCACGTCCAAATATTGTTTGTTGCGTATATTGCGCGGCTGCCTGGTTATGTTTCATGTCTGAATACATAGCAGCAATCGTGGTAATCCCAGGACCATTTCCCGGTGCATCTGGTTGCGGCAGATATCCAGCATCAAGCACCTGATATACATATCTCTCAATTGGCCCTTGCGCCTGAATTATTTGATCAAACAACTCAGGTGTCTTAATTGTCTTTCTCGGGCTCGGCCCGTTCGAGATATCCCTTGCAAGAAGATCAAAAAGCATGGCCTCATAGCCACCTGTCTCAAGCTGCTTTATGATTGAAGAAAAGTACATTTTATCATCACGTATATCCGGCGAGACTTCAAACACCTGCCAACGCCGATCCCCAATATCTGCTGGTACAACCGATCGTTCATTAGAGGTGGCCATGAAAATCATATGATTATCATAGTAAATGGGGTCAATGCCTTTACGTTCAATCATAACATTCGGCTCGGTGATTAATGTTTTGATAACACCTGCATTTTTTCGATCACCTCCAAACATCGCTTCATCAATATAGATAAACCGTTTCGCTTCCATATGTTGATTGAAGCGTCCATTCACATGGTCGTCTTTTGTGATTGAAACAAAGTGAGGATGCCATAAGCGCCCATAGGCATTGGCGAGTACGCCTTTACCCGTTCCGGGCAAGCCGATAAGCACGGGCGCAGTGCCTATGACATCTGCTGGATACTGCACGCCAAGTGCCAGCCAATTTAACAACCATTCATAGCGCTCTAGTGTGCCTTTGCAAACATTGTCGAATATGTGCTGTTTTAACAGACCCCAATCACCTTGTTTAGGTTCAACAGCGAATCCTCTCCAGAGATTCCATTTATTGCTGTTGTGTCCCGGCGGCTTCGAAGGATCAAAAATGACTTCGTAATAGTGCGCCGTCAACTGGTGGTTAAGCCAATAAATTGACTTCTCCTGCCAACGAGTATTTCCGTTTTCGTCTGTTTTTAAAAATTTCTCAGGTTTCAAACGGTCTTGAAATGGTCCTTTCCCAAGTAAAGAAAGCACTTCACCACCACTATAGTCCTTAAGGATTATGCGGGTCGAATTGCCATGTGTGAGAACTCCAAAACGTGAATTCATTTCTCTGATTATCTTATTGCTTGGCCCGTCCCACCCGGCCTCTTTAGCGAGATGAAAAATGGTGCCGATGGTTAGACTGCCATCAGGTTCCAGCCCTTCCCATATTTTCTGTGTGTCTTCACGCTCTTTATAATTAGATGATTTACTTGACCACTCGTCCCATAAATCAAACCCTGAATTGCCAAAAGCATGCTTACTTGCAAAACCAATTTTTATCCAAATGTCGTAATCCTGCGAGTCAACAAACTTTAATGCCTCGCGTGCTTCCTTCTCATCGCCCGGCAATGTTTCATCGGAAAGTTCGGAATTCGGCTTGATAGACAATGATCTGGTTTTGGACTGTTTCTTTTTCTTCGGAGGCGGAGGTTCGTAAAGTTCATTTATGTCAGTCGAATAAAATTCTGCAAGTTTTGGGTTCACATAATCTGACCAATCAATAGGCTGAAGATCGCCATCAAGAGGCACTGATTTTCGTGCAAAAGGAAGGGCAATTAGATTGCCCAATTTACCCTCTTTCACACGGTCGCTTTTAGGGAAAATCTCGACTTGTTTGTCTTGTACGCCCTTGGTGCCGTTTTTGTAACCACACTCCGATATGAGATGACTTAGAAATTGACGCAGCAGTTTGGCTTTTTGCGGTTTCTTCCAAAGCATCCAGGCATGTAAACCCGCTCCGCCGCCAGAGCGACAGAGCAAGAGTTCTAAGCCTTCTTTTCGAAGTCTATCAATAACGGGTTTAGTGTGCTCGACCATTTTATCCCATGATAGCAAGCCATCATGATCATCAAAGTCGATCACTGCGACATTTGTTTGGTCACCTAGGACGAAATAACACCCGATGGGCTGTTGGCTACTAAGGTGGGCTGATATCACCTCGGCGGACACAAGGCCCGCTCGAGGACGATACTTGGGCTGGCCATTGGCCTTATAAACTGCATAAGTTTTTTCATTGCCAAGGCCTGCTACTTTCTCAAGGAAAGTCGAAATTTCTTTGTTTTGAGTTTTTACGTTATGCATCAGCTTGCCTCCCCAGGTTGGCATTCACTTCCTGTGAGCCATGCATCGATATCTGGGCAGCGATAAAAAACGCGACCACCTATTTTTATATATGGTGGTGCTTGCTTATTTACCCTTCGCTTTTCGTAGAATGATTTACTCATACCCGTATAGTGAGCGAGCTGCTGAGTTGTTAGAAGATTTAGTTTTGATGTGTTTGCACACGTGTTTTGATTTACAGGCATAGCTGTACTCCAGTCTCATAATGGTTGAAAAAAACGCCAGAGCAGCGCACTATTGCGTCATACTCCTATATCGGCCATTATGCCTGGGTCAGGACTATCACCTGCATGTGAGGGCCAACTTAATGGTTTATCCCCACCCCGAGATTACGGACTTTCACCGCCCCACGATCGCAACACCGCTTTTGGGATATCTTTCTATAGTTGCATGTATGACGTGATTTGATCTTGTTCGTCAAGCAAAATTTTATTGCGATTCTAATTCCGTCTAAGATTGTCTAACATTATCCAACGTGCGCGTAAGACCGACAATCAGGATTGCCCCTTATATAATACACATGCCGCGATTGCATTGGGAATGAATAGCTCATCAAAGAGACTTCTGTACCCGAGGAGACCACCCCGGGGTAGTATCAAATACCCGTTGATGGGGTGGGGTTAGCCGTTTAGCTGCGCCTCTCTTTGAGTTCTAGAATGCATGCAGTAATAAGTTCGACAGGACCACGAAGTCTGTCTACATTTATAATTATGTAACCTCCCGTAACGTCGGAAGAAGTCCGGTGGTTTAAAAGTCTTTTCAAAGCATAATGCGGAATATCTAAACTCTCGGCTATGGTGATGTATGTTCTGCGTAGATCATGCAGAGTGAAGGAAACACCCGAGTCCATCGCCACACGCTTCAGAAATTTCTTTGGCTCCATTAGGTGGCCCCTAGGCCCATTACCCGGAAAGACCCAAGGCGATGCATCAGCTTTATTTTTCCTATCTTTGAGTAGGTTCAAGAGATAATCAGACAATGGCAACATAAGAGGGTCGCCATTCTTCGTTACGGGCAGATGCAGTTTGCGTTCTTCAAGATCAATGTTCTCCCAACGCAGACGTTGCAATTCGCCGCGCCGCATACCTGTGAACAGTGCCATCAACAAAAAGTCTCGGGCATAGTCCTGTTGTTCCATGACCACTTCCCACCAACTCGGCAGGTCCTTTGCTTCTATAATAGTTTGTCTGCGTCTTTCCTTATTCCATGCTCGTGCCTGATTGAGAATTACGACAGGGTTAGGTGGAAAATTATCTTCGGTGGCTGCAATGAAGTTATAGACTGAGCGGAAATGCCTAAATGAATCATTTGCCGTAACTTTTCCATTCTTGCGCGACATCTGTTGGTGTCGCTTTAACACCATTTGCTTTGTGATTTCACACATAGGTTTCTTAGCCCAAGCCTTCAGATAAATACTTCCGGTCCTTGAGTAGTTTGCAACAGTTGCCTCTGACAAATGCGTGCGAATTTCAAAGAATTTCTCAAAAGCCTTTTCGACTGAAATCTTTTCTGCAGCTTTCTTGCGCTTCTCTTCGGTTGGATCAACACCCTCCGCCATATCACCCAGAATGCCTAACGCTTTACGCCTAGCTACCTCTGGCGGATAAAGATCAGCACGCGCGAGTGTAACTCGCTTCGTTTTCCGGTTTACTTGGCTTTCAACAATATATGTTTTTGACTTTATGCCGACACGCACACCAAACCCTGGCAGCATTGTGTCTCGGTAAATGACCTGCCCACTTTTGGGGTTTTCAATTGAGTCAATGAATTTTCGTGTTAGTCGTATATTTGGCATTGTGACCTCCAACATAGCCACAACTCATTATAAACACATTTTTATAAAAAGCTCGAATAATCATCATGTTAGGTGATGATTTATGTCGTCGTCACAAACAAAGAAAACCTGTCCAACCTCATGCAATGCTATGATCCTACCTGCGCGCACGCGTAGGAAACAACTGAGGAATCGCCCGTGTCAACTTAGTTGGGTTCATCGAATTAAGTTGAGTTATTCTTTTGGAAATATGCTTTTGTTTCACTCTTACATGTAACTCAAGCTATCTGGTATTCCTTCACAACAGAACACCTGCCCACTCTTGGGCGATTTAAGTACATTAATAAATTTGCGGGTAAGTCTTACGTTTGGTATTGTGACCTACATCATGACCACAATTCATTATAAACATATTTTCTGAAAAAGCTCGAATAATCATCAGGTTATGAGGCTGAAAAAGGCGCAATCCGGAAAGAAGAAGCTGTGTCTATAAAACGCAAAACATAAATTGGTGACATAAGAATTTCATTTTCTCTTTGGAGAAACCTGTATTGCACAACTTAAATCGTTGCTTGAACTTTCATTTCGATCCATAATAGCTAAAATGTCTATTATGGATCGAAATTCGATGAAAACACTTTCCGCACGAGATGCTAAAAACCGCTTTGGTTATTTGATTGATATCGCACGGCAGGAACCTGTGTCGGTGGAAAAGCATGGCAGACCTGTGGTTGTTGTGCTTAGCGCAGAAGATTATGAACGGCTGGCAAACTCTTCCTATAAAAATGGAGTGGACAGAGGCGAATGAGCAGAAAGGCCGCCTATCCTTTAATTGATGTCTTCGCTGGACCGGGAGGCCTTGGAGAAGGTTTTTCATCACTCACTCGCGGGAAAAAGGACACATATTTTAAAAGTGTAATTTCAATCGAACAGGATGAATTTGCTCATCAAACGTTGTTGTTAAGGCATTTCCTTAAAGCCTTCAAGGACCGCGAGTTACCAGAAGATTACTACCGCTATCTAAAAGGTGAAATTACTCTCGCAGAACTGTACAAACAGCATCCGAAACAAAAAAAAAGCGCTGATAAATCTGCAATAAGATTGTCACTTGGAGCTGGCAATCATAATCGGGTCCGTAAACTGATTTCTGATCGGCTAAAAAATCAGACTAAGTGGGCATTGATGGGAGGTCCACCCTGCCAAGCTTACTCATTGGTTGGTAGATCAAGAATGATGGGTGATCCTGAATTCAAGAAAGATCAACGTCATTTTCTTTACAAGGAATATCTAAGAATTATTATCGATCACGCGCCGCCTGTTTTCGTGATGGAAAATGTTAAAGGGTTGTTGTCAGCTCGTGTAGATGGTGAACGCGTGATCAATCGTATTATTTCTGATCTTACTTCTCCAAAAAACGCACTTGGGATATCTTCGAATGGGTTGGGTTATAGGCTCTATTCTCTCTCAGAAGATGAGCTTCCTATTGTAGAAGTTGATCCCCGCATATTTCTGGTTCGGGCAGAAGAATACGGTGTCCCTCAAGCGAGACATCGAATGTTCATTGTTGGCATACGCGATGACATCGACGTACACCCTGGGCGGTTACAGCCCCAAAGCTCACCAACGCTGAAGCAGACTATAGGAGACCTGCCAAAAATAAGAAGTGGTGTATCCAAGGGTAACGATAATTATGAGCGATGGCGTCGGGAAATAGAGGGTCTGGATCTAGCTAAAGTTCGCAGCGAGTTAAATGGTAACAAGTATGCCAAAGATTTGCACGAGCGCATGGCTTCAGATTTGGCGGAACCCTTTAGTGCCCTTGATAAATCCTCATCTAGATACCCTGCTAAATCCTGTTTTTCTCATGAAGTGTTAAATAGTATTCACGACTCAAAACTTACTAATTTAAATAGTCATGAATCCCGTGCGCATATGCCTTCCGACCTCAGGCGTTATGTTTTTGCTGCGTCGTTTGCATCCGTTTCAGGTAAAACACCAAAACTAGCCGATTTCCCTGTCAGCCTTCTCCCAGAGCACGCAAATGTTAAGGAGGGTAGAGCAGGAACGATGTTCTCCGACCGTTTCCGTGTACAGCTACCTGATCAGCCTTCTACCACAATAACATCTCACATCTCGAAAGATGGTCATTACTTTATCCATTATGATCCTCAACAGTGTCGAAGTTTAACGGTGAGAGAAGCCGCTAGACTCCAGACATTCCCCGACAATTACTGCTTTGAGGGGCCAAGAACATCACAGTATCACCAAGTTGGTAACGCTGTGCCGCCTTATCTTGCAAAACAGATCGCAGCTATTATCGCTGAGGTTCTTGATCAAATGAAAGATGACAATGCGTGACGGATCGAATTTCCAAGGAGCGTCGCAGTTGGAATATGTCTCGCATCAGAGGCAAAAATACAAAACCTGAAATTCTTCTGAGAAGTTTACTTCACCGATATGGGTATCGTTTTAGACTTCATGTTCCTTACCTTCCGGGTAGGCCTGACATAGTTCTTCCAAAATATAAAACTGTAATTTTTGTGCATGGTTGCTTCTGGCATCGACATGAAGGTTGTTCCAAAGCGTCAATCCCTAAAACACGCACTGAATTCTGGCGGGAGAAGTTTCATCGCACAGTGGAGCGAGACAATCGAAAACAGAAAGAGATTGAAGAGAAGGGTTGGCGTGTCATTGTAGTGTGGGAGTGTCAACTAAAGTCGTCTCCTGTTGAAATAATGTCAGACATTGAAAATCAACTGTTCCTGTAGATATCGCGTACATTTGAAATATATTTCATGAATGTATATAATGTATTTGTGAAATGTTGACATTTCCATGAAAAATGTGTCATTGATGCAGCTTAAAGGAGAATATTGTGCGAGATAAACGAAAGAAGTTTATTGATCTTGCTGAAGCACGTGTAAATCGCGCGATTAAGGACATCCGTCTCATAGGAAATCTCGCAAACAAGAATTCTTATGATTATTCAGATGAAGATGCGCGTAAAATTACTCGCGCGCTTCAGAAGGAGTTGGACTCCGCAAAGTCTCGGTTTTTTGGAGATGGTCGCGGAAAAGACAGTGAATTTAGACTCGATGATTAGGTGACCCATGAGCCAGTGAAACGAAACGTAAATCTATAATATTTTTGCGCAACGGTTATTTGGTATTATCAATTGACGGAGAAATCAAATTTTGATCGAAAAAGAAACTTCCAGAAATCACTTAAATTGGGGCTGGCCACGAACAGGAGGGTCCCCTACTCATGAGGGGTTGGATAGTGAAATTTTTGACACCGATAGATTTCCTCATTCTGCAACTTTCGTACGAGAAGCGATTCAGAACGTTTTGGATGCCGGAAAGGATCCAAATGCACCAGTAGTAATCAAGTTCTCCTTTTATGAAGGTAAATTGGGTGCTAATGCCATACTATTTGGTAATTTAAAAAACAAAAAAGTGACCTGCAAACTACCTTGGTCCGAACAGTGGGATGAGGGAAAGTTCCGCTGGCTTGTTGTCGAAGACACAAACACTACCGGCCTCAAAGGTAATATTACGAAGCGCGGGGAGGACTTTTGGGGCTACTGGCTCAATTTCGGCCGATCCAATAAAGATGGAGCTGGTCGCGGCGGTAGAGGTATCGGGCGTATAACGTTCTTGCTGGCTTCAGAAATTCAAACTGTCTTAGGTATTACTCGTCGTCAGAATGAGAATGAAGTGCTCTGTTGCGGAATGAGCGTTCTTAAATCCGGAGATTTCGAAGGAAAATGGCGTAGCCCCTTTGCAATTTTCGCGCAATGTGAGGACCAAGATGTTTTTAAGTTGCACTGCTCTGAACAAGTCGACCTGCTTACATCATCATTGAAAACTAATGATTACTCGATGGATGGTGCCTCTGGGTTATCACTTATTATTCCTTATCCTAGGGAAGAATTGACCTCGGATAAAATAAGGGCTGCAGCGATTGAAAATTTTGCCCCGGCAATTGCTGATAGGAAGTTGATCGTCGAGATAAACGGTGAGCAAATCAACGCCGATAATATGAAGGAAAACGCGCTCATGGTGCGTGAAAAATTTAGCGAGCAAGCAATTGTTGAAGACCCAGACGGAATACTTGAAATTTTGAGTGCGTCCGATGCAACGCCCGATTTCACCCTTCAAATCGATGGCTCGGCAAACAGCAGCTCTGTGTTGGCAAGTCCGGAAAATCGCGAGGAAATTCGGGAATTTTTCGAAAATAATGGTACAGCAGAGCTTCTTATATCGGTAGGCCTTCAAAAGAAAACCGCAAAGTTTGAAGGCAAGCTTCGTGTCGCATTGAGAAGCACACCTCCGGGTAATAAATCAGTTGATATGTTTTATAGGGGGGGCATGCTTCTCCCTGATGTCAAGACATCTAATCGAGCCAATATCGATGTTTTTATTTTTACTACTGAAGATAAACTGAGTTCTTATTTGAATTTCTGCGAGGGTAAGGCTCACCTCGGATTGTTGGGTAATCAGGAAGTAAGACAAAAATTAAATGAGCGTGGTTTTGAGAGTAACCTGCATCTGAAGAGCTTTGTAGCCAACTTGCCTAAGACTATCAGAGCGTTGGTACAACCCGACGCATTGAAACCAGACTCGTCTGTTTTTTCCAAATGGTTTTGGATGCCTAGTGCACCAAAAGAGGGAAAGAAGAAAAAACGGACGAAGATAGTTATTCCGCCGATTCCCAAACCCAAAGTAAAGTATTTTGTTGTTTCAATGTCTGACGACGGCTTTGAAGTTAAAGCGAACCCGGAAGCGGAAGGATGGCCAATAAATCTGAACCTCAGATTTGCTTATGCAGATGGACGAGCTAAACCAAGATGGAGTCCGCATGATTTTAAGGTTCCTGATCTTGTTATGTCCGCAAATGGGTATGTTAAAAAACGTATAATTCAAAAAAGCGAAGGCGCGAAGGGACCGGAAGCAGGTTTCAATTTTTTAGAGTGTGATGAAACATTCGCTATGAAAGTCACGGGCTTTGACACGCGACGGGAACTGATAGTGCATCACACACCATATCGTTCGAGGAATGTCCAGAATGCCTAAGCAAACAATTCCGTTAACCGGAAGAAAAAATCTTGCACAGTCGGACTTCAACTTTGATTGGCAGAACGATGAAAACGGCACAATCTGTATCTTCGAAATACTGAACCAGAAAGCCGTTCAGGATTTCCCGGCAAATTCACGTGTCCGTGTTCTCATGACAGAAAACAAGAATGTTTATATTGCTGATTTTGGGACTCTTGAAAAACCAAATTCGACGTTTTCATTCGAAGGTGTCAGTTTGAATGACGTAAAGCCTGAGCTTCGTATTGTAAGTGAAGATGTATCATCTAACGGACTTTTACTTGGGTCCACAAAACTGCCAAAAACTAATAAAAATGGTGATACCGAAGGGATACTTCACTTTCAACTTAAGGATACATCTCCTTTTCTTTGGGAGTTATCGATGTCGGAAAACGACTTTCCTGTTCTCTATGTCAACGAAAATATTGAAAGCGCAATAACCTGGGTTAAATCGGACCCAGTCTTCTTGATAAGTGTTTTCCCAGTCGTCATTGAACAAGTCTTTACATGCATTTTCAAGAGCGATAGCGGGTATGAAGAAGGATGGATGTATGAATGGGTACAATGGGTTGAACAGTCCATGGGGTGCAAGCAATTTCCAAAAACGAGCAACAATCTTAATTTTTTTCAGGAGTGGCTGGATGATGCTAAATCCACAATACTGGCAAAGATGAACCTTTTACCTGATGCTATTGGGAAAATTGATGAACAGGGAGAGGAAAAATGAAATTTGAGCATTTGTTTAAATTTACAGATCGAGGCATTGAAAAATTTAAAGCATTCTGCAGAGGCGAAATTGCTGAGGTTGGTATTGACCTTAATGATAACACGATTGCTGTTCCGGTTTTAGGCACCACAACTCTTAGAATTGAGAAGTTTGACACTTCAAAAGCAATGGCAATGGCGATTAAGAATGCCTTCGGATCTCAGGAAATTCAAGATCATCTGAATAATACAGGATTGTGGTGTTGGCTCACTTTTGTATTGAAGGACTGCCTGTTTAAACGGGATAAAGATGGCTCCTCTAAGTTTGGAGCACTCGATGCGTGGTTTCCTGCCAGCCCAAATGATTTTCAAAAGGCACAACGTCATAAGGTCAGAATGCCAGCTCAGATGTATGCTCAGTTTGGTAAGGATGCAGATCATGCCTTATGTGGACGACCGGATACTCCCGGCGAGGTACGGGAACAGTGCACCAGTCAGCAAGGTATGTTTACAAGAACATTTCAGATGCTCTGCCGAGCACTTTACTACGATGAAGACAATTTATCCTTTAAGCGCGGTGCTGGAACAAAAGGTGCCGGAACACCCAGAAGGCTTGCACAAGTGGTAAACCAACTGCAAGTTACGTGGGACATCCATAGTTTTGAAGTCAAGGACTGGCTCGAAAAGATACCACCAGAATTCGATCGGTTTAGATAAAGCACCTAATTCTCTGAAATAGCGAGCAATTTCAGAGAATTAGGCTGAAAAAATACTTCAAGCATTATAGGACAAACTGAGAATTAAGACTCATGAGCCAACAAATCATCAAGTTATTACGTTCTACAGCCGATGAGCAGTTTGAAACTACTTCAAGATTATTAAAACAAATGTCGGAAGAGCAACTCACGGTGCTCTTCATTGAGGTATGTCGCGCTTTTGATTTTTGGATGGTTCAAAATACATTTGGCGGCGAACGCGCAATTAAGCTATCTGAGCCCGAACTAAATATTTTGACGCGTGGTTGGAATTCTTTCCTCGAGATTGTGTTGCCACGAATTGGTTCCATAAACGGTGTCCCTTTACTGGAAAGTACTGGCGGCTCAATTCGCGCTGCAACCGCCGAATTGCATAAACTAGGGACACCCATACTCCTAAATCGCGCAGCCGACATGTTGGAACTTGGAGTTCTCTCCGCAAAACAATCAGGTGAAAAACTAACAGTATGGATGGAGAATTCAGGAGACGGAGACCTTTTTCTTGATCAGTTGGAAGATGAAATGTTGGACAACGTCGATAATCTTATGCGTCCAACATCCCCACAAATCAACGCTGAGGCCTTAACTCCGACAGAACTCCAAGCCGAACTTGACGCAGCAGTATTCCCGTGGCGCACAGGTAGGGGAACGATGGTAGGTTACAACTCAACTCCCGCCATGGACGAGCACTTCATTGCCATTTCCATGCCTATTTTGACAAAATTACGTGATAAAGCGGGCTTCCATCCCGATGCTAGAATCAATGGTGTAAGAGCGTCTGATCTGACGGCAATTGTTGCGCTTCTTATGTCTGCCAAGCTTAAACACATTCATTTAGTATCTTCCGGTAGAAAACAGTGGCCGGAAGTTAACACTTATATGAGTTTAAGTATATGGAAACCAAAGAATGAGATTATTGACGACATGTCGGAGTTTACCGGCATGGATCGCATACTTGTGGCGATCATTATTGATATGCTCACGCTAACTGACAAATCCAAACCGGATCTTTCTTCAGACGTTGATCCAGTAATACCCTTCTTCATAAAGTTCACCGACAACTACCTGATTGAGCCAACGTCGGCAGTATTCATAAATCCATTTGACACTGTGAAACGGCTTCAAAACAAACCCGAAAATCAGACTTCGTTGAGAATGCAAAGAGAGGATTGGATGCGTTCCGACTTAAATGCGCTCTTCCAAGGCACGCGATATAAAAGGTTAGAAACTCGCGCAAAACTCAAACTGAATGGTAAAATTTTAACCGATATTGACGGTGCAATTCTTGATACTATTACGAATGAGTTATGCCTTTTTCAGTTCAAATGGCAAGATTACACTGGCGCAACGATGAAGCAAATAACAAGCCGCGCAAAGAATTTTGTCTCTGAGATACAAGATTGGGAGCATAAGATATTAAAATACCTATCTGAAAAGGGTACAGATATGCTTCTTCGAAGCTTGCGCTTCAGCAAAGTTGCCAGCAATGAAGAAATCAAGGTAAAGTTAGTAGCTGTGGGTAGAGCCGCGAGCAGATTTTCTGATCTCGGGTACTCAAATAAGACAGAAACAGTAGCTACATGCACTTGGTCGCAGTTCATTAGACTAAGGGCACAGATCGGCCCTGCTGAAAATGTCATTACCGAGTTGCACAGTCAGATAAGGAACGAAACCACAGGTAAAGTTAAACTGCTACCGATACCTTACGAAATAAAAATGAAAGATATTTGTATTCTGTTTGAAAACTTGTGGAACACGCGAGAGCTGTATTAATCCAACCTTTCGGTTCATTTGCAAATAGCTTGTGTTTCCGATTTATGGCTGCCAAATTTCCTGACTGATGAGATCACAACTAATAGGCCATTAGTAGGGTAGAGGAGTACAAAGTCTGACGGCCAGGTACGGTCATTTACAAAGTTCCTGTAGTGAATTATGTATTTAAATCAGTATTTTGTGCAACGTTATATGCCTATGGATGCCACCATCCAAACTCGTCTAGAACACCGAGAAACACATTGGTAAGGGAGAGGTCGGGTGTTCAAATCACCTCGGCAGCACCATTATCCGATTGATATTATTTCGAAATTCTCTTTAGGGGTATAACGCTTTCAATAAGAGCTTGGATTGATTATTGCTCTGGAAGCTCAATTTAGAGTTGAAATGATATCAACTATGTGACTAAACTTATGGGATATCCGTTAAATGTAATGCGTAAAGTGGTGATTCTATTAAGTTAGTTCGCAGTTGGTCATGGTCTAATTATAACGATTTAGCGAGTTTATTAAACGAATTCCCTAGGAGCCCCGACAGTATGGCACATTCGGCTGCATATCTCCTACACACCGGAAGAAAGGGGCTGTGGTCTTTTGAAAAGGGCAGCAAACTGGCTTTTTTGGCACAGCACTCAAATGATGAAAAGAGTATGCTTGTGCTGCCAGCTGGCGCATCGAATATACCTGATCATTGGGCACGTGTTTGCGAGCATGCTGTTGGCAAGGATAAAAAGTCACCTTAGCGCGCATCGTACCGGAATTGAAAGAATCTGCGAAATTGCATAGCAGATATAAACCTGTTGATGAAACTGTTCTGGATTGGCGTTACATTTGTTTATTTGTAACTCCAAGGTGATCGGAATAGTTCTCAGCGAGTTACCCAAGTTAGGTATTGTTTCAAACAGCATTGCAATCTGTGTTGACAGGACCCATAGCGGCGCTTCAGAATACATGTACCGTTGGATATCAGAATTTCTCATAAATAAAGGTTACACAGAATATAATCTGAATGGATCGGAAACTAATTCACTTCATCAATTCCGACAAAAATTCAGACCAAAAAAATTAGTGCCGCTTATCACGATTGAACGCTACTTTGAAAAGTTGGGCTAGAACTTTATCTCGAATACTGTCTCAAAATCCAATTAGATGAAATCCAGAGTCTTTTAAAATCGTACTCTAAACCCCAGTTTTCCTTGAGCACTGACATAATCATTGTTGCCAATTGCAACATTGCCAGAGGCGGTAAATGAAACGGAACTTGTGAGCTGTAAATCAAAATCTAACCCGCCCGTTACTGCAATAAGAGGGTTATCGTTGCGACTGGCATTCGTTAGCGCACCAACACCTGCTAAGGAGAGCGCAGGCATATTGCTACTGGGTGTCGTGCGTACCAGAGCACCGAGTCGTGCAGTGACCTTGCCACCACTATATTGATCAGTCTCTTCCAGATGGCGGGTTAGGCCCAGAGCTGCCTCAGCCTCAAACACACTTTCTTCGCTTGAACCGACCGTTAAGTTGCTCGAGGAACCTGTCTCGGCATAGTCGCTGCTCCATTGATGGGCATAAAGGGCTGAAAACATGGGTGTCAGAATGGTTTTCTCATCAAGCACATAGTCTTTTGATATGCTGATGCTTGGTGCGATAAAGGTGCTTCCATAGGTAGCTGTCGCCATTTCGGTGAAGCTTGGCGTGGCGGTGTTATTGTTGAATATGCGTGAGCTGTCATTTGCGCTCCGTCCTGCCATTAATGAGCCAGACAGCTTGATTTCATTAGCAAGCTCATATGAGCCATAAATGCCCAGATAGCCACCACGGCTTTTAATCTCCTGAGACGTGGTGAAACGGCTGTCAGCCTTTAATCCGCTATACAGATAGCCGCCCATCAGACCGAAAGTGGTGTCGATATCAAAATCCCGTTCATAGCCAAGCGCCACGCCATATTGTTGGCTGTTATAGCCAAGTGTTGTGCTGGTCGCGCCATATTGAGAAGTACTGGCTATAAAATCGCCCCAAAACCGGGCATCCGAATATTCAGAACCATCGTCGCGGGTATAGGCAAAACCACTTGGCTGCTCAAAAACTGCCGGCGCGCCAGAGCCAAGGCGTGAGTTGGCAACGCCAGTCAACATGCCCGCCGTATCACCAATCGAGTCAGCTCGGGCAAGAAAACCTGTTGGATCGACAGAATAAAAGGTATTGCCGTTGACCAGATAGGCCCCAGTGCCAGACACTTGAATGCCGCTTGTTATGGTAGAACCAGCACCAAAATCCCAAACCACCGAATGGCCGGGTGTCGTTGTAATATTAACGAAGTTACCGCTGGTATTTAAATCAATGGCTCCACCGAGAAAGGCACCTGTTGTCAGGTTAATGATATTGCCCGTAGTGGCAAAAGTATCAAATAGAAAGGCATTGGCTTGGGTCGATGTGAGCTTACCTGTGATAGTAAATACGTTACTACTGCTCCCGGTCAAAAAGATCGCATGGGCATCCACCCCAGTTGTGGAGATCGTACCAGACTGGTTAAAGTTGTTGTTATTGCTGTTAAAAAGGTAATTTCCGACCGCATCTTCGCCGGTCGTTAAGGTTGTGCCAGACTGGACAAAGCTGTTATTGTTGCTTTGTAATATAAACATCCCGATGCCACTCGTCCCAGTGGTGGAGATCGTGCCCGAATGGATAATGCTGTTATTGTCGCTATCACCAACACTTATCCCAGAGCCATTCGCCTCTGACGCAAAGATCGTTCCCGAATGGATTAAACTGTTATTATTACTGAATTCAAATGTAATTCCACCGCCACTCGACCCTTGGATTGAGATATTGCCCGACTGGATAACGCTGTTGTTATCGCTATTACTAAGATAGATGCCTTGGCCGATAAACCCGCTTGTTGAAAGCGCGCCTAGATTGGTGATGGTGTTGTTATCGCTATTATCAAGATAGATGCCATGACTTAAAACCCCACCTGTTGAAAGCACACCCAGGTTGGTGATGGTGTTGCCATTACCTGTTGCCGAGACGGCATTGTCCGTGTTGGCAGAAGTGCTGATCTCACCGGTTGAAGTGATCGTCAGGCTGTCCGTCCCATCCAGAGGAAAGGAGCCATTTTGCACATTAACGATGGTCGAAATCACGTTATCATCTGCCGAGGATATGGCCGTACCAAAAGGGTTCAACATCAAAACCGGGGTTAATAATGTGGTGACCAATAGGTTGGATGAACAACGAGCTAGAAATCTGGTCGTTTTACTCCGAGCAGACGCAGCAGGTCTTACATCCCCTGCGGTCTTGAAGTTCATAACTTGCCCCTCAGTGCATTTCTTGCAGTAAACCTTTCGGCGAAACAACGCGCAAAAAATAGACACAAGACGTGAAATCCAAATAAATCCGTTAGTAAGTAATTGATTGTTAACGGGTTGTCGTTGATCTCTATTTACAGAAAGCTTTTATGAGTCACTTGGCACATCAAGTAAACAGTTGCTGCTCAACACTCGCCTTCTAACTATCAGACATTCTTCTAATCTACCTTGTGTGGAAAGTAAATGGTTCGGCAGGCTTGAATCATGATTGCAGAAGTTCTTAACTTGGTCTGTATTTGTCTCTTGGTCCATATCAACAGCAAGGCGTTTCTTGCCGAAAAAGTTCTGTAATACCGTTTTCACCAAGAAGGCCGACAACATGATCTATACCTTGTCTTTTAAGGAATACCTGCACCGGATCTGTTGCATGATATCTTTTACAATGTGAGTTGCCTCGTTTATTGCTCGTTTGTTCCTCCATCTCATCATTTGTTCTACATGACGGCGTGATGAGCCTAAGTTACTCTCTCGGATATTCAACCAACCAACCATAAGGCACTGACGAGTTACAATTTCTAACTTGGAACTATTCCGTTAATGGCAGAGCCTGAACTTATAGTTCGATTTCAAATGGACCGCTATTACTTCAAGATCGGAAATTTCATCTTAACAGTTTCAACGAGAAAACTGGCCTGAACAGACAGTCCTGTTCTGTTAATTTAAATTTTGTCGATCATTATTGTATCGTTTTGTGGAAGTAAATGCATCAAGTTTAAACCCAATTAGATGCCGAGTTATTGTTGTATTGGTTGCTTCTATTAGCGGTCTCATTAGATTACGCTGGTAATTCTCATACACATGACATATCTAACTCATGCTTGGGAGGAAGAAATGGGGCCGGATCAAAAAACTGGTAGCAGGTCGCTATTATATTCACTGACTGGTGCGTTTTCACTTAGTTATCTTGATCGCCAGATATTGAACATCACGTTAAATGATATCGGTGTGGAATTTAATCTTACAGATTTGCAATTAGGTAGTTTGTCAGGAATTGCCTTTGCCATTGTTTATGTTTTTTTCGGGTTTCCAATTGCCAGAATTACGAAGTCAGGCAATAGAAAGAAGATTGTTGTGATAGCACTTTCATTATGGAGTGGTATGACAATACTGATGGGAACTGCTGGTTCTTATACCATGATCTTCCTTGCCAGAATGGGCGTGGGGGTTGGCGAATCTGGGTGCGTTCCACCTTCTCATTCTATGATTGTGGATTCCTACCCTCCCGAAAAACGGGCCAGCGCACTATCGTTCTACTCGGCAGGAAATAACATAGGTGTGTTTTTTGCCTTCTTGATAGGTGGTATTTTAGCATCTCAATTTGGATGGCGCACGGCATTTTTTGTGGCAGGTGTACCAGGGTTATTATTAGCATTGTTTATGTTTTTTACTTTGAGAGAGCCAATACGACCTTCACATGAGAAAGAATTTGACCAACCACGAATAAGTTACAAACAACTACTCAAATTGCTCGTTAGTGATCAAAGTACACTGCATACACTTATTGGTGCTGCACTCACAGCAATGACTGCATATGGAGCGGTTTCATGGGTTTCTGTATTTTTGATCCGTAGCCATGGGCTGAGCATTGTGCAAGTGGGAATCTTTTTGGCGTTTGCTATTGGTGTTGCTGGTGCATTAGGTACTTGGTTAGGTGGGGTCGTCTGTGACCAACTAGGAAAGAAGAACCCGACTTGGCGACTAAAGTTTGTTGCTATTTCGATATTAATTACTAAACCATTTTCCATTTTGTTCTATTTGTTAGATCACACTTCACTTGCGCTCTCAGTTTTTATAATCCCAGCGGTCGCTAGTGCTATGTTTGCAGGTCCAACTTTCTCGCATCTCTATTCACGCGTTGCACCGACTGCCCGACCAATGGTAACAGCTATTTTCATGTGTATGGTCAATTTAATTGGATTGGGTTTAGGACCAATTCTTGTTGGCTTGATAAGTGACTTACTTTCATCCGCCCATGGAGATCAGTCATTACGGTATGCTCTTGCAACATTACAATCCTTCGCCCTATGGGCTGCTATACATTTCTGGCTTGCTGGGCGATTAACAAGCGAAAATCATGCTGCATCATAAGAAAAACAGGAAGCCACCTGATCACGTAGCCATATTGAGCTTGCATCCATATCGGCACGTTTGTGCCAAATCATATGAAAACTCTGATTGCTCATCTCAACCGGAAGATCAAAAAACTGAATTCCATTAGTAGAAGCAATTTGTTCAGCATAAACACGTGGTACAACGCCAATTAAGTCAGTTTGTGCAACCATTTGACCAATGGAGCTAACTTTATAAACATGACAAACTTCTCGAAGGTGCAAACGCTGCCAAAATGTTACTTTTTCTGAGTTTGCAAGTTTTCTAGGTGCTAAAGTTAGGGTTACAAAGCCTTCCTTTTTCAGCTGTGCCATCGTTGCAGCGCCCTGAATTCGCGGGTGATCTTTACGCGCCAGAACAACGAGATCTACGGGGCATAAAGATTTGCTGTTCAATTCGGCGTTTTTATTGTGCAATAGGAATATGGCGAGATCAGTTTTTTGCAATAATAGAGCATCTTCAATCTGCATTGCTTGTGGAGGCTGCAATTCGAAAGTAACAAGGCTATTTCTCCCAAGGTTATTCAATAATTTCGACATGATTATTTGTTCCAAAGGGTCAGCAACAATCATACGAAAATGTCGCTTGGACGTTTCCGGATCAAATACAGCTCCTGGGTCAACGCTTTGACGGATCATTGCCAGTGCATCACGAATGGGATCAATAATTTCCTCTGCGCGAAGCGTGGGGACGACACCATTACCACCTCTTACAAAAAGTGGATCATCCATCTGCTTACGCAAACGAGCCAACGCGTTTGAAAGCGCTGGCTGACTTAGGTCAAGGTGGTTGGCAGCACGCGAGATATTCCCGCTGGTATAAATCGCTTCAAAAACCAATAACAGGTTCAAATCCAAGTCCCGCATATTCATAAATTGAATAACCTTCATTCATCACACCTGCTATTCATGATGATATCAGATGATTAATGTCCTGAAAAGTTAACAAAGAGTAATTTTCAGGGTTTATTATGTTCAGATTAGTTGCATACAGTTTTTTGTCATTTGCGCGTTTGTTTAGCGTAATTTTACCGCTATTCATTACTGTGTTGATTGCAACGTTCAGTACCTCTGCACAAGCTGCACCAGATATACATGTTTCAGTTCTTGGTATCGCAAACGTAGTCGATGGTGATGCAGCACCTACGCTTGCCAAAGGTACAGATTTTGGCATTACGGATCTAGCATCAGGTGTAGCTACACGCACAATTAGCATTTCAAACACTGGTGACGAAACATTACTCATGCCCAGTGGTGCTATTCTAAGTGGTACACATGCGAGTGATTTTTCAATAGACTCGCAACCTTCGAATTCTATAACAAGATTTCAAAACACTAGGTTTACTGTTTCATTTAACCCATCCGCTACGGGCATAAGAACTGCAATTCTTACAATTCCGAACAATGACCCCGACGAAGGTCCATTTGATTTTGTTATACAAGGAACAGGCTCGACCAGCGCGCCAGAAATCTCAATTACTGGAAACAATGTTGAGATCTTGCATAATTCTAACACTTTCAGCACGTTCAACAATACTGATTTTGGTGTAGTGTCAAACAATGGAGTTACTGTTGATAAGACTTTCGTAATTCGAAATCTGGGAACCGCCACACTTAATTTAGGTGTGGACGCGGTTTCAGTCGCGAGTGCATTCACAGTGATATCCCAACCTTCTTCAACTGTTTTACCTGGGCAAACAACCAGTTTTACCATGCGTTATACCTCTCAACAGGGAACGTCCTCGACTTTTGTCACTGTTGCCAATGATGATGGCGATGAGGGGCCATTTAGGTTTAGAGTTGTTGGAGCTGGAAGTGGTTCGCTTCCTGAGATCAATGTCTTAAGGGGCGCAACAACCATCGCTGATGATCCAGCCAATGATCCCTCAGCATCGAGCGCGACAAATTTTGATGTAAGCGTAAATGATAGTGTTACCAAAATCTACACAATTGAAAATACCGGAACTGACACCTTAAACCTTGGTGCTAATGCTGTGAGTATTACTGGGACTGATGCCGGTCATTATTCGGTACCTTTACAGCCGACAACAACTGTAGCGCCAGGTGGAACAGCAACTTTTCATATTCAGTTTTCTCCGAATGCTCCGCGTATGTTTGGCCCTGCCAATATCGTAATTGCAAATGATGATTCAGACGAAAGTCCATATAATTTTAGGGTACAGGGGATTGGTCGCGCCCTTGAAATCAATTTAACGGGAAATGGCCAAAACATCGCTGACGACACTAATCATGCACCAATACTTGGCGATCATACTGATTTCGGTAGCGCAGATATAAACGGCGGAAGTGTCACGCGAACATTCACAATTGAAAACAATGGGTTTGGGTTTTTCCTTGATCTGCAAAGTACGAGTGCGGTTACGCTCAGTGGTCCAAACGCTAGCGACTTCACCGTTAGCCGGCAGCCACCACAATTAGTGGATGCTGGTGTGCCTGAAACATTTGAAATTACGTTTGACCCCAGTGGGGCAGGCCTTCGCGGCCCTGTCAATGTCTCAATCACCAATGATGATCTTGATGAAAATCCATATAATTTCCGTATTCAAGGAACCGGTGCTGTTGCTCCAGAAATCAATGTGGAAGGAAATAGTGTGACTATCGGGAGTGGTGATACAACCCCCGACCTTACGGATCACACCGACTTTGGTACGCAAGATATTGATTCCGGATCTATTTCACGATCCTATAGAATTAGAAATACCGGCACTAGCACGTTGACATTAGGTTCAGACGCAGTCTCTATCTCGGGGGCAAACGCCTCAGATTTTTCGATTATAAGCCAGCCTTCAACATCTATCAATTCAGGTAATTCCCGTTCTTTTAATATTGGATTTAACCCATCCGCTCTTGGTTTACGCACAGCCAATATTTCTATTGCAAATGATGATTCTGATGAATCTCCTTATACCTTTGCAATCGCTGGCACTGGTGGAGGGGATCCGGAAATTGCTATCACTGGCAATGGTCGAAATATTAACAGCGATCCATTTGGAAGTTTACCATCAGTATCCAGAGACACAGACTTTGGTCAAATTCCTATTACTGGAGGTACGGATACTCATACTTTCACCATAACAAACAGCGGTAATGCGCCGTTGATGTTTACAGGGACACCACGTGTAGTGATCAGTGGAACCCATGCTGGAGATTATTCTCTGGTTTCAGATGCAGCAAGCACAGTTGCAGCAAATGGTGGAACAACAACATTCTCGATCCAATTTGATCCCAGCGTGTACGGGGATCGCAATGCAATTATCACAATTGCCAATAATGATGCTAACGAGGGTGGATTCAACTTTCAGATAACTGGTGAAGGAGTAGGCCCGGAGATACAAGTTTCTGGAGGTGGAGTGTTAAGTGTAGACCAGATCATCACTGATGGTGACACAACCCCTTCGAGTGCAGACCATACAGATTTTGGTGTAACAGATGTAGCCGCTGGAACTGCAAGCCGGACATTTCTTATCACAAACTTAGGTGAAGAGGCCCTCTCTTTACCAAGCGGTGCAAGTTTGAGCGGACCAAATGCCGCTGATTTCACGATAGTCAGCCAACCTGCGGCGTCAGTTGATCCAGGTGGATTTTATAATACAAAAGTAATTGTTGAGTTCGACCCATCAGCTGTTGGAACGCGTACGGCAACACTCACAATTCCCAATAATGATTTAGATGAAGCGCCTTTTGATTTTGTGCTGCAAGGTACAGGTTCAAATGCGGCACCTGAAATCTCCGTAACCGGTAACGGTCAAGATGTACCTTATAACACCTCTTTCAGTATAAATCTTGTAAGCACAGCGAATGGCAGTCATTTTGGGACGGTTGCTAATAACGGAATAATTGTTGAGCGAACTTTCATTATAGAGAACAAAGGTACAGCATCACTTAACCTTGGGAATGACGCAGTCTCTATTGTTGGGTCAACCGTATTTTCTATTCCAGTACAACCGGCATCTGCCGTATTGCCTGGTCAAACAACAAGCTTCACCATACGATTCACATCCCAAAATGGTGGCTTTGCTGCGAGCGCGAAAATTAACAATGACGATATGGATGAAGGACCATATTATTTTCCCATTTATGGAGCGGGAGGGGTGTCCCTTCCGGAAATCAATGTGGTGGGTAATTCAGTTAATATAGTTGATGGCGACACTGTGCCATCAACCGCCGATCACACAAATTTTGGCTCCACGAATGTTATTTCTGGCACGATATCACGTATGTTCACGATTCAGAATACGGGCACAGGTACACTGAATGTCACTAATGCGGTGCTTTCGGGTGCTGATGCTGGCGAATTCTCGATTACAACAGCTCCATCCAACACAATAGCTCCGTCTGGCTCCAGTACTGTTGTCGTCCAATTTGATCCTTCATCTGCGGGGGTAAAATCAGCAACCCTAACGATTAGTTCTGATGATGGTAATGAATCTGAATATGACTTTGCCTTGACGGGAAACGGTATTGGAAATTCAGAGATCAATGTTGTCGGTAACTCGATTAATATTGTTGATGGCGATACAACGCCAGATACAGCCGATCATACCGATTTTGGTTCCACAAATATCACTTCTGGCAGGATTTCCCGTACCTTTACTATCCAAAACACAGGAACGGCTACGTTGAATGTCACTAATGCGGTGCTTTCGGGTGTGAATGCCAGTGAGTTCACAATTACTACAGCTCCGGCTAACACAATTGCTCCATCTGGTTCCAGCATGGTTGTCGTTCAGTTTGATCCCTCATCTGTGGGGCCAAAATCAGCAACTCTGACGATTAACTCCGATGATAGCAATGAAGCTGCATATGATTTTGCGATAGAGGGAAACGGCATTGGAACTGGCTCGATCTCGTTGGTCGTCAACAGTCAAGGTGGTGATGCTGCGTTTGGATTCAGTTCTCCAACACCGGCTTTAACGTTAACAGTTAGTACGGTCTCAGGAGTTGGACAGTCTCCAAGTATTGATCTTGCACCTGGAACTTACATTGTTACAGCTAACGATATGACCGGAGCTGGATATGCGATAATTGCAATTGCCTGTAATGACAGTAATTCTGTTGGTGACATAACCAATCATAGCGCAACTATTAACCTAGCAGCAGGTGAAGCTGTCATATGTACTTTTGACTTTTTGGAAACGCGTGAAGCTACTGGCCAATTGATAACTGATTTCCTTGGCGCTCGTAACACATTAATCTTATCTAACCAGCCAAGCCGATCTCGCCGTGTAGATCGTTTAAAAAGCAATGATGGGGGAGCATCATCTGGTGCCGTTTCTGCTCTTGGCTTTAACTTAACCAATCCAGTTCCGATAGATGTATCGCTTGATGGCAATATATTGTCATATACGACCAGTCTTAATCGCCTGAAGCAGGTAAACAAGCCCTTAAATCAACTAAATGGCACATCGTTTCAGGTAAATCGGTGGGATACTTGGATTGAGGGACAGACCACACTTTATGATGCACCGACAGATGATGGTTCATTCTCAATCGCTCATGTGGGTGTTGATTATCTGTTAAGCCCAAATGCTCTGATTGGCATTAAGGGTCAATACGACTGGACTAATCATAATTTTGCAACCCCCAATGCAAAAGCTAGCGGAACAGGCTGGATGATTGGTCCCTATGGAACATTTAAATTAAGCGATGAACTTATATTTGATATCCACGGTGCCTGGGGTAAGTCAACCAACAACATAACCCCATTTGGAACCTATACTGATACCTTTGAAACATCTCGCTGGTTGGTGAGCGGTGCATTGACCGGTAATTTTACCTTTGATGAATGGACAATCTCTCCAGGTTTGGAATGGGGGTATCTCAGCGAAACTCAAAAAGCCTATAAAGATAATTTTAATATCGAAATTCCTAGTCGAACAGTTTCGCTAGGAAATATAAGTTTTGGTCCCAAAATATCCAAAGACTTTGCTCTAAGCGACGATTCGATCCTAACTTTCTCTTCCTATTTAGAAGGAGTCTACTCATATGCCCCAAATAATCAATTCTCCGGTGGTACTCTTGCAAAAGAAACAAAAGGGTTTACTGGAACTTTTGGAGCAGGCGTTGATATAAAATCAACATCAGGTGCAAGCCTTTCCTTTTCAGGCAATGTTGGCGGTGTCGGCTCAAAATCAAAAACCTATAGTGCTGCTGTAAAGCTTAGTATCCCGCTAGATTAACAAATTGATGTACTTAAAATGGAGCGGTTGGCGTATTACAATGGCTTTTAGAAGGACTGTTATGACAAGGTCTTTCTTGAACCGGTCACTGACAGCCCAACCGATAACATGTCGGGAATAAAGGTCCAACACGATAGCCAGATAAGGCCAGCCTTCAAGCCATTGTCACACATCAATCGTGCCACGCGATGTTTCCCGCGATTGGTAAACCTTCTTCAACGAGCTCTACATGCATTCTGGGATAGCCCTATGTTTTATTGGATAATTCAAAATGTTCGCGAATAAGTGCCAGATAGATCATATCGTCCAACTGCCTGCATGATGGCTTGTGTTTTCCAAACCAATGAGATGAAAAACGTCCTTGCCAATATCAACCCCAATTGTAGACAAGTTTGGAATATCTGTATTTGCCATGGGATGCTGCTCCTATTCTAAATTCAATCAGTCTAACAGACTAACCGCATTTGCTAAGTCAGCAGCCAGTCCATCCCATTAGAAGACAGTTCAATACAATTGTAACGCGTTGCGCGATCAAGAGATAAATTGGTATCAAGTTATTCCTTGTTTACGCGCGAGACCCCTATTCCAATTGGTTTTTTTCGATTGCCAGGGAGTTCTGGATCATCACCCCATAAGGCTTGATATGTATCATAGGTTTTTCCTGCTCTCTGCAACACCACAAATATAACAATTATAAACAACCACCATATAGCCAATGCAATCCACATCCATCTCGGTGCGTTAACCGACCAAAGACCAATTGCTGTTGTGATGAGCGATGTTAGGAGGCAAATATAACCGGCACTTTTGTGGAAATATTCAAATAAGTTTCTTCGAGGTGTCATATCATAATGATCGCCACGAATTGTGCCAGTTCGCGAGACTTCAGAAGGCCCACCCTTGGTGCCTCTAAACCAGCCAGCTAGGAATTGTGCAAGACATAGGATTACAACAATCCATCCAAGCCAAGTGTGCCAAGAACTGGCTTCGGAAATTTTGGCAAAGTCCCATATAATCCAAAGCGCAACTAGCGTAAATGCACCACCTAAATACTGAAGAATGAGATGGCTTAACCACCAAGTTCGGTTATCTAGTTCATTAGGCCAATCTTGCCGTGGCATGATCTTAAAGAACCTTGCTGAGATAATGCCAAGAGGGATGCAAAAGGACCACGCTGCTATCATCAATCTTGCATGCCACGATATCTCAGCGGTAATCATGTGCGCACGCGCGGGATCTATTGATGTGGCCAACCACTCAAACAACATACTATCCTTTAACTGCGCCCGCTGTCATGCCAGTGATAATCTGACGTGATGCAAACAAAGTGAAGATAATCGGCGGGACAGCGAGCAGCATACCCGTTGCCATGATGACACCCCATTCCACGTTAAATTCTGACATGTTGTTCACGATCAATATTGGTACCGTTTTCGTATCTCTATCCGATAAGGCACTTGCTAGTAGATACTCATTCCAAGCTATACGGAAAGTGAATATCGCGGCGGCGGCGAGACCCGGTTTAATTAGCGGCAAGACAATGAGGAAGAAAACTCTAAACGGACCTGCACCATCAATACGTGCGGCTTCTTCAAGCTGAATAGGAACCTGTACTATGAAGCTCTGCAAAATCCAGATCACAAACGGAAGGTTCATTGCTACATAAATGAGGATGATACCTGAATGCGTACCTGCAAGGCAGACATCACCGCGACCACCAAACGTATCTCTTATGAGGCCACCAATGAAACCATCTTTGTCCAAGCAAAATTCATTGTTCCAAAGGCCAAACACCGGAACCAACAAAACAGCAGGTGGGACCATTCGTACGAGCAGGGTGCTCACCGATGCAGTATCTCGACCCATAAATCGAAAACGCACCAATGCATACGCAGCCATACATCCAATAACTAGAGTAAGAATAGTGGATACAAGAGCAATAATAAGTGAATTGACCAATGATCCACCAAATTTCAGCGAACAAAAATCCAAGTGATCGAGTTCATATGGAAGAATGTCACAAAGAGCCGTTTCATAATTTTGGATTGTCGGCAAAAACAGCAGACCAGATGTTCCAGATAAAATGTCTACATCGAGTTTAAATGAATTCACCAACATCAAGACAACAGGTCCGACCGCCATGAAAACTAGAGCTGCTAAAAGCGCAAAATACCCCGGGTGCTGCTTATCGTATGAATTATTGGACATCAGCTATTCTCCTCCCGAACAGCGCGAAGACGCGCAGCACGTGCCTCGCTAATTTTCGTGTAAGCAAACATCGCTAAAGTCAGGGTCAAAAGTAAAAGTAAAAGATAATTCGACATCGCAGCCGCTACGCCAAGTTCTCGGAATTCAGTTGCCGTTCTGGAAATGCGAAGCGCAAGGATTTCTGTGCTGAGTCCGGGGCCACCCTCGGTCATCACAAGAATAACCTCCAGAACTTTGAACGCGTCGATCAATCTCAACAAGCATGTGACGATGAGAACAGGCATCATTAAAGGCAGTTTGATGTGAATGATCTGCTGCCATCCAGTGGCTCCATCAATACGTGCAGCCTCTAACGTAGACCTTGGTAGAGACTGGAGCGCAGCAAGTGTCAGGATAAAAATAAATGGGGTCCATTGCCAGATATCAGCAATGATAATTGACACCAATGCATGTTGGCCGAGCCAATCAACACCATCAAATCCCAGTGATTTTAAGAAACGGTTAAAGGTTCCCACAGTCGGATGGTACATATAGCGCCACATAAGGCCAACCACCACTGGTGCAATCATCATTGGCAGAATAAACATCGTTCTCAAAAGAGACATTCCGCGGATATTTCGATCTAAAAGTAGAGCAAGACCAACACCTAAAATCATCTCAATTGAAACAACAGCTCCAGCAAATTTTAGTGTAACACCGAGGCTTTCTAAGAATGCAGGGTCGTTCAGAAGAGTTATGTAATTCTTTAGCCCCACAAATTCAGTCTCACCAATTGTCTGGCTCGGGTCCCATTTCCGAAAAGAACCGTAGATCATGTAGAGCAAGGGATACAGCAACGCGATTAACATGATCACAGCCGCTGGCGCCAAGAATACGTATGGCGCTAACCGATTTATTGATGTGGTGTTCATCGCATTGCCTAGTTTGAGTTTAATTTAGTAGACAGCCCGTATTAAATCCGGACTGTCATTTTCCTGTGAGGGTTTATTGCCAAGTATAGTAGCCAGCTTCTTCCATGACAGCTTTGGTGCGCTCTGCAACACCATCTAATGCTTCCTGAATATCCGTTCCTTCAGTCAAAACTTTAGAAAGCGTTGTTCCAAGATCAGCGTTGATTTTACCCCATACAGGGATAATCGGACGCCAGTCGGGGTCGGCATGTTGAAGTGCTTCACCAAAGGTTTTCATGTGCGGGAATTTCGCGTTGACTTCTGCATCCGCATGCGTTGAAAAACGTGAAGGGTTGCCACCTGCCAATGCGACCATTTTGTCGCCTTTCTTTGACGTTAGCCACTGCATAAGTAGGAATGCAGCGTCCTTGTTTTCAGCGTTTTTTGGAATACCAATACCAAAACCACCTGTCTGAGAACCGCGACGCACGCCCATTGGGTGCATTGCCCAACCAACTTTATCAACGACTTTTGATTTTGACGGATCATTGATTTGACCTGCTACGACACTGGTGTCTAGGAACATTGCAGTATCGCCATTCAAAAAGGATCCTAAGGCTTCACCAAAGCCAAAGGATGCCGCGCCTTCAGGTCCGCAATCTACTATCTGTTTAAGCGCATTTGCGGCCTTAACACCCGCTTCGTTGTTGACGATTGGGTTCCAGCTATCATCAAAAATGCGACCACCTAGTGGAGCAAGGTGCAATAGGAAAGCATGACTTGCATGGTGGCCTGAAGCTGCACGCGATGAAAGTCCACCCATCCCTGATTCCAACTGAGGAATTTGGCATGCAACATCCAAAAGCTCATCATAAGTTTCAGGAACTTTCAAATTATGTTTTTCAAAGATGTCTTTACGATACCCCAGTACAGATGTTTCTGACCCATATGGTACGCCAAACAAAGAACCCGTTTTACCTGACAAATAACCTTTATTGCCGCCAGCAAACCCGATGTTATAAACATAACCATCGATCAAATCGTCCGCGTCATAGCTTGGATCAGCAAGCTTTGGGTTCATGAAGTAACGCGCTAAGTTTTCCAGTTGGTCAGCATAGACATAATCGGCCTTTGAGAAAACAACATAAGCGATTAGATCATAATCCCCCTCGTCTTGACCCAATTCCAATGTCTGGCGTTCACGCATTTTCAAATAAGGTAGTTGGTCCACTTCAACCTCTATGCCTGTCTCTTTGGTAAATTCAGGCAATATTTGCATCACAGCATTGTAATGCGGATGAGCTGGAAAATTGACGACTAATGTCGTGCCTTCATATTCTTTGTAGGGGTTTGAAAGCGCAGTTGTAGCCAGCATGGCTAATCCTGCGGCGACCCCGGCAATTTTGGTGATAGTATTTAGCATTATTTCCTCCCAATGCGTTGATATCTAGAAACGTTTTTCACTCTTACGATCAAAGATCATGATGTCCTCTGGGTCGATACCAAAGGTTACTGTTTCGCCTGATTGAATGGGGCGAACACTATCAATCTCGACTAGAACTTCATCTTCACCACACCGTGTAGATAGTACCGAAGTTGAACCGAGATATTCAGAAACGACAACTCTTAGAGTTATCTCAGCGAGAGATTTCGACCCCTCAAGCTCCTTTAAAGTCTTAAATGCTGAAGGACGAATTCCAACATAAATACTTCTTTGTGATGTGTGTTCCAACTTTGAAGACAAAGATGTTGATAAAGGTAATGAATAGCCATCACCTTCCACCCACATTTTATCATCTTTAGAGATGAGTTCTCCATCCAAGAAGTTCATTGTTGGGCTTCCCATAAAGCCTGCAACAAATTTGTTCACAGGGCTTTTGAAAAGATCTTCAGGCGATCCCTGCTGTTGGATGATGCCATCGCACATAACCACGATGCGATCACCAAGGGTCATAGCTTCGACCTGATCATGGGTCACATAGATCATATTTTTATTGATTGTTTGTCGCATTTCAGCGAGTTCGGTCCGCATTTTTGCGCGAAGCTTTGCGTCCAAATTTGACAAAGGTTCATCAAATAAAAAAGTGGAAGCATCTCGAACGAGTGCACGTCCCATGGCAACACGTTGTCTCTGCCCGCCAGATAGTTCTGCCGGTTTACGCTCAAGCAGGTGACCGATATTTAACATATCGGCAACCGTTTGAACTTTCTGATCAATTTCGGATTTCGGGCGTTTTTGGAGGCGTAATGCAAATGACATATTACGAGCAATATTCATGTGCGGATAAAGCGCATAATCCTGAAATACCATGGCAATGTCACGATCTTTTGGTTCGAGCGCACTGATCGGCTTGTCATCAAAATATATCTCGCCACCTGAAAGGGTTTCAAGCCCAGCTAGGATGCGCAATGTCGTTGATTTTCCACATCCTGAAGGCCCAACCAACACTGTGAATTCTGCATCATTTAATTCCAAATCGAGCGGTGGTAATACGCGAACGTTTCCGTAACTCTTTTCCACTTGTTGAAGAGAGATTTGTGGCAAATTGGTGATCCTCCCAGAACACATTTCGCTAAATGTTGATCTTAGCCAACATCAAAATGAAAGGACTTGCAATGCGCATGGAAAAGAAACTACGTTAGCGTTAACGTAAATTTCGAACTAAGAAATCAAATGATAGGCGCGGTAAGTTGAGTGAAAAATCTGCGAATAAATCTGCAAAAATTGAAGATGTTGCAAAGGCTGCAAACGTTAGCATTATGAGCGTTTCGCGCGCCATGCGTGGGGTTGAAGGAATTTCACAAAGTAAAAGAAAAGAGATCTTAAAATTAGCTCGAAAAATGGGTTATTACCCTAATAAAGTTGCGGTTTCATTGGCCGCTTCGAGTTCTAATTTGATTGGCGTTTCAGTGCCTACATTATTTGGAACGGTGTTTTCTGAGATCTATGATGGGATGCGTTCTCGATTTGAGAAAGCAGGATTCGCAACGATTATTGATATCTCTGACTATTCTAAATCGCATGAAGAAGCTTGGGTTGAACGCATGATATCATGGCAGCCGGCAGGTATCGTTTTAAGTGGAGTTGATCACAGCGCACGTACACGAGATGAGCTAAGAAGAGCGAAAATACCTGTTCTTGAAATTTGGGATCATACACAAGATCCTATCGACCTATGCGTGGGGATCGATCACGTGGCATCAGGCATGCAAATGGGCCAACATTTGGTTAAGTTGGGTTATAAAAACCCAGCATATATCGGGATTGAAAGCGGTAGGGATATTCGTGCGGACCGGCGACTTATGGGGCTTCAAGAGAGTTTTTCTCAAGCTGGATTGGAGTTTTGTGCATTCGATAGAATATCAAATACTGCTTCCTTTGAAACGGGTTTTAAGGCCGTGTCTAGAGTGTTGAGAAATGGTAACGACGCGCCCGATGTTATGTGTTTTCTTCACGACAATATGGCATTCGGAGGTCTAATGTATTGTGAACAAAATGGAATAGATTGCCCTGAAAATATTGGCATCGTTGGATATAACGGTCTTGGTATAAACGAGGTTCTCAAGAGGCGTATCACCACGTCTATCACACCGAGATTTAGTATGGGGGAGCATGGCGCATCTTTGTTAACTGCGAAAATCCTTGGAGCAAATACTAAAAACCCTCATCCCGAAACAGTCATAATTGATCCGGGACAAACAACACGCCATTTGATCTAAATCGCTGATAAATCCGAAACCTGATTGAAACTGCTCCTCAACTAACGTCTGCTAATGGGATGGACTGGCTGCACCTTTGAGCTTGCGGTTGGTCTGTTAGACTGATTGTTTTGATTAAGAGCATCCCATGACAAATACGGATTTTTCAAACCTTACGGTAGTTGGCATTGATATTGGCAAGGACGTTTTTCACCTTGTTGAATGAAGGTTTGGAATTTTAATAACCACGGGTCTGAGCGTATATCAGTTACGTCAGGCCGTTATTTATTTAAGCCAGAAGCTTGGAATGTTTGAACGGAGCACATGTCGTATTGTTGGTGCACCCCGCAGTACATAGAGTACACAGCAATGTATATCAGCAAACAAATATGATGATGTACTGCATCTTGCCGTGATCCGACTTGCGAAGAAGTATGGTCTGTACAGTTATCATACTAATTGTACAGACTGTCATGAACGATGTTGGTTGCGTTTTTGCGTGGAAGTTGAAGACCATCTTCACTCTATAAACGCTCTACTTTCTTGAGATGGACTATCCAGCCGTTGATGAGAATTGTCTGTAACAGATTGCATCGTATGCTTCGACATGTTCTTTCCAAATTTGAAAACAAATGTCGTACTCTACCGATCTGTACCGGTCACCGAAGGTATTTCGGGTTCGATAGAATTGTTTTGCATGCGCGAGGCGACAGCCAAGGCGATGGCTTGTGCTAGGCAGATTGGTGCCGTCACAGAACGTGATAAAGGCCCATCATGCTCGGGGGTAGCAAACAGGACATGAGCTGATTTAGCCAGCGGTGACAGCGTGCTGTCGGATAGCGCGACGATAGTTCGATTTTGCGATGCAACCTCTTCTACAATCGAAACTACTTCGTTTGCGTAAAAGCGAAAGGAAACAGCCAATAAGACATCATTTTGACTGATAGTTCGCGCAATATGTGTGGCAAGGCCACCACTTGGGTCGAGCATGATACACTTTTTGCCAGCCATAGTCAGAAGGTAGCGAATTAACTCGACCACCGGTGCTGACCGTAATTGTCCCAACAGGAAAACCGTCTCTGCTTTGCTTAGAAAATCCGCCGCCTTTGCTAGGTCTCCCGCATCAATTTCGTCGAGCAGACTTTGAACCGATGCAGCATCGCTGATCACAAGGTCGCGCAGCAGGTTCGCCTCAGAGAGGTCGTCTCTGGATTTAAGTTCTTGCTCGAGTGCATGCACTCGAGCTTCAAATCCCGGTGCTGCCGTAGCAAGGCGTCGTTGGAACAGCACCTGAAGACTTTTGAAACCATCATAGCCAAGTGATTGTGCGAACCTGACAAAGCTGGAGGCGTGAATTCCGCAGCTTTGTGCAATGGCATTGACCGAACGAACTGCCACATCGTTAGGGTTTTGAGTTAGGTACACTGCGATTTGCTGATGCGCTCGGCTCATATCACCATGAAGATCATGGATTAAGCGGATCAGGCTTTCATAATCTTCAGGGGGCAGTTCTTGTGTCATTTAAATTCATCCTCGCTTCATCACGCAATGATCAAACGTCAACCCAGTTTTCGGAAGCCGATGACATTTGAATGTTTTCAACCAGATGTTGAATCCTTAGCCCTTTGCGAAATGAAAACGGCTCGGGCCCTTCTAAGGCAATTGCACGTACATAGCCAGCTACTTCGATGGCTTTCAGATCGTTAAAGCCGACCTGATGACCGGGCGCCACACAGAAATTTCCGTAAGGTGGATGATCCGGTGCAGCTTCAATCCGACGAAATCCCCTTCGACCAGAAGCATCTTCATTTGAATAGAAGTGCAGCTCATTGAATCGTTCTTGGCTAAAGAATAATGCGCCTTTTGATCCATGGATTTCAAAATCGTGCTGCATTTTGCGCCCCGTAGCGATCCAGTTGCCTTCGATTGATCCGCTAGCGCCATTCTCAAACCGTAAAAAAGCACGTCCAATGTCGTCAACTTCAATCGAGCGGCGCCCACCTTTGCCATCCGGGCGCTCTGAAATAGCTGTTACACAATCGCCCATGACCTTGACAATCGGACCTAATAGATATTCAGCGGTTGCCAGCGCGTGGCTACCCAAATCCGCAAGGGCTCCACCGCCAGCCGGATCGTGACGGAATGTGTAAGGGGCATCCGAATGTGCCATATAGTCTTCGGCATGCAAGCCACGATAAGAACGGATTTCGCCTAATTCCCCACCCTCGATCATCTCCTTAGCGAGTTGCATCATTGGGTTACAGAGGTAGTTAAACCCAACTTGGGTTTTTAAGCCCGCTGCTTCAGCAGCTTCAGCCATTTCTGCAGCATCCTTTGCCAATGGCGCTAGCGGTTTTTCGCAATAAACATGTTTACCGGCAGCAATTGCCTCAAGTGCCATTTCTTTATGTAGCGCATTGGGGGCGGTGATATCGATCACGTCGATATCGGGGTTAGTAAGCATGTCACGCCAGTTTGATGTTGCGTTTGCGAACCCAAATTCTTGGGTCGCACGTGCTGCAGCTTCATCGTTAATATCTGCAAGGGTGTGCAGATTGATCTGCATCGGCAAGTCAAACACCTTTTGCGCGGTGGCAAAGCCAAAAACATGGGCCTTGCCCATAAAACCTGACCCGATAAGGCCGATGGAAAGTGTTGGTTTTTCAGTCATGATAGAGCATTCCGATTAACGATCAAACCGGGATCAACTGTCTGATCCAGATAGTTTAGCGCGTTGTCAATTGACGCCAGTGCCATACGTTCACTGGCTTCTTCTGTTAGGCCTGCGATATGTGGCGAGAGAAGTGCGTTGTCACAAGCAGAAAGCGCCATGTTTGCTGAAGGTGGTTCGGTTTCAAACACATCCAACCCAGCGGCGTGTATATGTCCCTTGTTTAAAGCATCTCTCAACGCAACCTCGCAAACGATACCACCGCGGGCGGTATTGGCAATGATCATGCCGGGTTTCATTTGAGCAAATTCTTCAGCAGCCAAGAGAGGCTTATCACCACGCGGGACATGAAGGGACAGACAGTCCGCCCAGGCAAGCCCATCAGCCAAGTTCGATATGGGTTGAATATCCCCCTCAGGCCAACCTTTTGATTGGAGGTATGGGTCATATGCACGTATGGTCATATCGAAACCTGCAGCCATACCCGCAAGTTTTTGCCCAGCGCGACCATAACCGATGATCAGCAAATTTTGTCCTGAAATTTCACGCTGTTCCAGTTGGTTGCGCCAGCCCCATTGCTCGGGGTCACGTACGGCACGATCTGCCCTGATTGCCTGTTTGGCGCCGGCCAAAAGTTGCATCATGGCATGCTCGGCTACGGATACTGAATTGACATCGCCAACTATAGCCAGAGCAATACCGCGCGCGTTTAGGGCATCCACGTCTACCGCGTCATATCCAACGCCGTGGCGTGAGACAACTTTCAGGCGTTTGGCCTTAGCGATTGTGTTAGCCGACAGGGGTTGGGTACGGATCACCAATGCATCTGCATCTGATATCAGGTCTGTATATGACGGTTCGGAGATTTCTTCGATGTAGGTCACTCTTGTGCCTTGCGTTTGCAAGGTCTTAAGCCGAGTAACGCCGGCAGGGTGTAATTTCCCCGCAACAAGCAGATGGGTCATCAATACCCTCCCTCTGCTGAACCAGGTTTTGAACTGCGCCCCACTAAGTCATGCCAAGTCGAGACCGAGGCTGACGCTGCACCTGCAAGCAGACGGGAATCCCCGCCAACGGTCGTCAGATCATATCCCCAGCTGATTGCTTTGGCGGCATAATCCGGCGTTCCACAATGTAGGCAAGCTTTGATATTATTGATCTTGCAAACATCAGCAATTTTCTGGATCAAGGTGATCATCTCGGGCTCCTTGCGGTCAAAACCGGGAGGCAGCCATCCTTCTTGTGTGCCAAGTGTTAGGTCAGCAGGGCCAACGTAGATCCCATCAAGTCCCGGTGTTGCTGCAATCTCTTCTAAATTTGCCATCCCATCGGCGGTTTCGATCATTGCCAATGCCAGTACTTCGTCGTTGGCGGCAACACCATAGCCTGGCATGGCAATGGCGGCTCGTGTTGGGCCAAAGCTACGCTGGCCATGCGGAGGATAACGCATATAGGAGACAAATTCCTCGGCTTCGGCACGTGTGTTGATCATTGGGCAGATGATACCCATTGCACCTGCATCCAATGCCTTCATGATGTAGCCCGGGTCTCGCCACGGCACCCGTGCCATCAGTGTGGCACCTGATGCACGCATCGCCTGAAACATCGGCAAAACACTTGAATAGTCCAAGGCACCATGCTGAATGTCAATGGTTACACTATCATATCCTTGGGCGGCCATGATCTCAGCGGTGAAGGGGTTTCCGATTGAACACCACCCGTTCAGTGCAGGTTTTCCGTCAGTCCACAGGTCTTTGAGTTTATTCTTTTGCATATTCTGCACCTCAAAAAACAATTTGTGATAGTTTGGTATCAAGGTAATCCTCGATTCCTTCACTACCACCTTCACGGCCAAGACCGGAGTAATTTGTGCCGCCAAATGGCGCTTCGGAGGCTGCGAGTGCAAAGGAGTTGATCCCAACCATGCCGGCCTTCAGGGTCGCAGTAGCGCGGCGTGCGCGCTCAGGGTTTTGGGTAAACGCATAGGCTGAGAGACCCATGGTCGACGCGTTGGCTCGAGTTAGCACCTCAGCCTCCTCCGTAAAGCGACTGATTGCGGCGATGGGGCCAAAATTTTCTTCAGAAAAGGCGCGCATATCGTCGGTTACATTACTTAGTACTGTAGGTTCATAGAAGTAACCACTATTGAACTCTGCCGCGCGCTGACCGCCGACTTCCAGCTTGGCGCCAGCCTGAACAGCCTCTTGTACAATCGCATCGACCTCGGTTAAACGGCTGGCATTAATGAGCGGTCCCATCTCAGTAGCATCATCCAAACCGTCCCCTAATGTTAAGGCCGCAGCACGCTTAGAAAACTCGGTCACAAAGTCTGAATACAGGCTGTCGTGAACAAAGAATCTGTCTGGTGTTACGCACACCTGACCTGCATTCCCAAATTTGGAGGGCACGCAGACGTCAAGTGCTGCACCCAGGTTTGCATCGTCAAAGATGATACACGGGGCGTTGCCACCCAACTCCATAGACACCTTTTTGACCGTATCGGCCGCATCACGGATCATCTGCTGGCCGACGCGTGTCGATCCGGTCAGAGAAACCTTGCGTACGCGCGCGTCTTCCATGATTGGCGTATATGTGCTGTCGGTCGAACCGGCAACAAGGTTTACTGCTCCATTAGGTAATCTGCCTGCACGGATACAGTCGACCATGATCATTGCAACTCCGGGAGTTTGCGATGAAGGACGCAGAACGACAGGGCACCCCGCCGCCAAAGCCGGGGCCAGTTTACGTGCTGGCAAAGATGCCGGGAAATTCCACGCTGTGAAAGCACCCACTACACCAACAGCTTCTTTACTGACTTCAAAACGCCCGCCAGGTACGCGGCTTTCAACAACACGACCATAGATGCGCCGCGCTTCTTCTGCATACCAGCGGAACTGATCCACCGAGAGCACCCATTCACGGCCAGATTGCGCGATTGGTTTGCCAGTTTCCAACGAAATCATCTGCGCAGCCTCATCACTGCGCGCTGCCATTTCATCCGCAATGCGATGCAAGGCATCCGCGCGGCCAAAACCGCCCATTTTATGTAATGGTATAACTGCGCTTGCCGCAGCATCGATAGCGCGTCTTGTATCAGAAGCTGTGGCGCTTGCAACTTCTCCAAGAGTTTCTTCCGTAACCGGGCTCATAACTGCAGTGGTTGTTGCGCTTTGCTCCCATCTGCCAGCAATGAAAAGGCCGAATTTCTGGTACATTAGTCTACCTCACTATATATTATTCTGTCTTATTGTCTGACGTTAACGGTCAGAGGCTGAGCAAGGTTCTTGTTAAAGCGATTTCAAGTACAATCACTCCAAAATAAATTCTTGCAATATTTGTTGCAAGTGATATTACAGATCAATAAACATTGCAAGTAGAAATGAAAATCTCATGATGGAGGCGGTATGGCCGGAGATACAATCAGGTTGACAGTGGGGCAGGCACTCGTACGTTACCTTATCAATCAGCACACTGACATTGATGGACAAAAGGTGCCACTTTTTGCCGGGGTCTTTGGTATTTTTGGTCATGGTAATGTGACGTGCCTGTCTGAGGCGCTTGAGCAAGTGCAAGATATATTGCCGACGTGGCGGGGGCAGAACGAGCAATCCATGGCGTTGGCCGCAATAGGCTATGGCAAGGCAAAACTGCGTCGCCAGATTATGATTGCAACCACATCCGTTGGACCGGGTGCCACCAATATGGTGACAGCTGCAGGTGTCGCACATGCTAATCGCCTTCCAGTTTTGCTATTGTCGGGCGATACCTATAACAACCGCTTGCCAGACCCTGTATTGCAACAAGTCGAACACTTTGGTGAGCCTTCAACAAGTGTAAACGATAGCTTTCGTGCCGTTTCACGGTTCTGGGACAGGATCACTCATCCAGCTCAGATTATTTCGTCTTTACCGCAGGCAGTGGCAACCATGCTTGATCCTGCCGATTGCGGCCCTGCATTTATTGGCCTGCCTCAGGATATTCAGGAAATAGCCTATGATTATCCTGTTGAGTTTTTTGAAGAAACATTATGGACTATTCCACGTTCTCGCCCTGATCGAGATCAGGTTGCAGCCGCAGTGGAGCTTTTGAAAACTGCCAAAAAACCGTTGATCATCTCTGGCGGCGGCGTTCGTTACTCAGGGGCCGAAAAAGCGCTGGCAGAATTCGCTGAGGCGCGTGGCATCCCGATGGCTGAAACCATTGCAGGTAAGGGGGCGGTTATGCATGATCACCCCGCCTATGTTGGTCCACTTGGCATCGAAGGCACGGATGCGGCTAAGGAATTAGCCGAAGGTGCAGATGTTGTCATTGCTGTTGGCACGCGGTTACAGGACTTTACCACAGGTTCATGGACTACATTCAACCACAATACCCAGTTTATCAATATCAATGCAGCGCGTTTTGATGCACGTAAACATCGATCCTTGCCGGTGGTTGGCGATGCGTTGGAGAGCTTGGCAGATCTTGATGCTTCTTTAGATGACTGGACTTGTGGCACAAAACATATGGCGGAGGCGCAGGTGCTTTATGCCAACTGGAATTCTATGCTTGATGCAGGGCAGGCCCCAACAGATGCCGCTGTTCCAAGCTATGCACAGGTTATTGCCGTTGTAAATAAAGCTGCAACCGCCAAGGATACGATGGTTACCGCCGCAGGTGGTTTGCCAGGTGAGACAGTCAAGAATTGGCGTGTGAAAGCCCCCAACACTTTTGATTGCGAATTTGGCTTCTCCTGCATGGGCTATGAAATTGCAGGCGCGTGGGGTCATGCCATGGCAAAGAATGGTGATGGTGTGCCGATCGTAATGGTTGGTGACGGGTCTTACATGTTGATGAATTCCGACATCTATTCTTCTGTTCTGTCCGGGCATAAATTGATTGTAGTTGTTTGCGATAATGGTGGATTTGGTGTCATTAACCGTTTGCAGACAGGTATGGGCGTGCCGGGTTTCAATAACCTGCTCAAAGATTCGCGCGTGTTGAACAGAAATAATCCGTTGCATGTGGACTTTGCAAAACACGCAGAATCCATGGGTGCCCTGTCGCGCCACTGCGAGAGTCTTGCCGATCTTGAAGAGGCTATGGAATGGGCGCAAACTACGGACCGCACGACGGTCATCAGTATTAATTCCGATGCTTATACATGGACGCCTGGTGGCGCAGATTGGTATGTAGGCGTCCCTGAAATCAACGAGCGAAAAAGTATCCAGGATGCCCGAAAAGGGCAGGAAGCCTTTCGCGCAAAACAACGCAGGGGGATCTGATCCATGCTTAATGCTCAATTGGGAATCGCGCCCATAGCGTGGTGGAATGACGATTTGGCCGAACTGTCAGACGATGTCAGCCTTGATGAGTGTTTACGTCAGGCGGCAGAAGCGGGTCTCACGGGGATGGAAACAGGTCGCCGTTTTCCGATGAACATGGAAGAACTTGGTCCAATTTTGGATCGCCACGGGATTTCTGTCTGCGGTGGTTGGTTTTCAGGCCGGTTGCTTGACGGCGATGTTGAGGCTGAAAAAGATCGCATTGCCGAACAGCATGCATTCTTTAAAGCGGCTGGCGCTCCTTGCATAGTTTATGGAGAAACCGCACGCTCAGTTCAGGGTGAACGTAATACACCGTTGGCGCAAAAACCCAAACTGACCGAAGTGGAGATGGCAATCTATGGGCGCAAGGTATCAGATTTTGCTGACTGGTGCTCAGCAGAAGGTATGCCGCTAAGTTATCATCATCATATGGCAGCGGCGGTGGAAACCGAGGCCGAGCTTGACCTCTTTATGAAACATTCTTCAGTGCCTCTGTTGTTTGATGCAGGTCATATGGCCTTTGCCGGTGGCGACAATTTGCGAGTGATCGAAAATCATCACGCGCGGATTAGTCATGTGCACACCAAAGATGTGCGGATGCCTGTAATCGATGCGTTGGATCGAACTCGTGAAAGTTTTCTTGATGCGGTCATCAAAGGTGCGTTCACAGTTCCAGGTGACGGATCGCTTGATTTTGAAGTGATTGTGAAATCCCTTGCCACCAAGGGGTACGAGGGCTGGTTCGTTATCGAAGCAGAACAGGACCCAATAGCAAACCCGCCATTGGAAATGGCTATCAAAGGACGTGCTGAGCTGAAACGCGTGATGGATGCCGCAGGCTACAAGGTGTAAGTATGAATCGAATAGATGGTAAGATTGCAGTCATAACAGGTGGGACGCAGGGGTTAGGTGCTGCCGTTGCGAGGTTATTTGCAGATGCGGGAGCCGCTGGCATTGTCATCGTTGGTCGCGGTGTTGAAAAGGGCGAGGCAAAAGCGAGCGAGATAACGCAGGCCACAGGAGTGTCTGTTCATATGGTCACAGCTGATCTTGCCGATATGGATGATGTACGAAGTATTATGAATAAAGCGGATGATCTGTTCGGGCGCGTTGATATCCTTGTGAACGCTGCAGGTCTTACTGACCGTGGAAATCTACTTAATACGACGCCAGAATTGTTTGATGAAATGATTGCTGTAAATACCCGCGCGCCGTTTTTTCTTATACAGGATGCGGTAGCGATCATGGAGCGGGAAGGGGTTGAAGGCCGAATTGTGAATATCGGATCGGTTTCTGGTCAGGTCGGTCAACCTTTCCTTGCGCCGTACGCTACGTCCAAGGGCGCACTTTCGACCCTAACGCGACATGCAGGCTACGCACTAATGCGTAATCGCATTCACGTTAATCAGCTCGATATCGGATGGATGAATTCCGACCACGAACGCAAGATTCAAGAAGCAGAATCTGGTGACCCGAATTTCATCGATAAACAAGCGGCTTTATTACCATTTGGGCGATTACTTGATACTGAAGAGGTAGCAAGAGCCGTGTTGTGGATGGCATCTGATGATAGTGGTATGCTGACTGGATCGGTTATTCATTTTGATCAGTCGGTTTGGGGTGGCTGTGATACGCAAGCACCAGCGCCAGCAAGTAAGTTGGTGCCTTGATCGTAAAGAGTACCTTACTGGAATTGCTGTCGCAGAAGAACGCGTTAATGATCACGCATAGGTAGGGTGCGGACCCATTCTAGCTCATCTGTTGAAAAGATGCAGTGATGCGAGTGAATTGGAAGCAGCACATGCAACCGTATGACCGTGAACAGTGTGAAGATTCGCTTTTCATACTTCCGACAATGAGCTTTGTCCTATAATTTGGAACAATATGTTTCTGAAATAGTGACTTCTTCTCATCTTACGAATGGGATAACCTCTGATCAGCAGAGGAGTAGTATTTATGTCTGATAACAGTTCACCGATCATTGCAGCAAAATTTCCAACTAAGGTCGAGTTGGAGGAGGGGAAAAATTATTATTGGTGCAAATGTGGGCGATCAAAGAAGCAGCCGTTTTGTGATGGATCACACGCGGGAACAGATATCACACCGATGAAGTTTACAGCTGATAAAACAGCTGCAGCTGCTCTTTGCCAATGTAAAGCAAGTGCGAATGCGCCATTTTGTGATGGGACACATGCGCAGTTAGGCGAACTACAAGTTGGCGATAATGCTCCAAAAGTTAAATCAAAAGACACCGTGCCTGTAGCTGTTGCAACGCCGGAAGAGCCAACGGTTGCACGTATCCATGAGCTTGCACGAGACGGGCTCTCAAAACTTGGTCACCATGGTGAAATGGGTTCAATGGGTGTGCCGAGAAAAGATTTACCTCATTGGGATGATATTCAGGTCTTACCCGCGCAAATGGCGCGTAAGCCGCTGTTGGATGATGTGCCTGTTAAAACAGAAATAATCATTGGCCCGCGCGCATTGAAACCGCTGCAACTTGATATACCTCTCTTTGTTTCAGATATGAGCTACGGTGCGTTATCGGAAGAAGCAAAGACGGCATTAGCGAGAGGGGCTGAACTCGCCGGGACTGGGATATGTTCAGGCGAAGGCGGGATGTTGCCTGAAGAGAAGGCTGAAAATCGCCGTTATTTCTACGAACTCGCCTCAGCTCAATTTGGCTGGAAACCTGAATTGGTAGAAAATGTCCAGGCATTCCATTTCAAAGGTGGGCAGGGCGCAAAAACGGGTACAGGTGGTCATTTGCCTGGCGATAAAGTGCAAGGAAAAATTGCGGAAGTTCGCGGGTTGGAATCAGGACAAAGCGCTATTTCGCCAGCAACATTTCCAGATTTAAGGACACCCTCTGATTTTAAAAAAATCGCCGATGAAGTACGTGAACGATCCGGCGGTGTTCCAATTGGGTTCAAGCTGTCCGCAAATCATATCGAAGATGATATCGATTTTGCATTGGAAGCAAGCGCCGATTACATCATTCTCGATGGTAGAGGCGGCGGTACAGGTGCTGCTCCATTGATTTTTAGAGATCATATATCTGTTCCAACCATTCCTGCTCTGGCCAGAGCACGCAAGCATCTTGATGCTAAAACCGGGCGCGATGTAACATTGGTGATTACAGGTGGTCTACGTGTGGCAGAAGACTTTGTTAAAGCACTTGCGCTGGGTGCCGATGCTGTTGCTGTTTCAAATTCGGCGATGCAAGCCGTAGGGTGCATTGCAGCCAGAATGTGTAATTCCAACAATTGCCCAGTTGGTGTTGCAACACAGAAGCCAGAATTACGAGCAAGATTGAACGTTCAAAACGGAGCTGAAAAACTCGCGAGATATTTTGGTGCGAGCGTGGAACTTATGCAAGTGCTGGCCCGCGCATGCGGTCATTCTGATTTAAACTCATTTTCACATCACGATATAACGACTTGGAAAAGAGAGATGGCACATTTAAGTGGTATTCGTTTTGCTGGCATTGAGTTGTAAATTCCATATGCTTGAGGATTTAACGTTCAGAGAAAAACCACTCTCATCGGATATGCAAATATTGTTAAATGAATATCCGCGAGAAGCTTGGGAAGGGCATCCAAACTTCAAAAATGCCACACGGCAATGGCTCGGTGCACATCAGATGTTCCGTCGCTTGAGTGAAATTGTACGTGGCGATACCGAGCAATATCTCGATAAGAAAGTAGAGGCCGAAAAATATGCGTCACGTCTTTCCGTCTATGGTAGCCGACTTGTTGGCAACTTACATGGGCACCATGGCTGGGAAGACTATGAGTTTTTTCCGGAATTATCTTCCGCCGATCAACGATTTGATAGTGGGTTGGAGATTTTAGAAAAAGACCACGAGGTTTTGGACACGGTGTTAGATCGGTTCACAAAATCTGCAAACAGTTCAATTCAAATGTTGCAGATGGACGAAGCTGGTGCACGTGATTTTGTTGGTGAAGTTCATGAGGCATCAGAAGCAGTTGAGAAACTTCTTGCGAGGCATTTGGTGGATGAAGAAGAGCTGGCTGTTCCGATTATCATTCATCATAAGTTACGGGGATAATTGTGTTATATCCCTACATTTCAAGTTAAGGCAAATAAATTGACAGAACCCACAATTCCAAAAATAGATACCTCAAAGGAAGAACTTCAGAGTGATGTCGTTGAGCGCAGGGCGAAAGGTGAGTTTGTTCGGGGTGTTAGCAAATTCAGGTCTCGAATCGGTGAGCCTGAATTCCCGGCAGAGTTTGGTAGATATCATTTATTTGTTGCTTTTAACTGCCCGTGGTGTCACCGCGTTATCTTAGCAAGAAACGTTCTTGGTTTGCAGGATAGTATCTCGATGGATGTCGCATTTCCGAGCCGCACAGGAGATGATGATCCTGTTGAGTCAAATCGATGGGAGTTTAACCCAGAACGAATTGCAACACTTACAGGTACTGTTTTGCCCGAATGCACATTTGAAACGGCGACCGGAAAACAGCTTCGCCTTGTAACTGAAATATATCAGGAAGAGGGTTCAAAGGAAGCATCTGTTCCAATTTTATATGACAAGAAAACCAAGCGGATTGTGAACAATGAAAGTTCTGAAATTGTCCGCATGTTAAATGAGAATGCCAGGTTGCTTGGCAGTGAAATATCGGGTGACAATTTGCCTGATTTATATCCGTTGGGCATCGAGAACGAGCCTTTGCGTGACGACATCGATACGTTAAACACTCAGATTTATGTGGCAATAAATAATGGTGCTTATAAAGCTGGTTTTTCATCAGATCAGGCTATTTACGCAAAAGCGTTTGAAGATTACTTTGCGATGTTAGATGAGCTTGAAAATCGGCTTTCCGCGGACGATCGACCATACCTAACAGGTGATAAATTCACCGAAGCTGATTTGCGCCTTTTCCCGACGCTCTTCCGCCATGATCCAGTTTATTATGTGCGTATGAAATTGAATGGTGCTCGGATTCTGGATTACCCTAACCTTTGGCGATGGCTCTGTCGTGTATACGCGATAAACGGCGTTGCCGAGAGTAATTCTCTTACTCACTGTCGACAGGGCTATTTTGGACGCTCATGGAATAATGTCATTCCACTAGGACCAATGCACCCGATGACATATCCAGAAGCTTATGAGCATCCGGAGCTGACTGATAAGTAGATCACATAATGAGTTCTGCCTGCTAGCAGGCCAGTATTAAACGCCTGGAGTTATCGGCCGGCTAATTGCAATTTTACTGGAAGAACAGGAAGTTCGAGCACCGCTTTGAAGATAAATTTCAGCTCAGGTATGAACTGGATGCTTGTTGGATACCGATACTGGGATACTTGCAGACTTGCAGACTAGAGCTATCGCTCTTTGAGTTCTAAAGCTTTCTTTGCGAGCCAACCAATTGGGTTTTTTGGTCTGCAAAGTTGATATAGGTTAACTGATTTAGTCCCAAACCGTCTCTTGAATGGTTCGTCACCGATATTGAAATCTGCGATTGTGCCACCGTTTTCATGCCAGTTTTTGAGCAGTGCATCAACCATCAACATTGTTGGAGAATATTTGCCAAATCGATCGTAATCGGCGCCCATTAATATGCCATGATGTGTGCCATCTCTCGATAAACCGAAGAGAGCACCAACCAGTTCTCCGTCAGCACTCAATTTATGAACATGTACGAAACCGTGATTTGAGCCAGTTTTCGCGATCTTTCTATAAAAAGATAGTACAAAATCTTGTTGTATGGGATCACCTTCAAAACGGCCCGCGCGCAGTTTCTGAATGTCTTCAATGGCGTTTGCGGCTTCTGTTCCAGTGAGAGATTCAAATTTTAATTGGGCTTCTCTGTTAAATTTACGTGATATTCTATCGATCTCTTTACGAAACTTACTATTGTAAGTCTCCTCGCGCCATTCTTTGAACGATGAGCCAATTTGCATTTCATGCGAAGAGAAATTTAGCTTCTCATATTCTCCTGAAAAGAAGAGAGACCATAGACTAAGCGTTTGTTCTCTAATGGGTTTCAAACGCAAAATATCATATTTGCCAATAACCTTATCGATGATGGTCGGTAGATGATCTTCCTTCATCAGATCAACCATGTTTTTGTCAACAATCGGTGCGGAGTAATCGCTCACGCCCAAGTCCGCAGATTCGAGCAACTGGACGCCGTTTACTCGACGTATTGTCATAGGCAACACGAATACGAGTTCCTGTTTTTCCGGTAAACGACCTGTAATGATGACTGGATGAGCGTTTCGGTTAGGAGCTATTTTTTGATAAAGTTCATGTAACCAGACAGGTTTTTGAAATGCGGTTGCATTCGATTTTTCAAAGAGATCATGGAAATCTGATGATTGAAAGTCAAATTTATTTTCGATCTGGATGTTAAAATGAGAAACAATGAGTTCATCCGTTTTTTTTACACTTGTTTCGGGCATTTTGACTTTTGCAAACTTGATGCAAAACCTTCTAGCTTAGATATAAATTGGTACAAATACTAACTGACACCACTTCCAATTGCAGAAGCTACCAACAATTGTTTAAAAAATTGAAAACAACGATACAGCTGGATCGTAATGAATTCCACTAAGCGGGTCAGATACCTGTCAGTGACATGAAATTACAAGCTTGCGGAGTAGCGTTAATGCTCTTACAATCTGCACAAATAAAACTGGAATTTATGATTGTCCAATTCATCACCGAAGAAGCGGTTTATTTTTACATTTATTAAAAATAATAAAATACCCCTTGGAATACTAGGTGTATCTATAGTTGCGTTCGCATATTTTTCTTCAGGGTTTGTGGCAAATTTAGTCTATTTTGCCGACCCAAGACATCAAAACCAACCTTTGGAAGGGTGGATGACACCCAGATATGTGGGTATGTCTTACGACCTACCACCAAACATACTAGACGATGTTATGGAGCTTCGGCCCAAAGTTGATAAGCGAAAACCGCTTACCAAGGTTGTTGAAGATATGGGTATAACGTTGAGCGAATTGAACAAACGTATTATCGCTGCACAAGAGGCTCATCTCGAGTCGTTAGAGAAGAAAAAACCGAAAAAGCGTGAAAGACAGCCGGCGCCAAAAGATGACTGAGTATGTTCTGTCGTTGATCCCACAATATGGCTTGGTTGTCGTGTTTGTTGTTACTGTTATTGCATGCATGGGCGTGCCATTGCCTGCTGCGATGCTCGCGCTTGCCTCGGGTGGTTTTGCGGCTACTGGTGATCTTACGCTCTGGCATGTTGTGGTTGTGACATTGTTTAGTTTTGTTCTTGGCGATCAAATAGCCTATTTCATTGCACGTGCTCGGGGAAATCGGTTGATTGAATGGCTCAGAGGAAAAAAACGTCTTGAGCCAGTGGTGAAAAAGGGCGAAGATTTGTTGCAAAGTAAAGGTAATTTGGCAATTGTTCTGAGCAGAACGATCATCAGCCCTGCAGGACCGTGGGTGAGTTACATTTGTGGTGCGACAGGGTTTAGGTGGGTGCCATTTGCCTTATCCGCATTTATAGGTGCTTCATGCTGGACCACAGTCTATGTATTTTTGGGCTACTTATTTGCTGGAAACTTGTCGGCTGTTACTGATCTAATTTCAAATATGTTGGGTGTTGTTGTCGCGGGATTAGGTGTAACTGTAGCTATAATCTGGCTTTATAGATCTTGGAGAAATCAATGACGCATATAGATTTGAATGCCGATCTTGGTGAGAGTTTTGGTCCCTGGGTGATGGGTTCGGATGCCGAAATGATGGATGTCATCACAAGTGCAAACATTGCTTGTGGTGGGCATGCAGGTGATCACAAAACGATGGTTCAATCACTACAAATGGCCAAAGAGAAATCCGTTGTAGCGGGTGCTCATCCCGGGTTCGAAGATAAAGAGGGATTCGGTCGACGTCGTATTCCGCTGACAAGTCGCGAAATCGAATATTTAATTGCTGCGCAGGTTGGCACGATTAAAGGGCTTGCAGAATTTGCAGGAAACAAAATAACTTATGTGAAAGTGCATGGTGCCCTTTCTAATTGGGCTGCCAAAGATATCGATGTCTCCCGAGCAATAACCCGCTCGATTAAGGCTGCACATTCAGACTGTGCAATATTAGCTGTTTCAGGCACACAAATTGAAATCGCTGCCAGAGAGATTGGTCTTGATGTTTACTCCGAAATTTTTGCCGATCGTGCCTATGATGATGATGGTAATCTGGTCGCTCGTTCAATTGAAGGAGCCGTTCTTGAATCAGCGGAAGTTGCTGCTGATCGATTGCTTCGGTTTTTTGAAACGGGGAAAATGCCAACCATAAACGGTGGGGAGATTGCTCTTGATGCACATTCTATTTGCATTCATGGTGATAATGCGCACGCAGTTGCAATGGCAAAGGAAATTCATTCCAGACTTACCTCTAATGGTATTGTAATAGCTCCATTTATGAAATGAGGATCTCGTGGTTAGCGATTTAGAAGGTGCAGTTATCAAGCCAATAGCCGACTTTGGTATTTTGGTAGAGTTTGGTGATAGTGTTGATGATAAAATTCATGATCGAGTGCTGAATTTTGATCACGCGGTAAGTCATGCCGACTTACGAGGTGTTGTGGAAATTACTCCAGCTTATGCAAGCGTCTTGATCGTTTATGATATGATCGTAACGGACTTTAGTACCCTGCGGGATCAGCTTCTTCACTTATTGAATGATGATAGCCGAACGGCTTCTTCTCCGCAGGTTTGGCAAATTCCCGTATGCTATGAGGGGGAGTATGCACCGGATATAACGGAACTTTCGGCGAAAACGAAGCTCACTGAAGAGGAGGTTATCCGTCACCATCTGTCAGGTGATTATAAGGTCTATATGTATGGATTTGCGCCGGGTTATGCCTATCTTGGTGGCGTTCCCCCGTCCATCCAGTTTCCGCGGAAAGACAAGCCTGTCATGAACGTGCCAGCGGCAAGTCTCATGATTGCAGGTCCGCAATGTTTGATTGCGACGGCTACTATGCCGTCGGGGTGGTGGGTTATCGGCAGGGCCGCAAAAACACCACTACAGGCCGATACAACGAAACCATTTTTGTTTTCTGTTGGAGATCACATTGAGTTTACGCGCGTGAATGAAGCAGAATTTCGAGAGCTTACAACAAAAGAAGAGTTGGAGCAGAGCTAAACCATGCGCACAGTTTTTGAGATAGAGCAGGTCGGTCCATTTGTCAGTATTCAAGATGCTGGCCGCAATGGATATGCGCGTTACGGTGTAACAAAATCCGGCCCTATGGATCGGCTTGCTCATTCATTGACGAATTATGCGCTTGGGAAGCATGATAGTTCATCTGCGATTGAGGTGTCACTCGGCGGGCTTACCCTCAAATGCATAGAGGGCGAAATTACCGCGGCAACAGGTGGTGGTTATTTTTCTATCAACCTTGATGGAAGTGAACTAGCTCCCTGGTCTATCTTTACGCTTCAAGAAGGCTCTGTTTTGAAAATCAGATCCGGTGAATGGGGAAGTTGGTGTTATCTTAGTTTTCTAGGTGATATTCAGGCGATAAAATGGTTGGGCAGCCGGTCTGTACATCAAGGTTCCGGTCTTTGCGGATTGCCGTATAAACAAGGTGATAAAATCATTGTGGAAAATGGGAAATCAAACGCTGATACATCAGGTTCTTTTTTTGATCCCAAAACACTGAAGCCTTCTCCCGAAGTTCGCATTGTGCAAGGTCCACAAGATAGTTATTTTAAAGACATATCAATAAGTAAACTATATTTAACTGAATTTAAGTTAACATCTGAATATGACCGTATGGGCGTTCGCTTAAACGGCGAAAAATTGAAAGTAAATAGAGCTTTGGATATGCCTTCTGAACCTGTCGCAAGAGGTTCGATACAAGTACCAGGGCATGGTGACCCGATTTGTTTACTAGCAGATCATCAAACAACAGGTGGATACCCTAAAATAGCGACGATAATCTCGGCTGATCAAGATGCAATGGCGCAAAAAAGAGTGGGGGACGTTGTGACGTTCGCGAAGACAAATGTCGACGATGCGATAGCTGTCGCAAGACAAAAGCATTTACAGATAGATGTAATGAAAGAAGAGATTGAGCGCAATCGTGCTAGTTTCATCCACAAACTATGGTCAAGCAACCTGATAAGCGGTGTGATAAGCACGTCGCAGGATTAGTAAATATCAGTGTTCTAGGGAGTGAATTATGGTTCAAAAGCAAGTAGTTGTGATAACCGGTGGTGCTCAAGGCATAGGTTTTGCCACTGCATTACGTCTAGCAAGAGATGGTGTGGCTATTGCAATATGGGATGCAGATCAGGCGGCAATAGACGATGCAAGCAAAAAGCTAGGTGATATCGAGCACTATTCGGTGAAGGTTGATATCACCGATGCACAGAATGTTTCCGCCGCTACTAAGGCAACTGAAAATGCGCTAGGGCCGATTACTATTCTTGTCAACAGTGCAGGCATTACAGGGCCCAATACGACGGTTGAAGACTATGATCTAGATCAGTGGCGGCGCGTCATTGATGTTAATTTGACCGGAACGTTTATTACAAATCAGGCTGTTGTAAAGCGTATGAAAACAAACGGTTATGGGCGAATTTTAAATGTAGCTTCCGTAGCAGGCAAAGAAGGTAATCCAAATGCATCAGCCTATTCAGCGTCCAAAGCAGGCGTTATAGGTCTTACAAAATCACTTGGCAAAGAGCTTGCGGATCAAAATATATCCGTCAATTGCTTAACGCCAGCGGCCGCAAAAACGCGAATTTTCGATCAGATGACAGAAGAGCACATAAATTACATGCTATCGAAAATCCCGCGCGGACGTTTTTTGGAAGTTGACGAAGCTGCAAACATGATTGCCTGGCTTGTGTCAGAAGAAAATAGCTTCACCACGGGTGGTGTATTCGATCTGTCCGGTGGGCGGGCGACATACTAACTCATGATGTCTTTTAATTTTCTAGCCAAGGCATCAGCGCTTAAAAATGCGGCCTCAACTTTCCCATGAAGGCACCAATCACCACATGCAGCTAGGTGAAGAACCTCATCCATGAGGTAGTCTTGGTTTGCAGGCTTTGAGACATTTGCATATCGCCATTTATGCAATTTCTCATAAATGCGACTGGGGAGCCTAGAACCAAGCAAGTCTTCGAGATCACGAAGAAGAAATGTTTTGATCTCGTTTTGGTCCGCGTCCAGCCGTTCATTGGCCCAATCATTTGAAGATTGAACAAGTACTGAATATCCATTGTTTCTATTTGGTTTTGTCGAATTTACTGCGACCCATGAGATTGCTTGATCGGCTGATAGTATTGGGCGAAGCGCAGCATCCCACGGAATATCAACTTGATCGTCAAAGCCAAGCATGAGTGCGTAGCATCCTTTCATTTGTACAGCCGACAAAGCCGTTTGAATGCTGCAATCATTGGGCAGAAGGACTGCCGCCTGATGTGAAGGAATAGTCGTAATGATCCAGTCATATGGGCCTAGTGTTTGGCGATCGTCTAAGATCAACCAGTTTCCATCATCACGATTTTCTACCTGTGCGATATTCTTACTAAGTTCAATATTTAGACCGCTGGCGATAGCCTCACAAAGGTCACGCATCCCCGGTGTCGCGACATAGCGTGGTTGCTTCCAGATGACCGGGCTCGTTTTTCCATTCATACCTATTTCAACAATGTTTGGACGCCATTCTTTAACAATATGATCACCTTTGAAAGGTTCCAAAAAACCTGCGAATGCATTGCTTTTCACTGAGAAATATTGTGCACCATGATCAAATGAATGTTTGTGGTGATTCCTCGTCGACATTCGCCCGCCAACGGAATGTGATTTTTCAAAGACCGTAACTTCAGCAGAATTTTTTAGTTTTGTAGCCAGTGTTAGGCCCGAAAGGCCCGCGCCAAGTATCGCAATTTTTTTAATCATGAAAAATTTGACCCTGTTGAGGATGGAGTTTAATTGTTAGCAAGTTTGAAGAGAATAAGTCACGATAAATCATTGACGGAGCAAGACAGTTTTAAAAATCGATAATAAAACTATGCGAGCGCTCTGGATTGATGCCAACGGGTTATCCAAGCCGCCAACTGGACAGCTTGACCTCATGCAAATTATCCATGCGATGGGCTTTGTGCAGCTTGACACGATTCAAGTGATCTCTCGTGCACATCATCATATTCTATGGAGCAGAAATCAAAACTACCGTGAACCAATGTTAGATAAACTAATGAGGAGGCGTGAGATTTTTGAACATTTCACGCATGATGCATCGGTATTGCCAATGGAATTTTTGCCAATGTGGCGAAGACAGTTTCGCCGCCATAAAGAGAAGATCGACCGGTCTGGTTGGTACAAAAATATGCTTGATGAAGCTGAGCGCCAGGCAATCATTGAGCGCATTACAGAAGAGGGCGCGCTTTCCACACATGCTTTTGATACAAAGGTTCAAGGTAAAAAGGAAATGTGGGCGAGGCCACCACATAAATTGGCGCTTGATTATATGTGGTATTCGGGCGAATTAGCGACTTGCCATCGAGTGAATTTTACAAAGTTTTATGATCTTGGAACACGGGTATTTCCTAAAAGGTTGCTATCAGAGAACCTTTCTGATGAAGAGCAGATCGATCGCCTTTGTGATGCCGCGCTTCAACGTTTGGGGTGTGCAAGTGTTGGGGAAATCCAGAAGTTTTGGGATGCGGTGGACCAGAAGGAAGTTCGCGAGTGGCTTGCACGTAGAGAAGATCAGGTCATTCCTGTCGAAATTATTGGTGCTGATGGAGCTGGCAATCAGGCTTATGCATTTTATGATATTGAAGAGCAGCTTAACTCGCTCCAAAAACCAACATCACGTCTGCGTATTCTCAACCCATTTGATCCGATGATCAGAGATCGCAATCGGATTGAGCGACTGTTTGGATTTGAATATCGTATTGAAATGTTTGTGCCTGCAAAGAAGCGGAAATGGGGATATTATGTTTACCCCATTTTGGAGGGTGACAAATTTGTGGGGCGAATTGAGATCAAAGCGGACCGTCAAAAAAGTGATCTAAATGTTTTGCAATTCTGGCCGGAACCCAAAGTCAAATGGACGGCTAAACGATATGAAAAGCTCAGGCAGGAAATCGGGCGCATGGCCCGATTTATAAATGTTGAAAACATCAACTATCAAGTTGAAATTGCTTAGATCAAGCTATTCAAACGTGATGGATGGTGCAGTGTCCGCAAAGCCAGCACCGTCAAGCTTGTCAATAACGCTTTGTGCGATTTGAAGATAGACTTTTGCGTGTGCTCCATCCGGGCTGGATGAGACGATTGGTGTGCCTCCATCTGAATTAAGACGGATATCCATGTGAAGCGGAATTTCACCCAAGAATGGAACGCCAACGCGTTCTGCTTCATCTCGTGCTCCGCCGTGACCGAAGATATGAGAGTGTTCTCCGCATTTAGGGCAGATAAATGTACTCATATTTTCGATCAAGCCGAGAATGGGAACATCCACTTTGCGGAACATATTAAGGCCCTTACGAGCATCAATCAGCGCAATGTCCTGAGGTGTTGATACAATGACAGCACCCGCGAGTGGCACTTGTTGTGACATGGTCAATTGTGCATCACCTGTGCCCGGAGGCATGTCAACGACGAGAACATCAAGCTCTCCCCATTCGACTTCTCGCAGCATTTGAGTAAGAGCAGAAATAACCATTGGTCCGCGCCAAATCATCGGCGTGTCCTCGTCAACCAGAAATCCCATAGACATGACTTTAACGCCATGGCCCTCAAGTGGTGTCAAGATTTTGCCGTTCACAGTCGGTTGATCCTTGATGCCCATAAGACGCGGCATGGAGGGACCATAAATATCTGCGTCCAAAATTCCGACTTTCTGGCCAAGTTTTGCAAGGGCGATGGCAAGATTAACTGATGTCGTGGATTTGCCCACACCACCTTTACCTGATGCTACTGCAATAATTGATTTAATTCCTGGTACTGGTGCGCTGCTGTTCACCTGACGGCCTTTGGAAGGTTGGGCACTTGGTGGAGGTGTAGGACGTGGGGCAGGTTTAGAACCAGCCTCGCGTTCTGCAGTGAAAACAACCATGGCACTAGTGACGCCGTCTAAAGCCATAACCGCCTTCTGAGCAGCGAGTCGCATGGGTTCAAGTTCTTCTGTTCGGCTCGATGGCACTGTGATGGAAAAAATAACTTTTCCATCATCAATCATGATCGGACTAACCATGCCTCGCGAAACTAGATCGCCTTCAAGGTCGGGGCCTTTAATTGTTTTAAGGCATTCAGTAACGATTTCACTGGTGATTTGTGCCATTTTGTATCCTGCTAAAGTTCAACGGTTTAGACTAACCGCGCGATAGGTTTTTGTTGGTAAGTTCTTCAAGATAAGCTGCCCAGCGCTCATCTTTCTCTTCTGATAATTGTCGCAGATAGGCCCATCGATAGAGACCCGTCTCATGCCCATCAGAAAACTGAATGCGTATGGCATAACGGCCCGTTGGTGTAACGTCAGTTATCAACACATGGCGTTTTCCGTCTTGGGTGACTTCCTGCCCAGGTCCATGTCCTGTAACTTCTGCCGATGGAGAGAATATGCGTAAATATTCTGCGGTCAATTCAGCTTTATACTCATCTGGATAGGTGAGTGTCATGAGTGCCCGATCTTTAGAGATGCGAATATCAGTCGGAGGCTGATTATTTTCTTCTTCACTCATGGTTAGCCTGTTTGATTAAATAAATATGTTACTTTTAGATGACAGTTAAGAATACTTGTTCACTCTGTCCAGTGAATTGCGAAATTAAATGTCATAGTGATATCATCTGACGCAGTTTGGTGCCAGATTCCAACATGTTGCTATGAAAATCTTGAAAATGAAATGAGCTTTTTGTGAAAGTAGAAAATATTTGTGGTCTTGTTGTTGCAGGCGGTGCATCCAGACGTATGGGCAATGACGATAAATTATGGCTCAAGCTCGGTGATGAAGCGTTGATCCATCGCGCTATTCGGCGTTTGAATGATCATGTTAATCAGGTGATTGTCAATGCAAATGATACTTCCGGTTTAGAGCCGTATGTCACCATTCCTGATGTCATAGAAGGTGGCCAGGGGCCGTTGGCTGGAATATTATCTGGATTGGAACATGCGCAGGAGCGCAGTTCGCACATTACACATATTGCAAGTGTACCCGCAGATGCGCCATTTTCACCAATTGATCTTGTAGATAAAATGCAGAATGCTGGCAGTGCATCTGAAATTATTGTCCCGTTTGTCGGTGGCTTTTCACAGCAACTATTTGCGCTTTGGCCCATATCATGCGCCGCAGACTTACGAAGATTTTTAATGAGCGGTGAGAACGGAAAAGTTATGAATTTTATCAGATCACAAGGTTGGCAGAAATTAGAATTGCCGGATGAGTTTGAAGAGCAATTTATTAATGTAAACACCCCGCAGGACTGGATACGTGCGAAACAGATGTTTGAAAGCAATAGATATGAATAAGGCGCAAAAAATATTTGGTATTTCAGGTTGGAAAGATTCTGGCAAAACTACTTTGACCGCGGCGCTTGTAGCGGAAATGACAAACCGCGGGTTGAGCATATCAACAGTCAAGCACGCACACCATGAATTTGATGTTGATCAGCCCGGAACCGACAGTTTTAAACATCGTCAATCAGGCGCTCAGGAAGTCATGCTTTCCTCATCAAAACGCTTTGCTTTGATGCATGAAATAATTGCTGATGAAGATGAGCCGGATCTTGATGAGCTTGTCGCGAAAATGAAACCGGTTGACCTAATACTGGTTGAGGGTTTTAAGTTCGCAGATTTCCCGAAGATACAGGTTATTCGTGCCAAAAGTAGAAAAAATGCCGGCGTAGAAGAAATAAAAAATGTTATTGCGATGGTTAGTGATGACCTTGAATCGATTGCCGATCCAAGGCCTATTTTTCATATCGACGATATCAAGAATATCGCCGATTTCATCATGGACTACATTAAGTAAGTTGTTTCTTACCTACGCAGACTCTAACTTGCGACCGTTTTCATAAACCGATCGCGGATGACCACCGGGTCCATCGTAATAACCGGAACCTTGATGTTGCCGGATTCGCATTTTGATACGATGATTGTCATCTTATCGCCTGCAATGGCTTCTTTAACAACATTGGCAGTATCCTTTGCGGAACATTCGATCACATTCTCGCAGCCACAAGCCTTGGCCACGGCTGTCAGAGATGTTTTCTTACCAGCGTATGTGGGTTGATCACCGGTAGAGCCATAACTACCATTATCAATGATCAGTAGGATGAAGTTGTCGGCGGCATTGTTTGCGATTGTTGGCAAAGTGCCAAAGTTCGTTAGAACAGAACCATCGCCATCAATTGAGATCACTTTCTTGTTTTGTGCAAGGGCAAGACCCAAGCCAATCGAAGATGAAAGACCCATCGTGCCCAGCATGTAAAAATTACTCGGCTGGTCATCAAGCATATGCAGTTCCTGGCTCGGCAAGCCAATGTTACAAACAACCAGTTGGTCTGAAATAACTGGGATTAGCTCTTTAAGAATGTCTGAGCGGATCATATTAGTACCCTTTCCAGAATGAGGCATCAGTCAGGATTGCCACGGGTTTGTTACACATGAAAGTATGTTTGAGGATCTTATCCAGTTCTTCAATGTCATCTTCTTTGTGGAAGTGGTATGTTGGTATATTAAGTTGCGCCAAGAGAGCTTTGGTATGAACAGCCATTTCCACCTGACAGGCAACTGGCTCTCCCAGTTCGCCACGATAGCTGATAAGCATGGGAAGAGGCATACGGTAATATTGAGTAAGCGTAACCAGCGTATTGATGGTGACACCAATCGCAGTGTTCTGCATAATGATGGCGGGGCGTTTGCCTCCCATATACGCACCTGCGCAAAGGCCCATACCCTCGTCTTCTTTATTAGCGGGTATGTGGAAGATATCCTTTGATTCTTCAATCTTATCTATAACGCCAGCTAGCTGCTTACACGGCACTGTTGTTACGAAATCGATCTTATTGTTCACAAAATCGCTGACAATTCTTTCATCTACCGACATGCAGGTAATCTCCCTTTTGTTTGTTGTTCAGTTGTGGATTGTGACAAGCATATTATCAATGCTATCAAATTGGTTTGCTGTAAAGAACATCGTTATTTTAAAACAATGTTATAATGATACTTGTCGGCAATAAAATATGTAATTCGATATTCAACCGGTGCACCAGATATACCGATTGCAAAACGTTCGACTTCCAAAATCGGTGTATTTTTCTTGATACCCAATAGTTTGGCGACTGGGCTTGTTGCAGGCACTGCTTTCAGATTTTCATCAGCTTGTATAATTCTCTGGCCATATGCACGTTGATAGAGAGGGTAAAGCGAGTTCGGCAAAGGATCACGATCCATCAATCCGGAAAATTTGGCGGCCTCTACCAAGCAAACTTCATGACAAACAGGTTCATTATCAATCGCGCGTGTCCGGTTGATTTCAAATACATCATCTGTATCCATCTTTAGGTGTTTTTTTTCATCTGCGGTGGCTTTTCGACGGATAATCGATGACAGCCCTTTGTTGGGAATTGCTGGTGCTCTATCGCTAGATCGCAATCGAAAAAAGTGGAAATGTTCTTTCTCCGGCGTGGTTGTTGCAACAAATGTGCCGCGCCCCTGTATACGTTCCACGACACCACTTTGCTCCAATTCTGATAATGCTTTACGCGCGGTGCCTTGGCTTACTTTATAAGCAGCAGCTAATTCCATCTCGCTCGGTAGCATTGCACCCGGGCCAAGTTCACCAGATATTATCCGTTCAAAAACAGCGTCATGGACCTGCTTATAAAGAAGAGTAGGTGGTGTTGGCGTGTCTGACATTTATGAATCCTCTCCGCCTTTGAATAGCACATGAAATCAAAAAAACGCAATAACTTATATAATAAGTCTTGTATAAGACCCGCTCTGTGTTATAAAGCCGCCATATGTAAATTAGATATAGGATATTATCTTTATGCCCATACCTCACTTGCTCGTTCACGATAAGAAAGACAACGTTGGTGTTGTCGTTGTAGAAGGCCTAACCGCAAATACGGAAATGCTGTGTGTTGTTACTGAAGACAACAGCGATTTCAATTTGGTTTCAAAAAGCGATGTGCCAATTGGTCACAAAATTGCTCTAACTGATCTGAAAGAAGGCGATACCATCATCAAATACGGTGAAGATATTGGTAAAATGGTCGGTCCGGCTGAAAAGGGTGGCCATGTGCACACTCAAAATCTTAAAACAAAGCGCTGGTAGGGAGCACTAATATGTATGATGATACAACAATTCAGGGATATGTTCGCGAAAATGGCCGTGTAGGCGTTCGTAATTATGTAGCCATTCTTCCCGTTGACGATATTTCCAACGCTGCTTGCCAAGCCGTTGCTAACAATATTTCAGGTACTCTAGCCTTGCCGCATGCCTATGGGCGTTTGCAGTTTGGTGAAGATCTAGATTTGCATTTCCGCACAATGATCGGAACAGGCGCTAATCCAAACGTTGCTGCTGTTATCGTTATTGGCATTGAACCATCTTGGACAAAGGTTATTGCTGACGGAATTCGCAAAACTGGCAAGCCTGTTGCCGAGTTCTCAATTGAGCAGAATGGCGATATTGCGACAATCGCAGCTGCCAGCCGTCAAGCAAAAGAATATGTTCACTGGGCAAGTGAAATTGCACGTGAAGAACGTCCGATCAGCGATCTTTGGGTTTCCACAAAATGTGGTGAGTCTGATACAACAACAGGTCTTTCATCATGCCCAACTGTTGGTAACATGTATGATAAACTTCTCCCTCTTGGCCTTTATGGTTGCTTTGGTGAGACATCTGAGATCACTGGTGCAGAGCACATCTGTGAATCGCGTGCAGCTAATCCAGAAGCCGCCGCTAAATTTATGAAAATCTTCAAAGCTTATTCTGATGATGTGATATTTGCGCACCAGACAGATGATCTTTCAGATAGTCAGCCAACTAAGGGTAATATTCTTGGTGGTCTCTCGACAATTGAAGAAAAAGCTTTGGGTAACCTTGAGAAAATTGGCCGTACTTCAAAATACATTGATGCACTTGGACCTGCTGAAGAGCCGGAAAAAGGTAACGGGCTTTACTTCATGGACACATCTTCGGCTGCTGCTGAGTGTGTGACTCTTATGGCTGCTGCCGGGTATGTGGTTCACACATTCCCAACGGGTCAGGGTAATGTGGTTGGTAACCCAATCGTACCAGTTATCAAAATCTCTGGTAACCCACGTACGCTTCGCACAATGAGCGAACATATCGATGTGGATGTAACCGGCGTGCTAACTCGTGAGAAGACAATCAGTGAAGCTGGTGATGACCTTATTGAAATGATCCGTCGTACAGCAAATGGCCGCTTTACAGCAGCTGAAGCTCTTGGTCACAGAGAGTTTGTAATGACGAAACTATACAGATCTGCTTAACTGCAAATCAGGCAGTAGTGCGCATCACAGAATGTGCGCTGCCGCCTGTCTGTTAGCAAACAAACGACTGCCTGATTAATTCGGGCAGTCGTATTCGGTTCGAATTTAAATTCCGATGGATTTCCGGATCATTTAAGTTCTATTTAGATAGTGCCGTATTACTTTGTGAGTAATCACTACTTACTTGCGCACATGGCTAGTCCGGCAAATCTAATTACCTAAACTTTTTCCTAAATATTATTATTGAGCTTTAAATATTCAGTCGAACTGTGTCTGCAATATCTTTCAATTGGTTTTGTTCCGCATCGCCGATGACAAGAAAGTTAGCAGAACGCTCATTCCAAGAGATAATATCAAAATCATCGATCTGATTTTCTTCAAAAACCTCAGAGCCCATCGCACCATTTGCACCTTGCTTAAAACAAATTGCAACAACGGCACCGTTTTTATCTGTAAACATCAATTGTGCAACAGGCTGAGATTTGACGACCAGTAATCTTGCGCCACGAAATTCCAAACCATGTTGAGACAGGTCTGGAATTGAAAACCCGACATTGGTGGTTTTGCTAAGCCAGTTTTTGATATGTTCGCTTTCATTTGCGGCGACTTCAACAAGGTGGCGTTTTTGCCCGGCATAAATGCCATGATATCCGGCCACATATTCTAACCAGTTTTTGGACGCAGCGATTTGTACATCAGGTGCGGTTTGTTCATTAATAACATATCCGCCGACCCCGCCAACGAGCATGAAAAGCGCCGCCGCAGCAATGGATCGCCATTTGAAATTGGAATTTGCAGCGACTGGTACGGATGGTTCTAATTCAGTTGCTTGAATTTGTGCAATGAGGTTTGGTGATATCGGTTCGTTGAGCATCTCATCAAAGTCTGAGTTTGCAGCAAGGTCGGCCGCTTCAAGGAACTTCAATTCGTTTGCGAAATCTGAATCACTGCCAAGTAGGGATTGTATTTCGATCACTTCTTCTGGCGTGAGTTCGCCGTCAATATAGGCGCAGAGCTTGGTATAATCTTTACTCATGTTTATCTCCTCGCTCGGAGCCCCGATTAAGGGACTGACTGACCATCTGGCGTGCGCGATGTATTCTGCTCATAATTGTTCCAACTGGCACATCAAGTGCCTGTGCTGCTTCTTTGTAGGAATAGCCTTCTTTCGCCACGAGCAATAATGTGCTCGATAAATCTGTCGGTAGTTTTTGGACAACATTACCGACCTGGTTTGCATATAAATGTTCATCTGCATTGTGGTTGTCAGATAAGTCATGCATGTCTTCTATCGGCGTTTGGCCACTTCCCATTCTAACTTTTCGTTTGCGCTGTTCACTGAACCAACCATTTCTCATGATTGTAAATGCCCATCTATCCAAAGGTTGTGATGGGTCGTACTTTTTCCAATTTGCAAGAGCCTGCGTGCAGGTGTCCTGCAATAAGTCGTCGGCATCTCCAGTCGCACGAGTAAGTGTCAAAGCATAACGCTTTAACCTTGGAAGAAGTGCAATCAACTCTGTTTTGAACTGATTTGGTTTCACGCAGAGCCTCGAAATACTGTCCTCATTAAAGACGTTGTTATATTACATACGCACCAATGGTGTAGTTTATTCAATACATAACCACAATTTGCCAAATTTAGTATTTTCATTTTTTATCGAATAAATATCGATCCTGCAACGTAACTCTATCGTAATGAATATTGAAAAAGCTAATCTTACGGCTATCGAGTTTATTTATGAAGTCGAATAGATAAGCAAACTTAAAGGAAACGGTTATGATTAAGACGCTTGTACTTACCCTTGTATTATCTATCCCATCCGCAGCGTTTGCTGCCGGTTCAGATTCCAGCAATGATTCACCGCCTGCAAAGACAAAAACATCTAAGAAATGTAAAGACGGTAAAGTGTGGCATAAGGAAACTAAATCATGCCTCGATGCAAAAAGTGACCTTTTAACAGATCATATTCGCTACGATGCTGTTCGTGAATTGGCCTATGCTGGGCGTTACGCGCAAGCGCAAACTGTACTAGCAGCTATGAGCGACCAGAAAGATACGCGCGTCTTAACATATTATGGTTTTACAAACCGTAAGGCTGGCAATATCGAACTTGGTATGAGCTACTACAAAGAAGCGCTAGCGGCAGATCCTAACAACTTACTTGCAAGATCTTATATGGGGCAGGGGCTTGTTGAGAGTGGGGATAAGATTGGCGCTAAAATGCAACTTGCGGAAATCAGGAAACGTGGCGGCGAGGGGCGCTGGCCGGAGGTGTCTCTTGCACGCGCTATCGAAAGTGGTGTCGGGTACAGTTACTAAGCCAATCTGAATATATGACCTAGATTAGAAAGATGGCCCATTATTGGGTCATTTTTTACTTCAGCGTTAATAAACGATCGAATTTGGCTACCAAAGCAAAAATAATCAAAATCACGATTGATGAGTATCGTTTGTTCGGTTATGTAATCTTTGTTGCTAAAATATATCAACACAAATGCACCCGTAGCTCAGCTGGATAGAGCGCTGCCCTCCGAAGGCAGAGGTCTTGAGTTCGAATCTCAACGGGTGCACCAAATTTCTCAATAAAAACAATATTATGCAGAGATGGCAATTTTCTAAACTCGTAGAAACTTGCAGCTAAATGCAGAACAAAGCACCAATTTGCAGCACTTCCCCGTACAAAACGCGTACAGTCCGTTTGTTGTTTGTTCTAACTTTGGTGGTTCTGCCCTTTAGAATTTTCCACGGTCACTTTTATGAAGTCGCGCATATTGCTATCACGCTCGCGGCGTTCTTCTCGATCTATAGCGAACTGACTTTCCATAGAAGTTCTTAAATCTTTTACATCTTCTTTGGATGCAGACGCGTTTTCAACCTCCCGAATACGCTTGTAAATGTCAGCGTTTGCTTTGCTCTGCGAATTACGAACATTTCGGAACGCTGTTATGGTATGAGAAAACATTGCCAATGCAATAGAAACACCTATTCCAACAACCCACTTAATCTCATCGGTCATTTGTTGCAGGCCTCATCTTTCTGACACTGACGATTATTACTGGCCACGGCTGGGCCAGCCTTCGAATCATTGGCTACGGCACGAGCTGCCTCACTTGTCGCAAAACGCACAAACTGATAGCCAGATCCGCGCGTGTCACTGCTAACAGTCGTCGAGGGGCAACCCGCTAGCACCGGCAAGCTCATTAAAACGATCACACTCAGACATTTGCGCAAAATCATTGTTATTCTCCAACATTTCAGACATTCGTTTGTTTGCTTCTGCAAGCTCATGGGCGCGCATTTCTAGGCGATAAGACTTCCGTACAGCAGGATCATCAATGAACGCGTCATAGATAGACATGATGGTGAATGTTGCTGCCGAGGCAACAACCGCCGCCATTACTATTTTAACACCTGTTTTGAGTGCTGATAATCGAGCCAAAAGCGTCATGCGACACTATTGCCAAACATTTTGTTTAACCGACGCTCAATTAAATCACGATTGCGCCAGGCAACATAAGCGATCAGTGCAACAAGCGTTATGCCACCTGCAGCAATCCCGATACTAAGCCAATCAAAACCCATATGATCAGATACAGCGCCAGCACCGCCAGCGCCCACGACGGATGGCGTGACGGCCTTTTTAACAACCTCAGATGCCAATGCAGCGTCACGGCGCAATTGGCTCAGTGTTGCGGGGCCTAGAATACCATCATTCTCCAAATGCGGATGCTGTTGTTGATAAGATTGAATAGCAGCTTTGGTTTTCCTACCCATCCAACCATCAATGGCACCTAGATCAAAGCCACGCGCCGTGAGCAGCTCTTGCGCTTCTTTTACAACTGGATCAGGCGTTAATGGCTTGGCTTTTTTCAACTTGCGTTGATTGCCCTCACCGCCAGATGAATAGACACCATCAAAAAACAACTTCATTTCTTTTGTGCGACGACCAATAATAGCTGCTGGCTTGCGCCAATCCATAAATGATTTACGCGCTGCAGCTATTGCGCCCTTATTGAACTTCTTAACCCAAGTCGCTCTGTGTATAGCGCCTGTGTTAAAATCAAAAGAAACTGCACCATCAAATGCCGACTGCAACAGCTTAACTGTGAATGCCTTTAATGTCCGTTTTTCAAACTTTACAAGATCATCGGTGAATATCTGCATTGCTCGCTCACGCGTGATCTTGCCCAACTTCACAGGATCTGGACCACCAGCAGCCTTGGTATGCCCAACACCGATGGTCCACACACCAACAACATCTTTATAAGGACGCAGAACAACACCCTCATGCGCCACGATTTCCTCGCGACCTCGATCAGAGACTTCCATATGTTTTCTCCATAGATAAACTAACCAATTTGATTGAGTTATTTAGATCTAATTGTCGTTATTTGCGGTTAAGCGGTGGCGTCAGCGCCACATGTGGTCACATGCGCCACGGATAGCGATGTTACTACTATTATCCCAAAGTGTTTCAAGCGTTTCACCACACCGGGAGCCAGCAACGCCAGTTACGCCCGTAGGACTTCCTGATGATGTATAAACTGAACTCCCACCGTACAACATTGCTGTTAGGTCTTTATCATTTTGTAAAATAACCTTGCCCCGTGCTCCCGTTACATCGTAAGCCTCCCAACCGTGTGGGTTAGTTGTGGCAACACCCTCCCAATCCGATAACGTACTTGTCCATATCCATACACAACCCGTGACCTGAATAACGCCCCACTTGCTAGTGAAATTAGGATCAGATGAAGCGCCAGCATTTGTCGTGCCAAGGCCCGTAGTTATAGGATGACTTCCGCGTCCACCGGTCTCATTTGTTCCAAATCCCGCAAGACACATCTCTTCATAGCTTGGAAGACGTTTACCCCATTGGCGGACAAATTCATTAGCATCCCACCAATTCATTTCCGGCAGAACTTCTGTACCATTTCCACCATAGTCACTTGAACGCTTAGGCGGGTTAGTGCCAGTTAAAATAGGATCATTGTTTCGAGATACGCCATCATCATTTGAACTATTACCGCAAAAATAAATATCTACCCAAAATCCAGCACTGCCAACTCGTGTCATACCGCGTGGATCTGGACACGCAGGCCTATAGTTTAAGTCCCACATTGACCATTCCAATATCTCGTCAGTCCATCCACCACCTGAATTAAGCCCGGTCGCCGCTGCACCAGTTAAATAGTGAAAACCGCCGATAATTGTTGCCCCCGTTGGCAAGGCATCTGAATATAGCTGCGCAATTGGCGTACCGTCTGTTTGAACGACTACCCTGTAATCAGTACCGGCAACCATAGTCGGAAGCGTAACAAGAGTATCCGCTACCATAGTGACAACAGCACCATCAACAGGGACAACAGTGCCAGTCTTAACTTTGACGGTTAAACCATCCTTGAAAAGAGCAGGCGAGAACATATCTGTTTTTGAGAATAGGGCGGGAATACTGACACCGCCACCGCCGCCAAAATTTGATTTTAGCGCATGCTTCAGCGTCCCACCGTCAGATACGTCGAGTAAAAGGATCATATCGTTATCAGCGGGCGTAACTACGGACGTAGTAATTCCATCAAGTGCAGCTTTAACATTTACCGCATTTGTGACATCGGCAGATTCCGCAATACCTGATAGCTTTTGGCGTTCCGCGTCAGAGAGTATCTTTTTTGTAGCCCCCTCGACCATGCTATCCATTGCAAATACATCCCCGGCAACGGCGTTTGGATCATAAGTTGAAGCAATCATATCGCCAGCGCCAGCACCATCCACTCCTTTAAGCGCTAATAAGTCCCAAAACAATGCATTTGTAGGAAGATTGCCGGTTGATAATGCGGTGCAAATGTAACTAGAGCTATTATAAGAGACCGCATCATTTACGTCATATTCGGCTGCACCCTCATAGGCACCTTGCCACTCAATTTTAGCCACATTTGCTTGAGATGCGCTCAGTGCCGCCGCGATCACATCTAACCCTGTTTGAACTCTATCCTCCCCCGTTGCAATAGCATCTAGTCCAGTTTGATTTTTAGCAGCTTCTGCCGCCGCTTGAATAGCAGCACCTGATTGATCAGATAAAAGCCTATAACCAGTCCCATCATCGACAAACATAACAGGCATACCAGCGGTCAAGCCGTTTGCAGATATTTCATTACCAGATGCTGTAAGCAATGACTGTACACCACCACCAATATTTAACGTCACATCATCAGTATTTGTCTCATCAATTTCCATGATGTAGATGGCGGAAAAAGCCGTGCCGGATAAGGCTCGTGATGCCGTCCCAACAATAGCATTCGCAGTGCCTGCCCCGACATTTGCAACAGGAATGATAGAATAAGGCAGATCGTCCTTTCGCGTCCATACATCAGACAAAACGCGATAGACACCGTTATTTGCCGCGATAGGATCTTCAGTTACCCATGCCTGCGTATTGTCGGCATTCCCACTTGACGGTAAATCCGCCAATAGATCGAACGCTAAAGCGCCAGAGTTTACCGCCTGAATTTTGATGTCGTATGCATCGAATAGCGAAATGATTTCAGCTTTATCAGGCTGATGCGTTTCAGAATACGGAAGACCTGCATAAACCTGCCTTGGGGAAAGTGTTGTCATCTATATACCTATCTTTATGTAATTGTACCGGTAATTGGGCCAGTGGTCGGACCCGGAATATTTGATTTATTATAAGGTGTAATCCAATAGGAAACGCTGCCAGCAGAAAGGCCAGTATCTGTGAAGCCGTCAACTGAGCCAGCAAATCCAAACTCGGTTCGAATTGGGGTACTGTCACCCCTGTTCGTACTGGCAAATGCGCGCTCAACAACTGTGGAGCCGTAATTCGTTTCAGTCGGGTTTATCCAGCTAATAACAGCCTCTCCATCACCAAAAACTACATCAGGTGATGAATGGGCACTTGTGGGAGTAATGTCAGCGGTTGCGTCAATGTCTATTTCAGATGACCAGTCAGAAGCCTCACCAGAAAGAGTGACGACTCGCCAGCGAATATTTTGGGTTGATCCGTTTGATACAATAGCTGACGATCCATAACCATCTTCGGTGCGAACACTGAACGCCTCCCAAAGTGTAGAACCGTCTGGTTTATGTTCTATCTGCGCAACAACGTCACCGCGAGAAGGCGTTGTGAATATAGCAACAAGTCGAACAGATGAGCCACCCGCCGAGGCGACCTCTTGCCCCGACACAGACATGTCTTCAGGTGTAATATTTGTCAATGAATTGTCAGCTGTGATGGTAATATTCAAATTTGGCCGGTTGCCCTCCGCAGAATTCCATATATCAGCATTACATCGGATTAATGTGACGGGACAAAATGGTGACTTGTAATCATCATCGCAGTTCAAGATGATGTAATTTCCACTTAGATTATCATCGCCAAAATCCAACCTGCAAAACAGTTGACTTTTCGCCTGCGATCCACGCTGCCCCAACACGCCAGAAATCTTTCGTGTTTCTGTCTCTTTGGCCATTGTTGCGGCAAGAATGCGATATGCTTGATTGTGGTTTGGTACCGTTCCCAATGGCAGAGAACTGGTTTTAACAGTGTCGCCATCCTCATAAGTATCGATCACGTATTCCGCAGATGATGAGTTATTGTAACCATAAGCAGGCTCAGTATAGGAGGCGAATATATGTGTTACATCGCTTTCGCCATCAGCATTATCTTGCACAGAAATTGATATAAAATCGCTCTCCGTAAACACCAAGCTAGGCTCAGCTTCAAACTTACCGGGGAATACAATTAATAAGCCATCAGAGTCAGTCTTAATAATTCCGTCACAAGACGATAGTATGCGTTTTTCGGCAGATATATTGGACTCAGATTGCTTGTTAATTGTTATGCCGCAAACATAACGATTAATGTTGTTCCCGTATCTATCGATGACGCTCTCGTCGCAAATATCGGCCTTACTAATTGCATCAACCCAATTGATTTCAGAAGGGTCCATTGCAAACCGTTCGACATCAATTTTGTGCGCCAAAACCATCAAAACAGGATTACCAAGATTTGGACCCCACGTTGACTGATCATCAACACGCTCAGTGCCAGAACCACCTATGACCGTACTGTCATTTCTCGGGTCGTAATAACGGCCAAAGCGAGCTAGTTGAGAGATATCAACTTCACCTAAACCAAGCGCACCAGGGTGACGCAATATTTTGGGTACAGCCTCACCAGAAACGGCATCAACATGCAATAAAACATCCGCAGTTCCAGCGCCCAAATGATTGACTGTCCATTCAGGAAATTCATCAATAAGCGTTTGCATAGCGACTTGGTCAGATGTGCCATTTCTAGATTCGATGCTGTAATATGGCGTCCCTGAGTAGGTAAATGCGTCATTGATTGCATTCCCGTTTTCATCCAAGGTCGCTAACGTATCACCAAGATACCAACCCATATGTTCAACAACCTCAGAATCACCAATAGCTACAAGCTTGTATATTTCCCCATCTTTGGTGGAGGCGAACTGCACATTCCCACCCTTGCGAACAACACCACCAAGCCAAAAGCGCGAAGGTTCGACTTGTTTTATATTTCCTTGCGTTTCGCGATTAGTGACAACAGCATAGGATTGCCCACCACCTCCACCACCGCCTCCTCCACCCAACGCGCCGATGGCAGCGTTTGTGGCAAAACCAATACCAGCGGATATAATTGCACCGCCAATAGCGCTCGAAGCAAATGTAACAGCCGCTTGCGCCGCAACCGCTTGAATAGCAACAGATGCACCAACAGCATTTAGAGCCGTTGAAATTATAGCACCAAGGGTAATAGGGTCAGCACTCGCAGGCGTTGACGATAAAATCGTTGAACAAAGCAAGGCAGTAGCGATAAGTTTTAAACGCATGTCCAAGCTCCCATTAGGTTTGCATATCTAATGCGAAATGAACGGTTCGGAGATTTGAAAAGCATAAATAAACCCAGCGATAATCCGACAGCGCTAAACTCACCGAAATCTGCAAGAATAACATCACCGCGCACATGCTCAAGTTTTGATTTAATGCCAATTGAATTGAACGCATTCTCGACAGAAGCCAACGGTCCACCCAATCGGAGCTGCAAGGCTTTTGCAGTTTCTTCATCGCTGTAAGCATTTCGATAACTGCCAATAAGATCAACGCCCGTAAGTGACAGGACATAATCAGCCATGATGATATTGCAATCATTCTTAGACCACACAAATCGCTCTTGGCTCATACGCTGTTCTGCCTGTTCAATGGCGGCTTCTAATTCGATCATCTGACCAACGTATAACCAGCTTCAAATAGTGGAATAAACTGTCCATATTGATCATCGGAAACACCATATAGCTTTTTAGATCTAAGTTTTTGGTTTGTATCAGTCATATAGGGATAGTTGGATTGAGAGCGACCAGCATTAAAGTTGACCGCTTTTAATGTCGTTTGATAAAGCAGTTTATGACTTCCATCGGCAAGCTTGGTACGAGATTCTTTAAAACTTGGAGAACCAACAATTGTTAGGCGAGACTTGTCCCCAACCTCAGATATAGCCCTTGTTGAACCGCCATCTAAAACCACCTTACCAAGAACCAATTTTTTCCCTTTTGTTTGAGAACCGTCCGCATCATCACGTAAAAGCTGATAGCTAGCCTCATCAATCCACCCGAGCGGAAATTGATAAATTGGGGAAGTCCCTTTACTCACATCAACTATAGTTGGGATATCAATCGCAGCATGAGGGTCGCCAGCATCACCCGCATACCATCCGACCCACTCATTACCGTCCAGTGTAAACATTGGACCGATACCACTCCACATTCTTATTGTGCGCGTGGGCAGCTCAATCTCAATAACCGATGGCGTTGAAATAACTCGATCGCTTGATGTTGTTTCATCAAGCTTAGCGTTCAAGATATCAAAGTAGGCGCTCATCAATCACCTCATTCAATGTAACACTACCGGGTTGGAAATTATGAGCAGGATCAAATAAAGACGTAAGCGCTTGAGGGTCTTTAATTTCGCCAATAATGTGAGGTCTCAATGATACTTTTGAATCATCTGCGACTGTGTAATTCCGCCGAAGCTGCGGCCTAATTGTCAAAGTAGAAATATCACCAACGGTTTGAATATCATCGATATGATGAACAGAGCGCCCAATCTCAATCACATTGCCATAATCTAATGTATTTGGGTGTCGTGATACATCGACTTGGATCGTGACATCACCAGCCAAAGCATCAGCATACAGATCTACGGTTGGGATGTACTTAAACCCGTAGCCCGATGAGAATGGCAAGTCATTTGAGAAATCAATTCCGTTTCCATAGGTTAACTCATTTGCTGCAATGGTCGCATTCGTTGCCAATTGCGGACTATTCCAAACAGGTACTGAAAACAAAGCACCACGCGCTTGATTGCAAAGCCAAGCAAAGATATTACCCATCGACGATGGACGCATTCCGAACTCCATCATCATCTGGTTTCTTGCGCCCGATATTGGAATATTATTCTCATAACCATTAAGACTAATCAGGCCGTTAACAGTGTTCGATGGTGCAACAATAATCGCACGTCGCGGGATCAAGACATCCGGCCAATTATAAAGTGGACGGATCAAGACACAGTCCCCGACCGTTGCTGTTGATTAGAATAACTGCCAAAATTCTGCTTAACTTCGTTGATAGCACCCTGCCTAGCTTGCTCAGATGATTGCTGCGTTTGGCTTTTGACATAAGCTTGAATTGCCCCCTCATCATCCACGCTGACTCCAACGCTAACATGAAAACCAGCAACACCGCCTCCGCCAGAAAGATCATGATTTGGTGTTATATTGCCAGAAACACCCGGACTAAACATTTCTGGCCCACGCTCTCCAACCATATAACTTTTACCACTCAGAACAGATCCGCCATTTGCACGGAAACCACCAAAAAAACTACCAACCAACCCCTTCAAAAACCCACCTGATTTAGTGGTAGGATTATAAGAATTTAGCTGCATTTGTCCGAAAGCGCTTAACGCCTTTACTAACGCACCTTGCCAAGTTAGCGTCTTATTAAACAATCCAGATAAAATACCGCCAGCGGTATTGCCAAAACTTTCCATTCCAGAAATCATGGAATTGGTCGCTTTATTAGACGCACTACGCAAACCATTCCACGCATCAGAAGCCGAATCGACCGAGGATTTAGCCAATGATCCCGCGCTTTTTGATATAGATGACAAATTGCCAAAACTGGCCGCCGCACCATCAGCAGATTTTATGTAAGTATCGAAGCTTTCAGCCGCTCCATCTGTACCCAAAGCAAGGTTTTTCATATCATTTGCAAGCTTTTCAGCTCCATCTGATATTTCTTTTGGAATGAATTTTTTTGCCTCATCATATAGACCGCGCAAAGTAGCTGCAAAATCATCATAGTAGCCAGTCGCTTTAGCTATCACACCAGCAATAACAACAAAGCTCGCAACCCCAATTCTTTGAATGGAACTATACAAAGCCATAGCTAGACCCGCCAGACGAATCCCTTTAGCCATTGTTATAAAGGCACCTGTTGTCGCAACAACAAACGTCACTATCTTTGCAGCCACAAATAGTTTGAACAGGTCATAAAGATCGCCAAGATGATCAAATGTAAAAATTATCCCTTTGACCAAAACATTGAAGGCACCGGAAAGAGCTGTTGTAATATCTTTTAAAGCTGTACTCCTAAACACCCCAGCAACCATGCGATCTGATAACTGTGTAAGCGCAGGAAGAACACCAGCAACCAAAGTGTTAGCTACACCTGCTGTAGCTTTTTGCATTCGTGCCAAATTATCATTAAAAGCCTCAGCGTATCGAAATGTCTGGCCACTAAAAACAAGTCCAAGATTTTCAGCTTCAAGACCCATTGCTTCAATACCAGAGCGGCCTTGATTGAGCATTGGTATAAGATCAGCCCCAGCCTTACCAAATATATCCAATGCAAGCGCTGTTTTAGTTACTCCATCGGGCATATTCTCGAATTTATCCGCCACGTCTTTAAGTATATCCGGTGACTCACGAAGTTTGCCGTTTGCATCTTCTATTGAAACACCAAGCTCATCAAATGGCTCTGCGGAAGCCGCTAATCCTCGCGATGCGTCCATAGCATTTTGTGAGATTTTACGAAGCCCTTTCGTAATTGTCTCAAAACTAGCGCCCGACATTTCAGCAGCATGAGCTAGCCGTCCAAGCTCCTCGGTTGCAACACCAACCGATTGCGCAGACTTGCCAAACTTATCAGCCTCCTCTGAAACCCTTCTAATTGTAGCCGCCGCCGCTACCGCTGCAACAGAAGCCGCAGCAAGCCCTGCCTTTGCTGCATTTGCAAATTTTTGCAATCCAGTATTGGCTCTTTTCAAACCTTTACTGAACTGAGCGCTGTTCATGCCAAGATTGACACGCAAAGCGCCGATAACTGCCTGAGCCATTTAAGAACCTTGATTTTTTATTGTGAGTGTTCCGCCAAATGCGGCATGAAGTTGCTTCACGATCATAACTTGATCTGCAACTGACTGTTTTTTTAACTTAACTTTGCCAAGAACGGGTGCATGTTTATCAAACTTTGGAAACTTGCCATTTTTGAATGGTTGAGAAAAATACCCACTAAAATAAGCATTGTAGTATGCCAAGGATTTTTCATTGAAAAGCACGTCTTGGTCGCTTCTCATAATTAGGTCAATTTGGCGAAGTGTTAAGCGCCAAAACTGCTCTATATCATGCCCTGCGGCGCACCAACGGCGCTGCAAAAGCGTCCAATCTATGCCTTGGCTTTGATCTTTCCCACATCAGCATCACCATCAGGTTCAACATCATCAGGAAAAGCTAATTCAAACACAGAGCCAACAATTTTGCCAAGCCCTTCCATGCCAAGTTCATCAATAATATTTCCGCACTCACGAAGAGTAATATCTTCATGACGCTCAACCAATGCGCCCCACAACAAATATCGCATGGATGTTATTTTGCCGTCATTGAATAATTCGGGTGCACCTTTGCCGGATTTATCTTCCATCTCACAAAGAGAATTGGTTGTGTAAACAAGAACCCAGTCTTTACCAAGAGCCTTGAACGATTTCTCGCCCTTTTCTTTATTCGCCAAAACCAATCTCCTAAACTATAAAGCCGGGCTTGCCGGTTGGTTTATAGGTCGCTGTTGCGGTCATCTTACTTTCCATAGGCACACCCAATTCAAAACCTGTCGCGTGGCACAAAATAATCCATTCGACATCATCATTCGGCGATGCAAATTGATAGTTTTTTGGAGTGTTCGAGTTTACATCAGCAAGACAATTAGTGGTTGTTGCACCATCAGGATCAAAATTCATCTCAATAGAAATTTCACCTGTACGTTTGATAGAGGATATAACTTCCTCCCAACGCTCAGGTGAGTCCATATGAGTTGCGTCTTCAGTATCTTTCGTCACGGAGATGCCGTTAATTGATGTAATTTCAGCAAGTTTCGTAAAGACTTCAGGATCTGCTCCGTCACCTCTACGCCATTCCGATCCATGTCCGATTTCAGCTTCTGTTGTCATAACGTTTTCCTTTATTCGTCGTGCCAGATTAATAAATCAATTGAAGTTCTGAAAAGATGCCTATCAGCAGCACTTTCCGTTTCGTTTCCGTCTCGTTCACCATCAATAGAGATCAGTTGAACAACAACACCCGATTGCGTTCCTTTATATCCATTCACAACAGACATCAGCGCACGCGCGGTTAGCTTTGCAGATCTGTAATCATCTCCATAACAATCACACTGAAAACGGCTCTGAATGAGATTTGAAGGACCAGCCATATGATAATCGCGAGGAGCCGAAACCTTTGAAAGCAATACAGCAGGCAAGTCCGATTTATTTTGCGGACGCTGTCCAATAAAAACCCGAGATCCGACAAGTGCAGCCAACCCACTATCAGCAAGTAATAATGCTATGAGTGCCTCTTCCATTATTTCAATGCCTTCAATTTGCGCTTCGCTTGACGTTTCACCGCAGCGATCAATTCTATGCCTGTGTCTTTGACTATTCCGTCAAGCGCTTCATTCTTGCCACCATCCCATGCAGGGCGCACGTGAGGTTGAGCGTCATGATTTTTATTACCAAATTCTTGTTGCAATCCCGCAGGGTCACTCGTTCCTACATAAACCTCGACATCAGACTTGCCTTTCTTGGCAAATTTACGCTGTCGTTTGTTGAGTTTTGTAGAAACAGCGTAAGACTTATTTAAGTTTCCGTTTTCACCAGCACCAACAGGTGCAAGATCATTCATTTTATCCGCAAGCGGTTGACCGTTCTTTTTAAGAACTCTACGAGCAACCGAATCTCGCGTTACTGCTTTATCAATACCCGCAAAAGCTTTTTCAAGATCCCGTAAACCTTCAATTTTTTCGACTGACATCAGGCTTAATCTGCCTGCGCAATTGCAGTAATTTCTAGATACCGACTTCGCCCGTGAAGAGTCTCTTTTGGCTTCCCTTTTATATCCCACAAAGTACCATCATAATTGATGCGATCTTTTGCATCGATCGTTCGGGACTTTTGCGAGGATCGAATTACAAAGCGGCTCATCCGGGTAGCATTCACTTGCCCAGCACTTATTTTTTCACTATCAGAAACATCTTTACGCTCCGCTGAAACAGTAGTGAATTTTTCCCAATTATCGTCAGGTTCATTGAACTCATTCACACCGCTTCCAGTATTGCGCTCGATAATGATGCGCCGATCAAGTTTTCCTGCGCCAGCCATTAGCTTTTCACCCATCCAGTTCTATGAACATCAATGAGATTTTGAAACGCCTGCGGCACTTCATTTGTTGATGTTTCAGTGACGGACTCGCGGTTTTCAAACCAATGACCCAGCAATAATTTTGCCGCGTGAATGATACCTTTAGGCACAGTCGCAAAGCCTGCGACAAAGACGATGTCAATCGCATCGGGCCTATCATACATCGCAGGCCATGCCGTTAGCGGTTCGATATAGGCTTTGTCGTTGTTTCCGAAAATTACAAAATCTGTGTTATCGGCGGTCTGTATTTCATTATCAGCATCGTAATATTTGATCGAGGTAACGCTGATTAACGGGAACAAAGGTATAATCAAGACCGCGCCGCCAGATACTGGCGGATGCATTAATGACCACGTTTGACTAGTTATTGCTTTGCCAAGCACCCCATATGGGCCATCCATGAAATCATTAACAGCGCCAACAAGACCGTTAATATAGTCATCTTGATCATCGTCTTCATAACGCAAATGGGCTTTAGCGTCATCCAGAGATATCAATGCAGCCGGTTCACCAGAACGCGTCAGGTTATAGTCTTTTGACCCGTGATACGATGCCATAATTCTAGCGCCTTACCGTTGCTCTTTTTTTTTGAGATGACTTGCGAACAGCCTTCTCCGGCTCTTTTCCGCTACGCACTAATTCCGCTTGTCCAGCATCAATCATACGCTGGCCTTCAGCAGCCTTCACCGTAATTTCTTCACCAGCATTTTGTGAGAACCCAACACCAGCACGAGATATTAGAAGTTTAATTTTCATAGCTTTCTCCATCGGTTTATGAAACGGGCGAACACGCCGCCCGAAACAAAAAACGATGTTATGACATCAATAATGCCTTGATCGCGCGATCATCGCCGATCTCACCATCAATACGAATAAGCCCAGCAATACCCAGATTAGGCCAGAACTTTTCACGCATCACACCCAAGATTGGATCGCCAACTTTGCGGACATAATACTCTTTGAAATCACCGTAAATGATGGGGCGAGTGCCGGTTGCAATAACTGCCATCGCTTCATTGAGACGTATTGGGCGTTCCAGCAAAGACTGAGGTGTACCCTCTTTTATATTACCCATCTGCCAAAGATAGTTTCCGTCACCATCCTTAAGCTTGCGAATTGCTGAACGGGTTTGTTTATTCATCATCCAGCCAGTACCACCATTTTCATATGCCTCATCCAATGCATCTTGCATGTTGATAAGTTCATCGGAGGTGATCGACGCTGTACCTGCGGCTGTAATTCCAAGAGATGCTGCAGTGACAATACCATTAGGCTCGTTTGTGCCGGAACCTGTAGTAAGTTTTTGATTGGCGATTTTACCCAAGCGCTTTCCAAGTAAGCGAGATAGCAAGCTTTCAATATTAAAAATACTATCTGAATTCAGCTCCATAGACCATTTTACAAATGGCGTTTTATATAGGTATGAATTCAACACTCGCTGACCAAATACGACATCACCAGACGCATCGTCTGCTACATCAGATCCTTCTGTGTGAATAGCCGTTGAACTATCGCCCGTATCATCAATAGTTGGGAGTTCAATCTCTCCACCACCACTGGTATTCATGGTGAATACAATATCGCTATACATTGGCCCGGTTGCTTCCATTGCCTCGATAAGCGTCTCACTTAATTCGGTTGGAACTGTAAAGCCACCTGCAGCATTGGATGACGTTAACTGCGCACGAGTTTCACTGTCTGCCACACCTCGTCGCAGCACTGCACGAGCTTCCGCAGAAACCTCAGACATATCGCCGCCAGCACTGAGCATTTCATGAAACGCAGCACGATAATCCAAAGTTTGATTATCATCGTCGAGCGGTTCTCGGCTTTCCACGTTACCACCAGGGCGACGTGGGTCCGGTGCATTTACACTACGTTCGGCTGCTTCCAGTTTTTCAAGACGTTCAACACGTTCGCCAATTTTGTCGTGTTCAGCCATCATAGTATCAAATTCACGTTCAATTTCTTGTGCACGAGCTTCGGGAGTTTCCGAAGTGATTTCATCAAATTTGGAGCGAGCATTGGTTGCGATGGAAGCCTGTTCCTCGCGCAGTTTCTTAATCTCTGCTGACATGATTATTCATCCTTATGATCATATTAATATTGGAATAGGCCGCACGAGGATCGAGCGCCGTTCTCTTGCCTAAGTCGTTCTCTTGGCAAGGTCTTTTTTCATGCGTCGTCGAAGCGAAACCGCATTGAAATTATTTGTTCGCTCTAGTTGATCGCGGTGCTTTTCAAGTGAGCGCAATCCAATCTCAGTGCCGACATATGCGGGGTGTGTAACAATAGACACATCATCAATCGAACCGAATTTCTCGATTGTTCTAACCGGTAATTCTCCAGTATCATCCCATTCCTGTTTGCCACCATCCATGAAGAACGCGAAAGACATTTTATCCATATCCCCGCGTTGCATCTTCGGGATGATCCGCATTACATCGGGGTCCGAAATATCCAATTTGGTTTCAACTCTTAAACCTTTTTCATCAGCTTCAAGCAACAAAGTTCCAGATGTTGTCCGCGCCAAAGGTTCTCCACGATGATTGACCAAGAAAGAGACATCGCTTCTCTGCAGAATACCTTCAAATGCGCCAGCTTGGATGACTTCGATGAACATATCGCTGATATTTGCACGCTCACCGTAGACCGCAGCATATCCTGCGACCGTTACACCGTCATCTGCAGTGCGAATTTCAGCAGGGATGCCGCCGCGAATTTCACGATCCATCATTATCTCCATCAGCATTATTGTTTATGAGTTTAATTTGCGCTTCGACCGGTACTGTTGCGCCTTGTACCAATAGATGATCACCACTAGGATCACTCGCCATGTTTTCTTTTGCCCGGACTTCGTTCGGCTTCATGATGGAATTCTGGACAGCAGTCGAATAACCTTCCATTCTTGTCTTGAAATCACCTCTCAGAAGACCATCCATAGAAAACTCAATATATTGGCGGTTATTTCTTCGACCAAATATTTTAAGATTTAGCTCTTGTTCAGCTTGTTCGACCCATCGTTTGATGGTGTGTTTTACAAAATGCAAATCTTGCTGCTCTGTATTTGAAAACGTGCCGTTGGTTAGATCCTGCAGGAAGGTCGGCGGAAGGGAATAAATTCTAGCAGCATCTTCAATGCTAAATCGCTTTAATTCTAGCAGTTGCGCTTTTCCAGCATCAGACCCAAGAGGTGTAACTTCCAAACCATCTGGCAATACCAGTGCGGCACGATTTTCTTCTGCAGCTTTCCGAACAGCGGCTTCAAGATCATTTGCAGCTCTTGTCATAGCACCAGCGGATTGAAACTTACCGCTAACCGCAAATGGTGGAACGCCTCCATTTTGAAAAAACTTAGAACCAAATTGGGTGGCGGCAATAGATAACGCGATCGTATCTTTGTTTGTTAGGATTGGGCTTCGATGTGAAACTAGATCCGCTTTTAACATGAACGGAATATCTATGATCTCTGAGGCTTCATAGGTGTATGTGTTTGAACCACCATCTTTATAGGTGTATGTTTTTTTCCAACCTGTTTTTTTGACTTTCACTCCGGCTGGGTCGAGTGGCCAAAGATTCATAATTTTGTTTGAGCTGTTTCTTTCTATAAACGTATAGGACCTACCACTCGTGAACACAGAATCGAATACGGACTTACGCCATTCAAAAGATGACATTTCATCATTGACTGCATCATGCAAAATCGCCGCGATGCCACCGGTTAATTTTGATCTGCTATCGCCATTCTTTTTATAAACATGAAGCGGCAAACCTGCGATTGTGCCTGACATAAAATTTACAGCTGCCCAAATAGCAGGAACACCTAAAGCGGATTCCGTATTCACAGATATTCCGGCCGAAGAAAGAGAACTATTGGCTAAGTTTATTAGCTGCATAAAATCTGACGATGAGACAGGTACACAACCGCTGGGAACGGAACCGCGTTTAGTCAGTCCAAGTTTATCAAAGAAGCCCATCAGATACTCATTTCAAATTCAGGATCATCATCCCATGGAGTGCTGCCGGTATTTGGCAATCCTGTAGATGCGATACCTTTGGCCATTACCATTGCAACAATCCCATCTATTCGTTGTGTTGATTTTGCCTTTGACGGCTTTATGTCTTTTGTCGGACTTTCTTCGACGGTCACTACTTTTGCATGCTCACGCAAAACAGGATGCCCGCCGTGGCGCATTCCATTACTCAGAAGCAAGAGTTCGATGTCTTTGGATGGTGCATTCATAGACGCAAAACCCTGACCAAAAAGAACAACCGGCAATCCTTCGTCCTGCAACTTTATTGAAGTTTCCGTGGCGTTCCATCGATCGATGGCGATACCGCCTAGACCAGATTCAACATCCCGTTGACCAGCATATGCGATGTTAAACTTTATACCGTCCGCATAAATTTGTTGACGGATGGCTTCGTAATCAACAACGTTGCCGGGGCTTGCGAACAAAGCACCTTCTTCGTGCCATTTTTCATAAGGCAATTTATCACGCTTCGAATGCTGCGCCAGTAGAGCGCGAGGTTTCCAAAATCGCATAAGCACTGTCGGATAATCCAAACCAGATTGAACTGGAAACCACAAACACAATGCAGACAGATCATTTGTTGATGATAAGTCCAAACCACCAAAACAAGTTTTACCCGCAAGCACCGTTTCCAATTCAGACCAATGATGTTTTCCAATACATTGATCCCATCCAAACTTTCGCCCTTCGTCATCGGTCATATCGATAGGCAACCAAAGCGAAGCTTGGTCAGTCCAGATGTTAAGTTGATAGTTCTTGAATGAGTTTTGCAATCTCGGCAACTGTTTTGCCTTGTTGCAATCGCTCTTCATTCTTTCCAGTTTTTTAGATACGCCTAGATTGGGATTTGCCTTTTCCCAAATCTTCGGATCAGTCCAATCGTCTTCCTGATCTGCCGCATAGATAACAACGAGCGTTTCTTCGTCATCAATTATCCCATCACGTATTTTTATGCATTCGTCCCAAATTTCCTCACCATAACCGCCTCGCTTTCCAGCTGTTGAAATTAGGAATTCAATTGGTTGTCTTCGTGCCGACTCTGAGTCAGTCATAAACTGATATAGCTCACCGTCGTTCCATTCATGGATTTCATCGCCGATTAAACCAGATGTGTTTAAACCATGTTTCCCGCTTGCTTTGCCGCTAAGTGCCTTGAACGATCCATTCAATGGTGGATAGAAAATAGATGTTTTATATGTTTCTAGAACACCGCTTAATTCAGGCGAGAGATTTATCATCTCCGATGCTTTATTAAAAACGATAGATGCCTGGTCTTTATCTTTCGCTATCGAATAGATTTCAGCTCCATATTCACCATCACCAAGTAATGCCAATAATGAAACACCAGCCGCTAATTCAGTCTTGCCATTCTTCCTTGGAACCCAAACATAAATCTTACGATATCGACGTGTTCCATCTGCTTTCTTCCAACCAAAGGCAGGACGAACAATGTCATCCTGTTGCCAGCCTTCCAGTAAAAATGGCCGACCAGCCCATTCGCCGGTTGAGAAACAAAGCTTGGTTTCAAAAAAGCTGACAGCCCGATCAGCTGCCCTTTCATCAAACCAATATTTTCCGTCTACCCATAACTTGCGTTTCTTATCGTAAGTCGCGGACGCGTTTACACCACGCGGTCTTTCAACTGCATTTGCCATATCGTAACAAATGACTAATTCAAGAAGCCGTGAATTTTCGTTTCCTCATTCACCGGTTTTTCTTCAACCGCCTTGCTTTCATCTGTCGAAGATTTCGAATTAAATAAATCACCCGGCGGATGAACCGCACGAGCTGCGAAAATTCTTTGTCGCTCTGCTGGGTTTAAACCAAAGTCCGCTTCAAATGTAGTTAGCAGTCTATCCAGACGTTCAGCCATTAGGAAGGCTGGGTGTGCCCGACTTACCGTTCCGCTGGCTGTCTCAACTGTGTAAATCAAACCGACTGTTTTCAGTATGGTCCTCAACTTCAACCATGTCGAAAAATTTTCGCAGTATCTACCAAATGTCTCAAAGTCCGTTGCGGTCAATAGCTTCAATGCAAACAGGTTCGGGGCAAGTTTATCCCAAACCTTTTGACCATCGTCATCAAGCCAATCTGGATACGACAAAATAGAACTTTGGCTTTTGGTGGAAACGCTAGTTTCTGAAACCTTTGGGTCTTCTCCAATTTTCCGTTTGCCCGGATTGCCCTTGGCCTTTTTAATTGCTGCGGGTGCGGGCTTTCTACCACGTGCCATTGTCTCTCAATAAAAAAAATATTCGGAATTACGCGGACAAAAAAATCTCACCTGCCGTTCGGTCCGCTAGATGAAGGTTTTAGAGATTAGACCCACCCCCCCACTACATACGAAGGTTTGTGAGTTCTATTGCTCGATCGCTATCAAGTTTCAGTTGTTCTTCGCTAATCTTTCCATCTGCATATTCGTTTTCAAGAATTGCCTTGATGATGTTGTGATGATCGGTGCAGCAACTCTGCCAGTTGTTACCATCCCAAAACAGATCCATATCACCTTTGTGCGGTATGATATGATCAGTCACAGTCGCCGCTTGTGTGCGGTCAACTGACAAGCAGCCAACACACAACGGATACATAATCAGATTGCGTTTGGATGCCTTATCCCAATCATGCGTATATCCACGCTCTCTCGCAGACCCACGATGCCGATCATATTCTTTCCGCACCTCGCGCCTGCTTGGCTGGCGTGGTGAACGATATGTCGTCGGCATCGTTGGCATATCAAATCAATGCTTCTCAACAGGCGTGATATCCAAGAAGTATTCGCCACCAAGCTCAAACTGACTGATAGCGTCTTCATTCGTGATAAGCATCGAAAGCTCACCCGATGGCGTATACTTAGACCACACAGCATTTTCTTCACCATCCGCATAAACAGGAGCCATAGCGATTTCCGCCAATTGCTCCGAGTTTGAGGAGTGCTGCATATGTTTAACTTCTTTGACAAAAAACTTAGCTCTTACGGCCATGGATTTATCCCTTGTTGTGATTGTTGATCGATTATGAGAACGAACACCACGCAAAACATGACCGATAAGGTCAGGGGACGGTGAACAAACAGTCTTGTTTCACGTAATGTTTCCCGTGAAACAATTTTCCGATTTTAAGATTAATTTCCGAATATCAGGCCACAAGCATCCATCTGAGAGGATTAGATATCGCCTGCGGCGTTGCCTCATGGGTTTGCTCTATGCTCGTAAGATAACGCGTTACAAACTATCAAATGCATTAGGATCAGCAAATCGTCCTGTTTTCCGCTCTAATCGGAAAATTTTACGATTTCAAGTGGTATTTCAGAATTAATTACCGAACCAAAGATATTCACATCCGCAAAAACAGCCTCACGAGATTCAATCAAAGCGGTCACAACAGCCTGAAATCCTTGAAGAGAACCACCAATCACACTCACCTTGGAACCCTCCATAATCTCAACAACATTTTTTTTGTCCTGTGATGCATCGTGTATCTCAGTTTTCCACATCTCGATCATTTCATCGCTCACAGCAATGGGCTTGCCACCATTTGTCAAAACACCATAAACATGGCGAAGCGATGAAAGCCCAAATGCCGCCGCAGCCACATCACCCACGCGAACAAAGAAATAGCCTGGCACGATATCTTCGGTGATTGTCTTAAATTTCCGCGTATGCTGAATGCGCACCCTGCGCGTGGCCTGCGGTTGCCACACACCAATCCCAAATCCGCGTATTTGCTCCGCCAATTCATCGCATTTCTCAGGCTTCACTTGCAGCAAGACCCATCGTGCAAATTGCTTGCCATGGACAAGCTCATCAATACATTTGGCTGCATATCGCGCATCCTCTGCCAAAAGTGATTGATCCACCCCATGCCGATGCGCAGCCCGAAGCCCCACATCCAGCTCAATAACCTGTCCAACCTCATGTTCATTTTGCCTTGCTTCCCGCTTGCTTCCCATGTTCTTATTCCTCTCTTTGATATTAACTTTTTGAATTAATTGACAAATAGCTTCTCGTAGGAGAAGCAAAGATAAACAACGGGCTGCAAGGGACGCATAAAACCACGCCCATACATAAAGCTCTAAAGGGGGTACCAACTTTCGGATTATTATCCATATATGAGACACCCCCTAAAAACATATAGAGGCGGGGTGCAATATATCCGTCCCTTGATCGCCTTGCCGCGTAACAATTTGATTTTACTATGATTATTTTCCGACGCAAAGCACTTTCTTTGCTGCGACCCATCAACCCACAGCAAGCCAAATATGTGCCAATCAGCACGTTTTCCCATACCCCAAACCCCTTTTCAAACAGCAACCCAACTCGATTTCTTGCGTCCTTTGCTTCGCAACTATCTGAAATAAAACAATAATTTTTGGGTCGCTTGTGGGTCGAAAGCAAAAACTTGCTGCGAAGCGAACAAAATCAGTAACAAATCAAACCACAAATTTCGTGATTTCTACAACCTTGAAGAATTTCGGAAAATTATCAGAAAAAACCACGCCCAGCCATGCATTCAAATCATGGCCAATAAACCTATATTTCGTGATAATAAGGTAAAATTCGCCGCATTTGGGCTTGTGTTTCGCCGCAAAGGGTCGCAAGGGAGCATCGCTTTCAAAGTCAAAAAGGGGTCAGGGGCAGGGTAGGCAACACAATAAAGCCTAGGCCAAATCAAACCCACCAAACTACGCATGTTGTTGTGTTAAAGAGATATAAGGACAATGAGAATTCCCAAGCTAAAGCTTGGCAACACTCATAGCCGTACTAGCTTAAGATGCCTATCAGCATCAATTAGGAGAATGTTTTAATAAAGTCAGTCAACACGAACAGGACCGGCACTGATGCGAGCATACTATAAATCAGCCATTTGAAGGTGCCTACAGTGAGTTTACCTATATCAGCGAAATCGCTGTCTCTATGATTTAGAAACATTAGTCCTTGAACGCCCATAAACCCGTAAAGCATCAGAACCAATGGCCATAGAAACACTAGAATTACGAGACCTACCATAAACTCAAATTTTTCCCGGATATTTCTCTGGTGGATACGAAATTCATCATTTTCAGATTCCATTTCCAGCATCGCCACAACAAATGCTCTGCCAAATACAATTCCAATTGTTAGATAGTCAAAAATCCATATGGGAAGTTGAAACGGTAACCAAAACAGTAAGTGTTCAAGAGCCCATCGTTGCGCATTTCTCCAATGCTGTATCACACCAGCATCAAACCATTCACGCCATTCAACAACATTGTCCGCAAGACCAGCTAAACCAAGCCATGAAAAACAAATCATAACCACCCATACAATCGGGTTCGTTTTCTTAGGTTTTTGTTCCGGCAATTCATTTTCCCCACAACCACACAACGATAATCACATAGCTTTCAATCGCTTCAATTACAACAGACACAAAAAAACCCCGCCAATGGCGACGTTTTCACATTGTTTTATGTGCTTGAAATAGTGATCTGAGAATTAGAACAAAATTAGAACAAACCTGCCTTATCCCTACTTAGTACACTAAGCATGTGAATTTTGGGGAAAGCGATACTTTTATTCTTGCGCCAGAACCGAGAGGTCTTAATCATATTGCCAGTCGAGGCTTGATTTAGGAAATCCGCCTCCATGAGAAAGGAGATAACATGCATATTGTAATTGCCGCTCTATATGTCGGCTTAGCTGTAGCGCATATCACTATGGCCATTCACTAAAGCCAACACATAGGCATTTGATAGATACCAATTAATTGGTACCAGATGTTGCGATAAGTTGAAGCCTTCGCAACATCTGGAAAAAAACTAACTCAGATTATCACACTTTGCAATATTTAGAATTTTGAAATCACAGCAATAAAAAAGCCCCGCCATCCAGTCAGTTTGGCGAGGCTTTTAACAAAGCTTTGTAGAGACGACAGCTAATCCATCAATCGCATTCTATCGGTCATATACTCTGCCCGAAGCATAATACCCTGATAATATGTTGAGCTGCTTTTGCGTTTGGCAAAAGTGCCAACACCGCCTTGCTGCAGATCGTATGCGCGGCCTGCCTCACGTGCCATGCGGCGAAAAAACGCGGCTTTATTGAGCGGCGAATGACGCGAGGATTTGCACCATTCTACATATCCTTGATAAAGATCACACGGCATAATTTGCTCATCGCCACCCGTAACAAAGCATGCATCATTGATAAAATCAGACACATGGTTTTGCCGATCAGGGTAGGGCGCTTCATCAAGCGGCACAAAAACAGGAAAACCCATTTTCACCCACAGCTCAGCTGCAGCCTTTTTGCCGTGTATCATCCGCGCTTCACGAATAAACCCCAGCCGATCATTCACCTTGTCAGCCCCAATTGCTTCAAATGGGTCGTAAACTTCACCAACATTAGCAGGGTCAGGATTTGCAGTGGTGTCCATATCAGCCATATCATAACTCCCATAGGCCCGAAGGGTAGGTAATACATCATGCAGTACCCAGCGCTTAAATTCCTCGGCTTTCTTTTTGCGGCTTTGAAATATCAATCGATAAAGACCAGGCTCATTCACACAGTTCACATTGGGGTTTCCACCCAAATTTGGTTTATGGGACGGTAGCGATTGGGTTCTGTCGGTACTACCGACGGAACCTATGTTTATTAGCTGCTTCTCATCTGCAGAATGTCCAGTCAGCGCATCTCGCGAGTTACTTATACCGAGACACCGGCAAACATCGGATGCCACAAACCAAAACACGCCATCCAAAACAACAGAGCGAACATGTTTCCCACCAAAGGTATGATCAAAATATGTCATGATGTTTCTCCTTTACGACGCAATAACATACCTTTGTTAGCTCCTGTTATCGAGCAACCTTTAAGATGTGCGACAATCCGAAATTCAGAAACATCTAATTGTTTAAGAATATCCGATTGATATTCCTGCGGTTGAGTACATTGCTTATTATGTTTTTGAACGTTTTTTATGAAATCACTGAAGGTCATCAGCATACTCCTTTCACAGGACTCGACTCATTGTTGAATTTGAAATAGCGTCCCAAACAATTGTAAATTGTAGAGAGATTCCCATGTTCGGACTTTTCAAAAAGACACCCATACTCGCCACCAACCGAGATTTTAAAGTCAATATTGTTGGCGAGTCTTTCTACCAAGACAGTCTTCAAATAATTTGGAAACGAACAAACAAAGACGACAGACCTAAAGCCAAGCTTGTTCCAGACCCTAAAAACCCGCACGATGCGAATGCTGTTAAGATCGAGGTAATGGGAATGCATATAGGCTTCTTGTCTAAAGAAGATGCCATTCGTTACCATGCCGAATTTGGGCCAAAATCTAGTCAATGCAATATTCGCATTTATGGCGGGTTCAATGACGACAGCTCGACCAATATTAGTGCCAAATTGAATTGCAAAAGACCGTTTCAATTGGCCTAATCTTATAAAATAAGTCATCAACTCACCTCCATAACAGCAGGTATAGGATTGAGCCACAGCAACGACAATGCCCGACGATCACTCTGGCCAATCGCATTAATCAGCTCAAACCCGTCTATAGTGACAAGCACATCGCCATTGACCATCAATTTATGATCGTGCGGCACCTCATCGATCGCCGCACCATTATTCACAACGCCAAGCAGATCACACGCATCATGGGCATGATACCATGTGGTCGTATCAAGCTCGATTTTGCGCAAATAGCCTTGGTTAAATTCTATAGTGTTATAGTTCATATTGAACCTCTGTGAGTTGTCGCCAATCTTAGGATCGAAGCTAAAATTGGCGGGGTGAACAAGCAGGTTCGAACTACCTAAAACGAGCCTCACAGCTACACGAATAGGTCCGCTTGCGCGGCCTAAATGCTCACCCCATAGATATCTGGATAGATTCCAGATACAGAAATACCGCGTCGATGCGCGGTAGGAGCGCCATGAGTTATTCAGGGTTCGAATCCTGACACGCCCATTTCTGACGTGCACCACATACATGCGCTCATTTTCTGAATTTGTCAAATATTCATATGGGGTGTCGTTGAGCATTTTTCCATCCGTTACCAAATTAAACTGGCATATAAGCAACCGCTGTTTTACGATTGTCGATATCGATCACCGGCCCGATGATATCCACCTCATGCCCCGCACGTTTAAACATCCGATAAACACCCGTGGGCATCAGCCCAATAAATCTGGTGATATCTTTCGATCTGGCGAATTCTTTCATCGAAATGAGTATTTCATCCATAATCAGCTTCGCATCCTTCATCCCCACATTGGGGTCAATCGTATAGCGCGTGGCCTCCCATTCATGGCCGTCAACGGGTGGTTCAATATCTAAAATACCGCTGGGTATTCCATCCAGTTTTCCATCACACGCATCTTTAATCATATAGGTGTGCAGCCCAATTCTCACGTTTGTCGGCATCATTCTCGCGCATCCCACACATTCATTTTTCTCATTCAGCACAATCACATAGTTTGAATAGGCCGTGTCATATTGATCAAATTCCAATCCATCACAAACAGGCATTTCCCAACCCGCTTTATCTATAAAAACCGCTTTTCTTAAACGGTGATGTGCCACCCATTCAGATGAGTATTGCACCATGTTAGACCAGTTAACGATGATGGTTCGTAATCTACCCATGATATTCTCCTATTGGTTGCTAGAACCAAATGAGAACAATCAATCATGGGTTAAATCAACTTATGATTTGCCTCCTTATAGCCACACTCACTGCTTGCACTGTATCTCGCGCCGCCAATGCATTTCGCGCTCGGTCTAATCCGTCATTCACTGTCCAGACCTTTACTCGCAAAATTCGAGAAATTTCAACATAAGAAAAACCCTCAGACTTAAGCCAAAGCATAGCCTTTTGCTGCGCCGATAATGGAATTTGAGAGGGCGAAAAACGCTGAAACATACTATCAGAAACCCCGATCACCAGATCGTTGATTTCCTCAACGGTAATATCATCAAAGCTTTGACTAACCGCACTTATGACAACTTTCTCGCCACCACTATAAACAGGGATCACAAGACCAGGCTTCTTGGCACCATAGATCCCAAATTGCCGCGCCTCCCGCATAACAGAATTGCGAGACTGGATATCTTTCCACCAAATTGGATTATTTGAAAATGCTCCAGCCCAGCAAACGGGATCTCGAAACATCATCTCACCTTCAAAATAAATCTTCTGCCATTCATCATCGTAGGTGGTAATGACATCTTGCGGCACAAGTTCGTTAAAGTTTGCACCGATGGCAAATTCATCAATCCCCGATCGACGCAATAGCCCCGCAATATTTTCAACTAACTCACTCATTATATGTCCCTTCACCACTTAGGAGAGCATATTTTTCAGATTTGTAAACTAGTGAAATTTAGGGTTTTTGCGATTGCTGGAGATTTTTCATTATCACCATTCACGCTAACTAATTGAATTTATGCAGATAAATTTAATAGCGCTATAAGAGAAATAAAATCAGTAATTCTAGTTTTGAGTGTGTTTTGCAACCGAAATTTCAGTCATCAACAGCAAACAAGGGCAAATTTCCCTCATTCTCATCAAACACCCGGTCTGAAATTATCAGCTCACTCGTGTCCGTTGCCGCCCCTAGCGAAACACTATATTTAAGCTTCACTTCTCGCATATAATATGCCGCAAAAACCTCTCTGATTTCTGGCGTATCAATTATCTATTCTTTTCCTCCTTCAATGATACCGCGTCCAATCTCGCGGCGATTTCAATTCACTTTCACCCACCACACTCCGGCATGTGGTCAGACACACCGTCGCGTTTTTCTTCATCGGGTGATATGTCCATTTGTGACCACGCGCGCAGATAAACGGTAACTCGACACCTTGCTTGAATGATCGATAATAAATCTCAATCTCATCATCCCGCACACCCTTTGATTTCAGCCTGGCAACAAACGCCTTTTCCCACACCGGCAAGACCTGTTTGAGAAACGCGCAAAAATCCGAATACCCATCCGCGATATGCTCTTCAACCCTAAAAACATCAGCCCATCTATCACGCATATGCCATTCCTATCTTGATTCCTGTGTAAGAACATAATATGAACATTTTCATATTTCAATCGAAATAAAAACGAAGGTGAAACCAGATAATGCCAAAAAACCAAACCCCAATCACCTACGACACATTTGGCAAACTGGTTGATAACGGCTGGTCAGTCTACGCGTTCTGCACCGCCCAACACTGCGGCCACAGCGCCAAAATCGACATAACCAAACTCCCTGGAAACCGCTCATGCATCAACCAAACCTACCGCTGCAAATGCGGCGCAAAATGCACCGCAACCCTGACACCAAATTATGATTGAACCCAATGACATAATAGGTCCCTTTTATGTTGGTTCAGTTTTTGAGCTTGTTTGGGCGTTATTTTTGACCGCTACGAGCAGGTCCTTGGCAAGTTTTATGGCGGATTTGGCCTGTATCTGATCTGCGCCATGCCAATCTAAATTCATGCATACTCTGGTAACTTCATAGATAAGTTCACCAGATATTTTTTCATAACCACTAATCGGAAATTCTTCGAAATTCTGTAATTCTACTAACTGACCATAATCGGTCAATAAATAACTAAGCATGCAGCCACATGTTTCACAGTACTCCACTGTATCGCTATGAGTATCGCGTCCCCCACATATACCTTCTTCCAATAGTTCTTCAAATTCAGACCGTAGATACCACGCAGATTGGTCTGGGCATGGTCCTACAGTTGGCATCTCATTCCATCGAGCTTTCCACGCGCAATCTGGGCAATATGAAAATGTAGAATCGGTCATGAGCCAGCAGCATGTTGGTGGCTCAATTAGAGGAACTTGCTTCAAAATTTCCTGCTCAATTTTAAACAACTCATTCAGCATCGTTCGTCCCTTCTATTGAAGACCTAGAAGCCAGTCAGCGCTCACGCCGAAATGCTTGCAAATTAGTTTGATATTTTGTTCAGTTATATTTTGTCTACCTTGCTCCATATTAACGAGCGCTGGCCGAGACATTCCGATAACGCTGGCTAGTTGATCTTGAGATTGTCCGGTTTGATTTCTAAGCCATCGAATTCGTGATCCAATCGTAGGGTCAAACTCGCCTTTTCCTTTACAATAAGGACAGTCAGTAGTCATAGCAGACGTGTCGATTATCATAGTCTTTCCTTATTCTTCGTAAAACATGTCGGATGTATTTGGACATCTAAGTTCGTGCGGCTCATCTTCAGCGAATGCAGTACAAACCGGTTCGCCACCATTATTGTATTGCCACTCAGCAGGGTATGCGTTTTCGCCTATCGAATGAGCCATAGCGCGTAGATTGATGTCGCAAGCTTTGTCCGGCTCTTCAAAATTAAACAACAAGCAATTCTCGCACCAATACGACATAAAAATATCGCCTTCGGTGCCGTTGCTAGGACGATACGTTCCACCGCCTTCAACCATCTCGCTTTTCCTCATTTCTTGAAAATTGCCATATGTCATAAAGGCCAATACGCACCATCAATCCTCTAACAGCAGCCCTGCGTCCAACACGCTGTTCTTCGGTTTCTGATTTATGCTCAAGTTTAAACTCAGCATCAGCCGCATCAAATATGCCTCGAACGTCGACAACAGCAGGGCCACAATTCATGACGCATTGACTATCAACACAGTCATCGCAAGATCGAGTATGGTATCTTCCGCAGGTTTTACAAAGCATCAGATGCCCTCACCATTGTTTGCATTCGAGCGCGAGACATCAACGCACCTTCGCGCATAGTGATTTCTTTTGCGCCAGCGCGAACGGCCAACACACGCTTACTCGTAGCGATATCAAAATGCTCTTTCCAAGTACCACGATACTGAATCCATTTACGTTGCACACCAATAATATCGGCCATAGCTAGTAGCTCATCAGTACTATCAGCGGTCATGTGGCACATCTTCATGCGCCCAAATTGCCCCATAGAATGAAGATGCATATCATCAACATAGACTCCCATCACGCCACCTCACGATCTTGCACAGCCAGCCAGCCGCAATTTGCGACAATGTGGGCGTCCACCCCGCCAGGCGGCACGGAATTGCCAACACATGATGTTTGCATTGATTTGGTCAGCGGCTTACCCTCAAAAATCGGATCAATGATGTAATCATCATCAAACCCTTGCGCCCTGAATAACTCACGCGCAGTTAGCATCCGCATCCCGATATCGACAATCACATAGGGTTCACCGCCAAACGTCACACAAACCAGCCCGAATCGATCTTTGACAGTTACAGTGTGTAATGGCTCATTCAGCGATTGCGCCTTGCTGGTCCCGTAATATTTGACCATATAGGCCGCAACCATAGCCGCATGGCCTCCACCGGCACACAATGCATTAACAGGCCTATCCATTTCATAAGCACTGCGGTCAGACCCTTTAAGGCTCATCATATGTGCCGCGACAAGCGTTTGCTGTGTACATCTTTGCGTCAGTGTCGAAACAGGCTTATCAAGCGAATGACCAACAACACCGGTATTATGTTGCGCCATAAATGCCGCTACTTTGTCAGCGCATTCGTATTTTGGGAAAACGACCGCATTTTGATCTTTTCGGCTTGCGGTAATTGTGTGTATCGGCTCATCGGGATTTCGGATTGCCCCGCCGTGCTGTGCGTATGTAAGGAAACAAGGTTTTTCAGCATTCAGAACGTATTTATCCAATCCAGCGAACACCCGTGAATAAGTGTTGGGTGCAAGTGGTCGAATTGCTCTTACACCATATTCGTTCCAAATTTCTTCGCGCGATGCAAAGATGGAAGGGCAAGGAATCGAAGGATCAATAATCTCACTGGCTGTTCGATAGGGCAAAAGCTTACCCTGCTTTACGCCCAAACTATCTGCCGGCCCGTGAGAAGGTTTCGGCCATACAATCTTTTGACCATCACACCGCGCAATCAAGATCAATCGCTTGCGAATGGTTGGATCGCCAAAATCACAAAAGCGCCGCTCTTTCCATTCAACTTTGTAACCAGCCTGCTTTAACCGCCGAACAAACCGTTCAAATTCAATGCCGGCAAATTCCTCGATCGCCTTGCCGTCATTGTCGATAGGCCCCCAAGTGGTAAATTCTTCAACATTTTCAAGAAATATCACTTTTGGCTTGCGCTTTTCAGCCCAATCTACAACCACCCATGCAAGATCACGAATATTGCTATCTTTTGGCTTTCCTCCTCGCGCTTTAGAATGGTGCTTGCAATCGGGAGACGCCCAAAGCAAACCGATGCGGCGTTGCGGAAAAACACTATAGGGATCAACCGCCCAAATATCAGTTTGAAGATGCAGCGTGTTCGGATGATTAGCCCGATGCATGGCAAGCGCAGGCCCAGAGTGATTGATCGCCACATCAGGCGAACGACCTAGCGCCCGTTCAATGCCCGTAGAAACGCCGCCGCCGCCAGCAAATAGGTCAACGATCATATCATCATGAAATTTGTTAAACATCACACACCTTCCACAACTTCAGGCCAAAACAACGCATTGGCTTGCATCATGTGCTGCTGTTTAAGCTCTTTCAGTTTCATAATATCAGGCAAGGCAGCTTCATTATCAGCATAGACTTTCAAAATTTTTGAATAGGGAACACGGATGAGAGAACGTTCATCACCAGCCATGACATCAGAAATGGAATTCGGATCATAAAGCGTCAAAACCTTAGATGACTTATCAACGACCAGACAAATATTAGGCGCAGCGCAATGAACCGTCACCGCCACCCAATTCGCAATCTGAATATCAGCAACAGTAAAGGTCATATCTTCAACTCCTCATCAAGTGGCGCGTCTGCCTCAGCAAACACTCGCTTGCGCAACGTCCAACATATTCCCTTAGTAATTTGCTCACCAGAACAACCCCAAAGAATGGCAGCAATCAGGATGGATCTATTTGGCCTTTTACCTGTAGCAATCTTGAAGGTTCTGCAAAGCTCTAACAATTCATCACGCCAGAGCATGTGTAAAGCTGAACCTGACAATGGTTTTTGAATGGCAGGATCAGGCATTTGCCAGTGCCATTTTGAATACCTACCTCCTCGCTGCCTTTCAGGATAAACCCAACTTGTAGCCTTCCGTCCAATCATATCTGGAACTGCCCAAATATGCGGTTCACCTTCACGCTCATGTGTCATCGCATCAGGGTTAGATTTTCTCTCATCAAGAAACTTCTCATCAAAAGCAACGATTGTGCGATGACCGCATAGGTCCATTGCGGGAATCTGATGTTCAAGGCGATCAAGTTTATCCAACTTGGATTTAATCTCACAAATTAGAATTTCTGCACGTGATACACAGGCAACGTCAAACCGAATTGATCCTGTACCAGCCGAGTTGAGCTCATGCACAACACGTCCATTTGGCCTCATATCACGGAATTTTTGCACAACCGCACTACGAATTTCGCGCTCGTATACGCTTGGCCCATTCTTGCGATGAGGTTTATCGAGAATAACTGTCATGATAGCCCTGTCATAACAGTCGAGCGAATTTGAACAACTGCCCGTTTTCGCGCTTCATAGGCATCATCCAGCTTTTGGCCAGTTGCCCGCATAAAAGCACTATGAACCTGCAAGAAAACGATAAAGTCTTCGTCGCCATTCTTGCGCAAACATGTCTCGATGATAGGTCTGTAAAGCCCGATAAAATGCGGCGTCATATTTACCAGCACATCAGCACGCTTGGCACGCGATTTAGCGTCCAGCAATTCTTGCAATATGTAATTTTTCTGCATCTCTACGCCCCCACTCGATATTTGCGCATCGTATCAATGCGCCGTTGGTGAACCCTTTCTCCCAGGCGCACACTTGACATGTCTCTGTTGATAAATTTAGCAATATCAATTTGGAATTCGTCAGTTTCCCTAACCGCTCGAAAACAAAATTCTTGCCGAGCGAGCTTACGCAATTTTTTGCTGTCACCGTTCTTTAATTCGTCAACTGAAATGACATGTTTTTGGGAAACTTGTTGAAGAATATCTTGGAGAACATGCGTATAGACACAATCAGTTGAACAATCAGAGTATTCTGATTTTCTAGCAATATACTCATTGTAAAATTGACGCATTTTTGGCGCGTAATGTTTGTGCACACCAAACAATCTCGTCATACAAGTATAGGCGATACCATGCGTAACATGTGCATGATTGATGAATTTTCCAATTAAGAGAAGACCTTCAATCGGCAAGTCGTGCTGTCCAAAAATATCAATACTTATGCTCTGTTTCCTGCTGTATTTCGCACACAGGATTTGAAGTAATTTTAACTGTTCAACAGCATCTTTTGTTGGCTGTTTAACTTCGATTTTTGGCACCGGAATTGCGTCATATGTTCGCTCAATGCGGATTGTTTTAATTTCCGGCCGATTATTGGCATTACCACGAAACCGCCTGCGCACATTTGCATAATGCGCAATCAGATCTTGGCTGTTTTCAAAACTGGAAATATCACGAACAGCTACACTCATTGATCTTTATCCTTGTATGAAGAAGTCGTTTCAAAAGCTCGGAAATCATCTTTGATTTTTATGCCCGAATAAAAGGTCGTGCTGCTCTTGCGCTTCATAAACTTCACCGCTTTATTGTCAGGCGATTTGAAGGCAAGTTTTGTGGCTTTGGCTAGTTTGCGGTTAAAGGCTGTTTGGTTGATTTTAAAATCACCTTCCACATCGCAATATTTCTCAAATGCTTTGTAAAGATCAGCAGGCTTTTCCTCATCATGGCTTTCGCCCGTGACGTCGCATGCCATGCGAATAAAACTACCGATTGAGTCTGATTCCTGTCGATATTCCGCAGTTGCTTCACGCACGATATCAGGTGGGTTCAATCCAAATGACAGATAATCAAGCGCACCCTCAATCATCCAACGAAATACGCCAGCCGCTTCCGCTTCCAGCTTGTTCGGCAAGTCTTTATCAACATCAGATTCCGCAACCTGCACATCCCATTTCACCAAGTGGATGCGCCGCCATATTCCATCATCATTATTCTTGATGCGCGGCGTGTGGTTGCCGGACAGAATGATTTTAAATTGCGGATCAACCTCAAAGAAGTCTTTATTCAAACGCCGAACAGGGAACTTCTCGCCACCTGTCAGAGTTTTAATCAATGCCTCTTTCAGCACCACGCCTTCTTCAGGCTCAGATGCCGCAACCAATCGCGCTCCAGGTAGCCGCGCCAAATCTGGCGTAGCTTCCGCGCCGCCACGTCTATTCTCGCCAGAAAAACTATCAATACTTAGCGTTACCGCATATTCAGATAAGATTTGGCTCATCAAACCAACAAAGGTTGATTTGCCATTTCGCCCAATACCAAGAAAAAACAGCAAGCATTGCTCGGTCACAAGACCAGTGAGACACAAGCCCATATAACGCTGCAAAAAATCGCGCATTTCTTGACTGGGCATAACGAAGGTTAAGAATTTTTCAAAGTCAGGGCAGTCCTCGCCGGGTGTAAACTCATATTTCATATCGACCGGATGCGAGACAACTTTTGTCACCAAATTATCAGGACTATGCGGCGTTAAATGGGTTTCCCAAGTGCGCTCACCGTCTTCTATTTTGTCAGCATCTATGCGCTTGAATGTCAAAAGCCCCGATGCAGTATTGATCGTGTGCCGATCGACATTCAATTGATCAACACCAACCGACAAATATGGCCCAGCCTCGGTCAACATAGCATTAATCTTATTAGACCCAGCCGATGATTTTGCGTGACGTTTTAATGATGCGCGACGGTCTTTAAGCGAAGCTTTGACCTTATCAGCCGCATCTACCTGCGCCTTGTTGGCCTGATAAATGTCTTTTTCTTTCGTGTCCCATTTGGGATCATACGAACCCATGTCCGACAGAAGCCCATCAGAGACTAACCCACCATCCAAAATCTGTTGCTCATTTTCCGTTGGCTTAATGAGCGGTATTTCATCCAAAATCGCTCGCGCAGCTTTATGCGCTAGTGGACGTGTAGCTCGCTCGTCTTCATCCTCGACATAACATTGCCCATTAAAAATATGCCATCCAATATGCGCAACCCGCAGCGCCTGCCGACGTGATGGCGATGCCACAAGATCACCAAACCGCGCCCGAAACCGCTCACCATTACCAATATCATCACGCTCATATCGCGCACATTGTTCCAGTATCTGTGCTTCAAGCTCTTGCTCCGGCGTGAGCTTTTCTTTTTTCTTGCTCAATTTGCCAATCCCTCAAACATGGTTCCAACGAGATCAACTGGCGCTTTTGGATTGCCGGGATAATCGCCGCCGCGTTCGAATTCTTTTCTACATGGCGGTATCCAATGTGGGCGCATTTCTGGTAAGCGATCACCCCAACCAAACCACGCGTAGGATGTTGCAGATGATGGCCTCCTATATCCTGTCTTCTGCGGATCGGGGTCAATATGCCAATAAGTGTCATTAGGATCGAGTAAACGACCTTTATGGAGAATGACGCGCTCAGCATATTGCGCAAAAATCTTGGGAGGATTGTCGCGATATAATCTGTGATATCTCTCACAACCTTCAAGAAGAGATGTGCGGGCAAAAATAAACACACCACAAGATGCCAATTCTAAGGCGCGATAAATAAATTCATCAATACACTTGAAAGGCGGGTTGGCAAAAACAAAATTTGCTCTTTTCGGGTAGTGTGCCTCAAGCTGATCTGGAAATAGAAAATCACATTTAGCGTCCATGTGTTCATAACCGTAATCCTCTACATCGGAACAGAAGACATCATCAAAATATTCCCTTAACGGATTGGCCATATATCCGCGGTTACAGCACGGCTCTAAAACAGTGTCTGTTTTATGGATGTAGACACGTAAAATATGATGAATAAATGCACGTGTCGCCCAAGGAGGCGTCGGGAAATCATCCAAGCTATCACTTGGTTCAGAACGCCTATTCATAACCGCCGTTGAGATATTCTGGCTAGCCATCAAGCATCTTCTTTCTGCTTAGATGCGGCTTTCAATTGGTCAACGGTGACAGGTCCAATTTCAATAATATCGTATGGATGGATATCCAGCTCACGACATATCATGAGATACGGCCCAATCTCTGCAGGATTACCGCGTTCAATGCGGCTCAATACCGGTGGCGACACACCAGGCAATTGCTCACAAAAAACACGTTGGCTAACGCCGAGAGTTTCTCGAATAGTTTTAACAACGTGGCCAAAAACAGCCCAATTCATTCCTATGCTAGATTGAGGCATGACGCGCATCCTTTTCTTTGATAACAGGCTCAGCCCATGTGCCGGTAATTTTTGAAAAATCTAAAAGCTTATCCAGCGCCGATGCCGCACAACGCTTTCTGTTTTTGACCGCGTTGATCGAGCTGGCTTTTATATCAAGTTTTTTGGCAACACGGTTTGCACTCCAACGTCGCTTGATCATCTGCGCACTTAAAAACAGTGCAAAAACTTCTCGTGCAGTTTGCAAATCTCGCATTACATCAACTCCAATTGCGCTAAATGTTCGTCATTCCAATCACGACCAAACGGCGCAGGATCATCCAAGACGCTGCGCCCATGTTTCGAACCAAGTTTTGAATGCCGTTCAACAGCCCGCATGCGCTTGCATTTGACGTCAAACACGTCACCATCAAAGTCAGATGCGACGATCGCGCTTTCAAATCTTTCAGGAAGAATAAGCGCATCCATATCGCTCAAATCAGCTAAAGGACCGCCAACTTTGACCGCTCGCTTATGCTTGTTTCGTGTTGTGATTGTTTTACTTGGATGCTTGATGCGGCTTATGGATTTACCACATAGATTGCCAAGATTAACGGCAGTCCAAAGCGCATGATCTTCAATGTCATGACGCGCGTCATAGGACAGAATAGATTCGTAACCCTCGGCCAAAGCGACTTTGTTCTGCACACCATCATCGCGCAAAACAATATGGCCGCCCTTTTGTGAACCAATAACTTTTTTAGATACGCATAGCTCGCCAGTTTCAGGGTCAACAATCTGCGCCTTGCCCTTTTGCCTATTCAAATCGATCCACGATCGATGCAAACCAATAAACTTTCCACCTGGACCAACAATCGGCGCAAGCAGTGCAGGGCCGGTATATATAACTTCTTGCCGCCCTGATGATTTATTCAGATGATGGTATTCCATGTTCTCAATAACGCGGAATTTGTAGAGAATATCATCAGGCAAAGACAATCCACGAACTTCAAAATAAGCATTTGCCATATGATGGTTTTTTTGCCCTTCTTTCCAGAAAGAATACGCGAGCTTGCGCTTTTTCAATCGCCACTCATTACTCTCATCAGATGACCTTTGCTGGGCTGGCTTGATTGGCTTCTGGCGAAGTGGTTTTGTATCTTTAACAACAGCCGCGGGATCTTGCTCACCAATAATATCACAAATGGCGACACGGAAATCCCATCCATGCACGTGCACTGCAAGCCTGATAGGTCCGCCGCCCAACCCGCAGCCACGGCAGTTAAAAACATTCTTTTGTGTATTAATGGAGAAACGATCTTTACCACCACAAACAGGACAGGGGCCGCAATGCTCAAGCGCCGACATCTGCCGTGGGCCCGGTTTAAGCGAAGCGCCATAATCAAGCGCTAGGTCGAGTATCGAAACCGACTTTGCCCGCTCAATCCATTCATCAGGAATTTTCCGTGACGCCGCACCACTCATGAAACTTTTCCATAATAAGCATCATGTGAATATTCAGGATGCGCAAACGCTTCCTGTCGATGACGCCAATTAAGCAATGCCAATGGTATTTGTTTATCAGCAGGCCAGTCACGAGACATTCTAGCGATATATTCATCGGCCTTGTTTGCACCAACATCGCTAATACCGTTTTCGATTTGTTGTAACCGAGGTCCGCCACCTAGATATTCGCCTGAGATAGCTGTCGGCTTTCTACCCGTCGCAACACTAAGCGCATGGGCGATATTCACCAATTCTATGATTGTCGTATTCTGCATGTTGATCCCACAAAAATTCAATAAATCGGAATATTTTCCATATTTCGTATTAAATTCCGAAAGTCAACACCTATATTATGAAAATAATCAGAAACAATAATAAGAAAAGTGGAATAAATTATGGTTATGGCTACTCAAATTGTAAAAGACCGCATCCAAAAACGCATGATTGATCTGGATATGAAAATCCCTGATCTGGCTCGTGCCTCTGGTGTGCAAGACGCAACCATTCGAAAATACTTAAAGCAAACTGGCACCACGATCGGGCTTGATAAAGCGGAAAAAATAGCAACCGCCTTAGGCTTCTCGCTGGCTGATCTTTCAGAAGATCAAAGCGCCGCTGATACCGTTGGTGATATATCGTCAATGAGTTTAGGCTCAAAGCGCATACCCATCATCGGCTCTGCGGGCGCTAGTTTTGCATCAGGTAAAATTATCGTTGAAAAACAACCAATTGGCGCAACCTTTAGCCCACCTGCATTGCTGCAGGCAAGGGATATTTACGCCTTCTATATATCTGGAAGTTCAATGGCTCCAGAGCATAACGATGGCGAAATACGCTTTGCCTCGCCTCACATTCCATGCCGTATTAGAGATACCGCAGCCGTGCATGAAGAGGGTGACGACGGTAAAGTATATTTAAGTGTTGGTCACTTGGTTGAAATAGGCACTGATAAGGTTACGATTGCCAAGATACATCCTACGCCAGCGAACATTGAAATACCAAATGATAGAATCAAGTCGATAGATAAGGTGCTAACGCAAAACGACCTGTTTGGAGCTTGATCTAAAAATAATCAAACTTGACGTGGAAAATTTTATGATTATATTCTGATTATTATCCAAAACTAATCTGGATTTGATCATGAATGATACGACATCGATGCCAAGTGTGTTGAAAAACTATAAGACACCAGAACAATGGGTGGCGATTTTTGAAGAAAACGGCATTTCTTTATCGCCACGCTCATTGCGTGAAAGCGCCCGAACGCTTGGACAATACAAAAAATGTGGCCGTGCGATCATCATGAGCGCTGAGCACATAGATTCAGTATTTAAGGAAGGTCAGCCATGCCCCTCAAAATCTACGAGCGAGACGGACAATGGTGGTTCAGAGGCCGGATCGCCAGAATACCGACCAGCAAATACTACAGACAAAGCACTGGCGCATCTATTGAGTGCAGCCAAGCCGAAGCGCAAGCGATCGTCACGGACTTCGAAATCCGCGAAGTCAAACGTTACTACATTGGTGACGAGAAAAGCCTAACATTCTCAGAGGCTGTTTTGCTATATGATGCAGATCAAGCGACTGCCAATGCGTTGCTAGTTGTCTTGCCAGAAATTGGCGATAAACGGCTATCGGAAATTTCCCCCACTGAGGTCAGAAATCTTGGCCGCAAATTATACCCCAACAATTCTACAGATACATGGCGGCGCTGGGTCGTAACCCCAATCCGCTCAGTCATAAATAATGCGCATGATCTAGGTAAAGGCCCGGCAATTCGCATTAAGAGCTATTCAAAAATAGAAATGCTCAAACAGGACAAGTTACGCGGCAAACAAAGCAGGCAAGAAAAGACGCCAGGTTCATGGCCTTGGATTAATGCGTTTCGCGCCGCAAGTAAAAGCCCTTACCGGAAAGCGATGGCATTGTTCATGTTTGAAACTGGCGCTCGCATTTCACAAGCCTGCGCGATCGAACCAGAAGATTTAGATTTACAAAACGCCCGTATTTGGATGCCAGAAGCAAAAGGCACCGAGGCTCAATGGGTTACCATTTCAATGGATCTCGTAGTTGAGCTGGCAAACCTACGCCCACGCAAACCAAGACAGGGCCCTCATGCGGGACGCAAAATGACATATCGCGTTTTTGGGTATGCCAACAAAGATGGGGTGTACAAAGGCTGGAAAACCGATTGCAAACGTGCCGGTATTGAAACAATCATGCCACACGCCGCAGGCCGTCACGGTTTTGGAACCGAAATGCTTGTCAGGCAGGGACTAGACCCAACCACTGTAGCAGACGCGGGAAGGTGGGCAGACAAGACTTTAATGCAAAGAACCTACGCTCATCCAGAGAATTCAACCGACCGAATTCAAGAGGCTCTCCGTACAGGACGCGTACAGGCTCAGTCACTAGGTCGCACTAAGTCATTGAAAAAATAATAAAAAACCCAATACGCCCGTTTCTCTCCGAAGGCAGAGGTCTTGAGTTCGAATCTCAACGGGTGCACCAGTAATTTCAAAGGCTTAGCATATTCCCGCTAAGTCTTTTTTATCCGCCGCAACGTTATCCGCAATGAAATCAAGATCAAATTGATCGATAATGCTTACCGCTCGTTTCTGATGTATGGGTGAGTGTTGTTTATAAACTCGTAACAAAGTCTCGGCAGATGTGGCAAAATATTCAACCGCATCTTCAATAGTCATACCACCCTGGAACGCCCAGGTGACGGCGGTGTGTTTTAACGTATGTGGTACCACGTCAATTAGATTCAAAGAACTACAAGCACTGTTAGGCTCAGGACTCATAACCAGAATAAGACGGTTGCGGCGAGTGCGATTGCGGAGACGAATACGTTTGGGCATCTGTCATAGCGTGTAGCGACGCGTCTCCAATCTTTGAGCTTTCCAAACATTCT